>CAZACJ010000116.1:0-4312 GCA_964483385.1 uncultured Pirellula sp. | reverse complement strand
GTTCTCGTACTCGATTCGATCTAGTATCGCAATTCGGCATTGGTCTGCAAGTTACCGAAAACCGCCTCGGTCAGGATTTCCTATTACCGGCGCGATATGTAAGTGGCATATTCCTTGATGTCGATCTTGCCGTCTTGATTGGTATCTACATCCGAGAAAGATGTACCGCTGGCGGCTTTGAATTCGTCCGGAGTCAAAACTCCATTTTTATCCGTGTCCTTACGCTGTATAGCTCTTTCGGCAAACTGAAGCATCCTATCCTCAATCTGAGGTTTATCGGTCTGGGGCTTGTCGGTCTGGGGCTTGTCGGTCTGGGGCTTATCGGTCTGGGGCTTATCGGATTGCCTCAAGCCGCTGGCGATCTTTTCAACCATCGCGCGCAGCTCTCGGTTTTCAGCTCGCACTTGGTCGAGTTGCTCTTGCAAGCGATGGATGAAACCGTCGGGGCCGCCGTTCTGGGGGCCGCCGTTCTGGGGGCCTCTTGATTCAGCTCTTGGTCGTTCGGGTTGATCCTTACGGTTAGGCTCTCGTTGGGGTTGGTCGCGAGGTGGCTCTTTGTCGCCTCGGTCTGGTCGGTCTGGTCGGTCTGCTCGCATTTGCTGCGCCATTTTCTCTTTGGCGTTTCGCAGATCTTGCTCGATGTCCTCGACACGGCGCATGAGATCCCCGGCCATGTCATGCATGCCAGCTAACTTGAGGTGTTCCGAAGCGATCCGCAGGTGATGGACCTGCTCGGCGGCTTTGTGAAATTTCTCCATCTGCTCTGGGCTTGGACCGCGTCCCTCGAAGCGTCTTTGGGAGTTCATGCCCTCGAGTGTTTTCAGCAACTCTTCTTGCTCGCGGAGCAATCCTGCGACTTTGTCCTTGCGACCTTCTTTGAGAAGCTGTGCCGCTTGCTTCTCGATCTGGACGATCCGAAGCTTGATCTCTTCGCGTTCGTCGCCGAAGGTTGAGTAGCCAGTTGCAAGGCTAGTGCAGATCGCAAAAAGGGAAACACGCAAAGCGAGTCGTGTAAGCATCAGGTGAGATTCCTAGAGATAAAGGTAAAGATAAAGAGGGCGTGGATTACCAAACGGCATAACCACTCAAAGATAACCAGTGCAAGCACCGACCACCCATGGAACTGATGATAGTTTACCGCGATGCATTGTCCATGAGCCTTGCCTCGAGTCCGACGGGTTTAGAACAGGCCGACAATCGGGCCCCCAGGTGGCCTTGAGCCACCGGAGCCCAAGATTCGTCAGCTAGCTGGCTCGAAGTGGCAAGTCGGCCGTCTGGATTTTCAGAGACGTTACGGGCTGCCACTCCATGAATGGTGCCGGTAGTTTTACAAGTGACCGAAGAGCATTGGACTAGGGCTGCAAGTACGACCCTCGGAACCTGGAGAACGTCCTAAAGTGGGTCAACGGTCAGCGATCAGCAAAGGGATTACCCTTGCTGGGATTAGTGCACTCCTTGCCTTCGATTCTGGTGAAAATGCGATAAATCCAATCGCTAGGATCTTGAAGATCCCAAAACAAATTGGCGACTGGTAACCATTTACAATTGAAACCGATCAGACAGAAATCCATTCCAAGCGGAACCAAGACACTCACGGCTGTTCGGCTGTTTATCTTACTAGTTGCGGTGACTTCAGGCTCCGATCGATTGGGGACAATCGATCTACCAACAGTGTAGAGCCATTGTCCCCAATGGCTCTACACGACGCGCAAGCGTCGGCGTCTTACGGCTGTTCGGTTTTAGCCCGGAGGGCGACACTTCTCTGCCGGTGTGCGTAAGCCACCGGACCCTGGCGAATCGCTTTTCCGCCAGTTCCAGTGAAGTCTAGTGTCTAGAGTTCTGAAACTGAAGCGGCCAATCGAGGGTGCTGCCTCAAGCCTCCAATCAAGGGCGGTCGGGGCAAATCAAAGAGGCCTAACCTTTGAGTTGCCAGAATAGGTTGATCCACACCAGGAACTTCCTGCCTTGCTCTTATACTTGGCAAACTTCGCGCCTTTGCGGTGATATCAAACTCGCAGTTCAGGGTAACTCGCAAGCTGCTCACACCTCAGAATCTTCTTCCGCATCCTCGGAATCGTCCGTATCAACGCACCGGCTCCAGGCGGCCTTGAGCAATCCGCTCGTCGCTGATTTTTGGAAAAACTGAAAGTCATCTTGAGATTCGAGAAAGAAACTCAAGCATCGGCCGCGTTTCACGGGTTTGACAGACGAAAGCTCGCTCAAGCCCTGCTTCCAATACTCGACGTCATTGTCGAATCGACCATGCTGCCAGACGTAGGCTCGGGCTTGTCTGGCGGCGACAAACCACCTGCGTTTGCCGTCGACCCGAAAATGAAGGATGCGCTTGCGCAGATAGGACTCGCGATTTTCGGCGAGCTGTTTTTGGAAGAACTCTACCAGCGCCCGATTCGATAATTCTGCCAAGGCTGCGGTCCAGTCACCCCATTTGATCGTCGTCACCGTGCTTCGCTGCCCACGAGGTGCAGCTTCCTGGAATAGCTCCCGAGCCGGATAGACGTTTGAGCAGACCAGGTATTCGGTTCCGGTTCCCAAGTCCTTCGCTACAGAAATGCGACAGCACATCACGTCGACGCTGTAGTTCTTGCTCAGCCACTCGGTTCCAACGAGCAGTGCGTAGTCGAACTCCTCGGCGATCAGCACGATCCGCTGAGCCCGATTGACGTCCTCCAGATCCACTTCAAGGAAATCGGCCAGCATCTCCTTCCGATCATTGCTTAGCAGTCCAAGGAATTCCTCTGCCGACCACTGAGAGATCATGCCGGCGTAAGAAATGGCCTGGAGCAGTTGCAGCTTGTTGTTGCCACGCTTGAGCTCGATGACCACACTGCTGCCTTCCTTGTCGACCGCGAGAAGGTCAATGCGATCCTGCACGCTCTTCGATGGCATAATCTCCTTGCCAACTAGAAACAGCTCCAGGCCCAATTCTTGGAAAAACGCGTCAGGACTGTTCGAGATGAACTCCTGAAGGTCATAACGCTCGGAAATAGACACCTCTGCTAGGCTTGGGGTTTCGAGCAGTGTGAAGCCCTGGTTCTTTCTGTCTATTCTTAACATCGACTTGGTACCTTCGGCTTGCGACAGCTCGGATTGGGCAAGACTTTCCGGATTAGCGAACTTCGCTCGGGATCTTGGTCTTTGTCCAAAAGCGGGTCTTGATTTTGATTAAGCGTGAAATGGATTTCTGTCTGATCGTCGTTAATCGTCAATGGGTAGAGGGTCCCGGTGCTGGAAGAAACTCGGGGACTTTCCCCGAGTTTCTTTTACGGTATTTACTCCATGCTCTGGACAGTCCACTCGGGGAACACGGCCAATGAGGATTGTCTTGTATTGGCACGAGTCCAGATGCCACCATCGACGATCCTCTGCATGATCGTAGCAAGCAAGCTTTTTCCACACTCAGGGCAGCAGAACTTTGTACCAGCAGGGTGCTCAACCCTCACTTGGATCTCTTCGGCTGGAATATCTGATTTGACCTCGGAGAAGGTCCAAGGGGATGTCAGTCCTAGGATATGTTGATAGAGCGCTTTGTCTTGCATTGCTGGGGGTTCCTTTCCCCTGCAATTGTACCATCACCCACGGAAATGCCGGATGGACCAAGTTTTTTTGAATCGACGGTAGAAAAAAGCAATAGATTGACTGTCGCTGCTGCTCTGACTTGGAGCGACCTATTCGTAAATTTCGAACTAATGAAGGCATAGGTTACGAATCGCGAAGGCCGATTCCGACATTGGGTCAAAAGACGCATTGTCTTCGAGGTATTTCCCTAGGACTTGTACGGTTCGAAGCTTACGGTTAACCACATTCTTCTCAAACGCTTCTATCTTTGTCTCATATTGTTCGCATCGTTGATTCACTTCAGTGCCGAACGCGTGGCATGACCGGACCGACGAGGTTGGTACACAATTTAAAAAACAAATTTCGGTTATTCCGGGTTCACACCATCGTTACGCAGCTATTTCTCCTCCCGTATGACCATCCGCACCTTCACGGGATAGTCTCTTTTTCCGAATTCTGAGAATACGCGAATCAGTACATCGACATCGAATTCTTTTCCGCCTTGATCGTCGTCGAATTCAATCGTTTGCGAGTGCCATGCATCAGGAAACAATCGAGGTACAGCGGGAAACACATGTAGGCGTTTGTTGTCAGGCAACGTAACGGTGGATGCCGCACCCCTGACGCTATTAATTATTTTCGGTGCGACGACTGTGAGCTGGAATTCGGAAGAGTTGTAAATGCGTTCTGACTCGTTGTGGACATCGACGGCAAGCATGAGTAGTTGAGTCCCGTC
>CAZACJ010000115.1:0-11082 GCA_964483385.1 uncultured Pirellula sp. | reverse complement strand
ACGAGCACGAATGGAGCCAGTATTCTAGGCTGTTCCCCGTCATAAAACCTGCAGAGCCGAATTGGTTTTTGGCGATTCGTGCAGTTCGATCAACACGAATTGCTCTTGGACAGAAGACAACAGGGGGCATTTACGCAGAAAGTGTTCGTCTACTCGAGATCCCAGAGGCTCTGCGGTCTTCTTTGCGTCTTTGCGTGAGACACCCCCGCAATGGTATGTTCCGCGGTCTGTTGCTTGAACCTCTAGCATTGATTGGATGGTACTCGGTGGATGTCGGTGGCAAATGATTGTTTGTTGTGGACCGCTACACATACCCTACGGTGCAAGGCCGTGGTTTTTCGACTTTCCACTTTCTCCCATCAACTCTCTGAGAGCCAAGGCCCTCCGCGTCGCGGCGTGAGATAACTCGCTAGTCCTGAAACACACGATCCCAATCCGACTTCATATCCACGACATACCATCCTCGCGACGAAGCCTCTTCTAACGCCTTCACCAACTTCCCTGAACTCGTCGGCGCTGAATCATACGCATACTCCCGCTGAGCATCCGTGTGATGCACAATCGCGCCAAAACTAGCTCGCGGATTTCCAATCGTGGTGTACTGCAACATCTCATAGTCTCCATCGCTGTTTCCAAAACATACGATCGGCCGACGACCAATTGCCATCTGTATCCCCACCGGTTTTCCCGCTTTATCATCAACAAACAAATTCTCTAACGTTTTCACTAACACAGGCTTTCCTTCTCGCATCTCAAACTTGGTCCTGGCCGACGAACCAATCACTTGCTCCGGGCCAATCCCATACACCCGCTCGGACCATACTCGCATAAAATCAGCTCCACCCCCAGATACGATGTAGGTCTTGAACCCATGATGTCGCAAATACCGTAACACTTCTTGCATCGGCTCATAGGTCAGTCGATCATAAGCCCGCTCATAACGAGGGTGCTTGGCTGTTGCCATCCAAGCTTCAACGCTTGCACTGAACTCATCGGTTGTCATCCCCGCATGTGTCATCGCTACCACTTGCAGTAACCCCTCATGCTTCGGCCCAGAAAGCAACGTGGCGATGTCCCGCTTGAGTACCGCTTGAACCATCGGATGCTTGGCAAATTCAGCATCGCTAGCAGCCCTCTTGGTGACCACATCAAATGCATAAGCCAATTGAAAAGGTAGCGGATTCTCCGGCCATAACGTTCCATCGTTGTCGAACACCGCAATTCGCTCCGCTACCGGTACAAAGTCCTTGTGGTTCGAATCCGTCACCCGTGCAACATACTCTTCAAATGCTCGCTTCGTCTTGCATTCCCGCCAACTACCAAGCGACGGAACCGTTGCAGGTTGCTCGACAACAATTGTGCCATCTTGCGGTTTCAGTTGCCCCATCAACCAACCCGGAAACAAAGCCAACCCCATTGCCCAAGCACACCCCACGAACAATACCCCACGCACTTTTACTGGGCTAACCGCCCATCTCAGTTGACTCCAATTCATCCAATCACCCCATAGTTTGCGTACCTAGGTCGAATCATGCACGGAACAACCATCAATCGTCTCTTGCGAAAACCATCGACGCAATGAGTAATTCCCACTAAGCCCTAATGCATCCTACTCGACTTGCGTGATTTCTCCACCCGATCGTGTTCCTACCGCTCGCCAAACCTCTGCTGCAATCGAATTGGACGTGTAACGCACCGAGCCATCCATCCACAACGTATTCACTCCCCCCACATGATAACTGCGGCTCGTTATCACCGCATACGTCGGCAACGTTGTACTTCGCCCCTCGCGCATCGAGTTAAAGTCAATATCGTAGAGCACTCCATTGACCGTGTAAGGACATTTACGGTTGGGAGGGAATGTCGTTGTAAAACCAGTTTGGTGAGCTCTCGCATCCACCCACTCGGTATGCCCTGAATCGACTTTGAACTCCCCTCCAAAACTGCCAACGTCTTCAGGCCTAGCGGGAGCGGCCGTGTCACTCGCAGGAATCCCTCCATCACGCAAATAAGGAGTAAACGCTTTCACTTCGCTCATTCCAAGCGTATTGCTAGTCCCATCTACGATCCCCGCCATTTTCGTTTCTTGATTGACTACAAAGACTCCAGTCCCCTTCCCTTGCGGTGGCTGCATGATATGCCACTCCCCAATGTTCATCGCATAGTTCAAGGGGTAATGAATAAACGTTGGCCCGTCGGGTCGCTCTTTGTCATTGATTTCGCTCGGACAAAGCAAAAACGGAATCCGTAGCTTTGCCACCTGAGGCTGCTGCGCAATCGGCTTGGAGAAATCGATCAAGTTGTAAACCGTTGTCTGCTCTGCATAAGGCAATAACCTCGCTTGCACACTCCAATACACCGTAGCACCATGTGTCTGGTAATCGCCAAATGACGGCAACTTTTTCCGAGACGACTCGTAATTCTGCAAACACAACCCCAACTGCTTGAGGTTGTTCTGACATGACATCCGTCTCGCAGATTCCCGGGCGGCTTGCACTGCGGGCAACAACAAACCAACTAAAACCCCAATGATCGCGATGACTACCAGCAACTCCACCAACGTAAATGCTCGCCGCTGCATCTCAACCACTCCAATCGCCATTTCCCAACACCGCCAAAAAGCAATCGAATTTCACTGTAGGATGGCTGTCAGTATTGGGTGAAAACGAGTCGAGCTCAAGCCGTCGAACATTAATAATGTGTAAATCAATTACACCAACCGCTCACCGCGCCCATACCGATTCGCGGTCGACTGATAGAGACTCATCGCCTCCGGTAACTTGTTCGCTAGATCCGTCGCTCGTCGCTCATCGCTAGGATGTGTCGAAGCCCACTCGGCGGGTTGCTCTCCACTCTTTGAATTCCCAAACCGTCCCCAAAACAACGGTGCTTCTGATGGGTCATATCCAGCTTGTGCCATCAACCTCAACCCAATCGCATCAGCCTCGCTCTCATGATGGCGACTGTAAGGTAACAACAAACCGTACTGAGCTCCCGTCCCAAAGGCTCGCATAGCCAAGTCCCTTGTCATTGGAGTCGTGTCACTCATCGCCCAGCCCAACACTGCCCCCACCCCTTGAACTCCCGCTTGCTGACTCATTCTCTCTGCACCATGATGCGCAAGAGCATGCGCGATCTCATGACTCATCACCACCGCTAAGCCAGCTTCGTTCTCACATAACGGTACAATACCCTCATAGATTGCAACTTTGCCTCCCGGCAAACAGAATGCATTTTGTGTCTTGTCCGCCAGCAATCGAAACTCCCACTGAAATCCAGGTGCGTTAGCAACGGCAGCAATCCGCTCACCTGTCCGTCGAACAGCATCCGTCCAAGCCCCATTTTGGGAAGGTGTCGATTTCGATACTACCTCCGCATAACTCTGCTCCCCTAACTGCATCTCCATCGACTTGGGGATGAACCGAAGTTGCGGCCTACCTGTCATCGGCGTCGAACGACATCCGCAACACGATGCAATCCCCATCGCACCCATCGCTAGCAACGCTTCTCTTCGCGTCGTTCGCACCAAGGACTGCTGCTCTTCTCGAATCATCGCTTCACTCCCGCTCCATCGTGCTACCAACACGCCACCCAACCCTAAAATCGCTCGAGTTGAGCGTTTCAACCGATCGGAAAATACCCGATTCACACCCGCGAATCCAAGGGCGATTTCATTCCCTGCGACGACGGATCCTGTCGAACTGTCCGTTCATAACCATAGGCCTGAGCATCGCTAGCAATCGCAAGCTACAATTTGAAGTTCGTTCGCCCCAAACTGATCCACGTTCTTTGTAAACCTGTGCTGACAAGCCCGTCTTAGCAACTCACTGTCCCACTGCCACCAGCAATTCTCACTACACCAACGATCCGACTCGGAATCTTTGATATGAATAAAAACCATCGATCAATCCTCAAAATACTGACTTTGCCATCGCTACTTTTGCTAGCTATTTCATTATCGGAATGGGGTCATGCGCAAACCCCGCTGTACCGCGAAGAACTTGTCTTCCCGCTGCACCCGGAACACAACCATGCACCGAGTCTTGTGCAACTCGCCGACGGCTCCCTGCTCGCCTCTTGGTACCGAGGATCCGGGGAACGCAAAGCTGACGACGTCGCCGTTTTTGGCGCACGACTCGCCCCAAATTCTCAACAATGGACCGACCCGTTCCTGATGGTGGACACCCCTGGCTTCCCCGATGGAAATACAGCCATGTGGCTCGACCCCAAACGCCGATTACACCTTTTCTGGCCTCTAGTACTCGCCAACACTTGGGAATCCTGCATCACCCAGCAACTCATCGCAGAAAATCCCCTGGGAGCATCTAAACCGGACTGGATCAAGCAGCAAAGCCTATGGCTTAAACCCGAGGACTTCAGCGAGGAAGCCAATGCAAAACTGGATCGCTTCCTCTCCAAAGTGCCTGTGCTTGCACCTGAGCTTCAGAAAGAGATAACGGAAGTCCGTGGACGGTTATCCGACAAACTCTTTCAGCGTCTAGGATGGCAGACACGTTGCAAACCGACACTTCTTAAGTCGGGGCGGGTGCTACTTCCTCTCTACACCGACACGTATTCGTTTTCTTTGATGGCCATCAGCGACGACATGGGAAACTCATGGCGAGCATCCAAGCCACTGATCGGCTTTGGCAACATCCAGCCCAGTGTCCTTCAACGCCGCGACGGCAGCTTGGTAGCCTTCATGCGTGAGAACGGTGTTACAGAGAAAATACGCCTCTGCGAATCGATCGACGACGGAGAAACTTGGGGTGAGGTCACCTCATCATCCCTTCCCAATCCGGGCTCAGGTGTCGATGCGGTCACCCTACCGAACGGACACTGGGTCTTGATCTACAACGACACAGTCAAAGGACGCAATAAGCTTGCGGTCTCACTCTCCACCGACGAAGGTATAACTTGGCAAGCAACACGTCACTTGGAGGACCATGCAACGGGTTCGTACCATTACCCCGCCATCATCGTCGATGCCGACGGTAATTTGCATGCGATCTACAGTTACTTCGTCGAAGGTGGAAAAAGCATGAAACATGCTATGTTCAACGAAGCCTGGATCTTCGGCAATGAATGAACAATCACTGCCACTGCACAAGTCTCTATGTTGCTCAATGCATCCACAAACTAGCAGAACAAGGCAACACTCGGATTATCTCCTACCAGAGAGCCAAATCGTTACCGAACGGCCAACGGGATCGGATCGGGTTTGGGAGGACTGAACAAAGCGCGATCTCTAGTGATGCGAATTAACACCTTGGTCAATTGATCGGATCGCTGCAACGCAGGCGAAGCGCACCACCAATTGGTCCGATCATTCCCGAACGTCAGCACTCCGCCGTGCTGCGTACGATCTTCGTCAATCCTCGGATCCAAATCGTAAACCCCCATCGATTTTCGAAGGTAATCGATGTCCGCGATATCGCCCGTTAAAAAAATCCAAGGACACAATCCTGGCCGATTCTCAATCCCATTGACCTCCATATACGCAGCCAATCGCTCCGGGGTGTCTTTATCTGGCTCGATCGACACGGAGATAAAACAGATGTCGCTCACACCATGATCCGCTAGCTCCTCACGAACCTTCTTAATGTTCGCCGTCATGCCGGGACAAATTCCCTTGCACACCGTGTACATGAAGTTCACCGCAATCTTCTTGTCTTGTGCCAAGTCCTCGAAGAAGCGAACACTTTTGCCTTCGTGGGTCGTCAGAGACACACGCGCAAACTTGTCCGAGCGTTTGTTTCCCATCGGTGGCGGAGTTACATCAACCCCTGGTTGTGAACGAATCGAGTTCGCAGTCGGCGATAATTCCGCGAGCCGAATCGCGCGACCACTGCCGATTTGATAACTCGCAAACGACAACCCAACCAGAGATACCGCACACAGAGCGTAAACAAGGATACGTTTCATGGAACCAACATCACTATTGAATGTTCAGATGACAATTAACGGTCGGAACCCAACCTCGACCATCGACAGACAGACGGTCAACAGAATGCCAACCGCCAAAAAACCAATTCAAACCCTTCGAGACTTAGATCGTTTCGAAGTTCATCATCATGCGGACGTCTTCATGCTCCACGTTATGACAATGGAACACAAACGGGCCCTTGAACGTTCGGAACTTCATGAAGATCTCTGCAGAGGTGCCACCTTGCAAATTCACTGTATCCGACTTGTAAGCGTCCCAAGGGGCAGGTGCCGCACCATTGATCGACTGAATCTGGTGCGACTCCAAGTGGATATGCACCGGATGCCACCAACCGCCACTGTTATTCGTAAGAATCCATCGTTCTGCCGAACCTAACGCTGGCGTCGCATCGATACGCTCTGGCTCATACAACTGATCGTTGATAACCCAAGAACCGTTCTTGCGTCCAAGATCGAATGTCCGTGTCGTGACAATCTCACTTTCGAGAATCGGTGTATTTGGCCGAATCGGAGTTCCGACCGTTACCGTCGCATCCTTCTTCGGCTTTGCACCCACCACCTCGAACTTCATCAGTGACACAGGCTGGGCCGCCGTACCTAAAGGCCCACGACCATCCTCGTGCTCCATCCAATTGTGCAAAAACACCTCCGACGGAGCATTGGTGAAGTCAACGATCACATCAGCCCGCTTCGCCGGACAAAGAACGATGTTTTCTCGCTGCATTGCGAATGGCAAGAGCCAAGCGTCGTTGCCGATCTGTAAGAAAGGTCGCCCATCGGAAAGTCTCAAGTCGTAATAACGAGCACTAGATCCATTCAAGAATCGGAACCGGTACTTTCGACGCTGAACCTGAAACTTCGGTTGCACTTTGCCATTGACCAAGTAAACGTCGCCGATCGCGCCGTTGTGATCCAGCATGTCATAGTACAAAGTTCCATCCGCATTGAATCGACGGTCGCACAAAACCAATGGGACATCGAGCGTCGGTAGAACACCAGAGCTAACCAAGTTATCTTCAAAACGGTCTGTGCACAAATACAAACCGCTCAACCCGAATTGCACGTTAGGACCGGTCAAATCCATGGCGTGATCGTGGTACCAGCATGTAGAAACGGATTCGTTGTAGTCAGGGTGCCCGTCATGCAGGGGAACCGTATTTGGATAGAAATAATCTCTATCCCGACCTGGATCGCAATAGAAAGTGGGGAACCCGTCCGCATGAGAAGGTGTGTGACCACCATGCAAATGGATCGAAGTCTCCGCAGCTAGCTTGTTGACAAACCGGACAACGATAGGCTCACCTATGCGAGTCTTAAAGGTCGGGCCTGGCAAAATCCCGTTGTACGTCCAAACCGGAGTCTTCACCCCTGGGATGTACTGGTGAAGAGCCGGCCGCATCTCAACCTTGTAGTACTTCAAAGGATATTGCGAGTACTTTGCAACATCGGCAAACTCCGGTGCAATGCCGTGATGTGCTGACCCAGGCACAAAAGGTGGAGCGCCATTTCGAGAAGCCAATGGCTGCAAAATCGGCGGCATGGGCAGCGTCTGCTGAAACGGCTTGAATGGGATCGTTGTCGGTGGCAACGGCGGATCGACTTGCGCATGTGCAAAACGTCCCCAAGCCCCACCTGCGACCGTAGCAACCGTCGCAGCACTCAGAAATCGACGTCGCCCCAGATTCACGCTCGTTCGTGACTTCGAACGCCGAGGCAAGTTCGTGATTCCCAGAAAATTCAGACCACTGAACACACCCTTGCCAATGGAAGCGTCGATACGTGCACGCCCCTCATCATTCTTTCGATCCATGACTCCAATACGCCTCGCCTGGATCTTCAGCAACACGCCGGAAAGAGATCGGCTCGCTTCGCTGGACCCAACACAAAGACCTCGATAATCGGGAAGAATATGGTCTTCAACACTTCTTCAAGCTTGATCCCAATTGGCGCATGGGCTCCCCGACCTTGACTGCGAGCGGATGATAGTGCACGCCCCCAAGGATGCCAACCAGGAAAAACGGAAAAATTTCCTTAACAATTACAGTCTACTACTCTGCCACCTCCCTCCAAATTCTGATCTTTCCCAAGGAATTCATTGAGATACCACCCCCAAAAACGCCTCTGGCTCAAGCACCGGAAAATTTCTTGTACGGGTCTGCATCAGCCGTTCCAACGTACTGACAATCCCCTCGTAAGGCTGCAATGCCGGTGTCGCACCCCACCAATTGGTCTGATCGTTTCCAAAAGTGAGAATTCCACCGTGCTGCGTGCGGTCAGCATCAATTTCCGGGTCCGGATCAAACACCCCAAGCGACTTTCGCAATCGATCGATGCTTGCAAGATCTCCCGTCAAAAAGATCCACGGCGAAATGCCTGGATGGTTGGTGATTCCATTCGCGTCCATATACGCCGCCAATCGCTCCGGAGTGTCTTTGTCCGGCTCGATCGAAATCGAGATAAAGCAGATGTCCGTAACACCCCGCTTCGCTAACTCCTCGCGAGCCTTCTTGATGTTGGCAGTCATCCCAGGACATATTCCCTTGCATACGGTGTACATGAAGTTCACCGCCATCTTCTTGTCTTTGACAAACCGATCGTAGAAGTCGACTTCGTTCCCTTCGTGGTCAACCAATCGAACTTTCGCAAATCGATCCGATTGTCGATTCCCACTCGGTGGCCGATCAATCACGCCAACTCCAACTTCCGTTGACTTGCTCCCACCCCAAGTCGCCACGGCTCCTGCGAGAGAGGCAAAAGCCAAACTCAGGGCCACACCGATCTTGATTCGCTCTTGATTTCGCATTTTTCCGTTACCTTCCTTTTGCTCTACGTTGCTCAGAATGTTTAGGTAACGTTGAAATTCTTCATCATCCGCAGATCCTCATGCTCCACATTGTGACAGTGGAATGCAAACGGACCCTTGAAGGTTCTGAACTTCATGAACACTTCGGCAGAAGTCCCGTCTGCCAAGTTGACCGTGTCGGACTTGAAGGATTCCCAAAGAGGTGGACGCTGGCCATTGACCGTTTGAATCTGATGACTTTCCAAGTGAACGTGGATCGGATGCCACCAACCACCACTGTTGTTATTGAAAATCCATCGCTCAGCTGAATCCGCCGCAGGTGCTGCGTCCATGCGAGTCGGCTCATACAACTCGTTGTTGATGACCCAAGAGCCGTTCGACCGACCAAAATCGAATACACGCGTTGCGCGAATCTCACTTTCCAAAATCGGCACGTGTGGACGCAGCGGTGTACCTTCCTTCACCGTTGCATCGTTGCGTACCCGATTACCTACAACTTCAAATTTCAGCAACGGTGTCGGCTGCGCAGCCGTCCCGTCTGGCTTGCGTCCACTCGTCTGCTCCATCCAGTTGTTCAAGTAAACCACCGAAGGGGCATCGCTAAAGTCAACAATAATGTCCGCACGCTTCGCTGGACTAAGCATCATCCTTTCGCGAGGCATCGCAAATGGAAGCAACCAAGCATCATTACCAACCTGCAAAAATTCACTGCCGTCAGAGAATCGCAAATCATAGTACCGCGCATTCGAACCATTCAAAATCCGGAACCGATACTTGCGCCGCTGCACTTGAAACTTCGGCTGTACCTTGGCGTTTACCAAGTGGATGTCCCCGATCGCCCCGTCATGATCAAGCATGTCGTAATAAAGCGTCCCATCCGCATTGAAACGCCGATCTGACAACACCAGCGGGACGTCAAGCTTCGGCAAAACGTTGCCGCTGATCAAGTTCTCTTCGATCCGGTCCGTGCAGAGATACATCCCTGCCATCCCAAAATAAACATTCGGACCCGCAATATCCATCGCGTGATCGTGATACCAACAAGTCGATGGAGACTCGCTGTAATCAGGACGTCCATTATGCAACGGAACCGTATTCGGATAAAAGTAATCCCGATCCTTGCCCGGCTCAACGAAGTACGTCGGAAAACCATCCGCGTGCGAAGGAAGATGCCCACCGTGCAAATGGATCGAAGTCTCAACCGACAACCTGTTGCGGAAACGCACCACCATCGGCTCTCCAATTCGCGCCCGAATCGTCGGGCCCGGAACCGTCCCATTATATGTCCAGACCGGAGTCTTTACCCCCGGGATAAACTGGTGCACCGCAGGACGCATCTCAACCGTGTAGTACTTCAACGGAAACACCGTGTACTTTGCCAAGTCTGCAAATTCTGGCGCTATCCCGTGATAGGCACTACCCGGCTCAAACGGTGGACGCCCGTTTCTCGCTAACTGCGGTTGTAGCACCGGCGGCATTGGCAACACCGCTTGAAATGGACGCACAGGTATCGGAGTCGGCGGCGCATCCGGCTCATCCCCCCCCTGACCATATGCGTAGCGAGACCAAGCAGCACCCGACAATGCACCTACCGCTGCGGCACTGAGAAAGCCACGTCGGTCAGCCTTTAACCATCCTCCCGAAACACCCATCTTCTCAACCACAAAACGCTCACCCGCCACTCGAAGCCGACTGCCCCTAAGCCCCATGCTGACACCTGACACTTGCTACGCCAAAAGCAACCACTGAGCACTGAAACAATTGAACCGGGCTCAACTAGCCGTTCCGATTCATCGCTCTCTCTGGTTTTTATGCCTCGACAAATAATTAAAGATAGAGGTCACTGCTGAATTAAATTTAAACCCGTCAGTGGCGCAGACCCCTTTTGGTGATTCCTCGGTAGAATAGCAATCAAGCTATTTATTTCCAGCCCTAGAGGTCAAATTATTTACCAAATTCTCAACAGAATCGACCTGCTCCCACGAATCGCAAAAAAGTGCAAAAAACCAATGAATACGCACAAATAACCAAAAAAGGCAACCGCAGTTTCCACCGCGACAAAACGACAGTCTTCTTTGGTTTACACTTTTAGGCAGGAGGTGAACCGAAGTTTACTCTTATTGAATTCAATAGTATTTAAACACTTTAAATTTTTTCAAAAAAGCGACTGCAAATAAATCGCAGTAACCACTCGCGCACCAAAACCACTCGCTTACCAACGTCTCACGCAAAGAGGCCAAGACGCAGCGAAGCACGATTTCGTTTAGCAGTCATTTCGTTTAGAAGTCAGCCGAAGGCGTACCACGATTTCGTTTAGCCGTCAGCCGAAGGCG
>CAZACJ010000114.1:11051-11158 GCA_964483385.1 uncultured Pirellula sp. | reverse complement strand
AATCACCCCGGTCGATCATCTCACCCGGCACCCTCCCTGTGGTGTGCGCTTACGGTTTACCAAGAATGTTTAGGCAAGGAGTTTCGCCTACGAAGCATCCCGTTCGT
>CAZACJ010000114.1:4122-10951 GCA_964483385.1 uncultured Pirellula sp. | reverse complement strand
TGTGTTTCGTGTTTTTCGTGGTTAATCAAAGACGGGAGAATGCTGCAGGGATCTAGGGCAAGTTTAAGAACCACGAAAGACACGAAAGGCACGAAAAAAGAACCTTCGGGAACCTTTGTGCTTCTCCAGTTTTAAGATGACCAGCCTATAACCTAACTGGCCTATTCAAAGCCAAAAACCGCCCACTTTCCCTTTTCGTGTCTTTCGTGTCTTTCGTGGTTAAAAACATCCCACCTATAACCGTAACGATCCTATTGAAAGCGCAATCCCCGCCCTTAAATTAAAGAACCGCCCACCTCCCTTTTCGTGTCTTTCGTGCTTTTCGTGGTTAAAGATAACCAGCCTATGACCGAAACGATCCTCTTCAAAGCCGAAAGCTATGCGATCCAAGGGGCAATATTCGAAGTCTATCGAGAGATGGGTTGTGGTTTTCTTGAGTCGGTTTACCAAGAATGTTTAGGCAAGGAGTTTCGCCTACGAAGCATCCCGTTCGTACCCCAAGCAGAGTTAAAGTTGACCTACAAAGGTGAACCACTCGTGCAGACGTACAAGGCAGATTTTATTTGCTTCAACCAGATCATTGTTGAACTCAAAGCAGTAAAAGCAATCGCTCCAGAACACAAAGCGCAAGTGATCAATTACTTGAAAGCGACCGGGATAAGGCTTGGCATATTGGTCAACTTTGGAGAGTATCCGAAAGCAAGTATCATTCGACTTGCACTTTAACGACTACAAACCCAAAAAAGCACCCCTGTTCCCTTTTCGTGTGTTTCGTGTTTTTCGTGGTTAATCAAAGACGGGAGAATGCTGCAGGGATCTAAGGCAAGTTTTAGAACCACGAAAGACACGAAAGGCACGAAAAAAGAACCTGTGGGAACCTTTTGTGCTTTTCGTGTTTAAAGATGATCAGCCTATAACCGAACGGTCCCATTCAAGGCGCAATCTCCGATCTCAAATCCAAAAACCGCCCACTTTCCCTTTTCGTGTGTTTCGTGTTTTTCGTGGTTTATGATCTGGGCAGAAATTTCGAATGCAACACGGTACGCCTCCGGCTGACCGCTAAACGAAAAATACCAAGCCAGAGTTCGCGTAGTCCGGCTAAAAGTGTACGCCTGGAACCAATCGAAATATCGATCCGACGGTATTGGGCTTTAGCTGTTGTTTGGTGGGATTGTCTGCGGGGTGGGGGTTGAGGGCAGATGGATCGTGAAGGTCGCGCCTTCACCGAGGGTGCTTGCCACTTTCAAATCACCGCCGTGCTCGCGGATGATTTTTTGGGTAACCGGAAGCCCCAGACCGGTGCCTCGATTCCCTTTGGTCGACTCGAAAAGTGAGAAGATGCGATCGAAGTCCGCTTCATCGATTCCCGCGCCGTTGTCTTCGACGGTAATTGTGAAATCGGTTCGCTCCAAAGTCGCGATGCGGTAGTCGATACTCAGGGCAACGCGTCGAACGGGTTTGCCTTCTGTTGCATCAATGGCGTTAACAACGAGATTTAGGATGGCGCGGTGAAGGCCTTCGGGGTCGCACCAGGCAGTCGGAAGATCGTTAGGTGGATCCCATACAAGTGTCACATATTGTTCGTTGGCGGAGATCGACGCAATCGAGAGGACGTCTTGGATGATCTTACGCAGATCGACAGCTTGGCGATTCGGTTGTCGCTCTTTGCTAATTGTCAGCAGGTCCAGAACCAGGGACTCAATTTTTGAGTGGGTCCGTTCGCAGACTCCCCACCCGTCGCGGACGACTTGAAGATCCTCACGTTTGAGTCCTTCTTGAACCATGTAACCGCCGCCACGAAGTCCTTGCAGGATGTTCTTCACGTGGTGGGAGAGCATTGCGATGGTTTCGCCAACGGCGGCCAATCTTTCGGCTTGTAAGGTGCTTTGGTAGAAGGTTGTGTCTTCGATTGCCAAGGCTGCTTGGTGTCCGATGGTGATGAGCATTTTTAGATGCTCTTCGGTAAAGACGCGGCGATTTGGATCATCGCTACGGTGGGTCGCTTGGACGATGGTATCGATATACAGAACGCCAACCATGCCGTAACGTCCTCGCATGGGAACGCATATCGCTTCGCATACACCGGCTGCTTCAATGCTAGCGCTTGAACTCCAGCGACCATCATCTTTTGCGTTGCTCGTCAGGACTCCTTCTTCCTGTTTGAGGACATAATCCAGGATCGTTTTACTGATGGTGATCTGGTGGGTGGAATTCGGTTTGCGATTCTTGCGATAGGCTGGGCGCAACCGGCCTGTTTTAGGGTCTTGGAGCATCACGCAGGCGTGATCACATTGCACCCATTGAAAAATCTGGTCGATGATCTGTTCGAGCAATTGATCGATATCGAGAGTTCGGCTGACGGCCAAACTGGTCCGATACATGATTTCCCAGGGGGACTTTTGGGTGGCACCTTGATGCAGTACAGAGGGGTCGAAGACGGCGGTTTCTTCGACGGGATCTTGTAAGTCAGCCCGACTGATGATTTGAGATGCACCGAGCGATTCGTCGGTGACGATCGATACGCTACGATCGAGGTATTTGCGATCAGAGGACTTGGGGTCTGCGCCGGATGCATGGTATTGCAGTTCGCGTTTTCCGATCCGGATTCGGTCTCCATTACGCAGGAAGCGTTCCACGATGGGTTCGCCGTTGACCATGGTTCCGTTGGAGCTCTTGAGATCCCGTAACAGGACCCCTTCTTTGTCCCAAAGGATCTGCGCATGGGACCTTGATGTTTCGGTATCATCGAGGTGGATATCACATCGAGGATCGCGACCAATTTTTTGCAAGCCGAAGCGAAGTGGGAAGGTGATCCCTGTATCCGGCCCTCGAGTTACGACGAGCGTTGCCATGATCGCAGCTTAGGAGAGGGCGAGCGGCCCGTCCTGGCAGTAGTTTGGATTGCCGAACGTGGTGATGGTATGCCCAAAACCGTGGGCTAACGAAAGCAGGAGTCGATTGTGCGGGATACTCTTGAACTTTAACGATCGTCCCATTTGGAACCCGAGTCCATTGCCAAGCAGGACGAACGGGATATTTTCCAAAGTGTGAGAATTTCCTTTTCCGAGTTCGTTGGTCCAAAGAATGGTGGTGTGATCCAACATGGAGCCTTCACCGCCTGGTTCAGGGGTGTCTGCGAGTTTTTGCGCGAGGTAAGCGATTTGCTCGCAGTACCAGATGTTGATCTTGGTGAGCTTTTCGACAGCTTCTTCGTTGGAGTCTGGCTCATGGGATAGTCCGTGGTGGTCTTCCTCGATCCCAAGCCATCGCATTTTGGCTTGGCCGACGGAGTTGGTGAACTGGAAGGTGAAGACTCGAGCAAAGTCTGCTTGCATCGAGTGCAGCATCAGGTCCATTTGCATTCGAGTGAGTTTGGGGATGTTGTCGTTGCTGTCTTCGACTTTGGGATCGAGAGCGGGGACCGCATGGGACTCGGCATTTCCTTCTCGTGCGATGCGTTGTTCGAATGCGCGTACGAGCGCTTGATGTTCATCGAGTAAGCGTCGATCCTCTTGCGACACTTTTGCGCGAACTTTGGCTAAGTCTTCTTGGACTTCGTCGAGGATACTCTTGACGCTCGCTTGATCTTCCCGTTGACCGTAGAGTTTGTTGAACATTGCGTAGGGGTCGTCGATGGGGGCTACGGGGCGATTGGCGCCGGAGTAGACCATGCGAGTCCAAGTGTCCGCGCGGTTGGGAACACCGACCCCAAATTCCAGAGAGCCGAATCGTGTTTGCGTATCCGGTTTCGCTTGCAAGTAATTCGCGATTTCTTGATCGATGGAGATGCCGCTAGCCCAACCGGCCGGCGTGTCGGATCCACCTTGGATGTTCCCAGGGTAGAGTTCGATCCCGGTAAGCAAACAGCCGATCCCACGCATGTGGTTATCGCCATCCCCACGGATCTTATCGCTGACGCCATGAAGTGTCAGCAGACGATTCTTGAATGGCTCAAGGGGAGCCATGATTCTCTTGAGCGAAAACTCCGAGCCTTCTTCGTCGGGCCAAAAATTCGGGGGGATCACACCATTGGGGCTGAAAACAACGACGAGCCGTTGTTTTTTATTCTGTGAAGTCGCTCCGAATAGGCTTTGTAAGTTGCTCAGGAACGGGAGGCTTGCTCCTCCGATGCCGAGTTGTTGGGCAAAGTGACGGCGAGACAGAAATCGGCTCATGGCGGGATCTTGGGTAGGTGGGATGATCGGTCGATTCGATCGTTTTTCGGGCTCTGGAGGATCAATACGCGGGCTATGCCGTCGCGGGGCGATCCACCCGCTTCTCTATTGTAACGATCGAACCAACTGGCGTCAGGAGTTTATTTTGTTTCCGGAAGGTTCAATTAGGGGGATGGATCAGCCGCTAGGAAGTCCTTCGGCAGTCTCTGGCAGCGAGATTAGCACTCCGAGTTCCCGCATGACGGGACGCCACTGGAAACCACCTTCCGAGAAGACGCGATAAAGGACTTCGGAGCGTTCCACTCCGTAGGCAGGCAGGGGTTGTTTTACGAAGTACTGAAACATTTGGCGGACCATGGAGCGATGGACTTCGGGGGAGTTTGCCAAGTAATCAGCTAGTTGGCGTACTCCCCGAAATTCAGCTGCTTGGCCGCTCGAATCGATATAGCTACCCAAGGCGTCGATAGGTTTGCCATTGTCTTCTGCGCGGTACTTGCCGATCGCATCGTAATGTTCCATCGCGAACCCAAGCGGATTGATGACTCGATGGCAACTCTGGCACATCGCACCGGAGGTTTGTAACGCAACGCGTTCACGGGTGCTCATCCCCGGTGCCGCTTCTTCTGAGATCGGGACAATCGCATCGACGGGGGGACGCAGGTTACGCCCCAAGACTCGCTTGGCGAGAAAAACGCCGCGATGGATAGGTGAGCTTTGATTGTGGTAAGCGTAATACGCTAACACCAATGGATGTGTTAGAAACCCGGCTTGCAGTTGTGGGTCTTTCGTAAGTCGCAGAAAACCGTCGGCTTCGGGCATCTCCGCACCGAAGAGTTTGGTCAATCTCTTATTCATGTACGCGGCATCGGAGGTGAAGAGAATGCGAAGATCGCAATCTGCATTTGCGAACTCATCGAGAAACAGTGCAAGACTGGTTTGCAAATCCCCACGCGTCGCTTCGTCAAAGTCGCTGTAGCGAGTTGGATCTTTGCTGATGTCTTTGCCGAAATCGAGGCCGAGCCATTCGAAATAGAATCGCTTCAGTTTGCAGTCGAACCGTGGATCTTTGATCATGTGATCGACCAATCTCTCGATCGTTCCCTTGTTTTTTGTCTCTCCTCGTGCGGCTTGTTCAAGCATCCAAGCTTCGGGAAGTGAGTCCCAAAAGACTAACGCGAGTTGCGCGACGATGTTTTCGTCTGTGGTACCACCTTGGCCAGGATAGAGGAACTCAGGAGAGGTCAACGTTACGAGGCTTACCTTTTTGATTCCCGATTCAATCGAACTTGCGTCAGTGAAATGGGAATCGACGTAGCGATTTTTATCTTGGTCGTTCAAACTGCGGCGCAGTGCAAGAGACACCCAGCGGTAGCACCATTGTTTGATGTGGTCCACGTTCCCCGGATCATTCCCTTCTTTGGGGAGCCATCGTTTAAGATTTCCATTGAGCCGATTTCCGACTTCGATCGCTGCGGCAACGGTCGCTTCGATCCATTCCGCCGAGACATTGGTGCCGCGTTCGTAGCCGACACTTCGATCATCTGGCGGGAACGCAGTGGAGACGACTATTTGTGGGGGGGACCAAGTGGGAGAGAGATAGTCGAGCGGGATGGAATCTCTGGCACCTGCTGGCGGTTTCCACTGAATACTTAGCTTTGCCTTCGGTTCTTTGGACCGAGATGCGTCGACTGCAAAATTGTAGCAGTGTCCGCCGACTAGGAAGATCTTGGCGCTCTTCTCACTTTTCTCAAACGAAACGACACTCGCATCGATCAGTGGGGTACTTTCGTCGTTGACGAACAAGTTCGACCGAATCGACGCATCGAGAAAGAACTCATATTCACCGGTAAGCGGAGCATAGATTGAACCGCTCCAACGGACTTGCCATTTCTCATGATCAATTTCGGGAAGCGGTTTTCCTTCTCCCCAATCCCAAACCAATTGTCCGTTGACTTTCTTTTCGATCTCTTTTCGATCTTTCCCCCAGTCACCTTGAGCGATGAGGCGTTTGAGTCCGCGGCTATCGGGTTCGGTCGCTTTCTTCCACACCGCGGGACGGCTCACGAAGGGGCTCATCAAGTCCAAGATGCTACGGCGATGTTGATCCGCCGTTAGGTGGCTTAATTGGGTTTTGGGTGGAGCGTTTCGCAGTTGTGCGAAAGGTGAGTAGAACTCGTGGTGCACGAAGATAGCCAAGCGGTTTGCATCTTCGGTGCTTAGTGTATTGGGGGTACCCTCCGGCATGGTTTCTTGGATGACTTTTGCGAGTTCGGGAATCGATAGGTCGCCGGTTAAGGGGCTATCGTAGTGATCCGCAACACCCTGGCCTTTCGTTCCGTGGCAGCTTGCACAGGTCTTTTCGTAGAGCGCTTTGCCCTGCTCGAAGTCTTGAGCATGTCCATAGTTGGCAATCACAGCGCTTAGCAGGATCGCCAGCGATATGATGCAGCGCGGAAGCGACGTACAGGAACGCGTCGTTTGAAGGATACGAGTGGCATCTTTTTGGCGAACGGGTTCACTGTTCGATGGAGCAGCCGGAGCTGTTAGAGTGGTTCGAGCTGGGGATTTTTTGATGGTTAGGGTACCTGGTGGTTCGCAGATAGGAATTCGTTGCATGGTTGGTACGCAGCTAGAGGGGCCGTTCGAGTGGCCGA
>CAZACJ010000114.1:0-4022 GCA_964483385.1 uncultured Pirellula sp. | reverse complement strand
ATAGGAATTCGTTGCATGGTTGGTACGCAGCTAGAGGGGCCGTTCGAGTGGCCGAGTTTTGGCATCAGGAACGTACGGTAGGCGGGAACCGCGATATTCGCAACAGCGCGGAGGTCGGTTGTCAGGGGACCACATTAACTTTAGAAAAGTCAATTAAAAATAGCAAGAAAACTCGTGCGGGTGCGACAATCTCGCTGCAAGCGTTAAAGTCCCCTCAAGTTCCCAGGTTTCGGGGGCCGAAGAACCAAGATATGGGTAATTCTAAGCGTCACCGTTCCGAATCGTTAGGATCACGGCTCAATGCCGGCTTTGTCAAAGTGGCAAATGCCTGGGGGAACGTCGTGATCCAAGGAATTTTGACGCTTGGGGATATCTCGCTCTTCGCTTGGCGGATGTTGGTTTGGATGTTAACCGCCCGACCGCGTCGCGAAACGCTCATGCCTAACTTCTACGCGGTGGGGGTGTTGAGTCTCCCCGTGGTGGCTTTGACGGGAACCTTCATCGGGATGGTGCTAGCAATCCAAAGTTATCATCAGTTTAAGACGATGGGGTTGGAGTCGAAGCTTGGGGCGGTGATCACCATGTCATTGGTTCGGGAGTTAGGGCCGGTCTTGGCGGCAACCATGTTGGCAGGCCGAGTCGGCAGTGCGATGGCAGCGGTGATTGGCACGATGCGCGTGACAGAGCAGATCGACGCATTGGTGGCGATGGGGGCAAATCCGATTCACTATTTGGTTGTCCCCCGTTTTCTCGCTTGTGTGCTGTTGATTCCTGCGCTGACGGTGATGGCGGACTTTATGGGCATCGTCGGCGGTTACTTTTTCAGTGTAATTGTCTTTGGCATTGATCATGCGCAGTACTTGAAGAATAGCCGTGACTTTGTCGGCGGCTTTGATTTCTTCACGGGAATATTCAAGAGCGTATTTTTTGGGGCGATTATTGCGATAGTTAGTTGTTATCGTGGGTTTCATTGCCAAGCTGGAGCGGAAGGGGTTGGACGTGCGGCAACGGCAGCGTTTGTGCAGAGCTTTGTGATGATACTTGCGATCGACATTGTTTTAAACATGTTCCTCGACGGGATCTATTATGCATTGTGGCCTTCGAGCAGTTCCAAGTTGCTTTAGTGATCCAGTGCGATCAATGGAGTTTGTTGTACGATGGTGACAACGATCGTGTCGAACAAAAAGACCGATGCACCGATCATCGAAACCGAGGATTTGTGCATTCAGTTCGGACGCCAAGTCGTTTTGAATTCGATATCGTTATCGATTCCTCGTGGCCAGACGGTGGCGATCATCGGGGAGAGCGGTTGCGGTAAGACCATGTTGTTAAAAGCATTGGTGGGCTTGCTGCCTGCTTCGAAAGGATCTGTACGATTCGACGGTCGAGACTTGCGCGCGATGGGTGAAGTTGAACTGACCGGTCTACGTAAGCGTTTTGGCTTTGTGTTTCAAAATGCAGCGTTATTTGACAGTATGAACATCGAGCAGAACATCGCCTTCCCATTGAATCAGCACGGTGTGCCTGAGGGATCGACAGCCAAAGCGTTGATTGAGCAAAGGTTGACCGAGGTTGGATTACCAAGAAACGTATTACCAAAGCGACCATCGCAACTTTCGGGTGGGATGCGCAAGCGGGTTGGATTGGCCAGGGCATTGATCTTGCAACCCGAATTGCTGCTCTACGATGAGCCAACGACGGGGCTTGATCCAATCATGAGTGACGTGATCAACGAATTGATTTTGCGCACGCAGAGCAAGTACTCGGTGACGAGTATTGTTGTTACGCACGATATGCATTCCGCGAGAAAGATCGCTGATCGGGTGATCATGCTTTATCCGTACAGTCGTTTGTTGCCCGGGGAATCGCAGATTCTCTATGACGGGCCACCGGAAGCATTGGATGACACCAAGGATCGGCGAGTGCGACAGTTTGTGCGAGGCGAAGCGGGTGAGCGACTGATGGAGTTGCTCGCTACCCCTTCTTCGCACGTCGACGAAACACCCCATTTGCATGATACGATTGCACGCCGCGAAGCAGAGTGATCTCTGCGGAGCGCAGGCAAGACCGCGAATAGACACCTTACGTTCCTAAATAGTTGAAACAAGCCATGGATGACAACGGATATCGTTTCGGTGTTGGAGTACTGGTGCTCGCTTCTGCGATCATCGGCGTATTGCTGATTGCTTTTTTTGGAGCTGTGCCCAAGTTCTGGGTGGAGCGATATCGATTCACCGTCAATTTTCCGAGCGCTCCGAATGTGGGGATTGACACGCCGGTTCGAAAGAATGGGGTGGTGATTGGTCGAGTTGCGAAGGTGGAATTGCGCAAGCAGCGAGGGGGTGGCGTCGACTTGTTGTTGGAGATCGATCGTAGTTATGAGTTGCTGGTTGGAGAAACACCGCGTATCAAGACCGGTTCGTTGATCAGTGGGGATTCGATCATTGAGTTTGTGGATCCCGAAGAGAAAGAGTTATTGGCGCGGTTTGATGGAGCGGCGGGGACACCTCGTGATGGGGTACTCGACGAGCGCGAGAAGTACATTTCGAATCAGGTGATCGGAGAGCAAGAGTTCGTAGCTAGGGGCGAGGTGATTCCAGACCCACTGGAAGCTTTTGGGGATATGGCTGGTCTAGCGAACTCTCTGCAGAAAGTTGCAGAAAAGCTCGACAACATTCTTTCCGTAGCGCAGGACACATTTGGTGGTGGGAATACTCCTGTTCGAGAGATGGCTCAAAAACTTGAATCGACGTTGGATAACATCAACACAACGGTGGGGACGATCAATCGGATTGGCACCCAAGTCGAGCGGGCGAACTTGCCCGATCTTGTTGCCGAGGCGCTCAAGACGTTGCCTGGGTTGATGCGCAATGCGGAAGGAACGCTGACACAATTGCAAAGTACATTGCGGGGGTTTGAAGAATTCAGCAATAGTCTTGAGAGTATTGGATTGGAATTCAAGGGGGTTGGGGAGACGGTTCGTTCTGCGATTGAGCATGCAGATGAGGCGTTGGTCAATGTTGAGCAGATCACTAAACCGATTGCGCAGCGAAGCGATCAGATTGCGGAGAATCTGACTCGTGCATTGGGAAACATAGAAGCATTGGCGGTGGATCTCAAGCAATTTTCGCGAAGGCTCAACGCATCGGAGGGAACGTTGGCGCGTTTGATCGACGATCCGGCGCTTTATGGGAAGGTGAACGATACAGTGGATAGTATTCGTTTGGTTTCCGGCAACGTAGAGGTTTTGACCAGGAGGTTGCAACCGGTGATAGAAGATTTCAGGGTGACGGCGGACAAGTTAGCACGCGACCCTGCCCAGATGGGGGTTCGTGGAGTGCTTAGCCCTCGCCCTAACGGTATGGGGATTAAATAGAACAGTAGCAGGCCGCATAACGGCCCCAACTTGCGATATCTCACGCGGAGAGCTATTGGTTCTCTGAGAGTTGAGAGGAGAAAGTGGAAAGTAGAATCGCATCTGCATATGAGCGCGCAGATATCTCACGCAAAGAAGCAAAGACGCAAAGAAGACCGGTCGGTGATGCCAAGCGCGTAACGGCCCCAACGGGGCGTAAGGAGATAGCCCAGGGCAAAGCGGAGAGCCGCCCAGGGGAGGGGATGGCGCGAAGCGGGCTGTGAAACCCCAGCCCGGGGCTTTTGTCCCCGAGAATTGACATGCCTTGGGGTGGATTTCCCAAAAATGTCCCCGAATCGCTAGAATTATCACGCGGCTACTTCAAAATAGGGAAGGATGCCGAGTGACAGTTGCGAATTACTCAGCCGTGCAGTGCTTGTGCAAAACGAGCGGAAAGACTCAGAGACTTGCGAACGATGACGAAGCTGCACTGTTTAGGCACAGCCGGCTACCACCCTAGCGAGACTCGGCACACGTCTTGTTTTTTTCTCGACAAGCCCTCCATTTTGTTCGATGCTGGAACCCCAGTATTTCGATTGCGAGAATTGCTTACTGCTCCCAGTCTCTCGATTTTGCTTTCGCATACCCATTTGGATCATGTGATGGG
>CAZACJ010000113.1:0-11667 GCA_964483385.1 uncultured Pirellula sp. | reverse complement strand
GGAGTTGATGAAGCGGGTCATTGGTAGGCTGAGTTGATCGACGAGGTCGTTGATGACGAAGTCGCGGAAGGCCATGGGGAGGAGTTCGGGGCCGAGGTAGGGTTCGGCGGTGACCGTGATCTCAGCACCGTAGCCGATCTTCGTATGCTCTCCTGGGAGAATGGAGACTGGAATGCGAACGAGGTTCATCGAGTAACCTGGCGCATCCGACGTATCGTCCCCTTCGTTAATCCGGCGGATTTGATGCAAGTGGTTCAAGTAACGTGCAAGTTGATCGAGAACTTCTGTTTGCTCTACGGTGATTTTTTCTCCAAGTGTGATCTTCGAAGGATCATACTGAAAGACTGGACCGAGATCCGTAGGTGTTACTATGTTTGCAAACGCACCTCCATTAGACGTAATCGTTTTTGTGTCTCCCTCCGTCTTCTCTTGGTAGTTGAACACGCCAACGCCCGGACCGGTTGAACTGGACTTGATTTCAGCAGTGGGAGCGTTGGGTGTTAAACCATTGTTCATTGCCAACGCGAATGCAAGGAACGCGTTGTCCTTAACGGCTTCAGCGCCATTAATCGTGTTTTTGTCGAACGCGGTGAGCTCACGTTTGAGCATCTCTTCGAATTCTTGGCGGTGAGCAGTGAGTCGTGCTTCTCCCCATACGTCTGGTGTTTTGGGGACAACTGTGCCGTAGAGATTTAATCTGTTCTCTAACCAATCGATGTTCTTGGCCAGCTCTTCGAGATTTTTGTCGGAACCGGTCACGGGCTTCTTGCCGACTTGGTGTGGGGCCCAGGGGATAAGACGACTGAGTCGTGTTGCAGGTGCTTGTGCATGAGCCGCAGGTTGCACACCAAAGAGAATTCCTGATACGATCAATAATTTCAGCCGGGATGAAGAACGCATGCTATACTCCAAGAGAACTTAGATTTGTTCGTCTAAGTAAGGAACATTGAAACTGGTTGCGTGTAAGAACGAGCAGTTGCTCATCGAATCGTACCAGTTTTATCGGTTGTTCCGCCTGTAATGCTCATCGGAAATTTCGGGTTGCTCCAAGAATCTTTGAACATGAGATAAATTCACTTTGTTCCCGCCCTGTTGGGATCAAAGCTCTGCTTAGGAAAATACAAAAGATGAACCTTCTAACAAATTTGTCACTCTCGTTGTTCGGGTGTGTCTGCCTTACGGTGTTCGGTTTCGCGAATGAAACGAATGTTGCTTCGAGTAAACCAATGGGTAAAGCGACGAATTCCATTCGGCTTGAGTACTGGCAACGAAAGGCTCAGAATGGGGAAGTGGTTGTGCGGTATAAAGGAACTTCGCCAACCGATTTTGCCATTGCACTAAACAAAAGTAGGCCGGGAATGGAGGTCTCCTTGGAACATGGAATATGGGAGGTGAAGTCGGGTGAAGAAACATCCACAAGAGTACTCCAAGTAAAAGGAGCGTTGGGGGAAACAAAACCTATTAAGTACGACATTCAGTTGCGTTTTCCGATCGCCGCCGAAAAACAATTATTCGACGAGTCTTATGCAATCATTCAACAAGCTAAATCGACCTCCGAATGGAAATTGGAAAGGCACTTCTTAATTACCAATGAGACAGGTGTCGATTTGCGGCCATTCTTGGAAAATCAAGTGGTCGATTTTCAAGCCGTTTTGATCGAGGATTTTGAAGGTGGGAGAGGTGTAGTTGCCGAGTTTAATATTCCAGAAAATACCTTTAAAGCGCAAGAGGTTAGGTTACTTCGTCAGTTGGTGAAGGCAAAAGTCGACGATCGTATAGTCATTGATCCTTTTGCAAATCGTTTTCAAAGTGCAGACCGTGTATTCCTGGTGTTCAATGGGAAGTCGAGTGGAGAAGGCAATGTTGAAAACGAAATCGTTCAGGAGATACTTGCTGGCAAACCGATTCGCATTTTTAATTCGCAGCTTCATGCAATTCAGCCAGTCATCTACTCGGTAAAGAAAGACGTTCCCGCGGTAGATTACTTGGACGGAGAATCGCCTTGGATTAGCGAAAACAAGAAAGGGACTTTTGTCCTTGATTTTGAGGAATCGAATGTGGACGTGTCCAAAATTCAGCCAGCAAAACGTAGCTTTGAACCTTGGGTCGCTTTGAAGATTGAGGCAAAGGGTATCAGTTACCTTCAAGCGAGGAGTGGGGATTTTGGGGATGCCGAATGCAAAGATCGATCAAGCGGTATCAGCTTGAGACTACTTCAAAAGAATGGAGTGTTACCATACCCAAGTACGCTCGAATGCAAGACGACTAATCCTGCTCTATTCCACCTTGTGGACAGTCGTGAGTTGGAGCTGGAATTCCCTGAGAATTACAGGGAATTCGTTGCGTTTCAAAGTACGCTTGGCAAACTCAAAACAAGCCACCGGCGAATCTGTGCGGAGGAAACGGATTTGAAGCAGTTCTTGGAAAGCATTGAGCTAACATCGGCATCGTGTAGCAAGACTGCTGATCCATTTGCTCCAATTGACGAAGCGCTAGCGCCTTTCACGGTTGCATTTGCATCATTGCAAGAACTGGAATCGCAGAGGAAAGGAATTGAACTTAAACTCAAACAAATCGAAACCCAACGAGAGGAGCTACGAAATGAACGTTATACGGATCGGCGTCGGGAGCTAATCCGGCTTGAGCGTTCCGAGGATCCGTTACGCCGTCAATTACGTCAGCTAAATAATGCAATTGACGACGAAGTTTATGCATTTGATGTTGCTCTGAGTAGCAGAAGTACAGCTTCGCCCTAAAGTATTTCTTTAACGGGAATATCTGCTATTAATTGCTTATTGTAGAATATTTGGACTTGTTTGTAGGGGCAATCGTTCATTGTGCGTGCGTATTGAACAGGTTGCTGGACAATGACTTGTGGACCAATAACGGGGCCACCTTTGTGGCTGAGTACGATATCAAGCATGAGTATTTCTGGATTGAAGCCTTGCGGGATGGTTGGGATCAATTTCGCTGTCCATAGAGGAGTTGGAAGTTCTACAGTTCCATGTACTTGAAATTCATCTGGATTCGGGAGCTTTTTATTGCATGAGCTGGCCCAACCGGATGTATTGATCGAATCGGGAACCATGGAGGTTGTGGGCGTTATCACGGCGTCGCATTCACTAAGCGTTACAATAGCATTTCCGAGTTCCATGCATCGTGCGGAATTCATGAGTGGGTAGAGGGATGCAATGGCGACCACTGAGTCACCCGGAATAGCGTTGCATTGAATTGCATCCGATAACGTTTCAAGGATACCTTGAGTCACAATTTTTCCGTTTAAAAGCAAAGTGGAGAGTACCCCTGTATTCGGGCAAAGATTGTTTCGCTCACACCGTAGGACAATAATCTTTTCTTGTCCGCTCGGGACTTGGTAGGTCGCGACTTGATTTGAAGTTGCTTGGCCGATGAAGCTTGAGGTGATTTTTTTGCACGCATTTGTTGACATACACTACTCGCCAAAAAAATGGGGGGACTGACTCGTACGTAGATCAAAAGCGTAGACAGCGGTGGATTCCGATCAGGAAATTACCATTTAAGGAACTTGATTTGTCGGGTTTTGTATTTTGGTTGTTGTTACATGTGAGAAAATTCTTAGCCGTTAAAGCGTTTGGGACCTGAGGTTCTAGTCAGTAATTTCTCAAGAATCTGAAAATAAATGGTAAGAGGTTTGGGTGTTAGTTTTTTAACTCATTTGTTAGATGGTGGTTTGAGGAATTTAGAGGAATTAGAGAGGTTCGTCGTTGTTCTGATGGTTCGTTGTGAGTAGAACGATAAAAGGTTTGGTTTCCAGATTTACTTGGGTTGGGAAGAGAATTCCGCTTGCGCCGAACCGGGTGCGGCTCATCGACTGCCGCCGTAATGTGCTCGTTTTGCTTTGACTTACGCTCTGTTGTGTTTCGAGTCTTGATTCCTCTCACGTTGTCGCTCCTATGAATCTTAATCGTCGTCATTTTATCGGTAGTACAAGCACCGGTGTTGCCGCCGCTGGTATCGCTGCTCAACTCGAAGCTAATCTTGTTGCTGCCCAAGACCCCTTCGCTCCACCTGAACCGGCGCAAGTGGCGGAGTTCTTCAAAAAGGGACAGCAACATGTTCTGCCCTCTTGGGCTTTTGAGCCATTTGTTCAACCTCGCCCAGACAACCCTGTGCTTGCCAAACGCCTCGCGTCCCCCATGTGGATCGTTCCCCCAACGGCAAAACCGATTACGAAAGAACCCTCAGTTACAAACACTTGGGCTGAGCTGAGCGCGACGGAGGGTCAGGAACCTGCTGTCGCGCCCTTTGATAATGCTCCTTGGAATGATCCATTACCGATCGGTAAGGTCCTGCATGGGACAGCCGTCGAATGGAACGGTGACTTGATCGGAGGAAACAAGAAGTTCGATGTTGCATCTGGTACTTGGGTTGATGCGGCTTCGGCTTGGGACGCTATGGCAGAGCGGGTCAAACCAGACACAAATCCTGCTGATCCAAATGAGAGCCCGAACAGCTATGGAATCACTGATGCTGGGAACTGGGGGAAATTTCGGTCTCAGAATGCACCTCCTGCTGATTCCCCTGTTCAGTGTTATAAGGTTCAAGCTTACGAGCGCAGTTTACGTTTACGGCCGGAATGGCCATCGACCATGCTCTACACCTACCAAGGCCGTGTTCCGGGGCCTACTTTTCGGTTCCGGCATGGGATGCCAGCGGTCGTACGTTTCGAGAACTTGTTGCAAACCGAGATCTCGGTTCACCACCATGGAGGGCATAACCCTACGCATAGCGATGGGTTCCCTACGTATTATGTGCTTCAAGGTCAAGCACGAGACTACCTGTACCCCAACATTCTCCCGTTACGGAGTTACAAGTTGGAGGGTAGGGACGGCGAATACGGTAACGAGATTGATTTCGGTGAAGGTCAATCAACAACTTGGTATCACGATCACGCGCTCGATGCGACCGCCTTCAATGTCTCGCACGGGCTTGCAGGTTTTGCGCTTTGGTTCGATGATCTGGAGTTGAAGTTGATTCGCGAAGGGGTGCTACCGGGCTATGGTCTGAAAGTGGATGCGACAAAGAAGGTCGTGCGCAAGAGCCTTTCTGCACTTGATCCGAATATTCCTGCGGAAAAAGCGAACTTAGAGGAAGAATGGTCGCAGATTGAAACCGAGTTTCCAGATGCGTATTGGGTACATCGGCACAAGAATGCAATGCAGTCACCGCCGTCAGCCGATCACGAGCCGGCAGCACTCGATAATCAGTTGTTCTACACGGAAGCGGCAACACCTTATTTCAATCCGTATGATTTACCGATTGTTCTTCAAGATCGCATTATCAACACAGAGACAGGGCAGATCGTTTACGACAGCAATGGTCACAATGGGTATATCGGTAACGTACAGCTGATCAATGGTCATCCGTGGCCGACGATTGAAGTGAAGAGTCGCAAGTACAGGTTGCGTTTACTCGATGGTTCGAATGCTCGAATCTATCGGTTACGTTTTCTCGATTCTGATACTTTCCGATTGCAACGCAATCCCGATGGGACCATGGAGCCGTTGCCCATCACCGACATTCAGTTGGAGAACGACAGCAAGAAGGTCTTACGGATCGGTAAAGACAGCTGGCTTTATCCGATGCCTCAAGAGGTCAACGATATTTTGTTGAACATGGCCAATCGCGCAGATGTGATTGTGGATTTTGGGAAGATCTATGAAGAGTTCGTACAGAAGCATCCGGAGCACGCAGGCAAGAAGGTCGAGTTGTACCTTGTCAACACCATGCCACAGTTTGACGGACGCGGGCCTAAAGGAAAGCTGGAGGAAGATGCGGGGGATCCGAACGTCTTCCCGTTGCCGTTTGAACTGAATCCGACGAATCCGGTAGTTCTTAACATGGTCAATGCGGGAGTGATACCAGCGACCCTTTTGGGGGCTGGCCCTCTAGGTCAGATGCGAGAGTTGAATCAACCGATTGGATTGATCAAGTTCGTTATTGAGAGCGATGCGGGAGAGGGGGCGGATGCGAGCATTGATGAATCGACGGTCTTGCGTCCTCGGCATGCGATTCCAGATGACGAAGTGATGGCCGTTCGCGAGTTTATCTTCGAACGTGGTAAGGGGGCTTGGATGGTTAATGCTCGCTTCTATGATCCGACGATAAGCAACGCCAGTCCTGTCATTGGAATCAAGAAGCAAGAATTTCAGATTCCAACGGGAGATCCAAACGCAAAACCAATACGAAAACCGTCTCTTACTTATGCAGAGGAATGGGTACTGCGTAACGGTGGAGGAGGATGGTGGCATCCGATCCATATGCATTTAGAGGGACATCAGTTGGTCAGCTATGAAAAAGACTTTATTGCTGATGGAATCGTGGGGCCGGATGGCATTTTGGGCGCGCGTGCTCAAGTGGATTTGGTGGGGTTACCCAATTGGGAAACACTCGCCGGGACATATGGTTTTGATTCGCTTGCACCACCTAACGGTCAGTTGCCCGAAGAGATACAGATTCTGCGCGACTTAGTGGTCGGAACGGTCCACATTCAATCGTTGTTAAAGAATCAGAGCGGTCTGCGGAATTATGTGGCCGCGAAGGGACTAATCCTTGGAGATGGCGCAGCATTTCTAGAGACGGATTGGAGGCAGGCCGCGGTGACGTATCGGCAAGTTCGAGAATGGTACTTAACTTTGAGCGACGTAGCGAAGTGGTTGATCGGGCCTTGGTCGATTGAGCAGTACTATGCACCTGAGATTGCGTTGAATCCAGCGTTTAAGATCTTGCTAGAGCGACCAGGTTTTGGCGCTTCTCTGATGCCTGTCGTATTCAAAAAGGAAGGTCTTAAAGAAGCATTTACCAACATGCCCGGGGCCGTGAAATCCATTTGGGATGGATTGTATTCCATTCGTACACAGTGGGCAGCGGATTTGGTGGCGAATCACGATACTCAAGCTTTGGGTCCCAATACGGCGGCGCGTATACGAATGCGTTTTAGGACTTGGTCGGGACCTCTGGTATTCCATTGTCACAATGTCGAGCATGAAGACATGCGGATGATGATGAATTTTGAACCGACGATGAGTGGTTCGGTAACGGATGTCAACACACACGATCCTGATGTCTATCCCACAGCGAGGACGCATGGTCAGCAAGTGACTGATTTACGAACGAATCCTCATGCGATTGGCGAGATGCCTTGGGAAGCGATCGACGGTGTGCCTTCGTACCGTTGGGAGGAAAGCCCTGTGCCGGAGACGCAAGTCGATCGGACTTCGGATCCATTGATTAAGCCACGAGACCCCAAGAAGTAAACAGAGAGGCACACCATGAGAGCATTTTTTCAAGGAGTCGGAACGGCGCAGCGAATTGCAAAACGTTCTGCAAGCTATGCCGATGTTCCGGTTAGGAATCAATTTGGGGACGAATTTCGATTTCGAACGGATTTGATCGAGCGACGGCGCGTGATAGTAAGTTCGATGTACACCGTGTGTCGAGGTAGTTGTCCAACGACTAATGAAACTCTGCAGCGACTCCGGGCACCGCTGACCAAGATGTTTGGGAAACGGGTGAGCATCCTCTCGTTTACACTGGATCCGATTACCGACACGGTAGCGGCGTTGCGTGAGTATGCGGAATTGTATGGAGCGTCGGAGCGTGCAGAAGGGAATCAGTGCGATTGGTATTTCTTGACAGGGACACCGGAGAATATCTCGATACTTCGCAAAAGCATTGGTTTTTTTGATTTGGATCAACGGATTGATCAGGATTTGACCCGACACGCATCTTTGTATTGGATTGGTAATGACGAAGCGAATCGGTGGGCATCTTGTCCGTCGGGGTTACGGGATGGACTGGTGTTTGAAGCCTTTCGAAGAGTTCTTGGGGATACACCTCAGGAGCGTTTCGGAATTGATTTACGTAGTTAAACAACGGTGAGTTTAGGTTTGGTTGAAGGCGTTCAAAGATGATGCGACGAGTGGTTAGTAGTGGAATATTGTGCTTCTTGATGAGCGGATCCGTGTTCGCGCAGGTTAGTCCGAGAGAGGCCAAGGCGATTGAAGAAGCAGCGCATTTGGTGGGCCATGAGGACGCGGCGCTTTTGCGGCGTATCGCTGGTGGGATTGAAGAGTGGGACCCGAGAAATTTAGAAAGTCCCTATTTAAAGCGGATTCAGACGGCAGGTGGGCCAAAATGGGAAATCCGTCGTCCGGACTTATTGGAGTTTATAGCTGACCCCGATGCGGCGGTGTTATTAGGGAAGGCGTTGTTCTGGGAAATGGCTGCTGGAAGTGACTTCAATGCACAGGCAACCGGAGGTGCGATCGGTACTGCGTGTGCTTCCTGTCATTATCGGTTTGGTGCTGACGCACGGAATCGAAATACCAGTGCGATCGCATTTCCCGCTTGGGAAAAGTTCGTCTCTGAGCGAAAGTTAGATGCAGTACAGAACGACTATCGAACTCCGAGGGCTGCATTTACTCAGCGAGCACTGGCGTATACACCGAATGGTGAGCCGCTTAATCCTCTAATGTTCCGCGGGGCTAGGGATCCCAATTCTCCGACGAATCCGGAGTATTCATTCAGCATTAACGGTTTGTTACCGCATGAGATTATTGGTTCCCAAGGAGTTGTGCGAAGAAGATTTGCTGGGGTTGAGCAAAACGGAATTGAAAATAACGTTTCAACAGAACCGAGAGGGGTTTCTACGGTAGCGCATATGTTCTCCGTAGCTGGCAAGCAATCCCGCCAGGTAACCGCTCGAAATTCGCCATCGGTTATTAATGCGGTGATGAATGATCGTCAGTTTCACGATGGACGTGCGGAATCGACTTTTAACGGTATATCGATCTTTGGTGATTTCGATAAACGTGTGGCATTGAAACGAGCGCTTTTAGATGGCGCGAATCAAGCGACACAGCACGTACCGGTTACAGTTGCCATCGTGAAGGCTTCTTTAGGTTCGCAGGCTGTTGGTCCAATCGTCAATGAAGTTGAGATGTCTTACGAAGGACGTACGTTCCATGACGTGGCATATAAGCTTCTCGATCGTCAGGCCTTGAGTGTTCAATCGGTGAGCCCATCCGATTCTGTTTTTGGACGGCATGCATGTGCAGGCAAGCAAGGCCTTTTCGATAACGGCGATGAGAATGCACCGTTGAGGTATCGGCAACTGATACGCAAAGCTTTTCGCAAGGAATGGTGGGGTAATGAATCGAAGCTAACCAATAGTGACGCACTTAAGAGTCGGCTGGAAAAGGAACGGGAAAAGTTTGAGGCGTTGTTTGACGGATACTTGAGAGCAAATCAAGATCTTCCTGAAGGCGAAGTAAAACAACGGAGTGAAGCCATTCGGAACATTCTTACAAACGATGAACTTGTTTTTCCTGCGGCAGCGATTGCGAACGAGTTGGCCCCGATTTACGTGATACCGAAGGCGGACGACGCCCAGGGGGAGGAATTGTGGAATGTCTTGCGGCCATTGATTGATGCGATTGAGGACTGGAGGCTAGTTGAGGCGGAAATTCTACCGCATCGCGATTACGACTTTGGCAATCATGAGGCGACCAAGATCCGACTCGCTTTGCATGAGACATTGGCGAAGTTGCCCGCGACTGAAGATGGAAGTCTTATGGTCAAAGATGACTTGATGAACAACAATTTCAGCTTGTTCTGGGGATTGTCGATCATGCTCTATGAGTCCACATTGATATCCAATGATTCACCTTTTGATCAGATGCTTCGGGGGGATGCTAAGGGAATTGAAAGGGTATGGAAAGAAGTTACAGAAGGACAAGGGACAATTGCGTTGAATCAGAATGTCGTTATTCCACCGCAACCTGAATTGGATGAAAAAGTTCGTAAGATACGCTTGGACAAGTTGCCGACTGGTTCCGCAGACCCAGTATTGAGCGCTACGGCGACGTTTCAGCGAGGGATGCGTGTCTTTGTGGCGAATTGCGGTGATTGCCATGAGGCCCCATTGTTTACGTCAGTTGGGGATTTGGAGTTAGCGCCAGAGTTGCCGGAACCGATTGCGAAGCAGCATTCGCATGCCTTGGTTCGAACATCGTGGGCGGATGCGTTTAAGAAGAAGATGTTGGAGTTGTTTGGGGGGACTAGGAAACCGGATCTTGGTGTTACTGATGCGGTGCGACCGCACTTGGGTAATCGATCTTTTTTCACAGACTTAGAGCGTATCCCGGTGATTGAAGAGGTGGTGGCGAAGTTAATGGTTGAGTACATGCAGATCCCGGATCGTCTGCCGACAGCCTTCGATGCTCCTCCTGCGTTACCTGGGCGGTTGGCACCTCCTCGGGTGCCGATGATCACTTGGTTTGGAACTCGTCCATTGTTGAGTTTTGCGCCGACGCGTCGTGAGGACGAGAAAAAGAAGTTTCAGCCTTATGTGTTTTACGATGTGGGGTTCTACAACTTGGGTGTCTCCGAACCTCGGTTCGACTGGGGCGTGTGGGGATTCTCGGGTATTGAACAGCAATTGACTGTTGACGAAATCAACACAGCGGTTGCTGGAGAGCGGAGACGAATCGTGGCGATGGCCCTGCCCAACGAACAAGAACGGTTACGAACTCTCGATGCACGAGCAAACGACTTGATCGCTGCAGTTCGATCGGCAAACCCTCCAAGTGAGGAAACTGATGAACCTCGAGTTACGACTGTACTCAAGTCTTTTGTCGGTTCCGATCTCGGTTCTGCGTATCGACTGAAAAAACAAGGTGCTGAAATTTTCAAGCGACCAAATGCAAATGTGGCTGCGATTCAAGAATATCTTAACGCCGAAGATAAAAGAGAAGCGGCCATTGCCGCGGACCATACGACAGACCGGAATTTTCTTGCTCCAAACCAAGAGCGAAAAGAGGTTCATTTTTTCAGTCGCTCGCGCCGTGGGGGCATGACGGAAGAGTCATGGGGGCATCGAAAGCCATTCATTGAAGACAACGAGCTGATGGGTTGGGGTGCATTCAAGACGCCGTCGTTGCGCAACATTGCATTGACGGCACCCTACATGCACAACGGCCGCTTCTTAACGCTGCGTCAGGTACTAGATTTCTACGAGTTCGATAATCCGGATTTGATTCCAGCGCATGCGGTTTACAACCCAGATTTGCACCCGGAGATGGGACGGTTGTTGCTTAATCCTGATGGGAAAGTCGGATTGGATGGGAATGTAAACTTAACGCAAGTTCAAGATGCGGAGGCACTGTTGTTCTTCTTGCTCTGTTTAACCGATGAGCGGGTGAAGCTGGAAAGAGCTCCGTTTGACCACCCTTCGGTTCGTATTGTCAATGGTTTCGATGGTGGAGATCCGAACAATGAGCATTGGTTTGAAGTTACGGCCGTCGGTTCAGAAGGAAGGGACGCTTCACCTGATAGATTCCCGTCGGGGAAGTAGCCGTTGTTTGCGATGGATTCGAACCGATGTCTCACGCACAGAAGCAAAGACGCAAAGAGTGGCCGGGTGAGGGGTGCGGACCGATGTCTCACGCAAAGAAGCAAAGACGCAAAGAGTGGATGGTGGGGGACCGTGGCTGCGCAGAGAGTTGAAAGGAGAAAGTTGAGAGTAGATGTGGACCGATTGCGCGTGCTGGTGGGTTTCGCGGTCTGTGGATTGAGGGTGGCTTTGTATGTGGAGGTTGCTTAGGGTGTTACCGTGGTTCCGGTTGT
>CAZACJ010000112.1:0-11806 GCA_964483385.1 uncultured Pirellula sp. | reverse complement strand
GATGAGTTCATAAGCGCACTGACATCGCTCATAGAAGGTGTCAACGCAGTCAGGTGTCGACCGGTTTTATGAATTGGGGCGGGCTAGGAAGGTTTCAACAATGCTCAGACGGATCGCAGGAGCGATCCACGACAATGTTGGCTTCAACTGCGTTTATGAATTGGGGTGGGCTAGGAGGGTTTTAACAATGCTCAGACGGATCGCAGGAGCGATCCGCGACAATGTTGCAACAATGTTGCAATGTTGCCTACAAATGTCCTTTGAGGAACTCCTCAAGTACTTCTGTTACGGGGTCATTGGGGGTTCCAAGATTATCGTTGAGCTGCGAATGGTTTGTGTTCGATTCTCCTTGTGCTTTTGCTACTACCCCTGCATCGCGAAGTACTTTTTCTAGGCTTTGCGCTTGCACAGTTGTATCTGGATTCCCCGAGAAATACAGAATCAAAAAGGGTGGAATCCACTTCCCACGCGCCACATGGGTTACCGCAGAGAAATCGACGTGCTTAGCTGGATCATTGCCAAATTTTTGCCGATGGCCAAACGTCGGTTGACCACGCCCATAGATCATCTGCCGATGTTCGGCAGTCATGATGATCTTGGGTATATCGTAAGTATCGCCATCGACCGGGATACATGCTCGCAACGACTTGAAGTCAACTTGTGTTTCCTTCAAATACCGTTCATCAATGCACAAGAGAGCGGCAAGTTGCGCACCGGCTGAGTGACCACCAATGATCAATCGATCAGGGTCTCCGCCCCAACGATGAATATTACGATGCACCCACCCGATCGCTTGGGCTACGTCGCGGATCAACACGTCCATACTAACCTCAGGCAACAATCGATAGTTGCAAGCGACAAAGATCATCCCGCGATCAGTGAAGTACTTGGGCTTAAATGCAACATCGTTTTTGTCGCCGGTCTGCCATCCTCCGCCATGAATCCAGATAACCACCGGACGCTTGCCTTCCTCACCTCGATTTGGCTGATGGTAAATATCTAATACGTGGCGTGCATGCCCATCATCCATGTACGGGACATCCGCCACGATCTCTTGTGCTTGTGCGACTCCAGTGGCCAATATCAAGAACACGGTGACGTTACGAACAAGCACAGACAATGGTTGCAACATGTTTCGGTCTCCAACTCAAGAGAAAGTCAGTAGGGAATACGGTCAGGTTTTTCGAGCCATTCGTCGAACACTTCGATCGCTTCATGGCGAAGTTCTTGTATCATCGGGACAGCCCTCTGTTCGATCGGTTTTGCGATTTCTTGATAGAAGACAGCATCATCGAATCCAGCGCGAGCCGCATCGTCTCGCCCTGCCGCAAAATATATCCGATCCAAACGGGCCCATAGGATAGCAGCCAGACACATTGGACAGGGTTCACAACTCGAATAGATTTCGCAACCAGCTAACGATACCGACTTTTGCCGATGACAAGCATCCCGGATCGCGGTCACTTCTGCATGGGCCGTGGGATCCATTGTGGAAGTCACTTGGTTCCAGCCTCTGCCGATGATTTCGCTTGGTCGCCCATTTCGCGAGGGACGAACAATCACCGCGCCAAACGGACCACCCGCATTCGCCTCCATCTGAACTTTCGACAGGCGGATCGCTTCGCGCAAAAACTGAGGCTCAAACTGGCTTTGCATAGGTGAATACCATGGAGGGACGTTTAATGATGGCTCACGAAATTTTGCAGCGAAAAGGTTGTCTGCAAGGTTACGATGGCTTCTTCGTTGTAGCCGAAAGTGCAAAGCTTTCAATCATAGCTTAGTGCGATCCGGTGGGTTTCGCGGTCCGGTGGTTTAAGCCGTGCGATGGAGGTTCGTAGGGTGCGTGAAGCGGTTCTGCGCAATAACTATTCGCGATAAAATCAGTTACCTTCACCCTGCAATCACTTCTCCATCCTAAGCAACCGAACCGCGCAACGCACCTTGGCCGTTTCACCTAAAGCCTAACGCCTAATCCCTAAAGCCTCCCGCTTGGTGGGTTTCGCGGTCCGGTGGGTTGAGTTGTGTAATGGAGATGGTGTGGGGGATGGTGTTAGGGTGGAATCATGAATGGAGACAGGACCGCTCCACCGCACCCTACGAGCCCATTTGAATTGCCAATCGTAGTGTGGGCCTCCGAGCCCGCACTACGATTGTGTCTTTTTGTCTCAATTGAGGACCATTGGAAACACGGTGGCATGGAGGCGATAGGCGATAGGGTGGTTGGCAATATTCGTGCGGGCTCGGAGGCCCACACTACGGTTTGGTAGTTCTCTATCCGGCTCAACTCCCGGCGTCTTTGCTTCTTTGCGTGTGGCCATTTGCTCAAGACATTTCGTCACCGGGTACCGCTTCGCAACTCTTTTATTGAACTGACCGAGATTCCATAGTTTTCTCCCCAAAACCAAACACTCGACCTCACGAAGTTCGTATACTGCACCCTTGCAGCAATTCGCAAATCCCCCCTCGCTTGACTCTTCCTCTCCAGAGCCATAATGACCGAAGTGACTGAAGCCTACGATCCGTATGCGTTACCACCTAGCGCGGTGACGGAACCTCCAAGCACGCTGTGGGACTCTCTTAAGCAAATCGGCCCGGGAATTATTCTTGCCGGGACAATTGTCGGTTCCGGTGAACTGATCCTAACTACCGCCATCGGCGCAAAATATGGGTTTGTTTTTCTTTGGTTGATCCTGTTCAGCTGCGTGATCAAAGTCTTCGTCCAAGTGGAATTGGGGCGCTACGCGATCTCTTCCGGACAACCAACTCTCGGAGCCTTGAAGAACATTTCACGCATTCGTGCTATTGGTAGTGTTCTCCTTATCTGGTGGGGAATCATGACCTTTTTCACCGTCTTTCAACTCGGTGGAATGATGGGAGGTGTTAGCCAATCCCTAAAAATGGCTTTGCCGGGAGCGACAGACCGATTAACGGATAGCATAGGAAGTTCAGCACCTAGCTTCGGTGCTTATCTACAAGCCCGTCCGGAACTGTTATGGGCTTTTGTCATCGCCTTGGTCACCATCGCCATCCTTTATGGCGGAGGATACCGACGGATTGAAGGATTAACCACCATCCTTGTTGTCGGCCTCACCTTGGTCACCGTACTTGCGACCGTTTCTTTGTTCTTTACAAATTACGCCCCAACGTTCCCAGCAGTGATCGATGGATTGCGATTCAAAATACCAGCAGAAGGTATTGCAGACGCTTTTGCGGTCTTCGGAATCACCGGGGTCGGTGCAACAGAGTTGTTCTATTATCCGTACTGGTGCTTGGAAAAAGGTTACGCTCGATACACTGGTATCAACGATGGCTCTGAAGCTTGGCATCGGCGTGCTCAAGGATGGATTCGGGTGATGAAGCTAGACGCCTGGATCAGTATGATTGTCTTCACCCTATCGACAGTCGCATTTTATTCCATGGGAGCTGCAGTCTTGCATCCACAAGGATTAGTACCCCAGGGATCCAAGATGATCGTTACCTTGGCGGAGATGTATAAAGCTCCCTTCGGCGCATGGACCGAAGTCCTATTCCTCATCGCCGCCGGGGTTGTGCTTTTCAAAACCTTGTACCTCGCTTGTGCAGCCAACAGTCGTATGACCGTTGACTTCATGGCCCTTTTCAACTGGATCGAAGTTCGTTCCGCAGAAAACAGAGCGAAACTGGTACGTTGGCTGTGTATCGCGTTCCCTCTTTTTGCACTAACTCTTTATATCGTCAAGCAGGACCCCCAAGTCATGGTACGGCTAGGGGGATTAGCACAAGCCGCAACTCTCCCGATGATTGCTTCAGCAACCTTGTATTTTCGATATGTAAAAGTGAACACCTCCCTTCGACCAGGTTGGTTAACCGACGCGTGCCTTTGGATCGCATGGCTTTCGATAATGGTCGTTGCAGCTTATTCCATTCCGGACTCCTTCTCCAAAATGATTGACGCATTTCGGTAACCCGTCATGACAACCATCGAAATCCTTGCCACCATTCTGGGGATTTTATGCGTAGGACTGCTGATCCTTCGAAATCAATGGTCCTGGCCAATTGGGCTTGTCCAAGTCGTATTGCAGGGGATAGTCCTATGGAATGCAAAGCTTTACGCGGAGACCGCTTTGCAGGGAGTTTTCTGGGTTCTACAACTCTATGGATGGTGGGCTTGGATCGCTTCGACTCGCAATAAAAGCACTTCGCAATCGATCAACACGCCGGTCCAAGTGGAACGCCTGAGCACCAACGCTTCGATCTTTTTTATTGGCTTGACATTACTACAAACCATACTGATCGCTTGGTTCTTGATGTCCTTTACCGATGGAAAATCTCCGATCGCAGATGCCTTTATTACTGCAGCGAGCCTAACCGCGCAGTATCTACTCGCGAAACGCTATTACGAAAATTGGGGATATTGGATTGTGGTAGATGTTCTATCCATTCCACTGTACGTCATTCGAGAATTGCCGGTACTTTCCGTCCTCTATGTTGTCTTCCTAGCGATGGCCATCGCTGGGTTTTACCAGTGGCGAACGGCACTTCGAAACCAAGAAACTCAGCAAGGAAGTGTAGAGTGAAAACGGGTTTGACACTTGGCAAATTCGCACCGCTTCATCGTGGTCACCAGCGGCTCATTGAGTTATCGCTCGAAGAGACCGACCAAACACTCGTCTTGCTGTATGATTGCCCGGAACTCGATACGCCACCCGTAAACGTCAGACGACGTTGGATCGAGGAGTTGTATCCACAAGTGGAAGTCTTGGAAGCTTGGGACGGACCAAGCGAAACCGGGCTAGAACCCTCGATCACGGCCCGGCATGACGCGTACTTAGCAAAACGGTTACAGGGTCGAACGATCACTCATTTCTACTCGAGCGAACCGTACGGAGAGCATGTTAGTAAAGGATTAGGCGCAATCGACCGAAGAGTCGATGTTCGCAGAGAGCTTATTCCAATCAGCGCGACACAGATTAGGGAAAACCCATATGCTCATCGCGCATTTCTTGCTCCGAACGTCTATCGAGACCTTGTAACCCATGTTGTCTTTGTAGGTGCTCCATCCACGGGAAAAACAACTATTGCCGAGGCCCTCGCCCAAAAATTCCAAACGATGTGGATGCCAGAATATGGAAGAGAATATTGGGAAAAGCACCAAACAGACCGACGTCTGACACTTGAACAGCTCTTAGAAATCGCCGAAGGGCATAGAGAACGAGAAGACCGACTAGCACTGGAAGCAAATCGCTACCTTTTCATCGACACCGATGCGACAACAACTCTCCATTTCTCCTATTACTATCACAATAAGGCGCATCGCGATCTCATCGATTTAGCAGACAGCTGCCTCGACCGTTATGACCTGGTTTTCCTATGCGCAAGCGATATTCCCTATGACGATACATGGGATCGCTCGGGCGAAGTTTTGCGTTCTGTCATGCAGAAGCGAATCATAGGAGATTTGCAAAGTCGAAAGCGACCTTATTATCAGCTCGAAGGCTCTCTCGAGGAGCGTTGTATCCAAGCGATGCGGATTTTGAAACAGTTTCGAAAATACGGCACAAAGCAGCGAACCGAAGATTCACCGTAAATACTCACATGAGGGTTGAATTATCCGTTGAAAGGTATGGTTCTACCGAACGATGCCTAGTGGAGTTGCGCAGTTGCGACTGCTACCATAATCCTTCCGGGGATCATTCCCCACCTGATTTTTATCCCACCTTTTACGAATCAAGTCGTTTCCCTCTCCAACGGCAAGTTCACGCGACACGCGTCGAAACACCATGGAGAATTTCATTGGAGCACTTCCGCCATGCCAACGGTTGCTATCACGGATTACACCTTTCCTAACTTGGACACTGAGCGAGCAATCCTCGAGCCATTAGGTTGCGAAATCATTCATGGTCAGTGTAAAACGCCAGAGCAATTAATACCGTTAGTTGAACAGGCTGATGCAGTAATTACCCAATTCGCACCAGTGAATGCCGAAGTGATTCAAGCGATGCAACGAGCCAGGGTAATTGTTAGATACGGCATAGGAGTTGACAATGTCGACCTCCAAGCTGCGAAAGCAAAAGGGATTCCGGTTTGCAACATCCCTGATTATTGCATCGATGAAGTTGCCGACCATACTCTTGCATTTATCCTCGCAACCACTCGTCAGGTCGTTCCGAACACACTCTTGATACGCGAGGGCAAGTGGGGTTTGGCAACCGACTTGTCTGCCATGCGCACTCTGAAAGATCAGACCGTTGGCGTCATAGGATTTGGTCGAATCGGCCGAGAGGTCATCGCAAGGCTACAAGCATTCAAATGCAAGGTTCTCGTACATGATCCCGTGGTATCCGCTGATTCCATCGCCAATGCGGGATGCCAAGCCGTATCGCTCCAAGAAATATTATCTCAGAGCGATATTTTATCGTTGCATTGCCCATCGACATCCGAGACGAAAAAACTGTTGCGCGATGAAACAATCGCAACGATGAAGACCGGTGCAATCGTTATTAATCTTGCACGAGGTGATTTGATCGATACCCAAGCGATGATCAGGGCATTGCAGTCCGGCAAGCTCAGTTCGCTCGCAATTGACGTTTGCGATCCTGAACCGATTCCGTTGGATAGCGCTCTAAGATCTCTACCGAATGTGATAACAGCTTCCCACATCGCATCCGCAAGTCCAAAAGCCGTACGAAAGCTTCGAGAGTCAGCGGCCCATCATGCCGCAAATGCATTGACCAACCAAAAGCTCATCCACGTCGTCAACGGTGTGGTGTCATGAAAGCACCAGGCAAAGTTTCGTTTGGAGACTTACATCACTTTGTCGCGCAATCCTTGCGAAACACCGGATTGTCCGACCATCACTCAGGTATCGTCGCCGACACGCTGGCAACGACTGATGCCATGGGAGTCCATACCCATGGGACTAAGTTATTGCATGGCTACATCCGTAAATTACAAGGTGGTGGATACTCAACAAGTTCAGAACCTGAAATCGTACGCCAGGGACCAGCATGGGGGATCGTCGATGGGAAATCTGCACTTGGGATGATCGGCTGCAATGCCGCGATGCAGCTTGCGGTTGATAAAGCGAAGCAAACGGGGATCGCTTGGGTCGGCCTAACTCACACCGCTCACGTAGGAGCGATTGGCTACTATGTATCACAAGCCGCCAGGCAGGGCTGTATCGCGATGGCAACGGGTAATGACATCCCTTCTGTTGCGGCTCCCGGTTCGCGAAGTTCGGTTTTAGGAAGTAACCCAATTGCGTATGCGATCCCGAGGTTAGCTAACGACCCAATTCTGCTTGATATGGCCACCGCGGCTACGGCGGGAGGCAAAGTCTACGCAGCCTGTCAGCGAGGAGAAACCATCCCCGATACATGGCTTATTGGCCCAGATGGTAAACCGACCACGGACGGATCGTTGTATCCAGCCAATGCGGCATTGGCACCGATGGCAGGGCATAAAGGGTATGGTATCGGGCTATGGTGTGAGATCCTGTCAGCAATTCTTCCAGGTGGTCACCACACTTGGCAGGTTGGCAGTTGGCTTTTCGATACCACCGATAAACCATCGAATCACTGCGCATCCTTTATGGCCGTCGATGTGGCGACCATAGGATCTGCCGAGTCGTTTAATGCTCGCTTAGAGGCGCTGATACAAGAGATCCACGAAGCCCCAACCGCAGAAGGTGTAGACCGTATTTATCTGCCAGGTGAACGGGAGTGGGAGCGAATGCACAAAGCCAAAACCGAGGGCATTCCCTTGCCTGCTGATGTGTTAGAAAAACTCAAGCTTGTTTGCGAAGCGCTCGGAACTGAACAACCGAACTGGCTAACTCATTGAGCCAACTTACAACTTTCTATTTCAATTCTCATTTCCCAAAAATTTAACTCGATGAAACTACTACGCTACCAAGACTCCCATGGAAAAATACATTACGGATCGCTGTCCACAGACGGCACCACCCTCCGTCTCAACGGTGATCCGAATTCGGGTTGGAGTACAACACAAGAGGTTGCGGATGTAAGCAAGATTCTCGCCCCCATCGAACCTCGAGACATCCTCTGTATCGGACTGAATTACCGAAAGCATGCCGCAGAGGGAGGTCAACCAATTCCGGAATTCCCTGTCTTGTTCATGAAGAATAGCGGCACGGTCCAAAATCCTGGGGATCCGATTTACTTGCCACGCAAACTCAACAGCAGCGCAGTGGACTATGAATGCGAGCTTGCGGTGGTTATTGGCAAACCATGTTACAACGTTTCACGAGAACATGCTCTTGATTATGTTCTTGGTTACACCTGCGCGAACGATGTCAGCGCCCGGGATTGGCAGATGAAATTTGGTGGAAGCCAATGGTGTCGCGGGAAGACTTTTGCGACGTTTTGTCCACTTGGTCCGGTATTGGTCACACCCGATGAGATTCCCAATCCAAACCAGCTTTCCATCAAGACAATCCTCAATGGGAAAGTCATGCAAGATTGGAACACCAATGACATGATTTTCGATGTTCCGACTTTGATTGAGTTCCTCAGTGGATCCACTCGGTTAGCACCTGGCACGGTAATTCTCACCGGGACACCCCACGGAGTTGGTGGGGCTCGCAAACCGCCGGTCTATCTACAACATGGGGATACGGTATCGATCGAAATCGAAGGAATTGGCACTTTGACGAATCCAGTGCTCGATGAACCGGTTGCGGTTAGCAATTCGAGTTCAGGTACAAGTTTCTCCAGTGGAGCTTAGTTCGGAATCCAATATGATCCAGCCAGGACTATCTACGATCGCCTTGGATATCGGGAGTACCTCGATCAAGGGCGCATTGATCGAAGCCGAAACGGCCCGATTGAGCCAATTCACCAAACGGCCGTTTCCCGATCCGGTATCCAACCTGCCCACCGGGCATATCGAAATCGCCCCTGATGCGGTGGTAGAGTCCCTTCAGTCGCTTTTAGCAGAATTGAGCGAGTATACGACTGGACATTGTGATGTGTGGATATGTGGGCAAATGGGTGGAGTGATTTTGGCGGACGACCGAGGCCGTCCGAAGTCCAATTATCTATCTTGGCGAGATCAGCGAACAATAGCACCCGGGCGGGCGCGGAAATCATCATTGGAAACCATTCGACTCGATTGGCCCGAGCCAATCTTTGCGTCGTTGGGTCGAGAATTACAACCCGGATCCACCACCACGTTGCTTCATTGGTTGTCCGAGTCCCGGCAATTAACCGACGGAGTGTTGCCGCTGTCGATTGCTGATTACTGTATCGCGCACCTAGCCAAGCAACCTGGGGTGATGCATTCAACCCACGCCATCGGCCTACTCGACCTAAACAAACTTGACTGGCACTATGCTGCGCTCGAGCGAATCGGCTTAGGGGATCTTTGGTGGCCGGAGTTACGTCGAGACACGGAGACTGTTGCACGCTGGAAGATCGCCGGGCGTATCTACGACATTCACGGATCGTATGGCGACCAACAATGTGCTTTATTCGGTAGTCAATTGCGACCTGGAGAGTTATCCATCAATGCGTCCACCGGGTCCCAAGTCAGCGTGCTGAGCAAACAATTCACATCTGGACCATACCAAACGCGATGTTATTTCAATGATCTATGGTTGAACACGATTACGCATCTACCAGCCGGCAGAGCGCTAAATGGCTGGGTGCAATTGCTTAGCGAGTTAGCACATGCCGAGAACAAATCGCTCGATCGTGTTTGGGAAACAATTGCTGAAAAAATGCAAGAGGTCGATGCGACCGAACTGCGTGCGAATATAGCGTTGCACTCGAGTCCCGTGGGCTCGTCGGGATCTCTTCAAAATATAACCCTTGAAAACCTCACCGTCGGGCATGTGTTTCTCGCGGCATGCGAATCGATGGCAGAAAACTATCACCAGCAATCTCAGCGGTTATCTGCTTTTGCACCCTGGGAGCAGTTGGTTGTCTCGGGTGGATTGTCTGCTGCTTTGCCAAAACTCTTGGGAATCCTCCAAAGCCAATTTCAGCTACCGGTACGCGAAAGCCTGGGAGAAGAAACGCTTCTGGGGCTAGCGAGACTCGCTCAAATTCGCAACACAACACAACTTTCCAAAATCAACCATGAGTAATTTTTAGTCTGTTCGCTTCAGGTATCAGCACAAGGACCTCTCCCCTATGATGCGACCAAACCGATATTCCGCTCGCCGTTCGGCTATTCTGCTGTTGCTGTCCGCCGTATGTACGGGAGTGGTTAGTACACAGGCCCAAGAAACTACAACACGTTTTGTGGACCATTCTCTACTCATCTCCCCAGAGTACCCATGCAATTGGCCTACTCATCCATTTCCAAGATTTCAGCGGATACCACAAACTCGGATCGGACCGGCTAGCTCCTACAACACAGACGCGTTGTATGTGGACGGGAATACCGGGACTCAATTGGACGTTCCCCCACACAGCGTCGCACGCCCAGACTTAAATCGGGAAAAATCGGGGCCTTTAGGATTGGCTTATACGGACAAAATTGAGGCATGGCAATTTGGCGGTGAAGCTTGTGTTATCGACACGCGTGATCTGCTTGATCAAGCCCCCAAGGGAGTCAGTCCTTTGATAGGACCAGAGTATCTCGAACGATTCGAGAAAGCATATCGCCCCTTAAAGTTCGGTGATGTGGTTTTATTCCGAAGTGACTATTCCGATTTGTATTATCGGCCTTTTCCTGAGGGGAATCGTTTCATCAATGATGTCGTAGATCGCCGGGCACCTGGATACCCCGATCCAAACCCAGAAACCATGGAATGGCTCGGAAGTCGAGGAATCAAAGCTTGCGGTACGGACAGCGCTAGCATGGGTCCTATGCCGGACTTGGCCGAGCCAACTCATTATGCAGGATTGCGCCATGGCATGATTTGGACCGAGGGAGCAACACAGCTTGGGGCGTTGCCAACCACCGGCGCATTCTATTGTTTTCTCGGGCCAAAACATGAGGGTGGTCCTTATGGAGAAGGAAGGGCCTTTTCGATCGTTGGAGGTGATCTACCCAAACAACTCATTGAATCATGCCGAGAGAAACGAGCGGTTGACCTATCGCCCACTTTGACACCTCGTTTCCCGATGACCAATCCCGGATCGCGAACTGGAGAGCACCGGCAGGTCTACTTGAAGATAGACTTCCTCTACAGCGATTATCTCGACATGTATCATCACGGACACATGATGGATTCGATGGCGGGAACCCACCTAGTGCCACCGTCGTACGCGCTTCCTGCAGACGATCAAGCGACTGGCGAATCCCCTGAGGTTCGGGCTTGGCTTGCAGAATATGAAACGAAGTACGGCAAGCGTGGGACAAGTGATCTAACAACAGAACGTGTTCCCATTGAATGGACTTGTGGGAACACTCGCGTTATCGATGTTCGAAGTTTGATCGGGACCACAGACCGTGGAGGTTGGCCGAACTCCCCAGAAGTCACCGTGGAATTCATCAAGCAATACGAAGCAAAAAACGGGGAGATTCAACCAGGAGAAGTGATCCTGCTGCAAACCGGCTACACAGATCGGTATCTCCGCATGGAACCCGATGCACAAGGAAACTTCGGAACCGGATTGTGGAGTGATGCATTTACGCGCAAGGTCGAAGGTTGGCCAGCGATCGGCCCAGATGCAGTGGATTACCTCCATAACAAAGGGGTACGATGCCTTGCAACCGACGCACCTGACTTGGGAGGCGTTAACCCTAAGCGTGCCCTGATGACTTACTGGGCAATGGGTAGTCGGCAGATGGTTGGAGTAGAGTTTCTTTGCAATGTCGAAAGTATCCCCAGGTCTGGTGGTTACTTCCTCTTTGC
>CAZACJ010000111.1:0-12273 GCA_964483385.1 uncultured Pirellula sp. | reverse complement strand
ATGGCTTATCGCGCTCGACGCAAAAGCAAAGCGTAAGCTATCCCTTATCGCGTGAAGCTCAACAACCCTCAAATCGGGCAGCTTGTTAGCTGCCCGATTCTTTTTTAATACTCGCTCAAACGCCGGCACAAATTTTCTAGGCCAGCCTGGCGAAGCCCCCCAAAAATCAAAAACGCATCGAAATCCCAGGCAAAATTCAACGGAACCCCGTCTCGAGCTAACCGGTTCCCAAAATCTAAATCGCCTCCAGTCGCTAACGAAATCCATTTTCTGGGAACCGCAGGTGGGATTAAAAGGGTTCTTAGGGTTGTAGGGATGCGCTGTATTACCAAGGAAGGTACCCGAAACCCTTTGTTTGTAAGGTAGGTACAGGATGAGACGGCTTTTCTCTTTTCATGATCGAATACAACTGCTATCTAAGATCGCAGTTGGTGCAGGTGTGCTGGTCGCTTCGCTCCTTACGAGCGGATCGAGCAACGCAGGAACAGTTACCTTTGGCTCGGGTGCCAATGCGTTCAGTATGGAGTTTGTCACTATCGGCAACCCAGGAAACGCTCCCGACAGTGTCAAGTCGAGCGGTTCGGTCGGATATGCATTCCAACTCGGCAAATTCGAAGTCACTCGAGATATGATTGCCAAATACAACACCATCTATGGCAATGGAGCTTCACAGGCCATCACCTTGGCGAATATGAGTTCGTACGGTGCCAATGGCGCAAGTCGCCCTGCGACGGGGGTAAGCTGGAATGAGGCGGCGCGGTTTGTCAATTGGATGAACACAAGCACCGGCGGACATGCAGCCTATAAATTCACTACTGCTGGCGTGAACGACAATATTGTACTCTGGGACTCAAGCGACGTAGCGGATTACGATCCATCCAATCCGTTTCGAAGTAAGCGAGCAACCTATGTGCTACCCTCCTACCAAGAGTGGTACAAAGCCGCATACTACGATCCTTCAAAGGGAGCAACCGGAGGATACTGGACTTATCCGACCGCCAGCGATAGCGTACCGACGAAAATCACAACCAACAGCACGGCCAGCGGAACAGCGGTCTACAATAATGATGCTGGTGGAACGGGTACAGTCGATGCCGACCAAGCGGGCGGATTGTCAGCTTACGGAGTAATGGGTATGGCTGGCAATGCTCTCGAATGGACCGAGTCCAATATCGACGCGACAAACGGCAATCACTCTAGTGTAGCTCCAGATTTTATTCGAGTACTACTCGGCGGTGGGTTTCGTAATCAGTCGGAGTTCATGTCGAGCAGCTACATGATTTCAAACCAACCACAAAACGCTTTCCCCGGAAATGAAAATATCGATTTTGGATTCCGAGTTGCTTCGATTTCCTCCGGCGGTGGCGAAGTCCCCGAACCGACCTCCATGGCAATCTTCGGACTCGGCGCACTGGGCATGGCTTATCGCGCTCGACGCAAAAGCAAAGCGTAAGCTATCCCTTATCGCGTGAAGCTTAGCAACCCTCAAATCGGGCAGCTTGTTAGCTGCCCGATTCGTTTTCCCCTTCAGCATGCGCTAGCCGATGACTTTCCAGGTTTATCGAAATCAGCCAACAAAAACGATCGCTCAAACGATTACGAGAACGAGCACCGCGTTGCTGAGCACGAGTACGAAAGAAAAGGACGAAATCAGGCGATGCAAAGACGGCGCTCGTGATCGTAATCGAACCGATACTCTCATCGCACTGCTGGTTCGAATAGCCACAACAGTTCCTTAGGAGTACGGAACACAAGCATGCTGATTCAAAACAGTTGTTCAACCGACCGATAGAGTCTCTAACAACTCGCATTCTACAATCTCGATACCTTCACTAGGTAGTCGCTCCCATTCGACTCCACAGTGTTCGCATAGCTGGTTCTCAACACGCCGTCGTCGACGACAAGCGTTGCAATTCTCATAAACGGCAACCGGATAGATAGCAAGAATCGCTAGTGGGATTCCAAGCCCGATGAATACTGCAAGCACTACCCAAAGTCGGGTTTGCTTAGTATTCAAACCTCGGTAACGCGCCACGAAGATCGTTAGAGAAATTGCGACAGTCCACTGAATCAAGAGAGGCACGTAATCGAAAAAGCGAAACACAGCGGACAGTGGCAAAGCGATCAAACTACCTAGCGTCAAAACCGGCGGTAATGCTCCGAACAAAAAAGGCCCCTCGCTTTGAGCCCTCCCCAACGAGGCCAACGTCTCTTTCGGGATAGGAAAATTGTATTCGCGAAGCGTTCCTGCTGAACTACGCGCGATCGAAACGTCACCCAGCCTTGAATAAAACGAAGAACTATCAACAAAAGTCCAGTTTTCATTATCTCGATAATCAAGAAGTCCACCGCGGTTTGCTTGAACCTTGAGTGTTGCCTCAAGAGCGAATTGGGATGGAAACTGCATCGGCTCGAGAGCTTCACTCTTATAAATTCGTACCGAATCATCCCCTGCAATCGCGAGGCGTTGCATACTGCCTGTAACAAGAAACCCACTGGCTTGAATTGATTCCTTGAGTAAACACTGGATAGTACGTTTGTTTAGATCCAACTTAAGAACCCCGTCTTCAAACACAATAACTTGCTCCGCAGTGTTCCGAGTTGGAATCATTGGAGGTTGTGGAAAATTCCCATTGGATGGAAAGGTCGCGCTGGGGATAAACTCACTGCTTAACCTTGGGATACTCTTAAACGGTTTACCACGCGGTTCATTGGGTAACGAGATAACATCCGAAGCGATCACACATTCGAGCATGGTGCGATACGCAGCATTTTGTTGATAAACCAACATGTATCCCGACGGATCCATGTACACTAGTCGACCACCAATAGTCCCAACGTATCTTGGATCAAACGGATTTGAGAGTTCAAGCCGATTGCTCAAAATGAACCGATCTCCTAGATCGGAGATCTCCACTTGCTCCGGTCGAGGTTCCGACGGCGCAATCATCGGGATCGACTCTAACACTTCGTTCGCGCCTTCCCGATTCCATCCAGAACTGCGAATCACGTAAATAGGCAAACCAGCCTTATCGAACTCGGTGTTCGGATATTTATTGATTACGACGTGGACGAAATTTAAAGGGACCAGCCCCAACCAGCTCACCAATAAAACACTCGATACCAAAAGGATAAACCCCATGATCGTCGAACTCGTACGAGCTCGTGTTGGTGAAAACTGGGTTGGCATTCGAACAAATGCATGCCTAGCAGCGAACGCCATTAGTAACGCAAAAACGCAAGACAGAATATATATTGGCAACCCCAGTAACAGAGAGCCTCCCGCCAATACAGAGATCGAGAGGAAACTCCCTCCAGCAGCGGTAACCAGAGGAAACAAACGAGTTCCAAACCAACGTGCCGGCCTGCAAGCGATCACAATACCAGCAAAGTAAAAAATGGATCCAGCCACAACGGTTGTAAAAGCAGGTACAACCTGCCATGCACTTACAGGAAACCGCTCCGGACCGTTGGTGGCGAGATAAGCCGATAGCAGAACAAGAGGAATGAACATCCCCAAAAAATACACAGTTAGTCCGCCCAAAACACGCGTTCGAAAGATCTGATTCGGTTCGATCGCTCGATGCAACAAAAATGCCCGTGAAGCATCGCGTTCATCAGGCAAGAATGTGACTAAACTCAGAAATGTCCCAAACAGCAGGGTCGCGAACCAAGTCACCGTAAACAACTGACTGGATAACTGAGTCGCTTGAAGAGTCTGACAAACATATATCAGTAGTAACCCAAGCAGAGCGATTCCCAGAGGAAGCCATCGAACAGCATCCCGGATTTCTTTTCGAAGCAGAGCGCTCATAGCGTTGTTCCTTTCATCATGCATGTTCAATTCGTTGATACTACCGTTTTGTTTTTTCCAAGAACGAATGAGAACTTCTGGAGCGTGACAGGTAAGCGATCACACACTCATCAAACGATGAATCGCTTTGCGTTAAAGAAGCTCCTCCTATACGTCTCATCGCAGCTTGTGACTCCTCATCCGCGTCGACAACCGCCATGGTCAACTTTCGCCCAGACGGATAAGCGTGAATCAATCCCGGAACGCAATCAACTTGACGAAAATCATCGCTGTAGTCACAAGTCCAGATAGAAACACGCTCCAAAAAAGCAGTTACGCTACTGTTCACCAAGATGCGACCGTCAACCATAATCAAAACTCGATCTGTAACCCTTTCGATATCGTCAAGCAAATGACTGCTCAAAAGAACAGTTCGATCTCCGCGCTCCATGAACTCGAGAATGGTTTCGTTGAGCCCTCGTCGGGAGACCGGATCCAAACCTAACGCAGGATCATCCAGAATCAGCAACTCCGGGTTGCTACTCAAGGTCAACGCGATCGAAACTCCAGCCCGCTGTCCACGACTTAACGTCCGCACACGCGCCGAGGGGCTAATCCCAAATCGATCAATGGTGTTCTGGAAAAGTGTCGGATTCCACGAAGGAAACGAGTCCGACTGCAACTGCTCCGATTCACGTACTGTCATGCTACCATAGGCAAAATGCCCTTCGATGGTATAGCCAATTCGAGCACGAGTTGCAGAGGTCAGGACATTGCTGTCAACGCCGAGAAGTGAACAACTTCCACGTGTGGGAGCCAACAGCCCCATTAACATCTTGATCAAGGTCGATTTTCCGGCTCCGTTAAGCCCTAACAAGCCCGTCACTGTGCCCACTGGGATCTCAAAGGAGACTTGACGAACAACGGGTATCTTGCCGAAGTAACGCGTCAAGTTACTTGCAGAAATTGCGATCGAAGACATCGAACCGCTCCTTGGTAGTAAAAACAAAAAGAAAAGTGACAGGGTGTAAATTCGCAGACAAACTAATCGTTCGCCGGCTTGAGAGTCTTCGCAAACCGCTCTTGCAAACGCTGGACAATCAATTCAGGTTCAATATCCAAAGCAGCTGTTTGATTCACCAATTGATCGATGCTTTCATCAATCCTCCGCAATCGTTCCGTCTTTGTGTACACCTGTCGTCGCTTCGCAACAAAGTACCCCTTGCCAGCTTGCGTCTCTAGAAATCCGCTATCGACAAGTTCAGCGTAGGCTTTTGCTACCGTGTTCGGATTGATCACCAACTCTCTGGCTAATTGTCGAACACTGGGAATCGAATCCCCGACCTTCAACTCGCCAGCTCCAATGCCGCGCGTTACTTGGTCGACTATCTGTCGGTAAATCGGCACCGTACTCCCGGCAACGATTTTTATTTTGAAAGCCATTTCCCCCTCCGCATCTTCTGTACTACTCGTATTAGTACAGCTAGCCATATCCGAAGTCAAGCAGAATTCGTGATTTCCTGACGGGCGAGCGCGAATCACCGACCTTCCTGACCACCATCCGTAAAAACACTATCGAGTACGAGAATCTGACCGGTACTTACCAAAGACTGTTAAGGTGACTTACAATATCGCATAAAGCACGCCATAAACTTGTCAGCCAACTTCGAGCGAGAGCCCTCGAAGTTTTGTAGGGAATTCCAAATGACCGATATTGAAATTGAATGCGAGAAGATTCGCACACCGCACAAACTTCTTTGGACTGAGAGCGATAAGAAATGGCGCATCAATGTGACCAACAACACGAATGCGACAATCTACATCTCCTGGGCAGAGAGCTTCGTCAATCCTTTCACCAACGACTTGTGGATTAAGTCCATCGATCAAAGCCCCCAGGCGGCCGATCGCATGCTTGCAGAGCTTCAGGGTGGCAAGTGCACGAGTTTCAAAACGGCAGGTGACCCCCAAAGGCAAATTGCTCCGGACCGTTTTGTCGAAGTTGCGATCCCGCCTGGAACGAGTGCTAGTTGGGTGATGGAGCGTGTGCACAAAGCCTATTGGGAAGGGTTCAACATCTACTCTCGCTCTTTAGCGGAATCGATTGAGAAGCACAAAGCCGTCCCCATTCCGAAGGAAAACATCCTTCCCAAAATTCGCGGTTGGTGGTGGGCTTGATCGGTACCCTTTGCAAACCGATTTACAAACCGAACTGTAATCTTCAGCGAAGCGATTGTCAGATGATTGCTCGATCGTTCGGTCGCAATCACTCGCTTGCCCGGAATAAAAGCAAACCCAAGCTCGCAAGGGGGCTATATGGCAAACTAAGTGTCTAAGGCCCCCCCCCTGTAGAGTTGATACAATTGCTCACCCGCAATTCAAAGTCTCTGTGTATTTAACGAGACCGCAATTACTCGGACTTGGTTTGTCTCTATACTGTCGTATCTTGGCCCCGAAAAAGATACCTGGATTTTGTCTTGTCTTCTCTTTAATGGTTTCGTTAGGCAGAGGGTGAACACGATGTATCAGCGGCAGCGACGAACGGTTCGACGGACTTATCGATTTGAACGCTTGGAACTTCGAGCCTTGCTTGCAGGAGACGTAGCTTGGAGCAACTCCGACTTTGAGCAACTTCCCAACTGGCAACTCCTTGCAGGGCAATACGCTCCAGCGACGAGCACGACCCCTTACTACTACGTCAACGACCATCAAACCGAACTAAAAGTTTCCACCAACAAACTGGTGATTGGATTTGATGGAGCCCCTTCACAATTGCCCGAACACTTGAGAGAAGACTTCGGACTCGCGAACATCGCAACTGTTTTTGAAACAACCGAACAAGTAACACCTGAGCTCATTTTAGATATCGAGAGCATCCCCGGTGTGGCTTACACGGCTCCAGTCTTTGTAACTGATGATACTTCCAGTGAACTAGCGCTTCTCAACGAGTTTATCGTACAACTCAAACCAGGCAGCACACCCGAATCCCTTTTCGATACGCTCCCAGAAGTCACTAGTTATCGGCGCTTAGAAGGTACGACAGACCAGTACGTCGGGCGATTCTCTAACTTCATGGGTCGCAAAGCGCTCGATCGGACAAATTTGCTACAAGGAAATCCAAGTGTCGCTTGGGTAGAACCCAACTTCTACCAGAATTGGCAACGGTACTACACTCCGAACGATCCTCGATTCGCGAATCTATGGCATTTGAACAATACAGGTGGTACCAACGGCTTAATTGATGCCGACGTCGATATGCCGGAAGCTTGGGATATCAATCAAGGTGGATCCTCTTCTATTGTCATCGCCATCATCGACGATGGAGTTCAAGCGGCTCACCCGGATTTGAATGTTTGGACTAATCCAGGTGAGATAGCCGGAGATGGGATCGACAATGACGGCAATGGTTGGATCGACGACATTCGCGGCTGGAATTTCGTACTCGGAAACAATCAGACAGAACCCCTTGGGACAGACAGGCACGGTACGTCCGTGGCTGGAGTTGCCGCAGCGAGAGGGAATAACGGTTTAGGAGTTGTAGGAGCCGCTTATAACTCACAAGTCATCTCGATCAAGATGTTCGATGGAAGCAGTGTTGCAAGCACCGCAAATATTGCGGCTGCGTTGCGATACGGAGCGGGGATCAAAGCCAGCGGCACCGGGACTTGGGACGGGGCTGACATCGTCAATAACTCATGGGGAGGTGGCGCATCCTCTACGACAATCAATAATGCATTAATCAGCGGTACTACCATCGGTCGCGGCGGCTTAGGAGCCACCTATCTTTTTGCTTCCGGCAACGACTTCGCCGCCTCGGTAAGCCAGCCTGCTGCTCAGTCAGCGAATATCGCCGGCGTGATCGCTGTAGGTGCTACCAACAATTTGGGCACACGATCGAACTACAGCAACTACGGAACCGCTCTCGATTTTGTCGCCCCGAGCAACGATACGCGTGCTGGCTATTTGGCAATCGATACCACCGATCGCACCGGCACCAATGGGTATGCTTCCGGTGACTACACAGGCACGGGCTCAACGGGTTTCGGCGGGACTTCGTCCGCCACACCTCTTTCAACTGGGATTGCAGCATTAGCGCTCGCACAAGCGGACGTACGAGGGATAACGATCACACCCGCCAATCTACGCGGTTTGATGCGGAACAATACCGATCTGATCGCCGGCGCAACCTATAACATCAGTACTGGAAAACAATCCGAATATGGATTCGGACGAATCAATGCCGCAAGTTTGTTAGCGGGGATAGGCAACGCCGAAATCTCTGTAACCAATACGACCAGCGAACTCGTTTCCGGTACCGTCATACCTCTTGGCAATCTCTTAGTTGGACAGACGCTCGACACAACACTTCGAATTCGCAATCAAGGAACCCAAACACTTGAGATTAGTTCGATAACAGTCCCAGCACCATTCTCCGTCGTAAACTTCAGTGCTAGATCCTTACCAGTTGGAGGGTCGATGAACTTCGTCGTTCGGTACACTCCCACAACGACGGGTACTTTTGCCGAGGACCTCATCATCAACAACAACGATGCAAACGAAGGAGCATTCTCACTACGCTTTTCCGCGTCCGCCCTTGGCCCCAGAATACGTGGTAATGTCTTTGAAGACTTTAATAACAGTGCGTCTAGGAACACCTTTGAACGCGGCATCACCGGTTCCGGCTTTGTTTATGTCGATGCGAATGACAATGGCATCTACGACATTTCAGAGCAACAAGCCAGCATCGACACGGAAGGCAACTACGCCTTCGCCGTACCGAACGGAACCTATCGAATCCGTGCCCAAATGCCAGGCTGGACACTTACTACGCCCAATGCATCGTATCTCGTGAACCTCAGTACAAATGATGCCACCTCTGTCGGCAACAACTTTGGATTTGCGAAGAACAACCGACTCTACGCTTTTGTTTACGAAGATGCCAATAGAGATGGTACTTTTAATGGATCGGATATTCCCCGAAAAGATTTTGTTGTAAATGCAGGTAAGATCAGCTACGCAAATTCAACCCCAGTGCCAATTCCCGACCTCAGTACTATCACTTCGAGTATCACCGTTCCAACAAACGGGCCAGGAGTTGGAGACTTAGATGTCTTAGTCAATTTGAGTCATACATACACAGGTGACCTCGAAATCTCACTGATCGGTCCTGACAACACAACAATCATACTATCCGACAACCGAGGAGGGGCAGGTGATAATTTCACCAACACCGTCTTTGACGATGCTGCAAACACATCGATCTCCGCCGGTTCTGCTCCCTTCACAGGTAGATTCCGACCAGACCAAGCCCTCTCCGCGTTTAACGGAAAATTGTCTCCTGGATTGTGGCGATTACGGGTCAACGATCAATTCGCCCAAGACATCGGCACTCTCCAAAGTTGGCGAATGGATTTCAACACCCTTCAAATTGGTACCTCTGATATCAATGGCTGGGCATTGATCGATCTGGGCATTGCACCAGTAACAGCGAAACTTGAATTGCAAACGGATTGGCAATACTCACAACCCTCCGATGGCCAGCATACATTTACTCCTAACGGAGCCCCGATTTTCGGTCGATCCTTCGGTATCCGGACCGCTGCATTACCACCGACAGATGTTTTACTTTCTGCTTCAACAATACCCGAAAATGCTGGTTCGAATGCCGTTATCGGCACATTGAGTACGACCGATCCCGACGCTGGCGACACCTTCACTTATACGTTGGTCGCCGGTGTAGGTGATACCGACAATGCCGCCTTCAACATCAATGGCAACTCCTTGCGAGCAACTAGCAGTTTCGATTTCGAAACCCAATCGAGCTACTCGCTGCGCATCCGCTCGACCGATGCATTCGGTCTGTTTACTGAGAAACCTTTCGTCATTAACGTCACCGATGTCAATGAAGCACCTTCGGACATCCGCCTCTCTGCAAACACACTGAACGAAAACGCAGGTGACAATGCTCTTGTTGGATTTATCAATACCACAGATCCTGATTCAGGGGAGTCATTCATCTACTCTCTTGTCGGCGGCACAGGAGATACCGACAACTCATCATTCGTAATCGATGGTAATTCACTTCGTGCCGTCATAAGCTTTGATTACGAGACCAAATCATCTTACTCCATCCGTATAAGGGCAACCGATGCGGGTGGTTTGTTCACGGAGAAATCGTTTGCCATCAATGTTTTAGACGTCCCAGAATCCCCTAACGACATCACGCTCTCCTCCAATAACATCCAAGAAAACGCAGGTAGCAACGCTTTGATTGGGACACTCAGCTCCCTAGATCCCGATACGAATAACAAGTTTGTATACTCCTTCGTGCCAGGTACCGGTGATGTCGACAACGCAGCCTTTTTGATCGATGGTAGTTCACTCCGAGCGATCAATAGCTTCAACTACGAGGTACAGTCAATCTACAGCGTACGTATTCGTACTACGGACAGCGATGGACTCTCTTTTGAAAAGTCCTTTGTAATCACAGTAGATGACGTACCCGAATTTACCTCCATTTCTGGTACTTCAGGAAACGATGTATTTGTTGCCAACTACACCGGAGATGGAATAACACACGGTTGGAATGTCACTCGAGCCGGCATCTCGGTCTTCAATGGTCCAATTCCTTTAGGACACACTCTCGTTATTGATGGGCTTGCAGGTAATGACTCCCTGCAGATCAAAGGACTCGCAACGGACGATCTCTTTGTTCTTGAATCCAATCGCGTCACCCTGAACGGTGCATCTGTACAATTTCCCTCAGTTGAGACTCTTCGTGCAACCGGTGAACTCGGCAACGATACTCTCCGAATTATGGAAATGCTCACCGCAGGAACAAGCTTTTCATTTGACGGTGGTACCGGAACCGATTGGGTAGAAACAAATACCGGTGGCAACACCTGGAATATAACCGGCGTCGGAATTGGAAATCTTGATGGAGTATTACCCTTTACGGCCATTGAATCACTTCGAGGCAGTTCAGGTGATGATCAATTTCTATTTGGCGTGAGTGGACGAGTTGCAGGCCAAGTCCTCGGTGGACAAGGCAATGATACTTTGAATCTCTCTGCAAAAACTACTGCCCATACCATCAATTTGCAGGCTAACACCGCGACATCCACCGGCGGCATCGGTAGTATTGAAAACTTCATCGGTGGCAGCAACTCCTTGATCAACGACGTTCTCGTCGGTCCAAATGCCGCCACCCTCTGGACCATCAATGCAACCAATGCAGGGTTACTTTCCTCCACCCAAACCGGTACGGTCACATTCCAGAATTTTGAAAGCCTCACCGGTGGAACAGCCGTTGATAATTTCACCTTCACCGAATCAGGGAGCCTTACTCGTGCCATCATAGGTGGAACCTCTACTGGAGTGATCGACGTCATCGACTTATCCGCCAAATCTTCTCCTTTGGATATACAACTCAACACTACTAGCAGTGTGATAAATACTATCGGTAGCTATAGCGGTATTGAACAAGTCAATGCCAATGGAATTGCAGGTACCAAGCTCCAAAGAATTAACAATGTCACGACAAATTGGGCTATAAACGCAAGCGGACAAGTCGCCGTTAGCAGTGTTACCTACAATTCGGTCGGAACCATCGTCGGTGGACCGGGAGTCGACTCATTGACTGGTCCAAATATCAGTAACGGTATTTCTACTTGGACACTTGACGGTGCAGGATCCGGAGTGCTCGCGATTCCAGGATCCAATCTATCCTTTTCAAGCATCAACAATATCACCGGCAGTACAGGGGCAGATGCATTCGAATTCTTGCCAGGTGCCTCCCTCTCCGGAAACTTGAACGCGGGAACGGGAACCGGCCTCAACTCTATTTCTTATGCACAATGGCCCACAGGGGTGAACGTCAACCTGGCACTGACGACCGCTGGAAACGCAACCGCAATCACAGGAATCCTAAGCAACATCCAGATGCTTATCGGGGGTGCGGGCGACGACATCCTTACTGGCCAGTCCACAAAGACCACGATACTCGTCGGGTTAAATGGAGCGGATTCATTGACGGGAGGTAGCCAAAGAGACATTTTGATCGGTGGAGTCGGTGCAGATGTGCTCCTTGGCGCCGCAGGTGACGACATCCTCATATCTGGCTCGACGCAATACGATACCGATCGCTCAGCCCTCTTGAGTATCTATTCCGAGTGGATATCCGCTCGCACGTTCGCTCAGCGCACCGCCAATATTTGGGGGAACGGCACGGGAATAAGAAGCAACGGAGCGAATTACTTCAATAGCAATGTAACGGACGGGATCACCGACACCGTGTTCGCAGACGAAGACATCGATACGCTGACAGGTGGATTAAACCAAGACTGGTTCTTCGCCAGCTTGGCGGACACCGTCGATCTCAGTACCGCAACTCCTCCAGACCGATTGGATCGTTAAACGATCAAATCGATAACGAGCCTGCTCCCTAGTTTTTGAGCCCGCTTCGCGCAAGCCGCGGGGTTTTT
>CAZACJ010000110.1:0-12401 GCA_964483385.1 uncultured Pirellula sp. | reverse complement strand
TAGGGTTCCACGCGATAGCGATCGATCGATTCTTTTCGGTCCGCATGAGACAATGGATTGATCAGAGCGAATAGTTCCCAAGCGCGATCGCAGTCCCCGAGTTTCGCAGCAGCCATCACCGCCCAAATAGCACTGTGGGTGTATTGCCCGCCGTTTTCGCGCACCCCGGGCACGTAGCCTTTGATGTAACCCGGATTCAGTGACGAGCGATCGAACGGTGGATCTAACAACTTGATCAATCGCGAATTGCGATCTACCAATCGCCGTTCCAAACTATCCCTCGCCAGTTGCGATCGCTCCAAATTCGCAGCACCGGACAGAACCGCCCAGCTTTGCGAGATGGCATCGCTTTGGCATTCGTCGTTTTGCATCGACCCCAAGGGGGTCGCGTCATCGAAGTAGGCCCGTCGGTACCATTCTCCATCCCAGCCGTGACGTTCCAATTGGACCCGGAGTTGCTCCGATTCGGTCGCCAACTGCTGTGCCAGCGCGGTGTCTCCCCGGAGCTCTGCCAGCTCGATGAATTGGCGCATGGCGTCGTAAAGAAAGAAACCAAGCCAAACACTTTCCCCTTTGCCATGCTGGCCGATCAAGTTCATACCGTCGTTCCAGTCACCGCATCCGATCAAGGGCAAGCCATGTTCACCAAATCGCAATCCATGTCGGATTGCTCGAACACCGTGTTCGTAGAGCGATGCGCGATCCTCCGAGATCGTAGGTAAGTCATAATTCGACTCTTCATCCTCGCGGAGGGGGCGATCGCTGAGAAAGGGGATGACCTCGTCGAGTACACCGGTGTCCCCGGTCTTTTGAACGTAGCGGCAGATCGCGACGGGCAACCATAAATAGTCATCCGAAAAGTGGGTGCGCACACCGCGACCTTTGGGTGGGTGCCACCAATGTTGAACATCTCCTTCGCGAAACTGATGCGCGGCGGCTCGCAGCAAATGCTCGCGCAGCAAGTGGGGTTGGGAATAGGTGAGAGCCATGGCATCTTGCAATTGATCTCGGAATCCGAACGCGCCACCGGATTGGTAGAAACCGGATCGAGCCCACATGCGACTAGCCAAAGTTTGGTAGATCAACCACCCGTTGGCGAGGAAATTGACGGCGGGATCGGGGGTTTCAATGTGCACGCTGCCTAGAGTGTGGCTCCAGTAATCCCAAACTTGGTGGATCGCGCGATCGGCACTTTCCAGGCTTCGGAAACGGAGGGCCAGCGACCGGGCTTCTACCAAGTTCTTTCCCGCCCCGAGCGACAGCGTTACGGTTCGCTCCTGTCCAACGGCGAGTTCGAATGGCATCTGCATGGCAGCGCATGGATCGTATCCAGCGCCTGTTCGGCCGGAGAGCCGGATTCGTTTCATGGCTGCGGGTTCTGACAACGATCCATTTCGACCGATAAATTCCGTTCGGTCGCCGGACCAGGAACGGATAGGCTCGCTGCAATTGACAAACGCAATACGATCTCCAAAGTCTGGGTTGTAGACGTTGCGGGCCAGTAATGCTCCGCTGGCAGGATCGATTTCGGTCACGATATGCTGTAGTGTCTTGCTTCGGATTTCCCCAAGCACCCATTCCCAAAATCCGATGACCGAGAGCTTTCGCGGTCGATCGGAGCGGTTGGTGATTTTCAATTTTGAAATTTTGATGGGTGCATCGGTGGCCACATAGACCATCAATTCCGTCGCGATGCCCTCTTCGATCGTCTCGAAGATCGTGTAACCAAAACCATGTCGAACGGTGTAATGATTCGAGCGTGGCGTTGGGGAGGGGCAGGGAGACCAAAAGTGGCCTGTCTCGTCATCGCGAAGGTAGATGGCTTCACCACCGACATCGCAAACCGGATCGTTGTGCCAAGGAGTCAAGCGGTACTCGTGACTGTTTTCCGCCCACGTATAGGCGCTGCCCGCTTCCGAGATGACGGTGCCAAATTGGGGATTGGCGATAACGTTGACCCATGGTGCTGGGGTGGATTGACCGGGAGCCAGGTGCGTGATGTACTCGCGACCATCTTGAGAAAAGCCACCTAGTCCGTTAAAGAGGGCCAAATGGTTGCGTGAGGGTTGTGCCGCAACCGGGCTGTCGGTGGTCCGCCGAGTCGGGATCAGTGGCGGGCTGGTCGATTCCAAGCGAGCTCGCCGTTCGGTTTGTTCGGCCATCGTTCCGTTTTCACCGTAAAGCACGATTCGCGCGACCGATTGCAGCAGCTCGCGATCTTCGTTGGAAATCTGTTCGCCGCGTCGTATGAACATGCCGCCGGGGCGATCGGTGCCGACCGTTTCGATGCTGGATGCGAGCAAATTGGAGATCTTTTCTTGGAGCTCTTGCCGATAGACCGAATCGTCTTCGTTCCAGATCACCAGATCGACTGCGAGTCCTTTGAGGCGCCAATAGGCATGCGCTTGGATCGCTTGACGAATCAATTCGAGCTGATCGGCGTCGCGGATCCGGACCAGCACAATCGGGAGATCTCCGGAAATGCCGTATCCCCACAATCCGGATTGCCCCTTTTGGTTTCTGATAAGAATGCTGGGGCTGGCCCGTCGCAGGGAGGAGGCCACGAGGATCGAAGAAGCCAGCCTCCCGTAGGTTTGCGCTTCTCCTTCGCTGATACCCAGTTGTTGCAACAAGATATGGCTATGAGTCCAGGCGAGGTCGAACACGCGGTCGGCTAGATTGGAATCGTGATAACGTTCGGTCAGGGCTTCAATCTTTGCTCGCGAATCCGCGATCCCCGTCACCATATCGATGGTGACCGATTCATTGGGTTGCAGGGAGACGGTTTGCCGAATAGCCACCACGGGGTCGAGCACTGATCCGGCCGTGTCGGAAAGTCCGGCCAACGAATCAAAAGCCTGCGGTGATGCGAGTGTTCGCCGCCGGCCGATGAATCGCATGCGGTCGGTTTCGTAGGTTGCACTCTGGATGGTTGATCTTCGCACCTGCATCATATGAGTCATCCAAGGTGGATGCTCTTCGGTCGATCGAGGTCGGCGGGTGCAGAAGATGGCGTTGCGATCCCGATACAATTCCGTTTGTACAAACAGATTGCTGAAGGCAGGGTGCGATTCATCTTGAGCGAGTGTAGCGAGGACGACCTCCGCATAGCTGGTGATCTCGATCGATCGCGGACTGGTGGATCGGTTGGTCAGTTTCACACGTCGCAGTTCCACATCGTCTTCGGGAGAGATGCTGATCTGCGTATAGGTTTCGATCTCCGCGTCCATCCTTCGAAATTCTGCTCGCGATTGAGTGAAGATGGCTTCGTAGTGGGTCGGAGTCGCTCGCGTTGGCTGATAGGTATTCGACCACAGTTTGTTCCGTTCGATGTCTCGGATGTAGCAGAAGCTTCCCAATGCATCTCGGGTGGCATCCTCTCGCCATCGCGTGACAGCGAGGTTTCCCCATCGGCTGGTACCGCCCCCTGCGCTGCTGATGGCAACGTGATAGCGGCCATTGGATAACCAATGGGATTCGACGTTTGGGCTGTTCGGATCGGTGATGATGCGCATGGGTACCGTGGCTTGACTTGTTACCTGCTTGGCGGCTGCGACCTCGATGGCATGGGGATAAACCGGTGCGGTCGCTTTCGGAATGCGCTCTTGCAGGAGCAGTTCCCCTGCGAGCAGGATTGGGTTGGCTTGAAAGCGACGTTGCATCGGCCGGTCGACAAGCAGGTGGGCCAGCGATAGCAGATTCATCCCTTCATGGTGGGCCATGAATTGTCGCACCGTGACACGCTCGTTTCCTGGAGGCATGCGGCTGGGTGTGTAATCGACTGCCTCGAACATGCCATAGGGACCTAGTTGCCCTTCGCCGACCAGGCGCTGGAGATTTGCACATGCAGCTTCGGGAGCGACCATCAACGCCAGCGCGCTAGCATACGGTGCAATGACCAGATCATCCGCTAATCCTCGCTTCAACCCCAAACCCGGGACGCCAAAGGCGCGGTACTGATAGGTGCGAAACTGATCGAACGCATTGTAACCCGACTCCGAAATGCCCCAAGGAACACCTCGTTGTCGGCCATACTCGATCTGCCGACGGACGGCGGCCTGGTAGGTACTGTCGAGCAACGTGCCAGGAAAGTTCGGCATGATGAGTAGCGGCATCAAGTACTCAAACATCGAGCCGCTCCAACTGAGCAATGTCGCCAGTCGTCCACTGCTGGTAAGCAGTCTCCCGAGTGCGAACCAATGCTCTTGTTCGATCTGTCCTTGAGCAACGGCGATGAAACTCGCCAGGCGAGCTTCGGATGCGAGCAAGTCATAGCAGCTGCTATCCATGCGCCGATCGCTGACGTTGTAGCCGGTAAAAAACAACTCTCGAGGTGGACTGTAGAGAAGTGTGAAGTCCATCTTTACCATCTCTTGGGCTTGGTTCGCAAGTTGCTCCAGCCGGCGAATTCGGTCGCATGCATATTCGGATGCATTGCGAAACGAGGCTGCGATCGCGTCGAGCCATGCGACAACTTCGTGAGGCCAATCCTCGCGTCGAGCCGCCTCGAGGATTGTTTCGAGCTCGGGCAATTGTGTCACCTGCAGTTTTGCGATCGAAGCCAGGGTCGACGAGCGATTGAGAGCGTCCTGGACCGCACGGATACGCTGAATCGCTTCGAGAGATGAACGGACAGAAAACAGTGGAATGGGTGTCTCTGCGATTGCCGGCTCATTGCAGAGCAACCAGGGAGCCAGATGCCGTAATTCCGATTGATGGTCGACGCATGTTCTTTGGATGGCTTCTATCCACCAGGCCGCTGCTGGGCTCGAATTTCCAACCAAACCGCCAGACCAAGTCATCAGACGCGTTAACAAATCATCGGATTCGCGAAGTCCGATTGATTCGTTTCGCAAGAGCGTTATCCATTCTTGCAGGTCGATCCGAACGGAGTTCATCCCCTCTTCGATCGGCAATGAAGTGCTGACTTCCAGCAGCACATCCAATGTATCTCGCAGTCCGCGCGACCAACGCGGCGAAAGAACAGGGTCATCTATCAATTCACGGCATCCGCTTGCGAGTACTAACAGACAGCCTGCGAGATTGCCGCTGTCGACGGTGGAGACATATCGTGGCAGCAATGGAGCGAGCGTACGCGTGTGATACCAATTCAACCAGTGGCCGTTGTACCGCTCCATCTTGGCCATCGTGGTCAACGTCCTGGAAGTTCTCTCCGCGAAAGCAGCGGATGAGCAATAACCAAAATCGTATGCAGCAAGATTGGATAGCAGCGACATGCCGATGTTGGTAGGGCTGGTGCGGGAGGCTACCACGGGATTCGTTTGTAGGTGGATGTTATCGGGAGGCAACCAGTTTTCTTCTTCGTTGACGAACTCTTCGAAATATCTCCAGGTTCGTCTCGCCAAACGGCCCAGAAAATCGATTTGGTCCGTAGTCCATCGTATCGATTTGGGCTTTAGCGGCATGCTGATCCACCATGCGATGGCCGGCGAAGCGATCCATAACCCAATCCATGGTAGAAAGATAATCATGCGACTTCGGTCGACAGCCAGCTCCAGAGCCGCAACGCCGATCGCGAGGACGGGGGCAATGAGCATATGCCGATAGTTCGCGACCAAACTGCGAGGAGTCTTGGTTTGCGAGTCGCTGGCTGTTTGCCACTCCAATAGATTTCTCCGCGTGATCAGCATTCGAAACGCCGTGCGGACGATAGCATCGATGTTGACAGCGGCCTCGTACGGAACGAAGGCCAGGTTCAAAAATCCTTGCAGCAACGGATTCCAAAGGGATCCCAACGAACGTTGGAGATGCAAGCGGATTGGCAAGTCGTTGGGCTTTGCAAAGAGTTGAGCGACTAAGGTCAGGAAAACCGATGTGTAGGCCGCCAGCAAGATCAAGACCAGTGCGCCTAGGCTGGAACGGCTCGACGTCATCCAGGCGCAAACCAAAAGGGCGAGCATGGCGATCGGCACGAGGCTTCGGCGCATGTTGTCGAGTAACTTCCACGCCGATAGCCAAGAGATGGGATTGGGGATTCGACGCTGCGCATGATTCAAGACCGAAGGGCGAAGCCAACCTGCGATCTGCCAATCCCCTCGTATCCAACGATGGCGTCGCGCCATGTCTGTGGCATAGCGCGATGGATACTCTTCGTAGAGCGTGACGTCGCTGATCAACGCCGAGCGTCCGTAGGCACCTTCGATCAAATCGTGGCTCAGAATCGTGTTCTCTGGAAAGTCGACACACATACGTTCAAAGGAATCGACCTCATAGATTCCTTTGCCGATGAATGAGCCTTCGCCAAAAAGGTCTTGATAGACATCGGAAACGACGCGAGTGTACGGATCCACGCCGACATCGACCGCATTCCATTTCGCAAATAGGGATCGTTGTGAACCGGTCAAACTGACATCCACTCGAGGTTGCAGGATGGTGTATCCATCGCGGACGCGGCCACTTTTCGGGCAGATCATGGCTCGATTGAGCGGATGGGCCAGAGTTCCCACCATTTGCCTCGCCGCATCGCGTGGCAGTTGCGTATCGGTATCAAGGGTGATGACATAACGGATCATGGGCAAGATGTTCGGCTTGCCAACCACGACCAAGAATCGATCGGTTGCGCCTCGAAGAGTCGCATTGAGATCTGCCAGCTTACCCCGTTTTCTTTCGTGTCCCATCCAGCATTTTTCGGAGGGGTTCCAACGTCGATCGCGATGGAACAGATAGAAGATATCGTCCCGCAAATGAGAATACTTGGCATTCAATCGATGAATGCCCTCCTGCACCAGATCGAGTACCTCGCGATCGCTCGGAGAATTTTGCGAAATGGAATCGACCCAATCGGTCAACAACGCAAAATGAAGGCTTGGGTCATCGTTGTTCAGGAAACGCAACTCGAGGCCAGAGAGCATACCTTCGATTCCCGAAGGACTCGATAACATCGTCGGAACCACTACCATCGTTCGATGATCGGATGGGATTCCGCATCGATAGTCCATCCTCGCCAAAGATTGAGGTACGAAACATTGGATCGCAAGCCAATTCGAAATCATGACTCCGAGATGCGATGCGACCAACAATGCGGGCAGCCACAGCAAGCACCCAAACGGATTGTCGAACGCGGCAAAACGGGCGAAGAGAACGGCGCCAAAACATGTGATCGTCAGAATGACTGTCAGATGGATCGCCAGCGGGTAGCGACGCCGGAGTTGATCGAGCAGAACACCGATGGTAGCACGCATCCGCGCCGCACGCTCCAATTCGGGTCTCCCTCGGTCAATCAGAAAGTAACCGACATGCGATTGCCGACCGTGGTCAGGGATGACCTGGTTTGCTGCGGCCAAGCGAACAACGATTTGGCTTACTTCCAACTCGCTGGAATCGCTCCGTCGAGCAATTCCCTCAATAGCATGGCGATAACGATTGCGGGTCGCAAAGTCCATATGGCTATAAATGCCAGCCGGGTCGCTGGCCAGTACCTTTTCGACCACGCTTTGATCGCTGACGAAGACGCGCCAATCGAAGGCGCTCAGAAAACGAAGGCTCGAAAAACTATTGCCGACGCTTAATTGATCGGCGGCTTGGAGCTGCCCATCGGCGCGGATGAGTTGCTCGGACGCCAGTCCCTGATCGTTCAATCGGCTTTCGAGCCAGTTGCTTGCCAAGGAGAAAGACGGGCTCTGGGTTTGAAGATGCCGCGTCAACTCCGAAATAAAGGGGCCGGTTAGATCGATATCTGAGCGAGCCAATTCGGCCAGCACGATGACCAAATCCGTGGGTTGACGATCAACTGCTTCAACCATGCGATGGTTCCATTGGATCGCCAGATCCCGTTCGCTACGCGCGTTTCCGATCCGCACGCACACGCGTCGCAGGTTCTCAATCAATGCCATCCGCAACATAAGAGGCAAAGCCCAAAGCTCACCGATTTTGAGAGGACGAACCGATTGATACGCTGTAATGAAGCCATTCAAACTATTTGCATCGATGCGGCCATCGACGTGGGCGATGAGTTCCAAGGCAATACCATGAACCCTCGGTCGATAGAGGTGATTGCCATTCATTATTCGAGGTAACTCACGGCAGAACGAAGGAGGCAACAATCGCTCGATGGCGTGAATCTGCTCCTCGATGAGATAGAAATTGTCGAGTAGCCATTCAGCAGCAGGCTCGATGAAAGCACCGTTCGCGGTCGCTGCAACGATCAAGTCATACGTTTCGGTGATCAGCCGCTTGTTCTCAGCCAACCGCTCTAAAAGATCGTCGGGACTCCGCCCTGGTACGACCTCGTGCAAAGCCGCAATAGCTCTGGCGTGGCGTTCGAGTTGTTCGACACTGTAAAGCTCCGCGCGGATTGGCGGCTCTGCGAGAGACGGTTCCGCAGCGACTTTTAAGCGCGCGACTTGACGCAACGCGCTGGACCAAGCTCGATTTAAACGAGTCCAAAACTCATGCACGGATCCTCCTCAATGCTCAGAGAGCAAAAGACCTCCGTCGGGGCCAACCCATCATTTTGCTATCCCTTTGGATTTTCCGATGGTTGCAATCGTGGATCTCAATCCAATGGTTATTGGCTATTCAATTTTGGAGAGTGATTCAGTAACAATGTTTGAAGACAGGTCGTTGAAATAGATCCCACATGTCGGTAGCGTCGGTGCTCAGACGAAGTGTCCAATCCGTACAGCGCTACACTGGTCAGTGTTCTGCCAGAGGACGGTTCCAAGGGATGTGGAACATTGATTTGGCAAAAAGAATCGCTCGAAACAAGCCAAACGATGTCACCAGGCAATCGCTCCAGTGACGAAGAGCAGCATTGCAAATATCCATCAAACGGACCGCCAATAAATTCGATCGTTGATTCTTTTCTATCCTTGGACGCTTGCATGGCTTGCCCCCTCAAGATGATGGATTTCTTCAACAAGGTATGCGGTATTCGCTTTTTCGACCGTCGATCGATGCGCGACTGGAACGGTGTCTAGCTTGTTGCATAGCGAATCTAATACAGCTTCAAATGTGGAGGCCTGTAGAAGCGTCTGCTGAGCGGTCCCTGCATCGAGTACCACCAATTGGAGCAAATTCTTGTCAATCGCTCTTGCCAGGTACCCCTTAACTAGTGGATAGGGAGTCAGCGGTAATTCGCTGCTGGAGATAAATGCATCGCATTCAGGCTTGTCTGAAAACCCGTAGAGTACGGTTAATCCCATTTCGAACGGCTGTTGTAGGACTTGCGGCGATGCGTAGCCTAAACCGTCCCTTAAGAGATACCGTGGTATCTTGGCTGAAACAATCAACATGAGCGCCTCCTTGGCGAATCTCGGACCTGCCGCAGTCGTCTCACGAAGAATGTCATCGGGAGAAAACAACGAACTGTAAAAGAAAGACGACCATCGATCCGAGTCGTCGAGAGCCAAGTTGCAATGAGGCCCTTACACAGGTCTCTTTGCGTTGTACCAGAACCCTGGGATACCGCAAGCAGCAAACAGTATGTTCTTTGAATATTGGCAGAATCATGCTACTGGAAATTGAGAAATCCTTTCTCAACGAGGGACGTTGTTTCGCTTCACTCGTTTGCCTTTCCTGCACAACGCCTTAGGATTCCATGGGCTCGCATCACGGTGATTCTTCAAAGATAGAGTTATTGGCTATGGAATTGATAGAGAAAGCAATCGTTATGCTTGTCGTGCTGGTACCGCTAGTGTTGCTCATAGCGCTAACGATTCTGTTCCTCTTTTTGGGTCGGATTTGGGTGCAAGCCTACACATGCGGCGCCGACGTGAGTCTTAAGAGCCTGCTCGTGATGAGCCTGCTTAGGATGGATCATCAGATGATTGTCGACGGAAAGATCATGGCGCACCAAGCAGGTATTCCAATTGATCGAAAAGATGGCATGACAACCGCACTGTTGATCGCGCATCATCTCGCAGGTGGCAACGTGTCCGGTGTTGTACGCGCAATTGTCGTAGCCAAACAAGCCGGAATGGATCTGGACTTTGATCGTGCAGCAGCGATCGATCTTTCAGGTCGTGACATACTCCTCGCCGTAAAGACCAGTATTACGCCAGTCGTAATCTCGTGCCCTCGACAAGATGTAATCAACAAACGGTTCATTAGTGCCGTTGCAAACAACGGGGTAGAACTGCTGGTTGGTGTTAAAATAACGGTGCGTACGAATATGGATCAGTTGGTCGGAGGGGCCTCTGACGATACGATTATTGCAAGAGTTGGGCAAGCGATCATAGCTTCGGTGGCTTCTGCTGCATCGCATCTCGAAGTGCTGGCGGTTCCCTCGCAAATTGCGGAAAGAGCTTTGAAAGACCAACTCGATGCCAACACCGCTTTCTCCATTATTTCGATTGACATATCCAATGTCGAACCCGGCGAGAATATCGGAGCACGCTTGCAGTTGGCTCAAGCAAACTCCGATATGTTAACTGCGCTGGCAAATGCAGAGGCGCGACGTACTGGTGCGATTGCAACGTTGCAGGAGATGAAGGCTCGCGTTCGTGGTGCGCAGGCGAAACTGATTCGGTCCGAAGCACTCGTGCCGCCAGCCCTGGCAAAGGCGTTTCGATTTGGTCAGCTTGCCTCCGTAGCGACGTAGCCGCATCTGCGAACTGCAGGTACTTCTGGACACTCCTTTCCAATCGTTCTCTCTGCTTGGGCCGTTGAAATCGTAATACCCTGTCCTTTTCGAACTCGTCTTCAATCCGCCGCAGCGGGTATTGTTCCGACTTGGATTTAGGGATAGGGGTAGGGAAGACGCATTGAGTTGCGTCTCCCCTCCCTCCAAACCGGACGGGCGGATTTCCCGCATCCGGCTTTCCAGTCGATAGTTAAGCTTGTGGCTTCCTTTGCAAGGATTGACATTCAAGAGCAAAGGTCATCTCTAAGCTAAACAACCCAAGCTCTGCGAAGTAGGTATTGCGATAGCGATGGTGATCCAATCCACGTGCGTGACCTTTACGCCGTGCCCGTTTGCGAAGAATGCTACGGAGTCGGCCACGGACATATCCATCCACCTCCGGAAAGACTGTTTTCCAACTGTGTTTGAAGTATTCGTACCAACCGCGAAGCGTGCCGTTCAGATTGGAGATGATCTTTGGAAGGCTATGGCCATTGCTGCGACGTGTCTGGAAACGAATTGCGTCCATGAATTTCCTCATACTTTTGCGTCGGGGGTAGCCCAGGGCAAAGCGGAGCGCCGCCCTGGGGCAGATTGCTGATTACCGAAATTGGACGTGAACTGGCTATTGAAAATCCGCCTACCCGTCCACCAGTACCTTCGCCACTCAAGCCGCCTTGGCGATTGACACAAACTTGCCGATCGTATTTTCGAATGCTTCAACAGGAAACATGGGCAAGCTGTTCCTGGATCAGTATGACCACTTCGGGGTCGCGCTCGTAAAGCTGCAAAGCTACTTTCAACTCTCTTGGCTGTTCACGGTTTTTCGCATCTATGGCCAGTTCCCCTGAGGTTTTGCAGCTTCCGGTATGGCAACGATCTACGCTCGTGGAGGCGGTGGGATTCGAATTATCATCTCGATTTCGACGCACTGATAATACTCCGCAAGCTTCTTTCCCACACTCGGTCGCTATCGCGCCTTTGCCTTCACCTCGTGCTTGTTCCCCTGAAGTGGTTATTTGGTACACTGATCGCTTAGAGATGCCTATCATATAGAGGGGACTTAAACCCCACAAACCAACGCCCATGACGGGAGCACCACAACGATGGACCTAAGTCGCGGATAGGCTGTTTTTTTATGGAAGCTTTCGTCCGCAACTAGGTCATCGCGGACGTTCTGTCCTATCCTACAGGGGTGACTCGTTGTCAAATACCATCGAAAGCAAGTCTCGGTTGGTAATAGCTGAACCGTCGAATTTTAGATCAGTGCGAGGCCGAATTGGCGTCTTTGTCGTAGCACAGATTCCACTCCTGTTCTGTATGCCAATCTGGAATAGCGGACGAGAAATTGAAGCCCTAATACTCGCATGCTTATGGATATTGGGCGCATTCTGGTTCTGCTGGGCTCAAATTGCAATTGAAGTCGACGAGGAATCGCGAAGAATTCGTCGCTCTAGGAGGTTTTTCCGTTTTGAGCTTTTCTCAAAGACCTATTCAATTCAAAACGGTGATTATGTTTACTTAGTCCTGCGACAGGACGGTGAAGACCGCGTAGGTCAGCATAGGTTGTATCTTTGCAATGGACGCAAGAAAATCTATTTGCTAGCTCTAGACTCGTCTACCTTCGGATACTCGCAGTCGCTACTGAGGAGACTTCAGAATATCTCGGACCTTTTGCGCATCGAAAATCGCGGGTATCAATAGACAGAAATCGGGTAAGGATGCCTGTTGCCGAGCACCCTCCCTACATCACCGATTCACTCACACCATCACCTTCGCTACGCCGGCCACCCTGGAAAAAATTGATAATTGATAATTG
>CAZACJ010000109.1:0-12510 GCA_964483385.1 uncultured Pirellula sp. | reverse complement strand
CAGCAGCGCAAATGCAGTCCCGGCAACAATCAGCAGAGTGCTGAGATGGAGTGGGTTTTTCCGCGAAACATTCATCTCGTTGAAGCGTCCGTCATTCACTAAGCCGAGTTCACCGCTTTTATTGGATCAGTAAGATACGCTGTTTCGGCGTGTTCTCAAAATCTCTTTGTATCAAGAGGTCACTCAGGTAGTTCGAATCCTACCCCCTCTGCTGCAAAACCACCTGTTTCCCCCGGGAAAAAGGAGGGTTCTGAGGCGACTCTGACGACTCACTGGACGACTCACCAGGGGGCCGTCAGTGAGTAGAGCGTAGAAAGTTGAGAGTAGATAGGACACGCAATTGGCCAGAAATGCGAAAAACCCTGGGAAAACCAGGGTTTTGCAGCATGGGCTTCAGAAAACTAACGGAGAGGACAGGATTCGAACCTGCGGTAAGGAGTTAACCCTACGCCGAATTAGCAATCCGGTGCTTTAGACCACTCAGCCACCTCTCCAGCCTTGAGCTGTCCCCGGTTGTTTCTCCGGTTCCTAACTCACGCTTCCCTCAGTTTCGCAGAATTTTCGCCTTTTGCAAGACACTTTTCGCAGGGGATGGGTTCGGCTTGTGCCTTTCTAGTTCGGGTACTAGTTCGAGGTCTACTTCAAGGCAAACTTTTCTGCCGATACCCTCGACTTCTAAGGCGATCGATTGTTTTCAATTTGCTGGTTGTAGCGACGGGACTTTACTATCTGTAGCTGGAGAAACGTGTTGAAGGGCTTGTCGTTTCGTGGGAATTCCTGGTGGGATGCAAGCCATGAAACCTTGCTGGCGTGGTATACTGCAGGCTGTCTACTGATCCCCTGGGTAGCTCCTCCCCCGGCGTTTTGTCGTCGTTGCCCAAACCGCAGTTTTATTTCTTCCGTCTTTCGTTGAAATCTTCCGAATCCATTATGAATCTTTTCGCGCGGAAAACGCTGGCTGACTTAACCGAAGAAGCGAATGCCGAGGGGCAAGGGACACTTCGTCGTCACCTGGGCCCCTGGAACTTGGTGTTGTTGGGGATTGGGGCGATCATCGGTGCGGGGCTCTTTGTTCGTACCGCGGCCGCGGCAGCAGAACATGCCGGCCCGAGTGTTACGTTGAGCTTCATTGTCGCGGCAATCGGGTGCGCACTTGCTGGCATGTGTTATGCCGAATTTTCAGCCATGACCCCAGTATCCGGAAGTGCTTACACGTATTCCTATGCAACGATGGGTGAGCTTTTCGCTTGGATCATCGGGTGGGATTTGGTGCTTGAGTACGCTTTGGGTGCCGCCACCGTCGCAATCGCTTGGTCTCAGTATCTGAACAAATTAATCGCGAACTTCATTGGGCCGGACTATACGATCCCATACCAGTTTTGTCATTCACCCTTTGAGCGTTCTCCTGAGGGCGTTGCCGGTTTGATCAACTTGCCGGCGATTTTCGTTTTGCTTTTTCTTACGTTGGTTTTGGTGCGCGGGATCAAAGAGTCAGCGGTTTTCAACGCTATTGTTGTCTCCGTGAAAGTCTTGATCGTCGTTTTGTTTATCGCGTTGGGTTGGCAGTTCATCAATCCGACCAATCATCAACCATTTATCCCACCACCTGCGGAGTACAACTCGCATGCATTCGGGGGGATTTGGGGGATTTTGGGTGGAGCCGGCGTGGTCTTCTTTGCGTTTATCGGGTTCGATGCGGTATCAACCGTTGCCCAGGAGACAAAGAATCCGAAGCGGGACATGCCGATCGGTATCCTTGGTTCCCTCGTCGTGTGCACGATCCTCTATATTTTGTTTAGCTTTGTGCTGACCGGTATTGCACCTTACGCGGATTTCCGTGATCCGGCCAAGGGTAAGGAGGCTTCGGTGGCTTATGCGATCGAGCAGTACATGACAGGTTACGGCTGGCTTAGCAACTTCATTACGGTTGCGATTCTCTTCGGCTTCTCTTCGGTGATCTTGGTGATGTTGCTTGGGCAAAGCCGCGTCTTTTATTCGATGGCTCGCGACGGATTGGTTCCTCAGTTTTTTGCGGAGTTGCATCCGAAGTTTCAGACACCGGCGAAGTCGAATTGGTTGTTTTTTGTCTTTGTGGCATTGTTCGCAGGGTTTATCCCGGACCATGTTGTCGGCGACATGACCAGCATTGGAACTTTGTTTGCTTTTGCGTTGGTATCGATCGGCATCATTTTGATGCGTCGCAGCGATCCGGATGCTCCACGACCGTTCCGTACACCCTTTGTACCGGTTGTTCCAATCTTGGCGGTGATCGTCTGCGGTGCGATGATTTTTGGACTTGGTAAGGAAAACTGGACGCGGTTGATTGTGTGGTTGGTGATCGGCTTTGTAATTTACTTTGGCTACAGCATCAAACACAGCAAGGTTCAGCGGGCGCTACAAGGAAAGTAGTCTGGGGTTGATTTCGCGGCACATCTTTAGGTGGTGATTTGGAAGCTGAACAGGCGAGGATTCAAGCCGACTTGCGAGGGATACTCGATGGCGAGGCGCATTGTGACTCGCTGAGTACTCAGCTTTACGCGAGCGATGCGAGTTTGTACGAGATTCAGCCGTTAGCGATCGTACGGCCGAGGCATGGCAACGATGTTTCTCAGTGCATGAAGTACGCGGCGGATCATTCGTTGCCGGTGTATCCTCGAGGTGGTGGGACGGGGTTGGCGGGCCAGTCGCTTGGGCCGGGCATCGTCATGGATTTTTCGAGGTTCATGCGGCGTGTGCTTGAGATCGACGCGGACCGGATGGTGGTTCGTGTTCAGCCTGGGATTACTCTGGGGGATTTGAATCGTCAATTAGCGCAGCAACGATTTGTGTTAGGGATTGATCCGCCTACGCGTGCGGTGACTACGGTGGGTAGTTTGGTAGCGATTGATTCGCTTGGGAGTCATTATCCCCGGTATGGAACGGCCGGTTCACGTCTTTTGCAAGCTCATGCGGTGTTAGCGGATGGCGAGCAAGTATCGCTGCGCAAGACTTCGTGGCATTATCCGAACACTGGAAGTACTCGACTGGATCAGCTTGCGACCGACTTGGGTCAGTTATTATCTGCGAATCGAGTCGCGATTCAGTCACCACCATGGAAGGGAGTTCCTAGGGGTTGTGGTTATCGCCTTGAGGCATTGCTCGAAGACGACCTAGTTGATCTTGCGCGTCTTCAGTCTGGGGCTGAGGGGACTTTGTCGTTGATGACAGAGTTGACATTGCGAATTGATCGCATGCCGGGTGCTCGGGCTGTTGTCTTGTTGCTTTTTGAGAAGCTTGAGTTGGCAGCGCGTGCAGCGCTTGAGGCTCGCAAGGACGAAGTTGCGGCTTGTGATTTGATGGATCGTCGATTGATTGAGATTGCTCGAGAGATGGATCCTCGATACGAATCGATGTTGCCTCGGGGTGCGGAGGCTTTGTTGTTGATCGAGCATCAGGGGGAGGATTTGGCGGAGGTCAAGCAGCGGTTGACGGGATTGGTTCAGCGGATCATTCGCAAGGCGCCGTCGACGCATCAGACGCGATTGATAGTCGATGATGCGGAGCGTGATTTGGTATGGCGATTGAGTCGCAGGATAGTTCCGCAGTTGGTTCGCATTACGGGACAGCGGAAGCCGATTGCATTTGTCGATGATTTGTCGATTCAGCCGGAGAAGATGCCAGAGTTTTTGTTTGACATGCAGAACATACTCAAGTCGGAGCGTGTGACAGCGACGTTGTTCGCGCATGCTTCGCAAGGGAACTTGCAATTGCGACCGTTCTTGGATCCTCGGTCGCCGGAGGATTTGCAGAAGTTACAGCGATTGGCGGATCGGCTTTTTGAGAAGGTTATTGAGTACCGCGGCGTGATCTCAGGGGAGCATGCGGTGGGTCTGAGTCGTAGTAGCTATGTCCGTCAGCAGTTAGGGGAGTTATATCCGCTATGTCGGCAGATTAAGACTTGGTTTGATCCGAACGGGATATTGAATCCTGGCAAGTTGATAACCGATGCGCCGCAGCGGCCGGTAGAGAATTTGCGTCCTTTGCCATTGGAGTCGGCGGCACAAGAGCCAGCGAGCTTGACGAGGCCATTGTTACCGATATTGCAATGGGGCGAGGACGCGACGTTGGATGCGGTGAGTATGCAGTGCAATGGATGTGGGCGTTGTCGCACGAGTGCGCCTGGAGAGCGGATGTGTCCGATGTTTCGGGCTTCGCGTGCCGAGGAGGCTTCGCCGCGTGCGAAGGCGAATTTGGTGCGTGGGTTATTATCGGGGCGAATACCGACGCAGCAGGTCGAGAGTGACGAGATGCGAGCGATCGCCGATTTATGTTTTCACTGTCATCAATGTCGATTGGATTGTCCCGCGCAAGTTGATATCCCTCGGATGGTTGTAGAGCTTAAGGCGCAGCATACAGCAACCCATGGTTTGAGGATGACAGATCGCATTTTGTCGCGGTTAGATGTGCTGGCAGCGATTGCAAGTCGGTTCCCGCGTTTGGCGAATTGGTCGCTTGAGAACCGCACCATGCGATGGTTGTTTGAGAAGTCGACTGGCATTGCGATGGGGAGGCGATTGCCGCGAATTGCCAAGCAACCGTTTATGCGATGGGCGGCGAAGCAAAAGTTAACGCGGATGAATCGTGGGGCGGGCCCCAAAGTGTTGTATTTGGTGGACCAATATGCCAATTGGCATAATCCGCTTATCGGGATGGCTTTGGTTGAGGTGCTCAAGCATCAGCGGGTGGAGATTTTTGTCCCGACTTGGCAGACTGTTACTTGGATGACCAAGATTTCGTTGGGTGACATACCGCGAGTTGAAAGGTTACTAACGCCCCAGATTAGGCGATTAGCAGATGCGGTACGGCAGGGGTACAAGATCATCACTACTGAACCGACGGCGGCTTTGTGTTTGAAGCATGAGTATGTGAATTTGTTTCGCAGCGATGATGCGGAGTTGGTAGCGGCCAATACGCATGATGCGGGGAGTTACCTCTGGGAGATGCATGGCCGCAACGAGCTTGAGCTTGACTTTACCCCTTTGCATTTGAATGTGTTGTATCACACTCCTTGTCATCTTCGCGCATTGGATCCTGAGTACAACGGGATGAAGTTATTGCGGTTGATTCCTGGATTGACAGTTGAGAATGCTGATGCGGGTTGTTCGGGGATGGCGGGGGTTTACGGGTTGAAGCGTGAGACGTATCGAACGAGTTTGCGGGTGGGGTGGGGGTTGATTAGCAACATGCAGCAGACGAAGGCTCAGATAGGGAGCACGGAGTGTGCTTCGTGCAAGTTGCAGATGGAGCAGGGGGTGGACAAGCCGACGATTCCGCCGATTGCTTTGTTGGCTTATGCCTATGGTCGGCTACCTGAGGTAAAGGCTTGGATTCAAAGTCGTCATGATGGTTTGAGTGTGCCTTGAGCTGAGCGGGCGTGAGATTTGTTTAGGTGGGGGGACGATCGGACGTCCAAAACCGTCAAATCGACAGCCACTCTGCTCCCGAGTTTTTGAGCCCGCTTCGCGCAAGCCGCGGGGTGATTGCATCGGTAACGCTCACTTCATTGCACATTCCAATCCATCGAAAACCACAACGTAGTGGAGGCTGATTGTTTGGGAGTGTTGATGAATTACACCGGGTACACCAAACCACCCGGAGCTCGCGCTTTCCGGCTCAGAAGGTACTCATGGAAGCAATCGAGATATCGATTTGACAGTATTGATCTGACGCAAAGAAGACCGCAGAGCATTTGTCGCGCCTCTTCGGGTGGGTGTGGTTCCAGTGGGGATAGTTGGAATAGGGGATAAGTTGGAATTCTGAGGTGGGAACTGCGAAGAGAAGGCGATTTCCGGTACACTAATGAGAGCAGGGCGGGATTCAACTATTAGGGGGATCAGCATGGAGCGACGTTCTGCTGCTTGAAGGTCCATTCACAGGAAATTGGTGGGGATAGCCCATGTCAGCACGACTCGAAGCGCGTAGTTCATCCAATCCAGATCGAGCAAGCTCGTGGATGCCGGTCCGTTGTATTTTTTTACATCGGTTGTTGTTGATCGCTGCACTTGGGGGATTCTCGTTCCCAACAGCGATTTTTGGTCAGGGGTTTCAGAGTCGTTTTTCGATGCCGGAGGGGTTGTTGATGGTCGCGCCTCGGGAGGTCGAGGTGCTTTTGAGTGACGCGCAGGATTCGATTGCGCGCGAGCAGTGGGGGGAAGCTGTGATTGCGTTGGGGCAATTACTGGGCTTGGAAGACGAGGCTCTTGAGCAGGGGTTAGGAGAGGATTATTTTCTTCCTTTAGCGGGAGGGGGCAACAAGGGGCCTAGGACGGTTTTGGGGCAGGCCAAGCAGATGTTGGAGTCGTTGCCCGAGGGGGCGAAGCAATCGGTTGAGTTGCGATATGGCGTGCGAGCGAGGCAGTTGTTGGAGCAGGGCATTGAGCAAGAGGACATCAGTGCGTTACGTCAGGTAGCAAGTAGGTACAGTTTCACCGAAGCGGGATTGGATGCAGCGTTACTGTTAGCCAATCGAGATTTGTCGGAGGGTTCTTTGGCTAGTGCTCAACTGATGCTTGAGCGGCTTGTCGATCAGGCGAAGGCACGCGAGAGATTTGGGCCGTCGCTGGGGGTTTTGGCTTTAGCGACCAAGGTTGCGACATCGTCGCGTCCGGATTCGTTGTTGTTGCTTGAGCGTGTCCGTGGATATTTTCCAAATGTCTCGGTGGAATGGGATGGGGCCAAGATTGGGTGGAACGACAAGACAACGGCAGACTCGATCTTGGATTCATTGTCCAAGGAGCCTTATGAGCGAATTGCAAGGACTGTTCGATGGCCGATGTTTGAGGGGGGGCAGTACGACCGTAACGGCAACACGATTGGTGGTCGTCCTGTTCCTATTTTGCGATGGTTGGTTGATTTGCATGAATCTACGCAGCACAAAGAGAATTTGGAGCGGACGTTGCGCAAGCAGATATCCGAGCGGAAGTCCCATGTGATACCAACGCGATATCCTGTGGCGACGCCTAGTGGGTTGGTTTTGATACCGACTTATGATCAGCGGATTCTGGCGATTGATACGCGAACGGGGAAGATTCGTTGGCCGATTGTATTCAGTGGTACACCGTTGGGTTTTGCGTTTGACACCCCACGAGAGCTTGATGGTTATTCGTTGGGGTTACCTGCTCCGGATTATTTGGTCCGTAGGGTGTGGGGTGATTTTACGACGAGTCAGATCTCTGTGGATACTCAGCGGGTGTATAGCATCAGTGAGATGGGAGCCGCAGAAGTAGGGGAGAGTTTTGCGATCGTACAGAATGGTCGGTTTGGTGGTAATGGGATGCTTCGGACCAACAATGTGTTGCAGGCTTGGAGTTTGCCGGAGGAGGGCAAGTTACTTTGGGAGTGTGGGGGAGTAGCGACTTCGAGTGCATCGGAGTTAACGGGTGCTTTATTTCTCGGAGCTCCATTGCCCACAGCGGAAGAGTTGTTGGTTCTTGCTGAGCTTAACGGGGAGGTGTATTTGGTTTCGTTGGAGCCGGCGACGGGAAAGTTGCGATGGAAGCAACCATTGGCGGCGAACCAAGGGACGACGATATCGTTAGATCCGCAGCGTAAGTCCTTTGGGCTGAGTCCAACGCTCGATGGTTCATTGGTTTTATGCCCGACTCTTTCGGGTTTTTTGGTCGCTTACGATTTGGATCGTCGCGAATTGGCTTGGAGTAAGAGCTATCCACTGAATCCATCGCTAACGCCTGGTGCAGCGTTTAATTTTGTCGGAGGGATGGATCTTCGCGAGACCGATCCGATGATGGCTCGTCCGTTGAATACGTATGTAATTTCGCAATCTGGGGTTAGTGTATTTGCTCCGGCGAACGGGACTGCGATTTATGGGGTGTCTAATGCTGATGGACAGGAGTTGTGGCAAGTTGGATTGGAGGAGGGTTCCTCGTTTCGATTTGTTGCAGGCATCTGGAATGACATTGTTGTATTGGTGTATGCCCAAGAGTTGTTAGGGATTGATTTGAAGACTGGGCAGCCCGCTTGGCCTACTATTGCGTTTCCCAATGGGGCGCATGTAGTTGGCAAGTGTGTTCGATCCGATTCGAAGTTATTGGTGCCGCTTTCGAATCAGCAGTTAGCCGAGATCGACTTGGTTCAAGGCACGATCATTTCGACGACGCGGACGGAGCGGGCGTTGGGGAATTTGGCGGTGGTTGGGACACAGTTGTTGAGTGTTAGCCCGTATGAGTTGAGTTGTTACTCGATTCGTGACTCGTTTCAACAGGAGTTGGTAGAGGAGTTGAAGCGATCGGGAGAGACGGCGGGAACGATGCTCAAGCAGGGTGAATTGGATTTGGCTTCTGGAGAGATCGATTCGGCGCTGACAAATCTAGAGCGGGCATTGGAGCAATCTCCTAACGACAAGAATGTACAGCGATCGTTGGTTAAAGCAGCTTCGATCGCATTGCGATCGGACTTTGACAAGTATGTGGATCGGGTAAAGAAGTATCAAGCATTGACCTTTGATATGGATCGTCCTTCGTATTTGCGAATAGTGATTCATGGGTTGGAGAAGCAGGGGAAGTGGGATGAGGCGTTAGTGAAGCTTTTGGAGTTGTCGGATGGACGCATGAATCGTCGCGTGGATCAGTTGAATGATGGCCAGGACGTGGATATCAACAATCGTTGGTCGATTCAGGAGGATGTTTGGATTTCGGCGCGATTGGCTAGAATTGCGGAGAGGGTTTCTGCAGAGGGGTGGGACAAGCTAAAGGTACAGATTGCTGAGCGTCTTGCGCCTCAGGCGACTCGAGATCCGAGTGTGTTGCGGATGCGACTGCAGCATTTTGATGGATTGCCTTATACGGACGAAGCGAAGTTGCGGTACCTCAAGACGTTAGGGAATCGGAATTTGATCGATGCGGAGTACTTGCTCCCTGTCCTGCCGAATCCTTTGGGTGTGGCAGGTTGGTCGGAGGAAATGAAGGGAGAGATACAGCGAGCGAGAGCCGCAATTTATCTTCGGGGTGAGCGACCGATGAAAGCTTGGTTAGAGCTGGGGCAAGATAATGCTGCGTTTATTGAGTTAGCCAAGTCATTGACTGGAAGGTTTCAGCCTGGTGTTTTGCGGTTCAATGAGCAAGCGAGTTTATTGGATCGTTTTCAGACGCGTCAAGCGTTAGCGAGTCAGAATGTAACTTGGCCGACGGGTAAGGTGGTTGTTTCGACGACTTCGACTATGGATCCTCGCAATTTGCGGGAGGGGGCTGATGGCGTGCATGAGTCTTCGCATGCTTGTACGGTCGTTGAGCGTGTTGGGACTTCGTTTGAGGGTTGGCAAGTGTATTACCATTCGGGTTTGTTGCAGTTGTTCAACCGCACGACCGGAGAGGACGTGCAGTATTTGCTGGATGTATCGCGACCGGACAAGTCGGTGATTCCACGGATTTATGCTTTGGAGAGTTTGTTGATTGTCGAGTTGAAGGATCAGTTGATTGCGATCGATTTGTTCCATGCAACGATGAGTGAGCAGGACGGGCAGTTGTGGACATTGAGTTTTGGAAGTGATGCGACGGAGCCGATGTTGGAGCGTGGTCGTGGACGATCCAACACGATCGAGCGAAACAGTTGGGGGATGCCGGTTCAGCGGCGAGCGTTTCGAATTGCGACTCTATCTCGCCACGGGGTCGTCGTTCAGTCGAATGATGAATTGGTTGCTTACCATCCATTGACTGGAATACGGCAGTGGGTGTTGCAGGGTTTCAAGAACGCTTCGTTTATCCGTAAAGACAATTTGTTGTATGCCGTGGTACCTGGCGCGAACAAGATTCAAGTGATCGATTTGCGTGATGGGTATGTCACGAAGGAGATCAGTACGGAGCAAGAGGGGTGGGCTCCGATTGCTACGGTGGCGAATCGATGGCTGTTTAGTCCTATTCGGACTGGGAACAACGACGTTGCAAATCGCATGCGTTTACGATTGGTCGAGCCTACGACGGGAGAGGTGGTGTTGAAGGGCGATCACACGATCGATACACGGTTGGCAATTGCAGAGGACTTTGGCGCGATCGCTTTGCGTACCGATGGTACGATGACATATTGGAACGCAAAGACGGGCGAAGAAGTTGTTCAGAAGGTGGAAGTGGAAGGGAAGTTTAGCAGTATCACAGCACAGGTGTTTGGTGATATCGCGATGGTATTACCTTACGCGGGTTCCATGGAGCTTGAGCGGGTCGTTGTGGCACCACAAATGCGGACGGATCCGACTGTGGCGGGTTGTGCCGGTCGTGTCTTCGCGGTGAATTTAAAAGATGGTTCATTGGCTTGGGAGAAGACTCTTCCGGTCAAACAGTTCTTGTTTCCGTTGAGTCAAAATCGCGAGTCACCAGCTGCAGTTTTTCTGCGTAACTTGAACTTGGCGAACGTCCGTGGGATGACGATGACTTTCACGAGTATCGCTTTGGTGGATGTGCGAACGGGGCGATTGTTGTATCAGAAGCACGATTTGCCCGCACAGTTAGGAGATTCATTTCGGCAACAGCTATATCCTGCGATTGCGGAGATGCAGTTTCGCTATTTAGGGAATTTGGTAAAAGTTCGATGGAGCGATGAAGCTTGGGAGGAGCAGCAAGTGGATGATTCGCTAGTTGTTGGCGAACTCGATTTTGAGTCGTTCAAGTCGACAGCGGAGTCGATGGTTGAAAAGTTAAAAGCTCAGGGGGGGCTGCCTGGTAATGGTGGGCAAGTTCCTCAGCCACAGTTGCCTCAGGTTCCACCTCTTCGATGAGAATAACATCACTGCCTCGGTATTACCGAAATCTCAAGCGATGGCGCGAAATCATTCTGATTTTGCGTCGTTATGGTTTGGCAGACTGGATGAGTCGCTTGCCTTTGGAGATGGTGCGAGATTGGATCAAGGATGATCAAGGAATTCCGTTGGCGAGTTATACGCGTGCGGCGCGGATACGGATGGCGTTAACGGATCTTGGGCCGACATTTATCAAGCTAGGTCAGGTGCTTTCGTTGAGGCCGGACTTGGTGGGGAGTGAGTTGGCTGCCGAATTGCAGTTGTTGCAATCGCATGTGCCTGCGGATCCGTTTTCGGCGGTGGAGAAGATGGTGGAGGGGGAGTTTCACAAGCCACTCAGAGAGTTGTATTCGGACTTTGAGCCTGTGGCGATGGCTTCTGCATCTATCGGTCAGGCGCATCGCGCGCGGCTTTTGGATGGAACACAAGTGGTTGTGAAGGTTCAGCATGAGAACATTCGCCCGAAGATCTATGAGGACTTGGAAGTCCTAGCGGGATTGGCTTCGTTATCGGAACGATTGCCTGAGTTTGCGGTTTGGAGGCCTCGGGAGATCGTCTCGCAGTTGGCAAGATCGCTCAAACGTGAGCTGAGTTTTTCGCAGGAACAAGCGAACTTGATGATGCTCAGCCAGGCGTTGGAGTCATTTCCTGGGGTGGTAATTCCGAAAGCTTACCCGAGTCATTCGAGTGCACGGGTGATGACGATGGGGTTGCTGATCGGTGAGTCCATTCACGAAGTTGGCAATGAAAGCAAGTTTCCGGAGTTGGATCGGGAAGCTTTAGCGAAGCGAATTGCGGCGTTGTATGTCGAGATGATTTTCGTGAAAGGGCTGTACCATGCGGATCCGCATCCTGGAAACATTTTGGTACAGCCGGATGGCACGGTTGGGTTGTTAGATTTTGGCATGGTTGGCCGCATCGATGACCGGTTGCGCGAGAGCATTGAGGAGATGTTGTGGGCTTTGTCGTTGCAAGATTCGGCATTGTTAACTTCGATCATCAAACGGGTCGGTAAAGTACCGCCTGGGGTAGATGAAGCGACCTTGTCGAATGACGTTACCGATTTGATTGCGACGTATGGGAATCAGCCGGTTGATCGGATTGATTTAGCTTCGGCGTTGAACGAAGCGACAGACATTTTGCATCGGCATCGGATTGTATTGCCCAGTCAGTTAGGGATGTTGATCAAGACGTTGGTGACCTTGCAGGGAACGTTGAAGCAGACGAGTCCAACATTTAGTTTGTTGGAGGTGATTGAGCCGATGTTTAAGCGTCTGTGGCGAAGTCGGCTTTCGCCATGGAGGCAGGCGAGGCGATTGCGTCGATTGGTAGTTGAGGTGGAGGGATTGGTAGAGAAGTTACCTGGGCAGATCAGCAACTTGATGGAGTTGGTGCAGTCTGGGAAGCTTGATGTCCACTTGTCTCACCGTGGGTTGAGTCCGTCGATCAATCGATTGGTGTTGGGGTTGCTTACGAGTTCCTTGTTGCTCGGTTCGTCGATATTGATGGCGTCGAAAGTGCCACCGTTGTTGTTTATCAATGGAGGTCCGTTGGGGTTAAAGGATTTGTCACTGATCGGTTTGGGTGGATTTGCGGTCAGTTTGATTGTAACGATACGGATTTTGTTGGCGATCAATCGGTCGGGGCATTTGGATCCGCAGGGGGATAGCGAGGACGCTGAGTTGCCTTGGAGGTGATTGGGGCGAGCCTGCGGCTCGAGAGAGTAG
>CAZACJ010000108.1:10975-12536 GCA_964483385.1 uncultured Pirellula sp. | reverse complement strand
GCTAAACTGTAGCCGCTAAACTGTAGCCGCTAAACTGTAGCCGCTAAACTGTAGCCGCTAAACTGTAGCTCTGGATCTTCTATGGGATCCCAAGTCGCTTTTCGATATCATACGAACTTCCTAACTAGACTTTCTGTACTCGAACTTTTCAACGATACCAAGGACTCCGCGCATGGCAGACATGATCGATATCCGTTATGGCAAACAGGAACTGCACGTGCGACTGCCTAAAGGTTGCGAACCGGTAGTCGTTCGAAAACCACCCATGCCCTTACTGGAAAATCCAGCGCAAGCGATCACCGAAGCCTTGCGACAAGGCGTCGGCACCCCGAATCTTCAGCATGTCGCCAAAAATGCACAACGCGTCTGCATCGTGATCTGCGATATCACTAGACCCGTCCCCAACGGCCCCATCTTGCGAGCTTTGATCGCGGAACTCAACGAAACTGGAGTTCGCAACGACCAGATTACCATCCTCATCGCCACCGGACTACATCGACCGAACCTCGGAAACGAAATGCTAGAAGTCATCGGAGACCAATGGGTCTTCGATCACATTCGGATCGAAAACCACTACGCTCGCGACACGGCTTGGATGGTCGACCTGGGATACACCCCTACTGACAAAATCCCTGTCGTTCTCAATCGACATCTCGTTGACGCCGATTTGCGTATCGTCATCGGATTGGTCGAGCCTCACTTCATGGCCGGATACTCAGGAGGACGCAAAGTCGTAGCACCCGGCGTGGCAGGCGAAGAAACCATACGTACCTTCCATAACCATCAATTCATGTCCGACCCGTTGGCTTGTAACACCAACCTCGTCGGAAACCCACTTCACCGGGGCCAACTCGAAATCCTAAAAATCCTCGGACCGACCTACGCCATCAATACGATTATCGATGAAGCCCGACAAATGAGCTTTGTCAATTTCGGCGAATGCGTGGCCAGCCATTTGGCTTGCGTCGACTTCGTTCGCAAATATGCCGAAGTCCCATTCGATCGCAAATTCTCAACCCTCGTAACTAGTGCTGCCGGCTACCCCCTCGATAAAACGTATTACCAAACGGTCAAAGGTATGGTCGCCCCTCTTCAAATCCTCGCCGACGGTGGCCACATGATTATCGCAAGTCGTTGCGAAGAAGGAATCGGTTCCCACGAATATCGGGAATCACAAGCAAGACTCAAAGCGATGGGAGCGAAAGGCTTCTTAGATCGCATCCGACAAATGCCTCTCGCAGATATCGATGGATGGCAGACTCACATGCTCCTTCGCCCATTAGGAATAGGACGCGTCTCTCTTTATAGCGAAGGCATACAAGGAACGGATCGCGAGCTGACCTGTGTGGAAATGATCGACTCGCTAGAGCAAGCGATCGAGCAAAGCGTCGCGAACTCTGCCGATCGCACTATCGCGGTTATTCCCGAAGGACCTTACGTCATCCCGATTTATCGCCCCTAGACCAATGCCTTCAAATTGACTCACTCGATGGTGGGTATTCTGCTTGAGCCCGCTTCGCGCAAGCCGCGGGGTGTTTGCATTGGCCACCCTCACGTCATT
>CAZACJ010000108.1:0-10875 GCA_964483385.1 uncultured Pirellula sp. | reverse complement strand
CTATCCGGCTCAAAAAACATGAGCCCGCTTCGCGCAAGCCGCGGGGTGTTTGCATTGGCCACCCTCACGTCATTGCACATTCCAATCCATCAAACCCACCCGGAGCTCGCGCTATCCGGCTCAAAAAACATGAGCCCGCTTCGCGCAAGCCGCGGGGTGTTTGCATCGGCCATGCTCACTGACCTGGTAGCACGGCATAGAATGAATGAGGCAAGAGGGTGCTATACAGCATCTTCCGTAGGAATGCTGTACGGTGCTCGATACTCCCGTGTCAACCAGTGGTTCGGAGCATCGGGTCCCTTGAACGTTTCCGAAACCGGATCGATCCCCAAAGGCTTACCCATCCATATCGAATACTTCTCGACCTTGTTTTCGGTCAAATGCGCTGCAGTGCGATCCCAAGCTTCCGAGACCGATGCATCCGCGCCTTGGGACTTGAGTGCACCCGCTACCTCTTCACCAGCAATCTCTTTACCCAATCGCAAAGAGATATTCCCCAAGTGGCACAGAGCGCTTGAGTAATGACCTTGTTCGATATCGGCATTGAGCGTCTTGTAATCCCGATTTCGCATCGCATCGGTGAAATTCTTATAGTGACGATCGTCGCCGCCACCATTGAACTGCTCGATTGGCTTACCATCGAGATCGAAGGCCGTGCCACTCGAGTACGAAGTCATCACAAGGTAACCCTTCGTCCCCTCAACGATGATGCCGACCATCGCACCCTTGTAATCAGGAGTGGGAAGTCCACGAACTTCAAAAATCAATTTACGCTTGCCGTAATCGTGGACTACCAATTGCGTATTCGCTGTCTCACCCGCATCGACATATCCGAGTCGACCACCAAACGACCAAACGCGATCGCTCAAGCGATCTTCGCCCAACGCCCAACGGCACAAGTCCATTTGATGGATGCCTTGGTTACCCAAGTCCCCGTTGCCGTACTCCCATTGCCAGTGCCAATCGTAGTGAAATCGTTTGCGCGTTAACGGCAGAATTTGTGCTGGACCGGACCATAGATCATAGTCGACTTCTGACGGGACTTCGTAATTACCACGCGGACCAATTGAATCGCGGCGCTTGTAACACAACCCGCGCGAAATCAACACGTCCCCAATCCCCCCGGCATGAATAAACTCCATCGCTTTGCGCATCCCCGGGTTCGATCGGCTTTGTGTACCCGTCTGGACCATCCGCTGGTGCTTGCGCGCTGCCTGCACGACCCGTCGGCCCTCAAGCACATTGTGAGATACAGGCTTCTCGACATACACGTCTTTGCCCGCTTGAATTGCCCAGATCGCGCCCAAGGAGTGCCAATGGTTCGGCGTAGCGATGCTCACCGCTTGGATTGATTTATCTTCGAGCAACTTACGGATGTCCTTCACCCATTTCGGCTTGCGTCCACCCTGTTTCTCCGCTGCCGATTCGCAACTGCGTTGCCCCGCCTTCTCGTCGCAATCACAGATGTGAGTCACAACTGTCCCAGGCTTGCCAGCAAAACCATCGATATGGGATTGGCCACGGCCCCCCGCACCTACCACCGCAACTTCGATCGTGTCGTTTGGACCGATCGAAGGTGGTTGTGGACCAGCCGCTTTGGCTTCATTTCGGCGCGCCTGCAATGCTAACGCAGCCGCAGTGGTCATCATCGATTGCTCTAAAAAATGTCGCCTTGAAACAGAACGCATGGAATGCTGCTCCTAAGATTTTTGAACGTGTGAGGATTCAGTCGAGTGAATTTCTTATTGTAAAGGAAACAAAGTCCAATCGCAGCGCAATAAGAGCACGCTAAAGCGAAAAAAATCCCCTGTATCGCAGCAAACAACTACAAACCGTTCAGCGTATACAACCAAAGGCCAATCTACCCCTCCGAGGCACTATCCAACCCCAACCACCTAGTAGCATTAGTTGTGAAGATTTTGCGATACCGTTCTTCGCTCCAACGAAACTCTTTTTCACAACGCTCACGCATCACCCCTAGCGTTGCCCCAGACCCTACAAAATGACTTCGGTCCTCACTTCTTGGCACCCCATCACTTCCCACATCTACCGTCCGTTCACCAAGTCGATGCAACCCCGCCGGTAGTCCCGCCGCACTAATTGCATCGGAAACAATCGCAACCCGATCCTCTCCGAAACACTCAATCCATAATTCAAGCAACCACCAAGGAACGTGATGCCCGTCCGCAATCAAAGTCGCCGACAATTCTCTTCGTAACGAAAGCAACCGGTTTAAAACATTGTCGTGCCTTGGCAGTGAAGCAGGACAAGCATTTCCCATGTGGGTGATCCAGCCAAGTCCATGGTCGATGGCACATCGCAAGTGGTCTAAACTCGGATTGCCATGACCTGCAGCAACCCGTATTCCAGCCCTAGTAAGGAACTCGATCCCACCCCCAGTCGGATCGCATTCAGGTGCCAACGTAACCCAACGTAAATGCCCTTGAGCAGCATCTACTAATCGCTTTAGCTCATCGAGCTGCAATGGCTTCGCGTGCTCTCGCGGGTGAGCCCCAACATATCCAGGCTCAGAAGAAAGAAACGGGCCTTCCAAGTGAATCCCAACAGCAGTAGACAGTCCTTCCCTGTGGGAATCTTGATCGCAATGCACGGCCAGCCCTTGCAACTTCCCGCAAAGGGCTTCGATACTATCGGTGATCAACGTCGGAAGAAAATGGGTGGTCCCATCTTCGAACAGACGGGACCGCGCGAAATACCATTGCTCTTGCGTAACAGAAGGCTGGTTGAAGTCCACTCCATGGAGCCCGTTGATCTGAAGATCAACGAGCCCTAATGGTTCAGCCGTGGTACTAAGCTTGCCAAACATCGCCAATGAGATCGTCGACGAGTCCGTTTACAGCATCTTCATCGTCTTCTTCAGCGACATAACCTGCGAGCAAACTATCGATGCTCGAAGCTTGCTCCGGTCCGAAAACAACATTGCTGCTGTTTGGAGCTTGATTCATCCAGTTGTTGAGGCCCAAGAATGGTACTTCTACAAAGGTGCTCGGCGATTTCGTTGAGACTTCGACGGCTGGGGCAGCGACAGCATTCGATGCAACTGCTCCCTCACCTTCGCCACCCGAACCAACGTTCAAGTGATTCACAACCCAAAGAATATCCAGAGGAGACAAGAATCCGTCTTCGTTGACGTCAACGTAGAACTTGTCACCGCCTGCTTCCCCTTCACCGCCCCCACCAAGATTTCCGCCACCTGTGGTGTTGACCATGTTCACAAGGATCAACGCATCGATCGGAGAAACGAACCCGTCGTTGTTGACGTCGAACCGGTTAAATGGATTGGTGTTTCCTTCACCACCAGCACCCGACCCACCCGTGATCACGAGTTCAGCAGGAATGTAGCTGATCTGATTGTAAGGTACCTTGTTCTTCGTATCGCTGTAGAGCAACGAATCATGGAATGGGCTGATGTCAGCAGGGTCCGCAATAAACTTCGCTACACCGGGCGTGTTCGCTTGCATACGAATCGAGAACTGCAACAGTTCGGACGTGCCCAAAGGAGTGGAAGCGTTTTGGAACGATCCGACTTCGTTGATCAAACCAGGAATCCGAACGTCACCGGACTTGCCGTTGGCGTATCCGTTGGCACCCGAAGCGAACTCGATGGAGAATCCAAGTCCACCTGCTGCGGTTTGTACACCAACCAGCTTGCTATCGTAGAGAATGTCTTGATAGGCAGCGAAAACCCCACTGAGGGAAGTCGCAGGACGCAAATCTTGCACATATCCACGAAGTTCAAATTGGCTTCCAACAGGAATTGAGGTGATCTGCTGCCCGTTGAGATTGAACGCCTTGAGCTGAATCTTCATCTTGTCGTCGGCACTAGTATCGCCAACTTTCAGCGTCACCGTTGCAGTCGAGCTGAATCCTCGAGAATCGGTTATCGTATAAGTGAACTGATCCGAGAAGCCCAGCGAACTTGTAAACGGAACAAACCGAATTCGGTCATCCGACGGATTCGTCGTTCCGCGATTATCGATAGACACGACCCCGTTGGCAGGCTGAGTCACCGAAGTAATTCGCAGTGGTCCCGATGTCCCAACGATATCGTTCGCCAACACGTCGATGAACGAAGTGCTGTTGAGCAAGAGTTCTGCTGTGCTGTCGTCTACCGCAAAGGGTAGCTCGGTACCGCGCGGAACGACTTCGATCGACGATCGTAGATAGCGAACTTGCTCGGTTGGGACTGGAGAATTAGGTGGGTTGTACAACACAACGTCAGTGTTGGGTGAATCATTTGCCGGATCGCCAACAAACTCTGCGATACCCGCCGAGCGAGCGGTGAAGGTTAGTATCGTCATCGGCGTCGGATTCGCAAAATCAAACGGTGGCTTTTGTGCACCTGTGAAAGCTCCAAGCGAACGAATCACGCCAGGAACCGAAGCCGTTCCGGAAACTCCACTGACATAAGGTGCCACTGGTGTGTTCGCGAAATCAAGCGTTGTGTTCGGACCGGGACTCGATGGCAGCACTAAGTTCGCGCTGTAGAGCAAGTCGAGGTAAGCTGCGTAGACACCGGGATTCTGCACGGAAGTCGGCGGAGTCTGTAGTGCGCCTCGCTCTGGTCGCAAGTCATAGTTATAAACGTAGACTTGGAACTGATCACCTTGCGTTACACTCGTGATCGGATTGCCACTCATGTCGCGGAAAGCAAAGCTGAACTCGACGTTGTCATCCAGTCGATCGCCTTCCAAGGTGTGCGCCGTAACTCGTGCTGTGGAAGTCTTTCCAGTGCCATCCGTCACCGTGTAGGTGAACGTTTCCGTTCCACCGAAGTCTCGGCGAGGTGTATATCGCAAGCTAAGACCACCGGACCCGATCGACAATGAACCACCCTTGTCCGGGTTGGTGAAGCTTGTAACTACCAACGATCCACCGGCACCTTCGATGTCGTTCAACAGAACGTTCAATGGATACGAGACCGAGTTGGTTGGCAAATCGAACGAGTCGTCGATCGCTACAGGATCGGTGAACTGCAAAGTCACGTTGATGGTGACGTTCGCTGTCTCTCGCTTACCAGATGCATAGACAACTGTGTAGACGAATGTGTCTTGCCCAAAAAACCCTCGTGGTGGTGTATACCGCAGCGTATTGTTTGCACCTACAGAAACCGTTCCACCTTGGGTTGTCGTACCAGGCAATACGGCCGAGACTGGGTCACCAGGAGGCAAGAAGTCGTTCGCGAGAACGTCGAATACGTTCGCTGTGCTGTTTCTTGCAACGGTGTAAACGTCATCTTGAAGATTCTTGCGAGGACCGTTAGTGATCGTGAATAAGTAGTCCTCGACTTCTCCAGCGTTTGCTCGACCGGTTGGTCCAAGGTCGCGAGTCTGAGACAAGCGGAACCGAGCAAATGCTGAGGTGACTGCATTGGAAGGAATCGTGAAGTTCACGATATTCTCGCCAGGAACTGCAGCAAGATTTGTTACGATCTGCTCGCCAGCATCGCCCCAAACGCCATTGCCGTTGAAGTCGATCCAGCCTTGAACAAAGGCACCGGAACCAGCCGTGTTCGTTACGTTGATTCGGATCGCGTTTTGATTGTCACCACGAATCAATGGAGTTAAAACCGTGATGCCGTCTTCGTCGTTGATAACCCCACCCGTCGAATTCAGCGGGCCATTCGTATCGTCGCCATTCGCAGTCGCTGTCGGTCGACCGTCGGAATCAGCATCCCAAGCTGCCCCGAGGTGGAACCCGGCAAGCCCACCGTGTGAAGCTCCATTGTTGGCACGCAGGGTCGGATACGGAGCTGGAGCATCACCCCAGTCAGACGACTCGCGATTCCCGAAATCGAATCCACCTAAAGGCGTTACGCCGTTATAGAAAGTGGTGTGAAATCCAGACGACGGGAATGTCTGCACGTAACCTGGCTCGACCACTTCACGAATCACATACGTTCCCGGTCCCGGAGGAGTCAATACGTACGACCCGTCGGCCTTGCTGATGGCAGCAGGTTCACCAACGTCAGGACGTCCGTCCAAGTCAAGGTCGAGGTAGATGTAAACACCTGCAAGCCCTGGCTCGCCAGCATCTCGAATACCATCCCCATTGATGTCGAGCCACTTGAAGCCCGTAGAACCACCCGATGGAGAGAACGACCCGAAGTTAGCAGTCGCCGTTCCACTAAGGGCAACTGTCACGCTCTTGGACTCTTCTGCCGCATTAGAAGCTTGCCATCCCGCTGGACGAATCACCCTTACAGTTTGAACGCCTGTCGCTGTTCGCAATGAATAACGACCCAAACTATCTGTCACCGTGTTCGCTTCGCTCAAATCCAATACACCGTTGTTGTTGGAATCTGCGAACACTTGCCACCCAGCCAAACCGACTTCGCCCGTTTCTTGACGCGAATTGCGGTTCATATCGTTGTAGACCACACCGGTAATTGACCCGCCGATCGTACCTGTCGACATGCCAAATGCAACAACGTCCGGGCTGTTGTTCAAACCACCACCGTAAGCCGTGTTTAGTGGCGACCAATCATCGTCAAGAAAACGGAACGAGGCATCATCTCGTGTCCCAAAAATTCCATCCAGACCGACGCCGATCAATTCTGCAGGAGGAAACTGATCCATAATCGTCAACGCTTCGTTGAACGGATCTTGGTGAACACTTCCTAAATAATGGCCAGCTTCGTGAGCGATCGTGTCAGCGATAATTTCAGCAAAGACATCCGCAACCGTCACCGAACCAGAAATAGGAATCGCTTGACGATCCACCGCAAGAGTTGCGTGCAATTCTGCAATCACCAAAGCCGACTCTTCACGGTTGAAGTTCCCGATGTCGACGGATTCAGCAACCCCAAACAAACCAGTAAGAGCGATCCCAAGTTCTGCGTCCGTACCACCGACCGATATGCGGGAAACATTTGCGTTACCAAAAAGATCAGGGCTATCAAGACTGCTAACCAGCCTTACGCCAAAATCACCAGGTCGCCCAGTGCTCGGGAAATATCCATTGTTGGAGTCTTGTGCAAGCCACGGCGAGAGCTTGTTTGTCACACGGGTCATGATGTTGCGAATCACCGCAGGAGCGTCTGCTTCTGTCAATCCAATCAATGGCATCGCACGAGCCAAAGATGGAACACGCACCGTGCCAGTCGGTAGCGTAAAGACGCCAGGGAACGTCTCGCGACGCAAGAAACTACCGTCGAAATCCAAGTAAATGATCTGCTGAGTGCCGATTGGCTCTTGCTCAAAAGTCGATCGATGAACTCGCAAGTTCATCGAATAACCTCCGATGCCATCGGAAATGCGCATGTAATAACGACCGTCCGTATCGATCACGTACGGCAACGTTACGTTACCGTCTTTGTACAAAGGAGAGGACGCCGGATAAGCACGACCCTGCAAGAACAACCCCTCGGTAAAGAGAAGTTCATTTCCCGCTGCATCATATAGTCCAACCGTTGGACGACTTCCCGTTACCGCTACCAATCGCGTGTCAAGAATATCACCCTTCTTCAAATCAAACGCGATGTAATCAACATCCGACACGTTCGCGAAGGTACCTGACAAGTTCACCGGTTGCGATGAGCTTAAAGGCAATAGCTGAGCACGAGTGAAAATGTTGTTGGGCTCAACCTCAGAAAGGTTGATCGGGTTGTTTGACTCACCCCCGGAGATACCACCCGTCCCCCCAGATCCGCGAAACATGTTCGTCAGAGTTACCCCGGCTCGCTCATACGCTTCCACATTCTGGAACCGCATCTTCGCAAGAGCAGCCGAGACTTGAGGCGAGAAATCACTCGCCATCAACTCACGACGCTCCAGGGTCTCAAAGAGTCGACCGCGCTTGGTTAACTTCCTTGGGGCTCGCTTTTCCAAAGCACTTTTTGAACGACGAGTTGGCTGATTCGACTTCACCATGGGATCCCCGGTTGAGGAACGATAAGGAATAACTGTGTGCCCTCGAAGCCCGAACCCCCTTGGTGTTGCCAAGGAAACTCCGTTTTCAAAGCCGTCGACAGGCGGGTTCCATCGTAGTTGGAGGGTCTGGGCTGTCAACAAAACAGACCAAGACTTATGATTCTCTACGTCGGCGGAAAGTTCCAACATTGAGCACAATTAACTTCCCGCCCGGCAAAGTCCTAAAATTTCACCCGTTAGAACCCGAACTCTAACCCTCCAACCCACTCGACTTTTCCGGTTGGGATGACTCTGTCGTTGTTGACCTATCCTGACGATTCAGCGACATTTCTCCCGCAAATCCCTACTTTTGCATTTCAAGCCATTAGCGACACTACTAGGAATTGACCATGGACGCGACCATCCAATCGGCTCTCGAAAAAGTCCAGCAAGGACTCGCCTCTGAAAAACTTACAGCCGGGGCAGCAAAAAATATTTCCGATTGGCTCACCCAACCACGCTACCAAGAGTACCTCCCCGAGCTACTGCGACACATCCATGATGGCCAATGGAAACAACTCGACGACGCCTACTGGACCATCATCCCCTTCGGTACCGGCGGACGACGAGGCCGTATGTATCCCATCGGCTCCAATGCAATCAACGATCGCACGATCGGTGAGAGCGCTCAAGGCCTTGCGGACCATATTCTCTCTCAGCCCGATATCGGAAAACTCTCCTGCGCAATCGCTTACGATACTCGTCACCGCTCCCGACATTTCGCAGAACTATGCGCCTCGATCATGGTCGCGAACGGTTTTCACGTTTATTTCCTCGACGATTACCGCGCTACCCCCCAACTCTCCTTCGCTGTCCGTCGCTTCCGAGCAACCTGCGGAATCATGGTCACCGCCTCGCACAACCCTCCCAGCGACAACGCGGTAAAGGTCTATTGGTCCACCGGAGGCCAAGTTCTCCCGCCCCACGATGGCAAAATCATCGATCGTGTCATGCAAACCGAAAAGATCCTAAAAATTCCATTTGCCCAAGCCGTCGCAGACGGAAAAGTGACTTTCGTAACCGAACAAATCGACCAAGAATTCAAGGCTGCGGCCCTGCAGTTCGCGTGGCAAGGCTCCCGCGATGCGACCATCATCTACTCCCCTCTACACGGTGTCGGTGGATTTGTCGTCCCAGATCTCCTCCGAGCAGCGGGTTTTGAACGTGTCCTCCCCTATACCCCACATTCCACCCCCGACGGAGACTTCCCTAACGTACCCGGTCATGTCAGCAATCCAGAAAACCCTGCCGTCTTTGACGCCGCTGTCGAATACGCAAAATCTGTCGGCGGAGATTTGGTCCTCGCGACTGACCCCGATTGCGATCGTATGGGCTGCTCCTGCCCGGTAACCCTCGAACCGAACAGCCCTTGGGCTACCATCAATGGAAACCAACTCGGCGTCCTGCTGACCGATTATGTACTGTCGAAACGCCAAGCAACTCAGGACCTACCTAAAGACGGCTATGTCATCAAAACCCTTGTCACCACCGAAATGACCCGCAAAGTCGCAGAATCCTACGGAATGCGATGCGAAGGAAATATTCATGTTGGCTTCAAATGGATCGCTGGGCTTATCGATGCCTGCGGACCAGATGGTTTCCTTTTCGGTACCGAAGAATCCCACGGATACCTCATCGGTACCTACGCAAGAGATAAAGACGGCGCTGTGGCTTGCCTCCTCATGGCCCAACTTGCCGCTGACTTAAAAGCGAAAGGTGTCACCCTTCACCAACATCTCGATGCGCTGATGCTCAAGCACGGTGTCTACCTCGAAGACCTAATCAATGTGCAAATGGAAGGAAGCGAAGGGATGGCGAATATGCAACGCTTGATGGAAAAGCTTCGCATCTCACCTCCTAGTTCGATCGCGGGACTACCCGTCGTCTCCGTCCGGGACTACGGTCAACTTCTTCAACGCAATCAAGACGGCTCCACGGCAAAACTCGACGCTCCCAAAGGAAATATGCTGATGATGGATCTAGGACTTCCCGGAAGCCATCTGCCAAGCGGCAATGCTATTGCCGTCCGTCCCTCAGGTACCGAACCAAAAATCAAGTTCTACTTGTTCGGTCACGAACCTCTGTCCATCTCCGCTGATAATAACCAACTCGCAACCGCTCAACAAACGGTTCGCAATCGACTCGAAGCAATAAAGCGGGAGCTCGCGTCCATCGCCAAATAAAACACGACGAAACGTCGCAAGCAGAATCGATGCAGGTGCAACAACCGGACGCATCAAAGTTTTCTGGGATTTCCAAGCCGACATTGCCGAGTTTCAAAAGCGTGTCGCTGTTTACCTCGCGAACCATCGGTCCCTTACGGTTCCACAGCACAAGCGACATCGACCCATTTGGTTTCAACGTACTGTTTAACCCAACGGGCCAGCTTCGCTTGGCCCCCTACGGACGACTCGCACCCGGAATTCCTGCCATGACCATGGATCGCAATCGATACTTCATGCTCGGAGTGATTTTGCTTTGCCTCGGACTGCAATTCCGACTCATCGATAGCTTCGTTCTGAACGAATCAAGCACACGAGCACTGCACAAGGTCACCAAGTCTCAACAAGCAGATGCAAACGGGATGGCAACCAATGTCTTCATGCAAGCCGCACCGTCTCCAAAGAAAACACTCAAGCCACCGCGATGGCTCGGGTTCGTTCTTCTGACCGCCGGTGGAATCATGACCTTACACGCCTTGGTCCTCCCAAAATCTCACTAACTAACCCTTCTAGGACTAATCGCATACCCATCCTGCGCATTTTTCGATCCTGTGCATTTTTCGATCCTGCGCATTTTTCGTTTAGCGGTCAGCCGGAGGCGTACCGCGCGAGCCCCGGGTAGTCTGTTTGAGCCGGGATGCGCGAGCCCCGGGTAGTCTGTTTGAGCCGGGATGCGCGAGCCCCGGGTAGTCTGTTTGAGCCGGGATGCGCGAGCCCCGGGT
>CAZACJ010000107.1:0-12636 GCA_964483385.1 uncultured Pirellula sp. | reverse complement strand
CCATTTACCCAACTCGAAGAATTAGGGTTTGCTGGAGTGATCAATGCATGCGTTGCCCCCTTTTTTAGTTTGCCCCACGCAAGGCGCTTTGCGATTTCGAATGCAACTAACCCGCCGTGCTTGTCAGGTCGTGGAATTACTTCTATCGCCGAGTTTGAGACGGTTTCTTCCCGCAAAGCCTTGGCAGATGCTAAGAGAATGTCAATTCCAGTACGATGGTTTCCAGTTAACTCCTCGATCTTGCATGGCAATGACTTGAGCCAACTCACTGCTGGTGAATCGCCTATCGAGTTGAGATCTTGAAAGTCATCGGCTCCAACGAGGAGTGAGCTGAACTCAGACAATCTTTGAATAATCCGCAGCAAGTCACCGTCACAGTCTTGAAACTCATCGATGAGGACTATTGGGTATGATGCTGCAATTGCTCGTCGAACACCGGAATCTTCAAGTATTTTCAATAACGCTTTTCTAACCGTTGCAAAGTTCGCCTTCCAGCAATTGACATTTTCGCACCAATCGGCCACGTTCCCATCGATGACAACAACCTTGTCCTTATGGATTCGACTTCGATACCGGTTAACAAGCCTCAAGCAGAATGAATCGATAGTCTCACAATTAATCGGCACTTTATTTCGGACTTGCTTTCCGAGCTTCGCAGCGAGACGCCTGCGGGAGCCATGCATAAAAGTGATCGCCAAAACGCTTTGGTATTCCAGAAACTCCTTATCTGCGCACATCTCGGTTAGCTTCGCTTTCAGCGAATAAGTCTTTCCTGACCCAGCAGGACCAATGAAGGCGTAGAGTGACTTCATGGTGAAACCCCCGAATCACTCCATCGCCAAACCCGAGTTGCTGCACTGGTAGTCGAGGACTTGTCTTCGATCCAGCATTGTTCACCGGTTTCCCCACTCAGTGCAATTTCAACGAGTCCATCACAGAACTGACACAAACGCTTCTTGCACTCATCTCTAGTGCTGATGTAGGAAAGGATCTCCTCGTGGATCTTCCAAAAAGTCTTGAATTTTGTAAGAGTTGTGAACAGGGTGGCCTTGTCGCCAACCGCCGAATCAGAAAACAAGTTGGCGATGGCCTTCCAGTCTTCTTCACACTCAACAGCAAGAAGCCAGCAAATCAGATCCTCAAGCATCTTGCCAACTTGCATTTGTATTAACACTTCCGGCGGAGATTTGCTACTTATGATCTTCTGACGATAGCCGTCCCCAGCCCCATCACCATCGACGATCGGCACAACTCGTGGGATGAGTGGTCGAAATTTCTCGTAGATCTGAACAACGTGTGAATCCGTAGTAGGGACGATTCCAACAGCTTCGCTTTTTGGTGCTTTTTCCCATCCGCCAAGAGTAATACGCAAACGCATCATGGACCGAAACCAGTGAAATTCGGTCTTCCCTTCCGGGACCAGAACGCAATGGTGCATCAAAGCTTCACAGATCGAAGCACGATGGATTGTATAAAGCTGCATGAGTGCATTTTGATCTGGAACAGTGTCTTCGTGAGCGACCAAAGGTATAGCATTCAAGTGACCATTTGTGTTTCGAACAATTAGGATCTCCTTTGGTCCGTAGTAGGCGGCAATCTCTGGGGAGTGTGTCGTTGTTATCGATTGATTGCTAGTACCGCAAATGCGAGCGACGAGACGGCTATGTAGGCCCGGATGCAAATGGAGTTCCGGTTCCTCAGCAGCAAGGATAAAGTTCTGATTGTCCTTACTGCGTGAGCGTCCAAATTCGAACAGTAAGAGAAGCGTCTGAAGCGAAATGATGCCCGAACCGTGTTTACTCAGGGGGAGTATGGTTTCGGCCTTGCCGGGTAAGTGCGGCGTCATCGCTTGCAATATCCCTTCGATATCGCCACTGGTTGGTCTAAATCGAAGTCCCGCCGAATCTGGACCAATGAATCCATCGATTTCCTGATTGAGTCGCTTTACGAAGTCGGCTATCTCAGGATCTTCCTCAAGCCTTACACTCGGGTTACGGAGAACTTCACGCAACCCAGTTACCGATGTGGAGGGGATCGCATCCTGAAAACGCAGCACACGGCGAAATAGTTCGGAAGCAAAAGAAACAACTCGATCCCATGTTCGCTGTGATGGTAGAAGGAAGAAACCGAGTTGCTTCAAGTGTCGTGGACGGACCGTGTGGACCTTGTTCTCAAAGGGGTCGCCATCGCCATCCAAAAAATAGCGAATTGTTTCGACTTCAAGGTCTTCTTGGTCAAAGCGTGCAACAAAAGCAATTTGTGCGCATAGCTTGCCATTCTCTGGTTTATCACCGCTCGTTACGTTCTTTCCGTCCCACCAAACAGGGACGGCACCGTCTTCTGTGTTGAACCAGTCAAACTGCTCCTCAAGTTCATCTGGATGGAAACCGGTGATTGTGGCAATAATTTTGATCCTAGATGAGGGCCCGGGAAGTCCACCAAAAAAGTCGTAGTCTCCTAACTGGCGAACCAATCGATCACGGCCCAATACAAGTCCCAGTGCGTCAACAATCGTTGACTTTCCGACATTGTTGGTCCCAAGAAGTACGCAGTGTTCTCCCAATGTTATTTCTGCATGAGAGACTCCACGAAAATTTTCAATCGATAGGTGGCAGACGTACATGTTTGAGTCCAGTTTTGGGCGGAGGACGCATCTCTGAAGGTCCTCATTTCTTTGGCTCTGAGGTTTCCCCCGTGGTCGACAAGTATAACAGGTTTTGGTAAGGTTAACCAAGCGTGCTCAATGCCCCGATAGGGTCACACGGAGATCAAATGGTGGAAAAACTGAAGGACTTTTTGCGTATCTCGGAGGCTGCGGAGTATCTCGGTGTTTCACCGAATACGCTTCGCAACTGGGAGAACGCTGGCAAAATCGCTGCGCATCGGCATCCGGTGAACGGTTATAGGTTGTTCAAGCAGGATGAGCTTGACGATTTGCTTCGTCCGATCCAGTCCAATGAAACAGATCCATCAGAGGACACTACAGAGAAGGATAAACCGTCGAGCTATCAACAAACCAAGCCGAGATAGGTTGGACGCCCGCCACCCATGGAAACACCTCGTTGGAATATCATCACACCCTCGCAGTACGAGCATGAACGGCGTGGGCTCGACTTCATTCGAGCAGCCTTGCCGGATCATGATCCGTATCGTGCATGGTCGAACTTCGAGTTCGTGACCAGCGATGGTGCGATCTACGAAGTGGACTTGCTAGTTCTGACTAAGCAAGGTTTCTTTCTTGTTGAAATTAAAAGTTGGCCCGGGCGTCTTCGTGGTGATGTCGGCACTTGGACTCGTACTGTTCCAGATGGACGAGTCATCTCGGAAGACAATCCAGTGCTACTGGCAAATCGAAAAGCCAAAGCACTGTTGTCTCTGCTGAAGTCTCAATCGGCGACGAAAAACATCACAGTCCCATGGCTCGATGCGGTTGTTTTCTTGTCCGCTGACGATCTGCACTTCGATCTCACTGGACCAGCCGCAAACCGAGTCTTCCTCAAAGATCGCAAAGCGACTGAATCCCAGAGGGAACGCAAGGGAATTCTAGCGGCATTGCTTCGTCGTGAAGGCCAAGGGATCGATCCCGAGCTTCGCAGTACCATCGATACCAAAGTCGCCCGTGCTTTGTCAAAAGCCATTGATGATTCAGGCATTCGGCCCTCCCAGAAATCTCGTCGGATTGGTGACTTCGTGCTGGGTGAACTAGTTGCCGATGGACCGGGCTATCAGGATCGAATCGCTGAACATGTTTCAGTGAAGAACGATTTCCGCAGAGTCCGCCTCTACACCGTAGCGGGAGCCGATACCGAGGAAGAACGCCAACGACGCAAAAGAGCAGCTATTCGTGAATACGAGATTATTCGTTCACTGAATCATCCGCATGTGTTGCCGGTCACGGACTACAAGGAACACGAGCTTGGTCCGGCATTGCTGTTCCGCTATGCCGATCCACAATCGATCCGTTTTGACCATTACCTATCTACGCAGTGTCACCGATTGACCACATCGCAGCGGTTGAAGTTCCTGCGTGATATCGCTGATGTGGTGCGTTACGCCCACCGCAAACGAGTCATCCATCGCTCGCTGTCACCCTACAGCATCTTGGTGATGATGGACGATGGCGGACGAACGGAAGCCGAAAAACAACTTCCGACCGATAACATGACAGTCCATGAAGCATCAGTCTTCGATGATCCTTCGCAACTTTACCTCCAAGTCTATAACTGGCAGGTGGGAGCAAGACTGCAAACCAGTGTCACTGCTCAAGTCACGGAAGTTGATGATCTGGTTGAGTCGCAGGCGTTGGTCTACATGTCGCCGGAAGCCATTGCCGACCCTCGTCGAGTTTCCGAAGCCTCCGACATCTTTTCATTGGGAGCGATTGCGTTTCACCTGTTCACCTCCCGACCTCCAGCGGGCAGCCTAAGCGAACTGACACAAATCCTTCGGGATCGCAAAGGGCTGAGCGTTTCGGCAGTGATGGATGGTGCCGGTGCAAAGCTGGAAGAGTTCATTCAGTGGAGCACCCACCCCGATGCACTGACTCGTATCGGCAACGTCGAAGAATTCCTTTCGATGTTGGACGAGGTTGAAGATGAGCTAACTGCCCCTGACCAATCAGCCATCGTAGACCCATTGCAGGCAAAGCGTGGCGACCGTTTGGAACACGATTACATCGTCAAAAGTGTCTTGGGCCAAGGTGCGACGGCCCGGGCACTGTTGGTCACGATAGATGACGAGGAATTCGTCCTTAAGGTGGCGTTGACTGAAGATGACAACCTGCGCCTTCTGGCCGAGGGTGAAGCTCTGAAGAAAATTCAGAGCGAGTTCATCATTCAGATTTTTGGCATCATTGAAATTGCCGGTAAGACGATTCTTGTTTTGCAGGTTGCGGGTGAAGAATCGCTTGCCAAGCACTTACGGAAATACGGTGTTCCCACGCTGGACTTGCTGTCACGATACGGCAGCAATCTGTTATCTGCTGTTGAGTCGCTGGAACGTCACGGTGTCGTTCATCGAGATATCAAGCCTGACAATATCGGCATCTTCAAGAACAACCGCAGCGAAAACCAATTGATGCTGTACGACTTCTCGTTGACCAGCGCACCCTTGGACAATTTACGAATCGGCACGGCTGGTTATACCGATCCGTTCCTAAAGAACCGTAAGTCGGGCAAATGGGACTTAGCAGCGGAACGCTATTCGGCTGGCGTGACTCTGTACGAAATGACTTTGGGCCACGATCAACTGCCGAAATGGGGCGAAGACGATGTCCCCAATCCAGCAGACACCAATGATGAACTCGTCTTGGATGTGGAAAAGTTCAAACCGAGTGTTCGTGAAGGACTGACCAAGTTCTTCACCAAAGCACTCCATCGAGATCCTGACAAGCGATTCGACAACGCCAAGGAGATGCGGTTCGCTTGGGAAAAGGTCTTCATGGAAGCCGATGACCAAACTGTCACTACATCCAGTGGCGAAAAGGTCACAACGACGATTCCGCTGGAGGAAGCAGAACTCGACACACTGGTCGCTGCACTCGATCTATCGGCTCGTGCTCGGGATGCTTTGGATAGTCTGGACATCACGACGGTCAAGGATCTATTGCTATGCTCGATCCACGACATTCGGTTGATGCGTGGTGTCGGTGATCAGTACCGACGAGAGATCATGGGGTTCATTGCCGAACTACGTGAAAAATTCCCTGATGTCACCGGCAAGAAGACATCCACGACCGACGACGACCAGAACCCCAGTCTTGAGCGATTGCACAATCGAGTCATTGGTGCCCGCAATGTCAAAAAAGAAAATGAGTGGAGGATTCGTTCTAGCCTACTGAACCTTTTGGCTGAGGACGATATTCCGGTCGATGCTTGGCCCAGCCAATCCGATGTGGCAGACGCATTGAACGAGACTCGTGCCAAGGTCGGTCAGGCATTGGCGGCGGATCAGAAGCGCTGGGGCAAGGATTCGTACCTCACGGCGTTTCGAAACGATCTGTTCGAACAGATTCAGCGTCTCGGGGGCGTTGTCACCACGGGTGAGCTTGCCGATCTGACGATCCTGCTGCGGCCTGCTACTGAGACCATCGACACGACCAAGCAACAACGACTGGCATCGGCGATTGCCCGTGCGGCGGTGGAAACAGAAGGATCGTTGTCGGAACCTCGATTTGAGATTCGACGCCTCAAAAGTTCCCTCGCTCCTGAGGGGGAGAGGGCTAGGGTGAGGGGGCCGAAAATCATCGTAGCCTGTACCGATGAATTGGCTCAGTATGCGGAGAAACTTGGTGAAGTCGCTGACCGAATCGCCAAGGCCGATCCGCTGATGCCTCGATTGCGAGTGTTTCAGGAGTTATATGACGTACCGCAATCCCCTCCTGTCCCCGGATGCCAGCCATTCAGCAACGAACGCTTGATCAAGTTGGCGGCGGCGATGAGCAGTCAGGCGGCGGTGTCGTCACGTCAGGAACTCTACCCTCGCAACATGGAAGCTCTAAGAGCCTTGAAGTTGGGCATCGGCGCACTGAGTGGTTTAGGGCTCGGTGAAAAGAACGAGGGCTTCACTGTTTGGCAGGTTCACAATCGAGTCAGTAGCCGTTACCCGGAAGCGATGGCGTTACCCACCGATCCGAAAGAACTGGAGTTGATGCTTCAGAAGGTCGGCATTGATGTGCGGTGGGAAGCCGACTCCGAAGTCTATCGTCGCCGAGAGGCCAAGATTCTGGTCACGTCGGGATCATCGATTGGCAGCAGACGTGACACGGCGACATCCACTCGTCATGTTGATTCCACATCACCGGAAACAGCGGAAGCACGGCAGACCGAAGACCGATTGCAACATGCGTTTCGGGATGGCGGCTTCTTGGTACTAACTGTGAAGCCAAGTTACCTGCGGAGTTGTGAACGCAATCTGCTGCATCGGTTCCCAGAACTGGAGAGAGTTTCGTTTGACGACCTGTTGTTCGAGCAGTTGCGAGCCAAGTCCCAGGAATACGAATTCCCGTGGAGCGACCTGTATGAAGCGGATGCTGAGGGCAGGAACTCCGATGATTGGGCTCACCTGCTGCACTTGATGAGCGAAGTTGCACCCAACATCGAAACTGAATTGATGAGCAGCGAGCGGCCCCTGCTGTTGGTGCATCCCGGTTTGATCGCTCGTTACCAGTTGATGTCCATCCTCCAAACGCTGCGGGATCGAGTGGGTCACGACGCCAAGTGCCCAACAGTTTGGGTGTTGGTAGCAACAGACAATCAAAACGACATGCCGTACTTGGATGGAGTCCAGATCCCCTTGATCAGCAAAGGGCAGCGAGCCTCAGTTTCGGAGTATTGGATTGACAATCTCCATCGTGGCCGGAGCAAACAGATTACCGTTGATAAAACAGCAGGAAGTGGTTTCTGAGTATGAACAAACGAATCAAATCGTTGCTTTCTGAGCTAAAACGCTTAGTCGCTGACCTCTCTAACGACTTACTCACGAGAGTTAAGGAACACGAGGAAATCAATGCTGGACTAAAGAATGCGTTTGAGCAGATCAAAGCGGCAGGACGAACTGCACAAGCGTTTGAGGTCTGGAGAAGAGACTATTTAGATCAGGTTGCTGTGGCGTGGGTCTTAAGCTGCGTTTTTGTACGATTTATAGAAGACAACGGACTTACAAACGAGTGTTGGCTTGCTGGTGAAGGTGAGCGTCGGCAAAGAGCCGAAGACAACTTGAGCTTGTTCTTTCGAGAGAATCCGAATGACGAGTATCGAGACTACTTCCTTCACGTTTTCAAAACGGTAGGTCAGATCCCAGCGTGCGTTGACTTATTTGCGGCAGGTAAAACGCCACTGTGGGCGGTAGGCCCAAGCGGTGATGCAGCAATGAAGCTGTTGGCCTTTTGGCGAGAGATTGACACTGATACCGGGCGACTGAAACGTACTTTCGAATTTGAGGATTCGAACACTCGCTTTCTTGGCGATCTATACCAAGACCTTTCTGCCCTTGCAAAAAAGAAGTATGCCCTTCTTCAGACTCCTGAGTTTGTCGAAGAATTTATCCTTGATCGCACGCTTGAACCGGCTCTAAGCGAGTTTGGACTTGAAGGCTTTAGGATTATCGATCCTACCTGTGGCTCGGGGCACTTCTTATTAGGGGCTTTCGAACGACTGTTTGATCGCTGGATGAAGCGAGAAAGCAATGAGATTGTCGCAGCACAGAAGGCACTGGATGCAGTTTGGGGCGTGGATATCAATCCATTTGCTGTAGCGATCGCACGTTTCCGTCTCATGGTCGCAGCAATCAACGCATGCAAGATCAAAGTACTGAGCGGTGCGCCTGCTTGGAGCATACATCTTGCAACAGGGGACAGCTTGCTGTTCGGGCGACGGTGGTTTCGTGACGGTTCACAAAGGGACGAAGCTCGCTTCTTGGATGACAGTTGGGCACCTGAAATCTACGCCTGTGATGACAAAGATGCCATCAACGAAGTTCTTGGACAACAGTACCATGCCGTCGTCGGGAATCCGCCATATATCACTCCCAAAGACAGTGCTTGCCGACAAGCCTACCGAGACAAATACCTCACAGCCCATGACAAGTACCATCTGAGCACACCGTTTACCGAAAGATTCTTCGAGCTTGCGATTTCATCTGATGGAGGGAGTTGCGGATATGTCGGTCTCATTAAAGACAACGCATTCATGCGAAGGGTCTTTGGCAAGAAGTTGATCGAAGAGTATCTGGCAAAGGTAGATCTCACGCATGTCGTGAATACAGAGGGCGCATACATTCCCGGTCATGGTACACCAACCGTTATTCTGTTTGGGCGACATCGAAACCCGATGGGTCAGACCATTCGTGCGGTATACGGAATAAAGGGTGAGCCTGAAACTCCGGCCGACCCTGCAAAAGGCTTGGTATGGAATTCGATTCTTCGAAACATAGACAATCCCGATTCTGAGGACGCATACACGTCAAGCACCGACGTTTCACGAGAGGTATTCGCAAAACACCCATGGAGCACAAGCGGCGGTGGCGCAAGTGAACTGTTTTCGGAAATGCAGACTTCAGCAAGCGAAAAGTTGAATGACAGAGTTTCCAGTGTTGGCATCGTTTGTTTTACGCTTGAGGACGACGTATTCGTGATGCCACGGCATTTGGCGGAGATGCACGAAATTCCAGCAGAAGAACTACGTGAAATGGTGGAGGGTGACTCCGTCCGAGATTGGTCGGTTGGAGAGAATGACCTCGTGTTGTTTCCGTACGATCAACGATTCAGACCGATCAAAGAGTTTCGGTCTAGCCTTTTTAAATACCTATGGAAATATCGATCTCGTCTTGCAAACAACAAAATGTTTAACGGAAAAGCGAAAGTCGAAACAGGCCTGCGATGGTACGAGTACGGACGCCTTACACATCACAAACTTTCAACTCCACTTTCAATCGTGGTTGCAGAAATCGCAACGCACAATCACTTCGTTTTAGATCGTGGCGGTAGACTTTTCAAACAAACTGCACCTATTGTGAAATTGCATGATGACGCCAGTGAACGAGAACATTATGCGCTGCTAAGCATACTCAATTCTTCTGCCGCCGGTTTCTGGCTTAAGCAAGGCGCTCACAATAAGGGTGATTCAACAGACCAGCATGGAGCAAGAACCACAGGTGATCCTGCCTTCAATACATTCGTCTTCAATAGCAAGCATGTCGAGAAACTTCCGCTACCAAAAGAGATGTTCCCGGACATAGCAAGAGAGATCGATGAATTATCGCAAAGCCTTTGTGCAGCATCGCCTTCTCACTGTTCAATCGGGACTAAACCGACAATTCGTTCCTTAGAAGAGAAGCGAGTACTTTGGGAGAAGGTCGTACCCAAGATGGTGTTCTTACAGGAGGAGCTAGACTGGAAGGTTTACAAAGCCTACGACCTTTTAGAAGAAGATCTGTCGTATCATGGTGATGATCAATCTACGCTTGAACTCGGCCAACGGGCATTTGAGATTGTCTTGGCAGACAATTTGGCGGCTGGCAAAACCGAAAGCGACTGGTTTCGGCGTCATAACAGAAAACAGCCAAATGGCATACCGAGCGAATTCACCGATGATTATCGGGAAATCGTTAAGAGGCGAATTGAAGCTATTCGTAAGATTAAGCCTATTCGTCTAATTGAGCGTCCTGAGTTCAAGCGACGTTGGCAAATCGAAACTTGGCAATCAATAGTCGCAAAATATCTGCGGGAGTGGCTTCTGGAGCGGTTGACCCAGCCTCCCTATTTCGGCAAGGGGCCGAAATACGAGTTGCAATCAATTGCGACAATTTCAGACCAAGCAAGAGCAGACACCTTTTTTCAAGAAGTCGCCGCCATCTATCGGGGCCGGAACGACTTTGAGACTTCGGATCTTGTCCGAGAGTTGGTGGAATCCGAATCAGTTCCTCTCCTTCCACAATGTCTCTACAAGAAGGATGGCTTTTCCAAACGATCAATGTGGGAGAGAGCATGGGAGTTGCAACGGCAGGAAGATGCAGACGGAAATTCTAGGGTCATTGAGTACCCAAAAGACTATGCCGCAGAGGATTTCCAAAACGCCGCACACTATCGCTTAAGGGGAAAACTCGATGTTCCGAAAGAACGGTTCGTGAGTTTTCCAAACTGTGAGCGAGATAGTGACTCAACCCTTGTCGTTGGCTGGGCTGGCTGGGACCACATACAGCATGCAACCGCCGTCGTCGCATACTACGACGCTCGAAAGCGGGAAGGCTGGTCTGCTGAACGTCTGATGCCACTGCTCGCCGCACTCGATCAATTGCTGCCATGGATTCACCAATGGCATCCCGAGATCGATCCCGAATACAACGAGACGGCAGGCACGTCGTTCCAGACCTTGCTCGAATCCGAAGCTCAAGAACTCGGACTCACACTGGAACAAATCCGCAAGTGGACTCCGCCAGCGGGGAAGAAGGCGGCTAAGAAGAAGGCTGAAGGCGGAAGCAAACCACGAACAACACGGAAGAAGAAAACGGCTGAAGAATCGGAGGCAGAGGAATGAACCAAGCCGAGTTGGAAGCAAAACTCGCTGAATTGATTTCACTGCCTCAAGAATGTGAGTGGGTAGAGTTCAAGGATAGTTATGCTGAGACTCAACTGATCGGCGAGTACCTGTCGGCTCTGTCAAACTCTGCCGCATTGCACCGTCAGCCCAATGGTTACATCGTTTGGGGCATTGAAAATGGATCGCACGACATCATTGGGACCAGCTTCAAACCTCGTCAAACAAAGGGCGCAGGGAACGAGGACCTTGAGCCATGGTTGGCTCGGCTTTTGTCTCCACGCATGGAGTTCAGGATCTATGAATTCAATGCTGGTGATAACAAACCAATGGTGCTGTTTCAGGTTCAGGCTGCCAACAGTTCCCCTGTCGCCTTTTCCGGTCGTGAATACATTCGAGTCGGCAGCCACAAGAAACCATTAATGGAGTTCAAAGAGAAGGAGCGGGAACTGTGGATGGTTCTTTCTGCACCAAATGAGGATTGGTCAAAGCAGCTTTGTGACGGGGCAACCCTCAATGATCTTGATCCATTAGCCATCAAGAAGGCAAGGGAGGTCTTCAAGATCAAGCATCCAAAGCTGGCCAGCGAAGTAGACGGCTGGGATGATCCGACCTTTTTGAACAAAGCCAAGATCTGCATCGAAGGTCGGGTCACAAACGCAGCAATTATCTTGCTGGGCAAGGAAGAGTCCACGCACTTCATCAGTCCCAGCGTTGCCCAGATGACTTGGGTGTTAAAGAGTCGTTCGAATTTGGACAAAGACTATCGGCACTACGGCCCACCGTTCCTTCTTGCCGTGGATCAATTGTTTGCCAATGTTCGTAATTTGACGATCCGGCATTTGCCTGATGGAACACTCTTTCCCATCGAAGTTAGTCAATACGACCCACGGGTCTTGCGAGAGATCCTGCACAACTGCATTGCTCACCAAGACTATTCGATGCGAGGGCGTATCAACGTCGTTGAAGTCGAGGATGATTCAATTTTGTTCACCAATCTCGGTCAGTTCCTACCGGGCAGTGTCGAGGAAGTGATTCGTCGTGATCAACCTCAAGAGGAATACCGTAATCGTTTTCTTGTCGATGCCATGGTCAACCTAAACATGATCGACACCATTGGCAGCGGTATCCGTCGTTCCTTTGGCATTCAGCGTGAACGCAATTTCCCAATGCCCACCTATGACCTGAGTGAGTCGGGCAAAGTCAAGGTGCGAGTGATCGGTCAGATCCTTGATCCGAACTACACCCGGATGCTGATGAGCCAAACCAATCTCGATCTGCTGGATGTGATCGCATTGGACAAGGTGCAGAAGGGAATCACGATCACGGAAGAGGAAGTGAAGTCTTTACGAAACAAGAAATTGATTGAGGGCAGAAGACCAAACATTCACGTCTCCGCCGATGTCGCAGCAGCGACGGATACGATGGTGGATTACTTGACGAAGCGGGGCATCGACAAAGATTACTGTCAGAAGATGGTGGTTGAGTTGCTTTCGAAGAAGGCAGAGGCATCACGTCCTGAAATCGAAAGTCTCTTGATGGCTAAACTTTCAGATGCTCTGGACGATGATCAGAAAAGGAACTTCATCAAGAACTTGCTTCA
>CAZACJ010000106.1:5842-12836 GCA_964483385.1 uncultured Pirellula sp. | reverse complement strand
GATTTGACGCTATTGGCCCGCAACCATTTGGATTTCTAAGGTTCTTCGCATATAACCAAACCATTACAATCCGAATCAATAGGATAGATGCTCAACCTCCAGCAACACCCATTAAGAGAGACAGCCAGCCGGCATGCAGGACTCGACGCAACCATCGTCCAACGATCCAACTGACGAAATGGATCTCTACGACTTCGAACTACCAAAAGACTTGATCGCCCAAGACCCTCCGACCCATCGTACCGATGCGCGCATGATGGTCATTGATCGAGAACGAGGCTCCATTTCTCACGCGTCGATCCGCGATCTCCCTTCTTTCTTAGGTGCAGGGGACGCCATCGTCGTGAACGATTCACGCGTTATCCCTGCAAGACTCGTCGGATACCGCGAACAAACGCGAGGACGATGGGAAGGCTTATTCCTGCGGGAAGAGAACGGCATCGCAGAACTGCTATCCAAAACTCGCGGGACCATGCAACCCGGGGAACGGATCGTCATCCGAGACCAAGAAGGACGCGAAACACAGGGACTAAAAGTCCTTTCATACACCCCCGAAGGACACTTGCTATGCGTCCCAAACCCCGATGCAGCTTGGCTAGATCTCCTTGAAGCTGCGGGACGTATCCCACTACCTCCCTACATCCGCGACGGACAAATGACCGATATCGATCGCGAACGCTACCAAACGGTCTACGCCCGAAACCCAGGCTCCGTCGCCGCACCTACGGCCGGTCTGCACCTGACCGAAGATCTCCTACAACAAATCCGAAAACGGGGCACCGCTCTCCTCTCTGTCACACTCCACGTCGGCTTGGGGACCTTCCGCCCCGTCGCTGCAAAAAAACTTGATGATCACAAAATGCACAGCGAAGTCGCACAGATTTCCGAAAATGTCGTTCGCAGACTTCAAAGCGCACGCGCGGAAGGTGGGAAAATTCTCGCCGTCGGAACAACCTCCGTGCGAACTCTCGAAACCGCAGCTAAACATGGCCAAGGCACCTTAATCCCCTGGGCCGGTCAAACCGATCTGTTCATTCGCCCCGGTTTTACTTTTCATGCAGTCGACCGACTACTAACCAATTTCCACCTACCCCGAAGCACCCTCCTCGTTCTCGTCAGCGCCTTTGCAACCCGAGAACTTATGCTCGAAGCCTATCGCAAAGCCGTCGAAGAACGCTACCGATTCTTCAGCTACGGCGATTGCATGCTGATCTTATGACAACCTCCAAAAAACAAAATAATCAGCCACAAACACAATCCTCAAACCCGTGGCTAGGCATCGATATCGGAGGTGCCAATCTCAAGCTTGCACTTTGCGGCAGCGAAGGCACTCCCACTTGGTCTGCCTCCATCCCGTTCCCCATGTGGAAACAGTCCGAACAACTCGCAGCGACACTTGCGACTTGTATCGATGACTGTCCCGAATTCCACGCCATCGCATTGACCATGACCGGTGAACTCGCCGATTGTTTTGCGACCCGAGCCGAAGGTGTCGCAAGAATCCTCGAGCAAGTCACCCGGCTCTTTCCCGCTCCACTCGTCTATGTCTACTGCGTTGATGGCCAATGGCGTAGCCCCGCACAAGCTGCCAGGGATCCTTGGATCACCGCAGCCTCCAATTGGCATGCGCTCGCCAATTGGTCACGAAGGTTCTTACAACCCAATCAACACGGAGTTGTGGTAGACATCGGGTCAACGACGATCGATATCGTTGGGATATCTTCAAAACGAGTACTCAGCAAATCGAAAACCGATTCGGACCGCCTAAAACGACATGAACTGATTTATACCGGCGTCGAAAGATCGAATCTCGCCGGCCTCGTTCGCTCTGTCCCCCTACACGGAAAACGATGCCCTGTCATGAACGAACTCTTCGCAACCACCCGCGATGCGTACGTTTGGATGCGGTGCCTCGACGAAGCACCCGATGATTGTGACACTTGCGACTCTCGCCCAATGACCCGACTCCACGCTCGCTTTCGGCTCGCAAGAATCGTCGGCGAAGATGGCTCAACCATCACCGACACAGATATCGATGCAATCGTAGAAACTGTCCATCAAAAACAATCGCGACTCCTTCGACGCGGCCTCGAAAAAGTACTAGCACGTATATCCCAGAACACAACAACGACGAACAATCCTATCTCAACACTGATCTGCAGCGGACATGGCGAATTCCTCGTCCGCGAAACACTCAAAGACGGAGTCCTCGCAAATCGATTCGGAATCACCGACCGCTGCAATCTCGCTGAGAAACTTGGACCTGACTTCTCCCGCATCGCTCCGGCGCTTGCCGTCGCCCAACTCGCTCAAGAAACCCCAGAACTGCAAGACTAGAACCGCTCAAAACATCTGCTTGCTCACTTGCCCTCCTCAACCTTCACCTGCTTCATCAAGGTAAACGGATACAAAGTCGTCGCATAGAGCGTCCCATCTCGCGTAACGATCATCCCCAAAACGGCATGCAAGGGAGTCAAAGTCCCATCCGGCAATCGATGAAAACCATGCACAGGTCGCGGACTACCATCTGAGTTCAACTTCGGCCCCGCTTGAAAATCAAAGAACTCAGGATTGCTTACCGCTAGCACGCCCAAGTCCACCATGCCTCCTTGTTTCGGATCATGTCGCACAACATGGTGCAAGTAGCCGGTCCCAAACCCCGTCTCGTTGTCGATCCGAATCACAGAATACACCCTCCCATCCGGTCCAACAGAAATCGAACCACGCGAGTCAGGATTCTTCCCCTCCTTGCGAATCCCCAAATTCTCCACCACTACCGGTGCACCCACTTCGCCCCGCAAATCAACTCGAAACATTCTTAAATCATTCAAAAACTGTAGGTAACCCGTTGTACCATCCGCGGAAATCCGCCAATCCGGATGCACGCAGTCCTTCCCAATCACCTCCGATAAAGGCTGCTCACCAACCATCAACGCATCAACGAAGACCTGACCCGACATCGCATCTCCATCACCTGGAACGTAACGCGCAAGCCGATAGTCAGCAGTGATCGCACACCCCCTACCCGTCGCGTCAATCAAGGTGTTCGGCTGATCTCGCAACGTGACCCCAAGATCCCGGTACGTCTTGCTCTTGAAATCGTACAGCATCCAATGCTGCTCCTCACAAGTGATCACGTACAAGATGCCTCGCGATTCATCAGCCGTAACATCAATCACCCCCTGCCCTTCCTTCTTCCCCTGGCCTCGCAAGCCCTCCGTTAATGGCATCGGCATCCCATAACTCTCTGCAGTTTGGGTACTCGGGTCGTAACTCAACACATACCCACCGACGTACTCCGGCAAACTGCCCCCCGCCTCCAAAAGTTTCTTCTCCGCCGCCGTCGGATACCCCTGCTTGGATCCGACGTAGATCTTCCCAGAACTCCCTACATAGTTGCGAGTATGCAACTTCGATTGCGCCGCATAACCAGTTGGTTCTAACGGCAAACCCACCAGACGATGCACGTCGAGCACCACACGCATCGCTTCTGTCTTAGGATCGAACTCGACTAAATAAGCGTTCCGACCATAGGCCGCGGTTCCAATGTAGATTTTGCCATCAAGCCCCTCACACAACGAAAAATACCCCGACTCCTCCGTCGTCGTCTCAGGAGGAATATGAAACGCTTTCACTGGAAACAACTTTACCGGACTGCTCTCATTTGGCACTGCTGTTTGCTGCGAGTTACCGTTTGCTGGTACCTTTTGATCTACCACACGATACACAAAGGGACGCCGAAACATCCCTCCGAAATGATGCGGATTGAAATGACGCAACGTGATTCGATTAGCTCCTGCCACCAATTTCCCACTTACATCCACATCCCACTCAAATCGATAATCATTCAACCACCACAAACCCTTAAAAGGCCGATGCGCTACCTCCTGCCCATTGATATACAACCAACACTCGTTGAAGATGCCAGGAAAACGCAAATGCAACGCCCCCTGATCAGCAACTGCACCAAACTCGCTTGCATCGATCTCTAGCTCTGTGTCGTACCAAAAATGACCGGTGTAACTTTGGTAATCCTCAGTAACCACCCCCTGCCCTTGCACATATAGATCGCTTCGCAACTCCGTCCAGTCCTCCTTCACTTTGGGCTGCGAATACCATTTCGCTCCCAGTCCCTCATCCTTCGGATCGCGACGAAAGGACCATCGCAAAGGTAACTTGCTGACCAACTTTCCCTTCTCGCCATCTGTCCACTCCAAGAGTTCACGATACTGCTGCACCTCGCCAGGCCACCACGCATACCCAGACTCCCCAATCTTCTTGTAAGTCGTAAAAGTCCCATTCATTTCCGTCATACGCTCCCGAACCGCCAGCCCGCGTTCACCGAGAGACACCGCCTTTGCATAGTCCACCTCCGTATTGGCTGCCCATACCATCCCCATGTAAGCTTCCAACAACTCAAACTGCATCCGAGTAAACTTCATCCGCTCGGCTAACAACTTTCCATCGCGAGACTCAGACACACCCGCCTTGGCGACAAGTTCCTCCGCGCGCTGCAAATGCCCTCGCAACACACTTAACAACTCAGGTGTGTAAATCGCCGGTGCGACAAAGTACTCGTGCTCCGTCGCCAAGGTCTGCTCCCAAACCCCATAGATCGCGGTCCAATACTGCGACATCGGCTCCGCTGCGACAGAGTAAAACTTAACATAAAACTCCTTCAAGAAAGCATCGATGTCACACTCTGGGTTCCACAACAACTCCCCGCGTATCGCAAGATTCAAAAACGTCGTCCCGGTTGCACCACGACTCTCCGTATCCACTCCTAATATCCCCGCCTTGCGGTAATGCTGCACATCTTTGACGAAAGCCTGATGCGAAGGATTCGGAATATCCCGCCACACCAACATGCTCTGATCATAATCGTACAAGACCACACGACCTTGCATCACCTTGGACCACTCGTAGACGATCTCCTTGAGTTCGCGACGCGGCGCTGAACGTAGATCATCCATCGAGTGGATCGGATCAAAATCGATGGGAGCCAAATAAGCGACCAACGAATCCTCCGCTCGCTTCACCATAACCGGCGGCAAAGTGATATTCGAATACGCTAAAAACCCTATCCGAGATTTGCTCTCCGGTACCTGTTCCTTCAATCGCCTCGCAACTTTGTTGTAAAAAGTCATAAACGCATCGGTGTACGACTGCGTTTGAAAGTACTTGTCATACTGCAATCCGATCAACGCTGTATCACTCGCCGACTGGGACTCGTACACGCCGTCTTCCATCCCAAGCTGAATGTCCTTACCCTCCCTGTACATTCCCAACAACTGTGCTGCCACATGCTCCGCTGTCCGATCTTCCGAAATCGGAACCTGAAACATCGACTTCCCCTCCGGAATCAACTCCTTCGTGTATTGGCCTAAATTGTGCCCGCTCGGAACACTCAAATCATTGAACCGATTCCGTCGCATGAATTCACGCTTCCCCGTGTCATCTCCCAACCAAGACAACCAGTAACGGCGAACCTCAAACGGAGAACCATACACGTAATCCAATTCATCGATCCACAAATCGGCTTGCTTCGGAATACACTCGCCGATCTCCGTCGGCAAATACCAACGACAACCCCAACGACGCAACAACTCAATCACCGCGTAACAATGTGAGTCCGCATTGTTGCCCGCAACGTACACACAATTGCCTCGCCGACGCACCGCGATAGCATCGCTGCGCAACACCGGATCCCGTTTTGAAACCCTTCGCAGCTCCTCACGCAACGAAGGCTCCAACTCCAACGCCAATTCTCCAACCAATAACACCGAACCCAAGCCATCCTCGCCGCCCACCAATTGCTCGACCTTCGATCGATCTTTTTCAATCGGTAACCGCACCCCTGACATGATCTCCACACATCGCTGCAACTCCTCGACCGCCTCAAGCTCCCGCTCACTAGCTGAACTTGCCACAGCAATAACAGAACGCCCTCCCCCTCCCTGCACCACCCACATCCGATCTGCAACTACCGCAGAATCAGCCCCTTGAGCCCCATTGCATGCCTGCAAAAAACGAAAATCCGACAGCACATTTGCGGCCACCAAACCGCTCCAGCAAACCACCCACAAAACGATCTTGGAAATTCCCATTCCCCTGATTGCGTACCACTGCGCCATGGCTTCGGATCTCCCATGCCTCTAAGGACACCGACGATGAATTCCAAAACTTGCAAAACCCACAGTTTACCCCACCCCAACGCCCCTCGCCCCCCTACCAGATTCCCTATTTCCAACCCCCTCGTAGCAGAGTTGAGCCTTGACGCACCGCAGACAATGGCGACGATGGGCGTCTTGAGACGTCCATCCCTTATGTCCGTCCCCTTTTTCAAACCATTTTCCCACGGAGTTCCTACACCATGGCAGTTTTGGTCACCAAACCCGCTCCCGATTTCACCGCTGATGCCGTCCTGAAAGATGGCTCCTTCGGATCGCTGACCCTCAGCCAACTCAAGGGAAAATACGTCCTACTGTTCTTCTACCCACTCGACTTCACCTTCGTTTGCCCAACCGAAATCATCGCTTTCTCCGATCGCATCAAAGAATTTAATGATCTTGGAGTGGAAGTCGTCGGCGTTTCGATCGACAGCAAATTCTCCCACCTCGCTTGGCGAAATGTGCCACGCACCGAAGGCGGTATCGGGGCTATCAACTACACGCTCGTTGCGGACCTAAAGAAGCAAATTTCCCGCGATTACGACGTTCTCCTCGACGACGCCGTTGCCCTCCGCGGCTTGTTCCTCATCGACAAAGCCGGCGTTGTACGCCACCAAGTCGTCAACGACCTGCCCCTCGGACGCTCCGTCGACGAAGCCCTCCGGATGGTAAAAGCCCTGCAATTCTTCGAAACAAACGGCGAAGTCTGCCCAGCCGACTGGAAAGAAGGCAAACGGACAATCAAGCCAAGTGTATCGGCGAGCAAGGAATTCTTCGGGGCCGAGTACAAAGGCTAAATTCGTGGAAAAGCGCGAGCTACGGGT
>CAZACJ010000106.1:1677-5742 GCA_964483385.1 uncultured Pirellula sp. | reverse complement strand
ATCTGAGCCGTAAAGCGCGAGCTACGGGTAGTTAACTTTCCTCGGCGATTTCGGGCAACACAATGGCTAGAGATTCTTAATGGCCCCCCACACTCCAAACAACGCATCCCTTTCTCACGTCGACCAAAATGGCACTGCCCAAATGGTCGATGTCGGGGAAAAATCCAAGACGCAACGTTCGGCGGTGGCGACCAGTAGAATTTCTATGTCTCCTGAAGCCGCCCAGGCAATCCGAGAAAACACCCTCAAAAAGGGAGACGCGATCAGCGTCGCTCGAATAGCCGCCATTCAGGCCGTCAAAGCGACTCCCACGCTAATTCCTTTGTGCCATCCACTACCCATCGACGGCGCAGAAGTTAATTGCAGGTGGATCTCTGAAACAGTGCTCGAATGGCTGGTATCTGTGCGGTCGACAGGGAAAACCGGTGTTGAAATGGAAGCTCTTACAGGCGCTTCTATCGCCGCCTTGACCCTCTACGACATGGCGAAATCCGTGGATAAATCCATGGAAATTCTTTCGATCCACCTTGTAGAAAAATCGGGAGGGGTGCGAGGCGATTTCCGACGAAACGAATGAAAATACCATGGATCTAGCGACCGCTTCCACCCGATCATCCTCCATCGATTCGGTGACCAATCCTGCTGTCGCTCTCGAGCGTCCTAGCACGGTCAATCCAGCAATCGAATCCTATAAACTTGCCTTCGCTCGGGCTTGTAAATCCATTGCTCCTCGCCTGCAACAATTTGAGGAGCAACTGGCTAAGGAACTTACGTCCACTTCCCCTGATGTTGCAGAAGTCCTCCAGTACGTCAGCAAACTCGGCGGGAAACGACTTCGCCCCGCACTAACACTTCTGTCCGCCGAACTTTTTGGTGCCAGCACCGAAGAATCCGTCCGACTCTCGATGGTGGTCGAACTGGTTCATACCGCCACGCTGATCCATGATGATATTCTCGATGTCGCCGAATTCCGACGCCATCAACCCACCGTCCATGTTCAATGGGACGTTCCGACCAGCATCCTCGTCGGGGACTGGCTCTTCACGCACGCTTACCAACTCGCAAACGCTGGTGACTCGACCGTCCCCGGGCGTTTGATCGCGCAAGCAGCCAAACGCGTGTGCGAAGGAGAAGTCGATCAAAATCGCTCCATAGCCAACTGGTCCCTGACCGAAACACAATACGTCGATTTGCTCGCTCGAAAAACCGGAGCACTCTGCGGTGTTAGTTGCGCTATGGGCGCCTGGTCCGCTTCCGCAAACCAAACTTCGATCGATGCAATGCAGTCCTTCGGCGAAAAACTCGGTATCGCTTTCCAAATCTTCGACGACTGGCTCGACGTATGGGGAGACAGTGACAAGTCCGGTAAGACGCTAGGTTCTGACTTCGACCACAGCAAGCCAACCCTTCCTTGGATCTACCTCCTGGCAAGTATGCCGGCGACGGAACGGCAGTCTTTCTTGGCCTCCCTCCAAAACACTCCTTCCACCGCAAAGGAAGAGTTGAAGAAGCTTTTGACCGCAAGCGATGCGTCAGAATACACTCTAAACCGGGCTAAACAGTTCGTAGCTTCCGCGATCGATGACCTCCGCTCCGCGATCAAGAACGCAACGCTTAGACCTTCGCAAGTTGAAGCCCTGCAAGCACTTGAGCAAATCGCGCAGGCGAGTGTAGATCGGCGCGGATAAGCCTTTTTTTAGCGACTTTGACGTTTTTCGACGATAGATCGCCTATACTTAAGGCGTTCTAAGCCAAGCATTAAGTGGCGTAACCCACCTTTTGGGCAAGTAACACTTTGCTCCTTTTCCCGAAACGTCCTTGTATGACTTCCAACGTTTATCGTTGGACTTTGCACTCATGAAACGCAGCACCAAAGTCATTCTGACACTATTTCTCCCGACCATTACGGGAATCGGCTGCGAAGCCGCCAAAAAGCCGGTCGTCACAAAACCGTCCAATTGCAGCACCCCTGCACAACCCGGTGAACCCCCGAAGGAAATCGTTTGCGAACCAGAACCCGGTCAACCAGGGAACGAAAACTCGCAAGCCAACGGGCACAACAATTCAAATCCTCAACACTCCACTGCCCATCACACCCCAAGTATTTTTCCATGGTTCTGGATGTGGGGATGGGGTAGTCGTACACCAGCACCCGTAACTACCGGTAGCCATGCCGGCCAGACTGCTACCCATCCGCAATCACCCATTCATAGCACTCCCGCGGCAGGACGCACCTCGGGCTTTGCACCCTCCTCAACCACCCATACTTCGAGCCCCACAAGCACTCCACGAGTTTCCTCCGGCGGTTTCGGCCGCACCGGAAGCGCTCTTTCGACATCTTCCTAACCAGTTCGCTCCTGAAATACTTCGCTCCTGAGATAACTCGAACCGTTCATGAAACGAATCGCCGAACCACTGCGCCCGAATTGGCGACAAGCGGTCGAAGCCATCGGGTTTAATTACCACACCATCGATGGCGATCTGTACTGGGATGAATCCGGATACTTCGAATTCAACTACGAACAAATCCAAGTCCTCGAACAAGCGACCAACGTCCTACACGCGATGTGCTTGGAAGCCGTCGAAGTTGTCTTGGAAGACGATCGCCTCGCGGAATTTTCAATTCCCGTTCGCTTCCATCGCTGGATCAAAGACAGCTGGGAAAACGATCAACCGACTCTCTTCGGCCGCTTCGACCTCGCTTGGGATGGGAACTCTCCCCCAAAACTTCTCGAATACAACGCAGATACACCGACCTCCCTGTTCGAAGCCGCGGTCGTTCAATGGCATTGGCTCGAAGACACCCAACCAAAAAACCAAATCATCACCCAATTCGATCAATTCAACTGTATCCACGAGCAACTGATCGAAGCGTGGCGGTACCTACGGCAACAAGGCTGGAGTCGAGTCCACTTCGCCGCCACTGCAAACCACGACGAAGACTTCGGTAATGTCACTTACCTTCGCGACACAGCAGCGCAAGCCGGCATTGAAACAGAGTATTTGGATATGCAGGACATCGGGTACGACCCGGCCAACAAAGTCTTCTTGGACACGCAGCTCAATCCAATCGATCACTTATTCAAACTCTACCCATGGGAATGGATGATCCAGGAAGAATTCGCACAGCACTTGCTCACATCCTCCACCGTATGGCTTGAACCACCTTGGAAGATGCTGCTCTCAAACAAAACCATCCTAGCAATCCTCTGGGATCTATTCCCAGATAGCAAGTACTTGCTCCCCGCATCCTTCGAACCACTGCAATCCGACTTCGTTCGCAAACCAATCTTGGCTCGTGAAGGAAGCAACATTTCAATCAACACCCAACAATCCGTGGGTAATCAGATCACCGAAGGCCCCTACTGGGATCAGCCTTGCGTCTACCAAGCCTATCATCCGTTGTTTCATTCCCAAACCGGTTACGCAGTTTTGGGTAGTTGGATCATCGGAGATCGTGCTTGCGGACTAGGAATCCGCGAAGACATTCAACCCATCACTCACAACACCAGCCGTTTCGTCCCCCACCGCATCCGACGTTCCTAATCCAAGCGAACGCCATTAGAATACCTTCGCCTCCAAAAAGATTAGTCCCAAAGTAAAGGCAGTCCCTAAGTAGAGTGGACATCGCAGCCCACTCTACCAATTCCAACCGCAACTTACGTAACGGATCAGAAACCGTCAGGCAAAACTAAGCCCCATCAGGTCGTCGTGGACGCTGCGGCGCATCACCACCTTCACGACCAGGTCCACCACCTCGTCGCCCCTCAGATCCTAGCCCTCCAGGACCGCCTGGGCCACCAAACCCTCCAGGTCCACCAGGGCCTCCGGGACCACCGAATCCAGGTCCTTGTCCGCCACCCTGTCCACGTCCTGGCATCGAACGCGCGAACTCCATCAGTTCATCTTTGTTCAACTTGCCGTCCCCATCACGGTCGAACTGCAATGCTCGTTCGACAAATCGTTCCGGTACTGGTCCTCGCATTTGTCCTTGCGGACCACCCTCTGGTCTCGGACCACCTTCCGGTCTTCGTTCACCTTCTGGTCTTCGTTCACCTTCTGGTC
>CAZACJ010000106.1:0-1577 GCA_964483385.1 uncultured Pirellula sp. | reverse complement strand
TCACCTCGTTGCCCCTCACCACGCGGTGCTGGCATCTCGCGAGCCATCTGAAGCAACTCGTCTTTATCCAACATCCCGTCACCATTGCGATCAAACCGCATCGCCATCTCGACGAATTGCTCAGGACTTGGTCGACCGCCTCGTCCTTGCGGTCCTCCCGGTGGTGGCTCACGCCCTTCAGGAGGCTGAGCAGAAGCAGCACAAACAGATGCGCCGAAGAGCATCACAGCCATCAAAAACTTCTTCATCACGATTCGTGTCCGATAGAAATGGAGTGGAAATGGCACCTTGTTAAGGATCAAAGATTCGCGACTCGCACACAATACAACTTTGTACCCGAACGCAAAAACATCTCTTCTAGAATCAACCCCGGACCTCGAACAAAGTTTCAGTCTCGACGACATTTTGGTCGATATGAGATGAAAACAATCAAGCGTTGCTCAAAGCTCCACCGGATCGTTCTGCGCCGTATCGACTGCACTTTGGCTAATTGGAACATGATGAACACCCCACAAAAAACAAGGAAAACATCGGTTCTTGCATCCTGTATCACCGCTGGTTTGCTAGCGATTTCGCAGCCGTTGTTATTGGACGAATCCAAAGCTCAAGAAAACACACGCAATGGTGCAGTCATCGGTGGGGTAGCCGGCGCGGTAATCGGTGGTGTTGTCGGCCATAACCACAAAGATCAAACAGCCGAAGGAGCCCTCATCGGAGGAGCCGTAGGTGCCGTTGCCGGGGGAATCTTCGGAAACCAACGAGACAAACTCGAACGTCAACGACGAGCCTACGAACAACAACGCCAACAGTTTTACCAACAACAAACCTATCGTCACCCACCTGGCTACCAAGGTCGCCCGAACATCATCTACAGCAACCAACCCACACCAAGATACAACCCGCCAACACGATCCGTGCGACGACCTGTGACCTATCCAGAAGTCATCCAAATGACACGTAGCGGTGTCAGCGAATCGGTTATCGCAGGACACATCCAAACGAATGGCGTCTGGGCAAGACCCGATGTCGACGAAGTGATCTTGCTAAGCCAAGAAGGGGTCAGCGACTATGTCATCCAAACCATGCAAGCCGCAGTGGTCACAGGCGCGGGAACACCTCTCCCCCCTCCTCCACCTTCGAATACACCCCTAGTACAACCTCAGCCCTATTCCAACGGCACCACATCCATTCGACCTTCTTCGTCGCGAATCACTCCATCCAACGCAAACACCCCACGCTTCGAGCCTCCACCACTGCTCGAACGCCGCGGCTTCTAGATTCCGCTTACCGGTGGTTGTAACGACCGACCAATATCTCACGCGGAGAGCCGCTGGCTCTCAGAGAGTTGATAGGAGAAAGTGGAAAGTAGAAAAGCCAAGCCATAAAGAAAACCGGCATAGGTTAAATCGTTTAGCAGTCAGCCGAAGGCGTACTCGTTTAATTAGAGGCGATAGGTGATAGGCTAGAGGCGATAGGCGATAGGCGAGAGGCGATAGGCGAGAGGCGATAGAGTTGCGTAGCGTGGGCTGCTAGAGAGTTGCGTAGCGTGGGCCTCCGAGCCCGCCGAGCAACTCCGA
>CAZACJ010000105.1:9063-12908 GCA_964483385.1 uncultured Pirellula sp. | reverse complement strand
CACCCGGTGCTCGCGCATTCCGGCTCAAGAGGCACTCCTGCCCCCTCGAATTACCAAGTCGACGGTGTTGTGCGCGAAGCGGGGACAGTCGTTTGCGTCCCTGACGCCTTATCGGTTTTTCAGTCAGATCGTAACCAACGCAGTTTTGGGATCCATTGGTAATTCATCGTGCGCAATTTTCTTTGCAGGGCACGAGCTCGTCGCTCGTTGGGAGCGAGCTGTTCAAGCCCATCGAAGGACACAACGCGAGCGCCGCTGAGCATCACATAGACATTAATGAGTCGCTCACCGATGAATGGATGAAGCGGATAGTAAGAAATAGCAAACCGATCGCGGAGCGATTCGGGAATGGCACGAAAGTAACCAGAGTCTTTAAAGCATAAAGCGCGAAGCTCTCGGTCATGTGTCGCCAATTCAATCAATGGAGACAAAAGATCTCTGACATACGATTCGAGAATTTTGGACCTACATACAAAGTAGTTAAAGTAAATCGGCGACGGAAACGTTTTTCGAAGATCGAACGAAATTCCGAGTCGAGACAGCAAGGATGACGTCGCTTCCACAAGTCCGCGATGACATCGATCGCCGATGCGATAAACAGGATGCTGGATAAAACTACCAAACGAAAAGAAGTCGGCTTGTGGATTCTCATGTACCCACGAACGCAGAGTATCGGGAGTCAGCTTGCCGAGACTCTGATTTTTAAGGGGCAATCCCCACTGCTTGGCCTCCTCAAGCTTCTCTCTCCAACGCGGGCCAACCACGCCGAAGTAGTCTGCGTCGGCGTGCCAACGATCTCGTACCAACCTGCACAGAACGTCACTTTCTAAGAAGAGATAACGTTCGTCGGCCGATTCAGGCACTTCATTGAGATATGGCTCGAAGTCGCAGTAGGGCAATTGTTCCGTGAGGAAGCAGTTTTGTATGACTCGAATCCTCATCGCATTGCCCGAGAAGGATCTTAGACGCTTGGGGTCTCTACGCGAGGCATCGACTCGATCACTTTGTCGATTAGACCGTACGCGCAAGCTTCTTCTGGATCCATGAATCGATCGCGATCGGTATCCTTTTCGATCTTCTCGAGGCTTTGTCCGCAGTGCTTGATTAAGATCTCGTTGAGGCGACGCTTGGTCCGTTGGAATTCTCGCACGTGGATCGAGATTTCTTCCGCTGTGCCTTGCATGCCAGCAAGAGGTTGGTGAATCATGATGCGAGAGTTCGGAAGCGAATATCGTTTGCCCTTCGCACCAGCAGTTAGCAACACCGCGCCCATCGAAGCAGCTTGGCCGATGCAATAAGTCGCCACGTCGCAAGAAACGAACTGCATCGTGTCGTAGATCGCCATGCCCGCACTGACGCTACCGCCGGGGCTGTTGATATACATGTGGATGTCCGCTTTCGGATCATCGGATTGCAGGAACAACATTTGGGCTACGAGAGCGTTGGCGATTTCATCGTTGACATCGGTACCCAAGAAGATGATCCGATCTTTCAACAAACGACTGTAAATGTCGTAGACTCGCTCTTCTCGCCCACTCTTTTCGATGACATAGGGAATCAGTGGCATGGGTTCTTTCCTTGCATTACCAACGGTTGGTTTGAAGTTTTTGTGTTTTGTTCGTTCAGATGAAGACGGGCCAAGTCAACGCGGTGCGTTACTTGTCTTCGGCTTGCTGTTTAGTCAAGATCTCGTCGACGATTCCGTAAGCTTTGGCTTCCAAAGCGGTCAAGAAATAATCGCGGTCGGTGTCTGCGGCGATCTTCTCAACGGACTTGCCAGTGTGCTTGGCCAAAATTTCGTTGAGTTGGGTGCGAAGCCTAAGAATCTCGTTGGCTTGAATCTCGATATCGGAGACCTGTCCTCGTACCCCACCGTGTGGCTGGTGAACCATGACAGTGCTATTGGGTAGACAGTAGCGTTTGCCTGCAGTTCCACCAGCTAGCAACACTGCGGCACCGCTGGCGGCTTCTCCCACGCAGTACGTAGCTATCGGGCAACTGAGCATTTGCATCGTATCGTAGATTGCCAACGTCGCTCGGACTTCCCCACCAGGTGAATTGATGTAAAAGTGGATGTCCTTGCGGCGATTCTCGCTCTGCAAATAAAGCAGCTTCATTACCAGTTCGTTGGCATTGCCGGCATAGATCTCTCCTTGCAGAAAGACAATACGATTCTCCAACAGCAGGTCCCCAAGGGTCATCTGCCGCTGCCGCTGGTAACTTTGGTAAGCGGACGCGTTGTACAGTGGCGGCATGCTCGAAAACTCGTTCACGAAAAGGTTCCTTTCACAAAAGAAGCGGACCGAATTGCCATGTATCTTTCGCATTCACTCGCCTTTGGCAAGGGCACGACGAGAGGATTCTTGACAAGCACCCATATTTTCCCTGTGTTTCACGAGGGAAACAATGAAATTCCCCTCCGACTAAACCTCCTGGAGGACTTCGCAGACACGCTGAAAATCTTCGGGGAGCGGAGCGCTGATTCGCAAAGACTTCTCTGTTTTCGGATGCAAAAACTCAATCTCATACGCGTGGAGAGCTTGGCGACTCAACACAACTTCCGCATCTTCGGGCCTCAAAGGTAAACCACGGGCCAATCTGCGATGCAATTGCCCCCGGGTAATCTGAGAATGACCCGCATAAAGCCGATCGCACAAAACTGGACAGCCAATGTGCGCTAAATGCAACCGAATCTGGTGCGTTCGACCCGTCTTCGGAAACACCTTGAGCAATGCATAACCCGGAAACCGCTCCACCACTTCAAACTGAGTCTCTGCATATCGACTGCTCGGATGCCCACTGCGAATCGCCATCTTCTCACGTTGGTACGGATGATGGCCAATCGGCTGGATAATCCGATCGCGATCTCTGTCTAAATGCCCTGAGACGATCGTCATGTAAGTCTTTTGCACTTCACGCGCCTCGAATTGTGCACAAAGCTTGTAATGCACCTCGTTCGTCTTGGCAATCAAAATCACGCCACTGGTTTCTCGGTCCAATCGGTGAACTATTCCGGGACGCGTCGGCCCACCTGCATCGCTCAACTTGGAAAAGTGATGCGCCAAAGCCGCCGTGAGCGTACCAGACCAGTGCCCCTTCGCAGGATGCACCACCATCCCCGCTGGCTTGTTTATCGCTACTAAAAATTCGTCCTCGTAAAGGACATCCAAAGGGATTGCCTCTGGAATCGGCCCTTCTTTCGGCGGTGGCGGCAAATCGACGACATGCACAACCTGCCCCGGAAAGACGTGAAACGCCGGCTTGACCGGTCGACCGTCTACCAAGACTTGATCCAAGGTGACGACCCTGCGCAGAAATACACGACTGTAACCGTCGATCTTCAAAGTCAAATACAAGTCGATCCGCGTATCCGCATATTCCTCTTCGACGGTAAACGTGAAGCTCTTGGGCTCTCCGAGTGTCGCATCGGACGAACCCATCTCTGAATCCGCCCCCGAATCTTCACCGGCAGACGATTCTTCACCGGCAAGCTCAGCGTCCTCTTCACGCGGCAAAACAATCTCATCGATAGGCAACAACGATGGCTTGCGAACCATCTCGCCTCTGCGTCGCCCCTTGCCATTTGCCGATTGGTCGGCCCCCGAATCCTCGGGCGATTCGCTACCTGTTGACGATCTGTTCTTTCCTCTACCCACCGCCACACCCCACTTTGTTGGTTCTACCCACAAGCTCAAACGCGATGAGCAGACGCACTACGCACAAACGAAGTCAATCGGCGATTCTTGGAAATTGCCTTGACCTAAGGAGGCACCTGGTAACTTGGCACCTCAATGTTTTAGGCTCAATTATTTTGGCTCAGTTGCAGGGGCTGGCTCAGTTGCCGG
>CAZACJ010000105.1:2704-8963 GCA_964483385.1 uncultured Pirellula sp. | reverse complement strand
AGTCCACTTCCTCGATCCAGTCCACTTCCTCGATCCAGTCCACTTCCTCGATTTCCCGCCCCTTCTATTCCCTCGGTCCCGGCCGGCGGCCAAGCTGTGTTATGGATCTTCAAGCAACGATTTTTTGCCCAGTAAGCCACCGAGCTGAAAAAGGCTTCGCGCTGCGGTTCATCGTGCAAATCGTGCCGACAGCCTTCCCAAGCCACAAATTCTGCCGAAGTGCCTGCACGCCTTGCGAACTCTTCCGATGCTTCACAGGAAGTCAACGCATCATCTGTCCCATGCATCACAAGGGTAGGGGTCGCTAGCAAATGAGCATTTTCCATCGCCCAGTTTCCGCTATCGATCAGATTGGTCGCCAACCGCAGCGACATCGTTCGATGCACGTACCGATCGCGTCGGTAAGCGTCTTGAGCTCGCCGGTCTTGGCTGAGCTTCTCAACACACATTGGAGTTTGAATTCGCAGATTTGGTAATCGCTCCGCCAACCATCTGCCCGCCCGCATGAATTTCTCCCGAGGCTCGCAAGGAGTTCGCAACATCGGCGAACCGATGATCGCACCTTGCAAACCATACGATGCATTGCCCCGCCGAAGCAACCAGTTGATCGCCAAATTTCCACCCATACTCTGCCCGAACAAGAAATGCGGAATTTTTGGCCAAGCCTTCTGAGAGATTTCCAAGGCACAATCGACTTCGCCAAGCAACTGCTCGTAAGAGGCTATCACTCCCCGCTTTCCCGGCGAACGCCCATGCCCCAACAAATCCATCGCGCTCACCGCCATCCCAAGACTGGCTAGATGCGTCCCCATTCCCCCAAATCGACCACCATGATCTCCAAAACCGTGCAAGATTGTCACGGCTCCCCATGGAGCACCATCCTTGGGCCACCAACGATGCTCGTACCGATACCCTAAGGTCGCATCCGCCATCTCGCGTCGCTCTCCCAGCGTAGTCTCAATTGGATGTAGAAATGCTTGCATTCGATTCGGCTCCCGGTAGGCCTGAGAATAGGAGTTGGAATGTGATCGAGAGATCGCTCCCGCTCGATGCCATCGGCCGTTGTGCCCCCACAAGCTTTACAAAAATCGCCGGATTCTCCGTTAGAATCGCAACAAAGCCCCCAGACCTCCCAGCTTCTAGCCAATTTGCACTTCGCGATAACGCAGACCTGGGCCCAGTCAGCCCCGGCAAATGACCTGCCGGCGCGCCGGGCCTGAATGTCGGACGCCTCCAGCTAACCGTCAAACGCAATCCCCCCCGGAGTTCGCGCTATCCGCGGCTCTATCTTTCTGTCGCGTTCTTCCTTGCGTCCGTCCCTTTTTCTTTGCGTCTTGGCTTCTTTGCGTGAGACAGATTCTTTGCGACCTTGAGTGTGAAGCGGGAGTTGTGTGAAGTTTCCCTCAAAGCCCCCCGAGTTCTCGACCGATACTCTCCGCATGATGACGATCAGAGCCGAAGGGATTCGGCAACAATTTCGCGATTGGGTTCGATCCCAAGTCGGGCAGGAAGTTTCCGTTAGCATCCGGGAAACGACTCTGCTGTGCGACGGTTCGTACGTAGGTCGCAAGTTTTCGTTGGCAGGCTACCACTTGGTGTGGATCGTCGCTTCCGACCAACTGAAGTTCTATCAGAGCGACGGATTGCTCGTGGAAAGTTCGCATGACGCAGCGAACACAACTACGATTAGTAGAGATGTTTCAAGCACAACTGAGACCACGTCTCCATCCGATCCGATTCTTCCTTGATGGTTTCTAGGCTTTCGAACCCAGCATCGAGCAACTGGTCTTCTCGCGGCGTGGCTTTACAGGTGGCGAGTTGCAAAACGTGAACGATCCCCAAATGGACACGGCCGACTTCGGAACTGTCGTCGTAGATCAAGCCCACGATTTGGTCTTTTCCGGAACACTCGATGATCATTTCTTCCGAGAGTTCCCGTTGCATTCCATTGCGATACCAGTCATCTCCTTGCGCATCCTCTACAGAAATATGTCCTCCGATGCCGATGGACTGCAAAGCATGCAGTCTCTTTTCCCCTTGTCCTTTTCCGCGGGTGTACCGAAACAAACGGGTTTCGCTCTCGTCGTTGCATTCGAGAATGACATACGGAATCAACTGCTTGAACGACGGATCGTCTTCTACCAAGCTTCGCGGGCGAAACGACTGGTTCGCCCGGTCGAGCAACGCTGGAAGATAGCGATCGACAGACCGGTTGAAACCGGAAAAAGGGCCAAGTTCCATCAAGAGGGATGCCGGAACAACCAAGACTTCTTCGTCTTTTGCCATGAGATGACCATGCGTGAAAAGGTGGGGAAAACCAGTGAATTCCGCGGAACAGAACCCCTGGAGTCGTACTGCCTGAGCCTTCGGCGAAGGCCAATGCGGCGGGAGGAGGTCGGGCCAACGCGTCCCCGTCGGCCCAATTTTTCGTTACGATACACGCTTTGACAACGGATGGCTATTGAGCTATCCCCAAGAATCCTGCCTTCCTAGAGAATCCAATCTAGGATCAGCTGGATACGAATAACCTAAATCGCAAGCCTATTTCGCAATAGAGAAACCCACGAATGGAGAATCCTCCCGTGCGACCAATCCAGAGTGTCTCTTCCCAGATTTCCCGGACCTTTTCATGGCGTAGTCCAAGACTTCGCTGCGTTGCGGTCGCTCTCACCCTTGGTTTCGCTTCCCTGGCAAATACCTTCGCTGCGGATCCACTTCCGAAAGCGGTGGATTTGTTCCCAGCACAAACGCAAGCCTTTGTCGTGTTACCAAACTCGGAGGCATTTTTGGCCAACTGGGGCAAAACACAGCTTGGACTTTTGGCAGCCGACGATCGAATGGACGAATTCTGGGCGGGCCAAAAGGAAGAAATGCAGCGTCGCTTCGCTGCCGCTGGTTGGCAGATGAGCCTTAAGCTCGAAGACTTGGAAAACCTCTGCTCCGGCCAAGCAGCACTTGGACTGATCGCGCGTCCAGAGGTGACCGCCAAACCGTTTTCCCTTGCCGTGGTCGTGGATGTCGCAGATCGCGATGAGGTGCTAACCAAGTTCCTTTCCCGCGTTGACGAAGAGATGAAAGCTCAAAAAGGAACTCTTGAGACTGTCGAGTCGGCTGGTTTGCAAATCAAGCACTACAACATTCCAAAGACAACGGGCGAATCACGCGCTCGTGACACGTACATAGCAGTATCAAAAAACCAATTGATGCTCGCCGATGACCTGGTCTCCATCGAAGAACTAGCACGATCACAAACCACTCCCCGCGAAGACTCGCTTGCGAAATCAGACCTCTACACGAAGATCCAGCAACGTATTGTCCGCGATGAGCATCCCGCCGAAATCGAATACTTCGTGCAACCCCTGGGCATCGGCAAACTGCTGCGGTCGATCTCCGGCAAAAAGGGAAAAAGCCAAGTCGACATACTGAAGCTTTTGGAAGACCAAGGATTCGGAGCGATTCTGGCTGCAGCCGGTTCGGTTCAATTGGCCAAAGAAGATTTGGACATGCATCACCAAGGTTTCATTCTTCGCGAAAAAGAACTTCCCGAATCTGTCCAAATCCTCGACTTCCCCAACCAAACGGCCCTCGTTCCACCCACTTGGATCGCCAGCAACTCCGCAAGTGTCATGGGATTCTCATGGAATTTCAGCGAAGCGTTCCCGAAACTTCGTGGGATCGTCAACGCCTACATCGGCGGTGAACAATTCGACCGAATCATCGACGAAATCAAAGCCGACCCCAGTGGCCCGCAGATCGATATTCGCAAAGAAATCCTCCCGCACATCGGCAGCGAATTCTTTGCCATCACTGAGATCATCGAACCGATCACGCCAGAATCGAAACGCTCCCTGATCTGCATCAAACTCAACGACCCAGAAAACAAACTCTACGGCGTTCTAAATCGCTTCTCCAAAAGTGAACCCAACTCCACCATCGAAGACGTAGGTGACTTCCGTATTTGGAAGTTCTCCAACGAAGAAGAGGAAGAAGAAGTCATCGAATTCTCAACGGGTGGCGAATCGGACGACGAAGACGAAGATGAAGAAAAGCCACTTCTGAACAAGTGGGCAGTATGCATCATCAAAGATCACTTCGTCTTCGCTTCCAATCCAGATTCACTTTACCAAGTGATCGAAAACGCCAAGAACGATGCAATTCAAGGAGCGTTTGAGAAGCAAGAGGGAGTTCAGAGCATCCGCGAAATGCAAACGAAACTATTAAGCGCCCAAGGCTTGAGCTTCTCGCAAGTCGACCTGGCAGACCGTTCCGCAGAAATGCAATATGAGCTCTTCCGCCAAGGAATCTTGCCACAGTCGCGATCCCTTATGGCAATCATCGCCGAACGGATTTTCAAAACTGACAAAAGCAAGCAGCAAGAAATCCAAGGAGAAAAACTTCCTGCTTACGACCAAGTAAAAGAATTTTTCACACCGAGAGGGATGGTTGTACGTACAGAAGAAGACGGCTGGGGAATCGATGCCTTCATCCTCGGGAAGAAGTAACACGGCAGGATAAAATCCACCGACGGAATCTTAAGCACGTATGACAATTCATCATTTGCGTAGAGACTACCGATTCGGGTCCTTGACCCGAGATCAACTACCCGAAAACCCAATCGAGTTGTTTCAAACTTGGTTCCAAGAACTCCTGGGAATGGATTTGCCGGAGTGGTTCGAGACCAATGCGATGACCCTTGCAACCCGACTACCGTCGGGTGGTGCTTCGTGCCGTATCGTATTGCTCAAGGAATACGACCAACGCGGATTCACTTTCTTCACCAACTATCTTTCGGACAAAGGCACGGAAATCGCCAACGACCCTAACGTCGCACTTGGGTTTTTCTGGCCGATTCTTGAACGCCAAGTCCGAATTGAAGGACGCGCCGAGAAAGTCGAAGCGGAGCTTTCGGAAAAATACTTCCGGTCGCGGCCTCGCTCGAGCCAACTCAGCGCGAACGTCTCACCGCAATCCCAAGTCGTACCGGACGACAACCACTTAACGCAACTCGTCGAAGCCCTCGACGCGAGCTTGCAAGGTGCCGACGTACCACGTCCAGAGCACTGGGGTGGATACCGCATCGTTCCTTCCGCGATCGAGTTCTGGCAAGGGCGACCTTCACGACTTCACGATCGTTTCCGATATCAACGCAATGAAAATGGCTGGCAAATCGATCGGCTCGGCCCTTAATCGCTTTTCAAGAACGGAGTCCCCATGAATAGCCCTTTTGAATACCGTCCACTCTCGATCGCTTTGACTATCGGCGGATCCGACCCAAGTGGTGGTGCAGGAATCCAAGCCGACTTGAAGACCTTTCAGCAGCTTCGCGTCTACGGTGCGAGTGTATTGACCATGATCACCGCCCAAAACACGCTGGGAGTTCGGCGTGTCGAGCCACTAAGCACCGAGTTGGTCATCGATCAACTCGATGCAGTATTGGATGACCTACAACCGATCGCCGCAAAAACCGGTGCCCTAGGTTCTGCAGAGACAATCCTCGCGATCCATGAGCGAGCACAGCGATTTAATTTCCCGCTGATCGTCGACCCCGTCATGGTCAGTAAACATGGTGACTCCCTCTTGCCCGAAGGGAACGCCAAAGAAGAAGTCATCGCTGCGTATCGACGCTTGATGCCGAAAGCTTTTTTGGTGACTCCCAATCGGTTCGAGCTTGAACAACTCACGGGGATCAAACCCGATTCAACGCAAGCAGTTGCAAAAGCGATCCACGACTTGCATCAAATGGGAGCCAGATTCGTCTTGGCCAAAATGGGTGACGTCAACGGCCAGTCAGAACATGTTCTCGGTTCTGGACAAGAGAATATCGCGATCCAGTCCAAACGATTTGACACACAAAATACCCACGGCGCAGGTTGTGTTCTATCCGCGTTGATCACCGGCTTGATCGCACTTGGAGAAACCAATCTCAAAGAAGTCGTCCAGCGGGCGATTCGCCAAGTCTCGATTGGGATCCACAACACCCATCCGATCGGCAAAGGGCGCAGTCCCCTCGAGACCCGAGTGCTTGCGAACGAACCGAATGAGTTGGCAAACGTCAATTAGTTTCCAGATGTCGATCGCAAGTCAACGCGTAGACGATTTCGGAAGTCTCGATTGGGGAACCATGGGAGCAGTTTGATGCGCGCGGCGGTATTTCGAGAGTTCCAAGGGGCAATTCGCATCGAGGAAGTCCCCGAGTTACGGGTTGATTCCCCCGATGTTCGCAGTGATGACAGTGTTCGCAGTGATGACAGTGTTCGCA
>CAZACJ010000105.1:0-2604 GCA_964483385.1 uncultured Pirellula sp. | reverse complement strand
GATTCCCCCGATGTTCGCAGTGATGACAGTGTTCGCAGTGATGACAGTGTTCGCATTGATGTGAAGGCTTGTGGGATCTGCCGAAGCGATTGGCACGCTTGGATGGGCCATGACCGCGACGTACCCTTGCCGCATGTCCCCGGCCATGAGCTTGCAGGCATCGTCAGTGCAGTTGGAGAGAGTGTCAAACGATTCCGAGTTGGCGATCGCGTAACTGTTCCATTCTGTTGTGGTTGTGGAATCTGTCCGCAATGCGTAACGGGCAACACCCATATTTGCGATTCCCATAGCCAGCCTGGCTTTACTCACTGGGGTGCTTTTGCAGACCAAGTCATCATTCATCACGCGGATGTGAATTTGGTATCGCTTCCTGATTCGATCGATTATCCGACAGCCGCAAGTCTTGGATGTCGTTTTATCACTGCGTTTCGCGCGTTGGTTGATCAAGCGAGGCTCAGCGCGGGGCAATGGGTCGCGATTCACGGATGTGGCGGAGTGGGGCTTTCGGCGATCGAGATTGCCAAAGCGGTCGGCGCGTTGGTGATTGCGATCGACATTCAGCCGAATCGATTGCGAACGGCCAAGCAGTTAGGTGCGGATGAGTGCATCGAAGGGACCGAGAATGTCGTAGAGCGAGTTCGAGCGATCACTCGTTATGGTGCTGACGTTTCGATCGACGCGTTGGGTCATCCACAAACTTGTTGGAATTCGATCGCTTGTTTAGCGAAACGAGGAAGGCACGTGCAAGTCGGATTGATGTTAGCCGACCAGTCGTCACCTGCGATTCCGATGGACATGGTGATTGCAAAGGAATTGGAAATCTATGGTTCCCATGGCATGCAACCGACGCAATATGGAAGGATCTTTTCGATGATCGAGAAAGGTTTGCTCTCGCCACAGAACCTATTGAGCGATACCGTTAGCCTTGAGCGGGGCGTAGATCTGCTGACCCGGTTTGCGCAATTTCCGAATTCGGGCATCACCGTGATCGACTTGACTCTCTAAGCCAAGTCCAGCAAACGCTTCGCTCGCAGGATAACTTCGCCCAAGACTTAGACGCTAACAACTTGATAAAGACTACATGCAAAACCAACGCGAGTTCACCGAAAGCTGGCTTCAAGCCCTAACGCTCAGCGCCGACCACACCCATGCCCGCTCCATTCGTCCTTGGCTGACAACCGTTCAAACGCTTGCGGCAAGCGAACCGAGTGAGGAACAAGCGGCAGAGGCGCAGAAGTTATGGGATTACGCTACCGCTAATGGCCTGACAACGCTTTTGGAGTGCCTACCGGTTCGCTCGATCGGCTGGCAGTTCGAAGACGACGAATGTTACAAGTACTCTGTGCAGGGCCACGGGGAGTCGCAGAACGAGGACGCGGCGGCGAGGAAATCTAGGTGGCTAAGAGATTTGGGGATTACCCCGATCGAAGTTTCAGCGGTAGCGCATGTGACAGCGAGTGATTGGTCGAATGCTTTGAGGAAAGAAGCGGTTCGCAAGGGCAAGCCGTTGAACGTCACATCGATTCCAGCAGGGAGCATGTTGGATTTACCTTGTCAGATGCGATGGGACTTGAAGACATGGACGGTGCATTTTGCGCAGCCGGACTGGATGCGGATTGTGTATGAAGCCCCGTTTCGGGCACCGAGACCGGAGATGGAAGTGTTGACCGAGCTTTTGATCGACGCGTTGGGGGTAGCACAAGAGAGATTTAAGCCAGCGATGAAGTTATCGGCTTTCTCACCGGAGTCGGCTCCGTGGACGATTTGCATCCCTGATTTCTCGCAATGGCATCGCGAGGTGTTAGTGACGCAGAGCATCGGGTTATCACCGTGGTTGCGCAGGACATGGAATTGTGTATGGCCGGTGATTATGCGAGAGCGGAATCGGCTGCGTGGTCCTTGTGATTTGCAGTATTTACGGACGGAGTTAAAGGCTTGTTTCGACAGCGAGCCGGCGATGGTGGAATGGATGTTTATCTTAGCGCGGCTAGCGTGTGAAATTCGGTTAGGAACGGGACTAGGGCTTTGCGGGGACTTTGAATAGTTCCCGACCGCGTAACCCACCACCGCACGTCGAAAATCATTATCGCGCCGAAAATGGTATGTTCCGCGGTCCCGTTGATTCGGTCACGAGGGGACTCAGATTCGATGTGAAAGACCCAATGACGTGATTGACGGGGTGATGGGGACCGCTGCACATACCCTACGAAGACCGGCTATCACTTGGTTTCCGACTCTTGGGATTCAGAATCGCCCTCCATTGGGGCGGTGATGGTCAAACCTTGGTGGCTTTGCGAAGTTAGTGTCTTGGTGACAAATCGCACCGAACGAATCAAGGCCAATACTGCGTGTGAAGTTTCCGGCAATAGCGTATCCGACCATTTTGCTGACGTCGGGAAAATGGTCGATCTTGGCTCCGAGAGTCAGCGAGAGATCGATGATTGGATTCTCACACGGTACGCATGTGGAAGCAATGCTATCATAATCCCAACGGTCGAAGACCATGGGTCGTATTGGTATAATCAATGGGCGGCTCACACGAATGAGTCGCATGTGTCCTATGAGTCGCATGTGTCCTATGAGTCGCATGTGTCCTATGAGTCG
>CAZACJ010000104.1:9986-13265 GCA_964483385.1 uncultured Pirellula sp. | reverse complement strand
GAGCGTGTCCGATGCAAACACCCCGCGGCTTGCGCGAAACGGGCTCAAAAACCCGGGAGCCGCGTGGCTATAGATTTGACGATATTAGGTGCTGGGGCAACAGTTTGTTTGGGAGAGTGCGTAAAAAAACCAGCCGGATGTTTTCACAACCGGCTGGTTTAGGGTACCGAAAGTTTCGGGAAACTGCGTACTACTCAGAAGGAGGGATCAGAGGGCCATCGCTGCCCAATCCACCCTTGAGTTCTGCGTGTTTATCCGCCTTGGCTTGTTGCTGTTGTTGTTCTTTTTCGGCTTCGTTTCGATGTTGTTCTTCGGTCCAATCAACGCGACGGCGCGAGAGGCCGATCTTGCGTTCATCGCTATCGACGCGAAGGACTTTGACATCGATTTCGTCACCGACCTTAACAACATCTTCTGGGTTTTCCACTTTATCGTCCGAGAGTTCGGAGATGTGTAGAAGCCCTTCGAGGTTATCTTCGAGACCGACGAAGACACCGAAGTTGGTGATCTTGGTAACTTTACCGTGGACCAACTGCCCTGGCTTGTACTTCTCAGGGATGGTGGTATTCCATGGATCGTCATCGAGTTGTTTCATACCGAGGGCGATACGACGACGAGCTTGGTCGACGCTCAGCACGCGGCACTTAACTTGTTGGCCTTTTTGTAGGACTTCGCTTGGGTGGCTAACTTTGCGAGTCCAGGACATATCGGAGACGTGGAGCAAGCCATCGATACCTTCTTCGAGTTCGATAAAGGCACCGTAGTTGGTAAGGTTGCGAACCTTGCCGGTGACTTCTGCGTTCTCTGGGTAACGTTGCATGATGTCGTCCCATGGGTTTGCTTGGGTCTGCTTGATCCCGAGGGATAGCTGTTGACCTTGAGCATCGACTCCGAGGATTTTGACATCGATCTTGTCGCCGATTTGAACCATTTCGCTTGGGTGGTTAATGCGACGGGTCCAGGACATTTCGCTGATGTGAACCAAGCCTTCGATGCCAGGTTCGAGTTTGACGAAGGCCCCGTAGCTCATCACATTGACGACTTCGCCCGGTACAGTGGTACCGACTGGGTACTTCTCGGCGATGTTGGTCCAAGGGTTGTTTTGCTTTTGCTTGAGACCCAAGGCAATCTTTTGCTTTTCGCGGTCGATTTGCAAAATCTTGACTTCGATTTCTTGATCGATCGCAACCATTTCGGTTGGGTGACCGATACGTTCCCAGCTCATGTCGGTGATGTGCAGAAGGCCATCGATACCACCGAGGTCGACGAACGCGCCGAAGTCGGCGATGTTCTTGACCACACCCTTGCGGATTTGGCCGACTTCGAGTTCTGCCATGAGGTGTTCGCGGTCTTCTTCGCGTTGTTTCTCGATGAGCGAGCGGCGGCTGACGACGATGTTTCGTCGGGCTTCGTCGATCTTGAGGACTTCGCACTGAACAACGCGGCCGATGTAATCGCCGATATCGTTTGGACGGCGGATGTCGACTTGGCTAGCTGGCAAGAAGACGTTGACGCCGATGTCGACGAGCAAGCCACCTTTGATTTTGCGGGTGACGGTACCCGTGACGACTTGTCCTTCTTGGACAGAGGCCATCATATTTTCCCACTGGATGATCTTCTCAGCTTTTCGCTTGCTGAGGACGATCATGTTGCGGGCTTCTTCGAATACGTTTTGGTCTTCGACTTCTTCGATCAAGACCTTGATCAGTTGTCCGACTTGAGGAGGTTCTTCGCCTTCTTCCCATTCATTCTTTGGGATGGCGCCTTCGCTCTTGAAGCCAACGTCAACGACAACGAATTCTTCGTTGATTTCTACGATTTTGCCTTCGACGATTTGATTCACGTCGAACTGTTTGTTGGCGTCTTCCAAGGAATCGAGGAGGAGTTCTTCTGCGGAATCGCCGAACATACCGGCGAGTTCATCTTCCAAGGAGTCGTCTTCGAGAGAGCGGATAAGAGAACGGTTGACCATGCGAAATGGATCCTAGCAATTGGTTCGCAAGACATCCGTTGCTTGGATGCAAACATCGAAGTTCCTGAGTTTATCGCAGCAGGTAAAGTTCGAGGTTTGGTGGGGGGGCGAGAAGCCCATGGCCACAAGAGTCAAGCAAGGGTTCGACCCGGTCGCTTGGGGCAAAGCGGCGAAGGATCCTGGAAAGATCGATTGTCGCGGCACCGAATAAGCGTTAAAAAAGGGTCGTGTCCGACGCAACCATCAGTTAGAGGACATCGGTTTGCCCGAGGGGGCAGAAAACGGCTTCTGCCCAAAAAACCTGGAAAACCAGAGGGCGAAGTGTATCAGCCAACCTATTTCAGGGCAACGGCGCATTTCATTAATTCCAGGAATGTTTATGAATCAAACGCTTCGATATGCTATCGCTGGGGATCATGCGGGGTTCTCGATGAAGAACGAAGTGGCAAAATTTTTGGCTACTTTGGGGGTCGAGGCGATCGATTGTGGTACGCATTCTCCAGAATCCTGCGATTTCCCGGACTTTGCAGAAGCGGTGGCAAAAAAGTTGCTTGCCGGGGAGATCGATCGGGGAATTTTGGTCTGTGGCTCCGGGGTGGGGGTGAGTGTCGCAGCGAATAAATTTCCTGGGATCCGAGCAAGTTTGTGCCACGATACCTACTCCGCTCGGCAAGGGGTGGAGCACGACGATATGAACGTGCTGTGTATCGGGGCGCGGGTCATCGGACCAGAGTTGGCTTTTGAGATCATCAAAGCGTTCTTGGGGGCACGCTATGCCCCACAGCCACGACACGCACGGCGACTAGAAAAGATCGAGTCGATCGAGCGACGCGTGCTGGCGGGTGAGTTTAAGAAGAAGTAATCGTTGCAGCTGCAGCTCTGACGGTAATGGTTACTACCGGTCAGCGCGCAATCCGTTGCCGCCACGCCTCGCTTAACTCTGGTACGGTAGCCTCAATCAACGCGCGTAACTGCTCCGCTTGCTCTACCTTCCCCTGCTTACGCAATAACGCCACGGTCCTCGCTCGCGCCTCCAACCAAGCTTCCGAACCCGCTGGGACTCCCGCACCCATCTGACGATACAAACCCACCGCTTGATCCCCCAACACTCCAAACGCCGACACCGCTCGCGCTGAACGATACAACCACCACAAACTCTTCGGCCCTTTCGCTCGCTCCTCCTTCAATACCCGCTCGATCTCGCCAGCGTTCGCGCCATCGGTACCCCCAGTCCCCACAGTAATCCGATACAACCGCAAAGCCCGATCCACTCGACTTATCACTCCACTGCTTATCACTCCACTGCT
>CAZACJ010000104.1:0-9886 GCA_964483385.1 uncultured Pirellula sp. | reverse complement strand
CTTATCACTCCACTGCTTATCACTCCACTGCTATTTGCCCCACTCCGCTCATTCACGTCGCTATTCCCTGCCAATGGCAATTCTAACCGACGTTTCTCTAGCCCCTGCACTGCAGCCAAGGTCAAAGCGATGGGCCCCCCCACCTCCGCCGCTTGCCAAGCCTCCTCGCACTGATTCCAAACTAATGCATAGTCACCGATTAAATCTGCACCCTCGGCCAACCTTGCCTGTATCAAAAATTCTTCGACAAGAGCAGGCGATCCTTCTCTTTGTTCTCCAACCCAACGCCGCGCACCCTGCAAACGATTGAACCAACTCAACCAGTTCTGCCGATCCGGTACCTTTTCCCCCACCTGACCTTGCAAACTGTCGACTCCCTTCAGGAGTGATTTCTCTAGCTCTCCAAAAGCTATCTTGTTTTTTCCTGCATCACCCAAGGGACGCTCTAGCCAATCATCCTGGGACAACAACGCAAACCACAGATAACGCTTGGCCGCTTTCCCCACATGCTCCGCACTCGGATGACTTTCCAACATGTCCCGCCAAAAAAGCATCCACGTGTCCAAAGCCCCACTCGCCAACCAATCTGGCTCTAACATCTCTATGGCGGTACGCGCTGATGGACTCGCAGGCCACTGCAGCGCAGTCTCCCGCAACCGTTCTCGCATCATTCCTCGCTGCATCTGACGTGTCTCTGCATCTGTGTTCGATGACGGTTCGCGCAAGAGCCAAGCAGACATCAATGCTGCTGCCGGTGCCTTCGCTTCCTCTGGGTAACTAATCGCTATTCGATAAAACTCGTCAGCTGCGACCTGCCGATCCCCCGATTGCTCTATCAATGCCGCTGCTTGCATCGCAAACCCAAACGCTTCTCCCGTCGCATCGATCCTAGATGCCGCTGTCTCCGCTTGCTGCAACTTCTCTACGGCTAACTCGATGTTCTTTGCCGCGATCGCTTGCCTCGCCTCAATACGAAACAACTCAATCGCTGTCTTCGCATCCGCCAAATTCATCGGCATAGCTCCACTATTCACCCCCTCCGTATCCCCAGTTGAGTTTCCTAACTGACTCTTCCATCGCGGCTCGCTAATCAATAAAGCGTCAAGTCGCTGCTCCCAATACAGCCCAAACCGCTGCGCTATCGTTTGCTTGAGCTGCAATATTCGATCCGGCGAACCTGACGATGATGCTTGCTGCATCTCGATCGCAAAATACTCCAACGCTAGCTCCGGGGAAGCCTCCCATCCTCCAGCACGCTCTAACCACGAAAGGGCGCGATCGAACTGCCCTGCACGCCTCGCCGCTTTTGACCCTAAACTCGCTAACCGGATCCGCCATACCCTCGCCTCTGGACTTGGATTCGCCTCCAATGCACTCCACTGTTTGACTATCGAATCCTGTGCGGCTTGAACTCGGTCTAGCTCCAGCTCTGCTTCCGCTCTGGCAATGTCCAACAATGGAAGAAATGTCCAATTCCCCGGTAACCTTCCCGCAGCTTGTTCTATAGCGGTCAGCAATTCTGTCGCTGCGGCAATGCGATCGTCGCTCTTCAACGGATAAGCCTCACATCGCTGTCGCAACAAATCAGCTCGCAATAACTCAATCTCCCCCTGCAGATCCAAAATCTCCGCTGATGTGATCCTTACTTTCGCTGCACCACCTCCCACAACCCCTCTGTCCGGCTGCAATATCCGCACTTGCTGCTCTAGTTGGTCACAAGCATCCAAACCCAGGCGAATCGATTGCAGTAACCACTGCTGTAGCGGCAACCGACCAGGGACCGCTTGGGATGCCGCAAGCGCATGCTGATTGAGCATACTGCGACACCAAGTCTTTTTCCATGCAACCCAAAGTGCTCGACGCGATGATGCAACTTTGCCACCCATCCGCTCTATTTCATCAACCGCTGCTTGCAATTGCCCCGGTGCCTGCGCCCAATCAATCACCTGCAACCTCTGATGACTGACCGCATGAAGCCACAGCATCATCCACTGGGCTTGCGCATTGGAATCCGGTACCGATCGATCGTAACGATACTCACATACCTTGGCCGCTAACTGCGGAGGATTCCCCTGAGATTGAGCTCCGTCAATCAACGATTCAATCCAAACAATATCAGGAGATTTGCTATAAGCCGGAATCCCAATGCGGTTGTCTTGGCAAAGCCCAGACCCACCAAAACGAACTACCAAGATAATCCCCGCCAACCACATAAAAAGCCTCTGCCGATAGGCTTGCGATCCCCGATTCTTTATCGGTGCAGTCTTTATCGGTGCAGTCTTTAAAGATACTGTCGACGAAAAGTTTGCTGGGATCGTCACCAACGTCAATAAATGCTCTTTCGTCCAAACAAACTGACCAAGCCATCGCAAAGGTATATCCCCACCCTCTCCACCAACCACGCGTTGAGCAATCGTTCTCCTGATCTCCGCCGAAAAACTTGTACTAGCCCTATCGAACCGAATCGCACAGTCCTGAAAATCAAGCCACTGATCCGTTAAACACGACCAAGCCTTGTACACACTTTCCTTAGCGGAAAACAATAGTCGGTCCCAAGCGACCTGTGGTCGAATTGCCAACCCATTCATGTCGTTCTCGTATTGCCATCTTTCATCGGCCGTCGTGATGACCTCCCACACTCCTTCAGGTAAGGGCAAATTCTCTTCGACATCAATACCAATCCCCCCATAGTCACTCGTACGCCCAACTACTGCAGCCGTATACCCCTTGCAATGTGTAATGCTCCCGAGAAGTCCCCTCGGCCAAATGGGTTTCCGAGAAACCTCTGCAAGGATAGGGCTGGCAGACTCCCCGAGCCGTCGTATTGCTTCGTGTGCACAAAACCGACCGCGGGAGAACTCCCGCTGCCTCTGTGGAATTGCACCCCGTACGAGAGCAAGCTCACAGTCGTAACAGGACTGCGCAGCATCTCCATCGATTCCCCAAGCGGCAAGCGGTGGATGGACAAGCTCAGTAATCATTGTTGACTGGAAGTAGACGATGGAATTGCCTGAATCAATACCTGTGCAATTCTATCGATATTCCCAGAAGTGTGGAGAAAAGTCTCGTGATCTCCGGGCAAGACAACCGTTTTGACCTCCCTAGCCACCCGACTCCAGCCGTAATCCTTGGGCAACATCCGTAGCAAAGGCTGAACACGCGAACGAACCAAGGTAACTTCCCCTGCAAATCGCTCCGGCTGATAGTTGAGCAACGCATGGAATACGCGCTCTCTTAGCTTTGCATTCTGCGAAGGTGCACTCTTCAAATCTAAAATCGTCGCAATAGACGGAAGTTCCGCAGACTTCCTTCTCCACTTACTCCAACTCCCCGTTAGCTTCTGCACTGCTCGCTTCCACCACAATCGATATTTCATCTTGGGGAATTCCTGACACACCCAACCAGGTATATTCATCAGCAACGCCTGCATCGCTGCCAAACGACCTGACTCTGGGCCAGGCCCTGGCCCCGTATCCAACACGATCAATGCATCCGCTGAGCAACCCGCCTCTCGCAATTGTCTCGCAACTTCGTAAGCCAACATCCCTCCATAGGAAAAGCCTATCAAACCGAAACCCGCCTTCGCGCGATCATGCGAATTGCCGCGATGCTCCAAAATGCACTGAGCAAACGCTGATGCCGTACGTTTGAAATCATCAATCGGAACATCGTCGCTAGTCTGAGAATCTAACTTCGGTTGCAACCCAACCCAATCAAATACATCGGAATACTGCTTGATCAAATTCCCCGCAAACAACAACTCACCTCCCACCCCGGGAAACACGTAGACCGTTGGCCTTGCTGAGTTATCTTCAACCGTTCGTTGCTCAGTCAAACCTAACCGCTTCACCCAAGAATCTGAAACTTCTCCTCGCTGCGCAACCCGGATTTGCTCCGCAAGCAACCGAATGGTGCCATACCGAAAAATTGTCGCTAACGGCAATCGTACCCGGAAGATCTTCTCGATCTGATGAAAAAGCTGAATCGCGAGGAGCGAATGCCCACCAGCATCAAAGAATGAAAGATTGTCGTGAAACTCTCGGTGGCTAGTAGCTCCCTTACGCAATAACGATACCCATATCCCACGCAAGTCTCGGGTCACACTGTCATCAATGATGCCTTGTTCATTATCATCGCCCTGACTTGCGTGACTATCGACGGATTGAACTAACTTCCTCGCATCTATCTTGCCACTGGCATTCAAAGGGAATTGATCCACGACGTAAAATCGTTCGGGGATCATGTAAGCTGGTAAACGTTCACGAAGCTCTTGCCGAACAATGCTCAAGACCTGCCGATGCGAATCGTCCAAAACTCCTTCGACGTTCCCAACAATGACATAAGCCTCCAATCGTACCGCTGTCACTCCCGCTCGTACAACGTGAACGTAGGCCCGCTGCACTCCCGAACAAGCCTCTAACGTGCTTTGAATCTCATTCGGTTCAATTCGAAACCCACGTAACTTGATCTGTTGATCGATGCGTCCGAGGAATTCGATCGTGCCATCATGCAACCATCGGCACAAATCACCCGTCCGGTAAAGCCGCCCCTCGCCTGGAATCGAATGCTCCGTAACAAACTTCTCCTGGCTCGCTGTAGCGTCTCCTAGATATCCTGTCGCCAATCCATCACCAGCGGTTAGCAACTCACCAGGAACCCCCGGAGGAACTAATCGCATCTTTGTATCGACAACATAAACTCTCGTACCACGAATTGGCTTGCCGATCGGAATCGACTTTCGACGTGTATCCAACGGCAATGGAACTGGGTAGTACGTGGTAAAAGTCGTGTTTTCGGTTGGTCCATATCCATTGATCAGTCGCACCTTTTCACCCAGAAGCTTCTGAGCGGTAGCTACGTGAGGAATGGATAATGCCTCGCCACCCGTGAGGATTTCACTCAGTCCCACAAGTCCTTCGGGATACGTGTCAATCCAAGTGTTAAACAGCCCGACTGTAAGCCAAGCCGTTGTGATACGCGACTCTTTCATCCAACGCGAAAGCGATTGGAGATCGAGCAACTCATCTTCAGGAGCAATCGCTAACGCTGCTCCATTTAAAAGGGCTCCCCATATTTCAAATGTAGAAGCGTCAAAAGCAACCGAAGACAAAAACGCAAATCGTTTCGACGAGTCCATTCGCATATAATTGGAATCGATCACCAATCGAACAATCCCGGAATGTGGAATCGCTACCCCCTTAGGCTTGCCCGTCGATCCGGACGTGTACATGACATAAGCCACATCGCTGGCACCTGATCCTCCACAATACGAGCCGAAACATCCTACTGCCCCCATTCGCCCTTCCAGTTGCCCACCCACTCCAACGGATCGATACCCCACTGCCAGCGGATCACCTATTTTCTCGTCTGCTCGCTTCTCCCGAGTCCTCCAACCGCGAAGCCATGAATCACCGGCGGGAATCTCTATGCAACATGGATGAAGACCGCTCGCAAGCCCCTTGCGATTTGCATCGCAAACGATGCCAACCGACTCGGAATCCTCCAGCATCAACGCCAGTCGCTCCACCGGATACTTCGCATCTAGCGGAACATACGTACAACCGAGACTCAAGATCGCCAATACCGAGGCGACATACTCCGGAGAACGCGTCAATAACACCGCAACGCGCGAAGCCATCTCAATGTCTGAATTGCCAAGTACCTCGGTAATCTCAGTCGCATAAGCTCCCAATTCACCATAAGTCCATCGCTGGGGTTCATCGCCCCCAACATTCCAAAGCAAAGCTAACCCCTCCGGATTTTGTTCGACTTGCTTCCAGAAGTACTCTTCCACTCGCCCCGCTGCCGTTTCTCTCCAACCCTCCGCATTCCACCCGCGGCAGATACAAGCCTCGTCTTCCCAAGACAAAAATCGAACTTGTTCCGTCGTTGCGCTTATGTCTTCAACCACCGTATCAATCCACCGCAAATACTGCTCTAAAAACGCCTCTGCAAATGACGAACTAAACAAATCGGTGGCATAATGCAATTCAGCTACTAACCCTTGATCTCCTCGGAACCAATGCATTTCGAGATCAAAACGAACCTTATTCAGGTGCATGCGATAATCGGTGATCTGTACCCCCTCTGGTCCTTCGATCGACATGCGTTGGTCAAGCCACTGAAACGACAACGAAGTCCACGGCGTCTGATTCAACCGACGCTCCGGGCCGAGAGCTTCGACAAGCTGCTCAAACGGAATATGGCGATGTTCCAACGCATCAAACGCACTTCGACCCACCTTTTCAATCCACTCGCGCAGCGTATCCTCGCCCCGCAACTGCGTGCGCACAATCAACGTATTCACAAAAAAGCCTACCACAGAATCGAACTGCGGATCTTCCCGTCCCGCAACCGGGACGGCAACGGCAATATCCTGCTGCCGAGAATAGCGAGCTAACAACAACTTAAAACCAGCTAACAAAAGGGTGTTCGGAGAACATTGCAGCTCCTTGCAAACTTGCTCGATCTTCCAAACCCCTATCGAGTCAACCCACTGTCGAACATTGGCTCCTTGATAACTTAACCGCTCAGGACGACGATAATCGGTCGGTAGCTCCAAAATCGGAAGATCTCGAAGTTGCTCTCTCCAGTATTCAATCTCTCGATCAACAACCTCCCGTCGACTCGGCTTCTGTCGTACATAGTCGAGGTACTGTACGGCAATCTTCGGATCGTCAGCAATCTTCGAATCGTCAGCAATCTTCGAATCGTCAGCAATCTTCGAGAGGGCTTGAGTATCCGCAACTTCTGGTCTACCTGGACTACCTTGTTCAAGCCTTACAGACTCAACTTGGAGCAACGCTGCACGATAAAACCGAAACAGATCCTGCTTGAGGATCGCCATCGATTGGCCATCCGCCGCAATATGATGCACGACAAGGGAGACGATGAACTCGTTTGTGGCTAATCGCAATACACTTGCTCGCAGAAGCGTGTCTTTTTCCAAATCGAATTTCTTATGGATCCGATCTAAGAACCAGTCCTGCGCTAGATCACAAAGGCTGACTTCAGCATTTGACTCATCAAAAGAATTCGGCAAGTCTGCAGCGTCAAAAACTTGGAAATCTAATTCACTGCCCTCTCGAACAAACTGGTACGGTACCCCCGCTTCTTGGAGGTAAATCGTTCGCAAAGATGCATGGGTTGCGATCAAGCTCTCCAATGCCGATCGCAGCATTCGCAGATCGCATTCGCCAGACCACTTCCACGCAGTGTGGATATGGTAATGGGTTGTATCTCCTTCAAGCTGATCAAGAAACCATAGCCTCTTTTGAGCCGCCGAAAGTGGGCTTCGCGCACCAAGGCTAAACCCATCGTCCTGTATTGACGTCGCAAGTACCGATAACTCATTCGAAGTTCCAACCCCTTCGAAGATCCCCTCTCCTTCCAGCTTGTTTGCCAATAGCTCAATCGTGGGAAACTGAAATAACCAACGAACCGGAACACGCTTGCCAGACCCAAACTCTTGAGCCCTCTTTTGAATAATCGATGCAAATCGCATCGCCAACAAAGAATGCATCCCAAGATCCAAAAAAGATGATCGCACCGATACGCGATCTCCCCCAAGTAGATCTTGCCACATCGCAACCAATAGCGCCTGCGTTGAAGTACTCGGGGCTACAAAGTGAGCCCCATCCCCATCTATCGAATCAGTGCCCTCTCCTATCTTGGGAAGCGGTAGATTCCTCGCGTCAAGTTTTCCACTTGGAGTTCTCGGAAACTCTTCAAGAATTACAAAGTCTTGCGGCAACATATAGCTCGGTAACAATTGCTGCAACGCCGTACGCCAGTCTTGCAAGTTCGATCGGGACAGCGCCACTTGCGTTACCGCACCGTTTTGCATTACCGCACCGTTTTGACACTCTGGTCGATCTAGAACCACATAAGCAACCAAACGCGCCGTCGTCCCAATCTTGCGCACCGCCACATGAGCCTGCTTCACTCCTTCTAACTGTCCTACTCGGTGCGCAATTTCCCCTAGCTCAATGCGATGCCCACGAAACTTCACTTGGTCGTCCAAGCGACCGAGGAAGTCCAACGCACCATCCCATCGCCATCGGGCGCGATCCCCCGAACGGTAAAGCCTCATTCGAGACGTCGAAGAATTAACCGAATCTTCCACATATCCAAGCGACTCGGCCGAGACTTCAATGAAAAGCTCCGCCGTAAGCTCGGGACGGTTCCAATACCCATTCGCAAGTGCATCACCAGCAAGGTACAGATCCCCAACAGCCCCCCGAGCAACTCGTCTCATCGCTTGGTCTAGAATCAATGTTTGACAATTCGGGATCGGCCTTCCAATTGGCACCTCTTGTCCATCAGCAAACTGACCTGTGACGATCATCGTTTCGGTAATCACATGAGTCTCCGTAGGACCATAGTGATTGTGCAAAACGCAATCGATGTTTCGATCGACAAATTGACGAATCGGCGCTGTCAACCGAAGACTCTCACCTGCGGAAATAATATCCTGAAGCGCGAAACAAGAATCTTGTTCATCTTCTTGGCTGTCCTGGTACGCAACTGCTAAAGCATCGAGCATGACAAACGGGAGAAATAAACGTTGCACCCCATGCTCTCGAAGATGCCGCAGCATCGCATGGGGATCTTGTCTCGATTCCTCATCGATCAACACCAACGTGCCACCAGTGGCTAGAGTTGACGCGATCTCCTGAAGTGACACATCAAAACTAAGTGGCGCAAACTGCAATGCAATCGCTGGACGGCCAAGCCTCGGATGAGATACATGCCAAGCTACAAAATTAGCAAGCGTACGATGCGGGACTTCGACCCCCTTTGGTTTCCCCGTCGAGCCAGATGTATAAAGCAAATATGCGGTGTGTCCGTGATCGTACTGCCAACGATTCGGTCGTTTGGTCGAGTCACTTACCGCCATCCCATCGCCTGCAGACAAATCTGTTTTCAGCGTATCAACGAGTACTGTTTTATTCGTTGAGAATTCCAGTTTGCTCTGTAGCGTCGAAGTCGTAAGCAGGACAGCAGGCTGAGCATCCTCCAAGAAGTAAACCAATCGCTCCTGAGGATATTGCGGATCAAGAGGCAAATAGACCGCACCGACTCGCCATATCGCCAACAAGGAAACGATCGATTGCGGGCTGCGTTCAAAGAAAACGGCAACGCGATCCCCAGGACGAACTCCGCATGCGACTAACGCTCTGGCAAGATACTCCGTGCTATCCTCGATTTGCTGATAGCTCCATGTCGAAGCCCCATGCACCAGTGCTACCCTCTGAGGCTCTCTGGACACAGCCTCCTCGATCAATTCCATCACCGAACGCTTCAGCAGTTCGGGCGCACGCGAGCCCACCTCCAACTCTGCAAGATCACGATTCATCTTCTCGCTTACGAGAGTGCAATTCTCCACGCGGTCCGATGGTGAGTGCAAGCAACGATCGATGAGGGTCAGATAGTAGTCGAGGAATGCCAGCATGGTTTTCTGAGACCAAAGATCCGTGCAATAGCTCAGGTTCCCTCGCAGAACACGATCACCAGAGTTTGCGTCAATCGCAGCATGCAAAATCATCTCTAAATCGAAACGTACCCGATTAATAGCGACCTCTTGCTCGGCAACTTTTGTACCTTCAAGTTGCAGGTCACTTGTCGCAAAATCCATTAACTGAAAGAGGGTCTGTGCTATCGGATTTCGATCTTGAGATACCCCGGCTTGAATCCCTTCCACTACCGCTTCGAAAGGAAGCCTTGAGTGATCGTAAGCGTCCGCTGAGCTTCGGTGTACTTGCGCGAGCAAATCTAGAAAGGAGCAGTTTCTGGGAACTTGGGATCGAACAACAACGGAATTGATGAAATAGCCGATGAGGTTCTCCCACTCCGACTGATCTCGCGATGCGATTGGAACGATGCA
>CAZACJ010000103.1:8551-13814 GCA_964483385.1 uncultured Pirellula sp. | reverse complement strand
TCACAACGCTCGGTTCCAGGGCGTCTGGGGCAGATGCATCTGGGATCATTTCGGCCAAGGCAGCTTTACGAAGTAGTCCACAAGCTTCGTTGCGAGCTTGCTTGCCATCGATTTGCTTGGCTTCCTTGAATCGAGCGTAATAGCGATCCTTCAAGGTTGCGATCAATGCTGAATCGTCGGGAGAGACGAAGGTGACTCGCTGGGGGTTGACCTTAGCGAGCAATTCCTTTTGTAGATCGAGAACTTCGCGACAAACGCCGTGGGCGTACTTGATCGCCTCGAGCATCTCGTTTTCGGGGATCTCATGGCCAAAGCCTTCGATCATCACCACTTCGCGATCGTTTGCCGAGACGATCATATCCAGATCGCTTTCCTCGAGTTGGCGAACGGTTGGGAATGGGATGAACTTGCCATCGGTTCGCCCGATCCGAACCGATGCGATCGGACCTTGGAAAGGCAGGGTGCTGACGTAGGCGGCGCAAGCCGCACCGTTCATGGCAAGAACGTCGGCATCGGTCTGGGTATCGGAGCTCAAAACCATGCACTGGATTTGGACTTCGTTAAGGAATCCTTCGGGGAACAGGGGCCGAATCGGACGGTCGACCAATCGGCTCGTCAGAGTCTCTTTGGTCGTCGGGCGTCCTTCGCGTTTGAGAAAGCCTCCAGGGAACTTGCCCGCCGCTGCAAAGCGTTCGCGGTAATCGCAAGTCAGTGGGAAGAAATCTGTTCCAGGACGCGATGGTCCGGTGGTCACCGCGTTGAGGACAACGGTGTCCCCATATTGGGCCAAAATACAAGCTTCGGCTTGCTTGGCCAGTTGACCGGTTTCGAAGGACAAAACCGAATCGCCAATCTTTTTCTCTACTCGAATCTTCACAATATTAAATCCTCATGACAAACCTACAACAAACTGAATTCATTCCAACAGGGGATCGCCAGCGGTTCCCTACACACGCCCAGGCGATTTAAAACAACTTGACAACACTCTTTCGTAACTTGTTCCTACACTCTTTTCAAAGCCCGACTAATTCTTTGGCTCGCACAGAACCACAACGGTCCGCTGCACAGCGTGCAAGTCTTGCTCAGATCGTTCTTTCTGCTAGATCGTTCGACTGGATCGCTCTGCCTTGATCCTCAATGGCTTTGTGCCCGGCTTTTTTGATTGATGGTTGCGATCCGTCGAGGGATCACTGTTTCTTTGACGATTTCTCGCACATTCGCACATGTCGTCGCGAGACGTCTCTCAGGCCAAACTGTGCAAGCCCTACCTTGCAGGCCCTGCCGCCTCACCGACCGGGATCCCTTTCAAGCCGGTCCAAGCGTACTTACTCGATTTCCCTTCCTATTCCTTGACGATCCTAACTTCGTCGCTGCGGACGTCATGACTGCGGTTCGTCGGCAGTCATTGCAAACAGACACGCGAACAACCTGTTGAGCGGCCCACATCTACGAAGGGCAACCGCCCAGTCTCCTACCACCATCGGTTTGCAGGCTTCCCCAAACGCGATTTGCACCTAAACCCAAGACTAGTCGCCGGGTTTTGGTTTCAGGAATAATCAGAGCGCCTCTGTAACCTTTACAAAAACCTTTACAAACCAGGCACTGGAGTTTTGGGAAACCCCAAATTTGTGCCCCAGACCCAATTCCCAATCCTCGGGAGCCCAGACTATTTGCGGATGTTCAATCGCGTGATCAGTTCCAAGTACCGAGCGGGATCATTCTTACGTACGTAATCGAGCAACGATCGCCGGTTGCTAACCATTCGGAGCAAACCGCGTCGGCTCGAATAATCTCGGGTGCTTCCGCGCATGTGTACGGTCATGCTGTTGATACGATCGGTCAGGAGGGCGATTTGCACGTCGGCCGAACCTGTGTCCCCTTCGTGCTTTTGGAATCCCTTCAAAATCTCCAACTTTCGGTCTTTCGTGACTGTCATTCTGTCTCTTGGCAACAAGGCTCTTTAAAAACTCGGGAAACAACTACCAAAGAACGTCTTTCGTTCCACGACTGGTTACGGAAACCCACAAGAGTATCAATTCTCTTGAAAAAAGCAACCGCAAAGCCCATAGCCCCAAAATCGTCTTGAAAAAAAACCAACATCTGTTATTCTTTCATCCGGATAAGCGGATATTCAGGTGGGGGTAGTTTCAACAGATTTTTTATGAGCACAACCACTTCGATGATCGCTTGGATGCAAAGTCTGTCGGATCCGACCCGGAGCAGGATATTGCGAGTATTGGAAAGATCCGAGTTGTCGGTGGCTGAATTGTGCAGCGTTTTGCAAGTGCCCCAAAGCACCGCATCGCGGCATTTGAAGGTGCTCTCGGATGATGGGTGGGTCTCCGGCCGCCGAGAAGGGACGAGCAATTGGTATCGCATGAGCTCTTCGGAGATGTCGGTGCACCAGAAGAAATTGTGGAGCGTCGCGAAGAATCACTGTTTGCCCGAGTCGACCTCCGAGGTGGATGATTCGCGTTTAGAGCAAGTTTTGGATGCTAGGCAGAGCAAAACCCAAAGCTTTTTCTCGACGACGGCAAGCCGTTGGGATCGGCTCCGATCGGATCTTTTCGGTACTCGATTGGACGCTTGGGCGATCGCCGCGAGTCTCGATAGTCGGTGGGTCGTCGGAGATTTGGGTTGTGGGACGGGTGCGTTGAGCCAAACGCTGGCTCCTTGGGTTCGGCGGGTTATTTCGGTCGACGCATCGACTGCGATGATCCAGTCGGCCCGAAAGCGGCTTAAGGATTCGAGTAACGTCGAGATCCGAAAAGGGGAGTTGGCAGCCTTACCGATCGATGACGATTCGCTCGATTTGGCGATGATGGGCTTGGTGCTCCCCTACCTGGCCGAGCCCGAGAGGGTTTTTCGCGAGGCCGCCCGGGCTTCACGGAATTCGGGCAAGCTCATTGTCTTGGACATGCTCGCCCACGAGCGGTCTGAGTACCGCGAGGAGCTCGGGCACATGTGGCTAGGCTTTTCGCAATCGCAGATCTCCGACTGGATGGCCTCTGCGGGTTGGAAGCTTGAGAAGTTTTTCGCTTTGCCCATCGAGCAGGACGTACGAGGGACGCCTGTGTTTGTGGCAACCGCAACACGCTCGTGCGTGGCGGTGCCAAAAAATTGATCGATACTTTTTTTACAATGACCGTTTGTTTTATTTTTTGTGAATAGGAAAGTTTTCATGAGCAAGTTAGCTGACAGCAAATCGCTGGTCTCCACCGACCCGACACGGGTCCCATACAAGGTTCTCGCATTCGATCTGCTTGCCCTAGGCAAGCGCAAGGAAGCCGAAGAACTGGCCTCCTTGGGCCGCAAGGAAATCCAACTTGCCGAGGACGAAATGCCGGGCTTGATGGCTCTGCGTGCTCGCTATGGCAAGTCCAAGCCTCTGGCGGGTGCAAAGATTATGGGTTCGCTCCACATGACGGTTCAAACCGCTGTGCTGATCGAAACGCTCGCCGATTTGGGGGCCGACGTCCGCTGGGTTTCTTGCAACATTTTCTCGACCCAAGACACTGCTGCTGCAGCAGTGGTTGTCGGTCGTGGAGGTTCTCTCGATCGTCCAGTCGGCTCTCCAGTCTTTGCATGGAAGGGCGAAACCCTCACGGAATATTGGTGGTGCACGAAGGAAGCCATCGTATGGCCAGATGGTACCGGCCCGGACCTGATCGTCGACGACGGTGGTGACGCGACGATGCTGATTCACCTGGGAACGCAGTACGAAGCTGCCGGTGTGGTACCGGAATTCGACCCTGAAACCCAACCCGAGGAGTTCGGCGTCATCCTCGAACTTCTCCGCAAGGAATTGGTAGTTGCTAACGGGCGTTACACCGCCATGGGCAAAGCGATCCAAGGGGTGTCTGAAGAGACCACCACGGGAGTCAAGCGTCTGTACGAAATGACCGCTCGCGGCGAACTTCTTTTCCCCGCGATCAACGTCAACGACTCGGTGACCAAGAGCAAGTTCGACAACTTGTACGGCTGCCGCCATTCGCTTATCGACGGGTTGAACCGAGCTTCCGACGTCATGCTCGCCGGTAAGGTCGCAGTGGTTTGCGGTTACGGCGACGTGGGTAAGGGATGTTGCCAAGCTTTGCGAGGTCAAGGCTGCCGAGTGATCGTTACTGAAATCGATCCGATCTGCGCGTTGCAAGCGACGATGGAAGGCTACGAAGTCAAGACCGTCGAAGACTTCATTGGCACTGCCGACATTTTTGTTACCGCTACGGGCAACAAAGACATCATCAATGCAGAACACATGCTCAAGATGAAAGACAAGGCGATCGTCTGCAATATCGGTCACTTCGACAACGAAATCGATATGGCCGGTTTAGAGAAGTTGCAAAAGTCTGGCAAAGCAGAGCGACGCAACATCAAGGCACAATTCGACCAATGGTACTTCCACGATACCAAGCGCAGTATCTTGGTATTGGCCGAAGGTCGCTTGATGAACCTCGGTTGTGCTACTGGCCACCCAAGCTTCGTGATGAGCACGAGCTTTACCAACCAAGTTCTCGCGCAATTGGAGCTGTGGCAAGAACGCGACAGCGGCAAGTACGATAAGCGTGTTTACACGTTGCCAAAGCACCTCGACGAAGAAGTCGCTCGCTTGCACTTGGAAAAGCTTGGCGTCAAACTCACCCAGTTGACCGAATCACAACGGTCCTACTTGGGTGTTGATGCTCAAGGGCCATTCAAGCCAGATCACTACCGTTACTAAGACCCCATCAGCAGGGGCTTTTTAGAGTGGCCCTTCATCAAGGGATGACAGAAGAGGTTTAAACTTTTCTGTGAACGAGTTTCTTTTCCAGCGAGTCTTCAAGAGGCTCGCTGGTTTGTTTTTAGCGTCAAATTTCGATCCATAAGTGGATCAAGGAGGCCCCGTTCGCGTAATAACCGACGGAATGAGATAAGGCCAAACGAGAATCTCGTGCCATGGAATCTTGCAAGTGGCTAAAGAAAAAGGGCCCGAGGATTAACCTCGAGCCCCCCCACACGCTACTCAAGCCTCTGGCAGCTTGAGGAACTTTCCTAATCGAACCTAGTCCGAATGTCCGATTTTCCTTTTCTCTCCGCTCGGAAACATCGCCAGTTATCAACCTGCTCCGCTTACCAAGTTTCGCTGTTTTGAACCATTCTCTATGCAGTCGCGCCGACACGTGTCTCAACGCCCGCATCGGAACCCTATTTGAAATCCAGCCAACCTGTTCTTGCTTCGCCCTGCTCTTGCTTCGCCTTACCCGTGCGAAATCCGACAGAGGGC
>CAZACJ010000103.1:0-8451 GCA_964483385.1 uncultured Pirellula sp. | reverse complement strand
TCTTGCTTCGCCCTGCTCTTGCTTCGCCTTACCCGTGCGAAATCCGACAGAGGGCTGCCTATGCCTGAGTGGCTCGACCTAGTGTAGAATTGCGGCAAGTGGTGGATGTGATTTTTTTGGGGAAGAACAAGATGGCTGGAAAACCGACAGGCAAGCAGAAAGAAGCCAAAGAAGTCACCGTGCTGAACCCACTCGACTTCCTCCAAGCGTCGGCCCTCCCCCATTGCGAGTGTATGCAAGGTGAGCCGCCCCAAGTCCCCCCGATAGCTATTTGTTTTGGGCCCGACGATTACTTTCGCCGGGAGGTTATCGAGCACCTGCTTGAGCTGCTCAAGCTCGATCCGTTGTCGGTGACTCGCTTTGATGGGACGGAAAGCGCTTGGGTCGATGTCCACGACGAACTATCCACCCAGAGCCTCTTTGATCTTGGAGGCCCCAAAGCCGCATACGTACGTAAAGCAGACGATTTCCTGTCGAAAAACCGAGAGTTGATTGAACGGTGGATTGAAAAAGGGCCATCTGGCGCAATCCTCTTCCTTGATCTGCAATCGCTTCCATCAACCCAAAAGGTGCACCGCTTAGCGCTGAAGAACGGATGGGTCATTGGAGAAAAAGAACCCTCTCCTGCCCAGTTGCAGAAGTTCATTGCGTTCTGGGGAAAAAAGCGTCATAGCATCAAGTTGTCTGCAGACCAAATCAACCTAATCATTGATCGAATTGGTTTCGTCGGGGGATTAATCGACTGTGAACTTGCAAAGCTCGCGTTGTTTCGGACGGAAACTGGCGAAGTCACTGATGCTCGCGTCGACGAGCTGGTCGGCGGATGGCGAACCCAGACAGTTTGGCAATTGACCGATTTGGTAGGTGATGGAGAAATCGGGAAAGCTCTCGAGGAACTGGATAAACTGATCATGGCCGGGCAATCACCAACCGGAATCGCAGCCCAGATGTCGTGGAGCCTTCGCCGCTATGGCGTTGCAGCTTATGCAATTGAACAAGCAGAACGTATCGCATCCAATCGTCCTGATCTCTCACGAGGGCTGACCATGGGTGGTTTCCGATCGTACGAACTCGAAAAAGCTACGAAGCGGCTTACACGCATTGGCCGCGTTCGTGCAAAAAAGTTGCTATCTTGGTTGCTGGAGCTAGAAATAGAACTCAAGGGGACACATAGCCAGGATGATCGATCCCGTATCGCCCTTGAAGAATTCATGCTTCGGCTCGCAGGTGATGCAACAAAAACGCCTCGGCCAGGAATCAACGCGTAGGAGCATCGATATGCAAGGGACTTACTCTTTCACCACGGCCCTCATCGCAGCTAAGCCTTGTCCTTCCATTAACGCCCAACTCTCACAAAGCAACAACGAAGTGCACTCCAATTCATTTACGCACGTTGGTAAATCATCGGGGTATCGTTCACGTTGCGGTCTACTGATCATTCCGTCTCTTAAGCTAGTTCTCCTACTTCTGTCCTTAGCTTTACTGGTACCAAACTCGATGGCGCAGAATAATTTCGTGCTCAGAATACCGGACGCAGCGACACCCAACTCGGGCCAGCAAGCTTCTCTAGCAAGTTTGACTGAAGAGCAACTAGTCGTTCAAGATGCTGCGGGTACCGTGACCGTCTACAGCCGGTTACGTCGGTACGATACACCGGATGGTCAGTTTATTGCTTATGGCTCTCGAGAAGCGCAGCGTGTCATACAGTGGCCTACCGCCAATCGTGGCCCAATGCGCATCGGGACGCTGCAGAACGGTCGTATTGAATTCACACCTAGCCGCATGGCTGTCTTTGCGACCGAGCAACGCTTGAACTCTGACGGCGGTTACCCCCTTGGACAATCAAGCGGCTTCGAAGCGTTTCAAAACGGAGAAGCTGCCAATACCCCAACCGTGATTTTACGTACGGGTGAAGGAGGGAACCAAGGATTTTTACGAGTATCTAGCTCTGGAGGGTTGCAACTCGTTCCACAAGCCAACGACGCTCAAGCAGCTTGGGTTATCACGCCTGTTGGGGGCGACATGGTTCGAGTACAACAGGCCGTCGGCAATCAGTGGGCAGCGTTGGCAGTCGATCAACGGGATCTACAAGGATTTGGAAATGGTGCGCTTGCCCAGCGAGGAGCACGAGCGCAGATTCGATTCACCAATTTAAACAACTCCTTTACCCAATTGTGGCGCATCCAACAGCAATTTGGCGGTGGATATTGTTTTGAAAGTGTGGCGATGCCCGGATTTGGAATCACATGTGTTCCCAACCAAGGATTATGGCTTCAACCCATCGTCTATTCTCCTTGGCAAATCTGGTGGGCGCAGCAGCCCACATTTGCTTTTCAACAACCACAGTATCGAATCGCCAACGAACAGATCGTAGCCAATCCACCACTTCCACCGATCCAGCTACGAATCACCAATTCGCATGCAGACACGCTAGTCGTTCTACTTGCGGATCGTCGCAATCCAAATGCCCCCCGTAAACTTCGCATTCCAGCGGGTGGATCGGAGGTCGTTACATTAGAGCGAGATAGCGGGGCTACGATCCAACAAACCACGGAATTCATGGACGGCTTTGGCAACTGGGATCGGCAAAGTTATCAAATCCCCGTACCACCAACAGTTCTTTACGACATCAGTGTTTACGAAGAGTTTTTGCAATCGATAGCCATTGACAGAACAGGAAAAAGCCCCAATCCAATCGAAGATGTAAACTACCAACCTCGAAGCGTTGGCTTCTTGCTTCTTCCTCCCGGTGATCAGCTTCAGGACCATAGTGTGCTGGATGTTTACCGCGCTGCAGCCGACTCAAGAAATCCCGGGGCCGTAAGAAGACTATCTCCCAGTGATTACCAGAATTCATCGTCGCAATCAGCCGTGCAACGTGATCCACTGAAGGACCTCCTGCAGCAGCTTCAAGGGAAGCGAGGGGCGTTTTGACACAAGGTGAATTTCAACCGGCGGATACTTCCGTTATTGCACAAGCCACGGCATTGCCCCCCAGACGCAAAAGCTGGTTCAGACTTCGTCGAGACTGGCCGATCGTTTTGCTGATCGCCACATTGCTGGTCGGTTGGATTCTTTACGCCTGGATTTATCCAGCTATTGAAATCAGACACAAGATCGCAACGACCAAATGGAAATACTCCCCTCGAGATCCGGAGATCAGCTACAGGATCAAGTTCATCCAACGCACCGTAGAATACCTGTTCCTCTTCTGGTTCTTTTATCTGGGTGCGAGTATCGGTAGCTTTATCAATGTCGTAGCGAACCGTACCCCTCGAGGAAAAACGATTGTCACGCGAGGGTCCCATTGCCCGTTTTGCGATACTCCTTTGAGTATGATCGATAACTCACCTGTCTTCGGGTGGATCCTCTTGCGAGGGCGGTGCCGCGCTTGCCGTATCCCAATTTCATCCCGTTACTTAATCATGGAGCTCATCGTCGGAACCTGCTTCATGTTGCTCGGTGTGGTAGAGTTGATCGGTAATGGTTGGAACTTACCCTATCGCGATTGGCAATTCGGCGCGGGAATCGTTTCAACGATCTTTTACCCGAAATGGGATTTAATCGGCTCGTTTGCGGTTCATTGCGGATTCTTTGCAACTTGCGTAATGTTGATCGGTTCACAACTCGATCGCTTGCGCTTCCCAACGCTGCCATTACTCGTCATTTTGGCAATTTGCATGAGCTGTTTCGTACTTCTAAGGCCCCTAGGCCCAGTTGGTTGGCAAGAACCGTTTGGAGCAAGGCTGCCGAAATTCCCTCATCCGACGAAAGAACTGCTGATCACGACACTACTAGGTGGATTCGTGGGTTGGATCCTTGGAGCTTGGACCCAAAAATGGCTTAACAGCTTTGTTAGTGACAAGTGCGAGCCCCCCGCTAAACGATCCAGAAACTGCGAACAGCCCACAAGCAACCAAATCGCTGTACAAGACAATACAGGTACTACGCTCGAAAACTATTGGGGTTGGCACTGGCTGGTGATCCACACCATCGCCGGAAGCTTATTTGGCTGGCAGGCCATCGTTGTGGTTAGTATCGTTACAGTAGTGTCCCTGATTGTAGCGACGAAGTTTTACTCCGGTACAAAACGAATCGACGAGACCGATACGTCGAACATTTCTAAAGAAATTGCCGGTGCATCGGACAATCTAGAATCACAGACCAACGAAGTAACATCTCGGTTGGAGCCCCAAATAGACGCAGAGGATCGGTCATGTCTCACGACCGCTACCCACCAAACTTCGCGAACGCAATATAGTCCAGACCTTGAACACAAAAAGGTTTTACGGGTCGACGTGCTTGCATTGGCGATTCTGACCGGTACTCTATTCTTGCATCTATGTTGGTGGCGTTGGATTGTCCTCCTGTGGCACTTCTCCTAAAACCACCCACTCCTTCCTTACCTCCCTCCGATATGGAAAGGTCCCTCTCCATGCAAGTGATGAATTCTTTATCGTCGTTGACTCGTTGGCGAAACACCATTCGAGCAGCGTTGCTGATTGGTTCCGTTTTTTCTGCAGCAAGCCAACCGGGCTACGTTTACGCTGAAGTGAAGTTGCCAAACGTCTTCAGCGACTCGATGGTATTGCAACAGAAACAAGAGAACAAAGTTTGGGGAAAAGATAACCCTGGACAAAATGTGACAGTAACCATTGGCAACGCGAAGGTTAGCGGAACAGCAGACGCTTCGGGTAATTGGCAAGTTAAATTGCCCGCAATGGAGATCGGTGACCCGTTAACAATGACAGTTGAAGGTAGCTCCAAAGTTACACTAAATGATGTTCTTGTTGGAGAAGTCTGGATCTGTTCCGGACAGTCCAACATGCAATGGTCGGTCGCTCAATCCAATGATCCAGATTTGGAGCGACTTGCTGCAAACTTCCCGAACATCCGCATGATCAATTTCCCTCAGGTTGGAACGCAAGAACCTGTCTGGAGCCACGACGATCGAAAATGGATGGTATGCAATCCCGAAAACGCGCCTAAGTTTTCAGCTGTGGGATACTTCTTTGCTCGCCAAATTCATCAAACCACCGGTCTCCCTGTTGGAATGATTAATAACGCTTGGGGTGGCTCTGCTTGTGAAGCTTGGGTCAATCTCGATGTTCTCAAATCTGATGGTCGCTTCAACAAGATGATTGAGAACTGGAATCGTAATGCAGATACATTCCAATCCCTTTCTGCAAAGACTGAACGAAACAAGGATGAAGAAACTCAGTTCAAAAACCTTTCTGGACAAATGCGAGGCAATCAAAGGCCTGCGAACATCTACAACGGTGTACTCAAAAGTCACCTTGGTTACGGCATTCGCGGAGCTATTTGGTATCAAGGTGAATCCAACGCTGGACGAGCTTATCAATATCGCGACTTGTTCCCATTGATGATCCAAAATTGGCGAAACGAATGGGGGCAAGGCGATTTCCCGTTCTACTGGGTACAACTTGCTGACTTCAAGGCGGAAGTCAAAGAACCAGGCGAGAGCGATTGGGCGGAATTACGCGAAGCCCAAACCATGACTCTGGACAAACTTCCTCACACGGGACAGGCGGTCATTATCGACATTGGCGAAGGCAAAGACATTCACCCAAAGAACAAAGTAGATGTTGGAAGACGCTTGGCACGTTGGGCACTGGCGAATGAATACGGAATTGCAGTCGACTACCAAAGCCCACGTTATGGAAGCATGCAAGCAGATGGAGATGGCATCGTTTTGAGCTTCCAACACCTTCCAGCTGGTTGGCGACCATTCGATGTGAATGAACCCGTCGGCTTTACGATTGCGGGAGAAGATAAAAAGTTTGTGAAAGCAGACGCTAAGATACTCGAAGGTGGAAAAATACGTGTATCTAGTCCGAACATTGCAAAGCCGGTCGCAGTGCGTTACGCTTGGGCAGACAATCCCGTATGCAATATGTACAGCGCAGGGGGATTACCTTTGACCCCGTTCCGAACGGACGAGTGGCCAGGCGTCACATCCGGACGCGAATAGCGAGTCCATACTCCCAAGGCCATACCCCCAAGGTATGAGACTTTAACGCGTAAGCAGTGAAAGAGCATTGAGTTGCTTCAAGCTCTGTTCATCGCAAAGATTGTCAACATGCAGGCCTGCGGCCACAAGAGGGCCGCAGCGATCCACAAAGTCCTCTTGGTGGCAATTCAGCAGAATACTTATTGAAAATCCTCGCTTGGCCAATGTTTCTAAGGCCATAGTGCCGGATTGGTCAATCCGCTGGGCGACGATGATCAAACTCAACATTTTGGGGATACGACTTTCGGTTTCTTCAAGAAGTTCGTGCAATTTCAATCCGTCAGTGCGGTCTAAACGAGCGAGCAAATGATGCAGCTCCTCAAAATGTTCGGGGGTTCGGTTTGCGGCGAAGACAATAGGTCGCAAACGATCGCTGTGCGACTTCATCTCAGTACCGCGCGTTGCATCCGCCCGAGTTCCAAACCTCTTTTTCTCTCTTATAGCACGAACCCGTTCAGCAGCATCCCGTCCGTTGGTAATCAGTCCGAATGGTTCGCCATTGGAATAGAGCCAATGTGCGATCGATGCGGCTGCTGTTACCGCTAAATCAGTGCGAACAGGTTCATGATTTTTCGGGTTGCTTTCCTCATGCATATCAATCAGCAACATTGCGCCCTGGACACAGGTCGGTTGAAATACACGTGTATGCAACACACCGGTCCTCGCAGTTGCTTTCCAGTGGACACGGTTCATCGGATCGCCAGATTGATATTCTCTTAGTCCAACCATCAAAGTCGGATCTTCCAACACCCGATCATCAACTCGCAACTCTCCCATAGGTCGTCGACTTGTAAACTCTATTCCCTCAAGAGGAATAAGCCTCGGAAGAACAGTGATGTGTTGAGCTTCGCAGGCAATTCGAAAACTGCGGTACAGACCAAGCAAGTCGCCTGTTTCAATAAGCGTAGGACCTATTTGGAAGTACCCCCGGCGATGTAAAACCATTGAGTAGGCTTTGAGGTAGTTCCTTCTAGCAGCGAACCACTGCAGTCGCGTTGGTTCCATTTGCATCTTGATCGCAACAGGGGGTTCTTGGGTATCTCGTTTGGCAATACGATCCTCGACCAACAGCCAAGGGATCATGAAACCGGAGCGGTTTTGTAGCTTCAAACCAATAGCCAGGCTCTGGCCAATCTCCAGTGTGTCCTTTGGGAGTTCCCTCTCTACATGAATCGCTTCAATCCACCGCTCGGAGAGATATCGCCCAAGTTGCATTACGATGAGAAATGTACATGCACCAAGCGCGAAAAAATTGGCGCCCGTCAGGAGTCCTAGGAAGAGAATGAATGTGATAATCGGGAGAATTGCCATCGGTTAACGCCCGGATTCCTCCAAGGTTGGCACGGCGATTTCGGAGAGGATCTCGTCGAGAATCCCGTTTGCTGTGCGTTTTCTCAGCCGCGCATCCGGCCGAAGTATGAGGCGATGGCTTAGCACAGGCTGCAAGATCTTTTTAATATCGTCCGGCTGAACAAAGTTTCGTCCTCGAATTGCAGCCATCGCTTGTGCTGCACGGAACAATGCAATCGAAGCGCGAGGCCCAGCGCCAAGCGCCAGTTCGGCGTGAGAACGCGTTTCGTGAATGATATTTAATAAATACTGCCGTACCTTTGGATCTACGTACACCTTCTTGACAGCGTTCTGAGCATCCAGCAATTCGTCGATCGAAATTACAGCCTCCAGCGTATCGATTGGATGTTGCGATTCGAGGAGTTGAAGCATCCGAAGCTCCTCCTCGAGCGACGGATAACCAAGCGTGAATTTCATGAAAAATCGGTCTAGCTGCGCTTCGGGTAGTGGAAATGTACCTTCGTGGTCAACCGGATTTTGGGTCGCAATCACAAGAAACGGCGGAGGCAACCGATGAGTATGCCCATCGACCGTAACGCAAGCTTCCGCCATCGCTTCAAGCAGTGCCGACTGCGCACGTGGGGTGGTTCGATTGATCTCGTCTGCCAGAAGGATATTGGCAAACACGGGCCCTTTGCGAAATTCGAACTCAACGGTCTTCTGGTTGAAAATAGAAGAACCGGTGATGTCACCGGGTAACAAATCCGGTGTACACTGAATACGCTTGAATCGCCCTCCCACGCTCGCTGCGAGGGCTCGTGCAAGCATTGTTTTTGCGACACCGGGAACATCCTCCAATAGGATATGTCCGCCCGAGAACCAGGACACCAATGACAACACCAACTGCATGCGTTTTCCTACAATGCACTTCTCCACATTCGTGATAATCTTGCGAGATGTTTCATGAACAGCCGTCGACATGATAGATACCTAATAGCTTACAAGCCCAAAACGAACAATTCGTGCGGACCGATGCCCCTGGAGCAAGACGAAAATCGGCTTCCTCATTCTACTCGATACAACGAATCATGAATCGCTTCAGGATGTCGCAGATTCCTACCTCGGACAAT
>CAZACJ010000102.1:0-13880 GCA_964483385.1 uncultured Pirellula sp. | reverse complement strand
CGCGAAAAGCGTTGGAAACCCGCGAATAACTGGGTAGAAACGAAAAACGCCCGGCTATCGATCTCTCGACGCCAGGCGTTAAGTCTTTTGGTCGTCAAAGTTAGAACTTTGGCGAAAGCTCCCCCGGGTGGGCTCGAACCACCGACACGCGGATTAACAGTCCGCTGCTCTGCCGACTGAGCTACAGGGGATCATTGACTTTCGACAAATACTAGACGAAAGTGCCAAAAGTGTACACAGTTCCTATCCCCCTTTCAAGCCTAACTGGCTTGGCAACCTGTGGGGTTTTACACCCCGTTCATATCCCTGCTATTAGTACCGCTACTCAATCTTCCTGCCTCCCCTCATTCCGCTCAGGTTTCCATGGATTCTTTCGAACCGCTTGATCTCGCAGACGGGGGATTCCTTGTTCTCATCCGCGATTTTTTATCTTCGAATGATGCCGATGACGCTTTCGGGTCGCTTCGCCAGGAGCTTGCCTGGGAACAGAAACCCGGTCTCTTCGGCTATCCACAACCTCGCTTGATCGCCTCTTACGGCAAGCCTGGAGTGAGCTACCGATACTCCAACTTGGATTATCCCGCCCTAACCTGGACCCCCATGCTCGATGAACTACGACGTCGGATGGAGGTCCAATGCGGGGCACTGGCGTCTGCAAACCCCCGCCTTGCAGAGCTCGCAAATGTCCGTTGGAACTATTGTCTTGCGAATCTCTATCGTACCGGGGCCGATAGCATGGGATGGCATGCCGACAACGAGCCGGAAATGGGCAATATCATCGGCTCGCTCTCGCTCGGGGCCACTCGACGTTTTCGCATTCGTCACAACCTCTCGAGACAGACCCAAACATTTTTGCTCTCTCACGGTTCACTGCTCATCATGGCAGGTACCATGCAGCAACACTGGCAACACGAAGTCCCTAAAACAAAACGCCCAGTCGGTGAACGAATCAACCTGACTTTCCGAACCATACAATCCAAAGAACCTTGCTGTCACCAATCTGGGGGCAAGGCGTCGAACTGAACAATTGCAACTGAACAATTGCAACGGTTAGAGCATTGTAAAAATGGTTGTGGGTGCTATTGGTATCATGCTGTTATGAACGCTTAAGTCTCGATTGTATTCCGAGGGTGATAACCCCAACAGACTCCTAGTTACGCGTTAAGCACATCGCGCCACCACAATAGAGCCAATATTCTTTGCTCTTACCCACAACAATTCCTGACGAGCCGATAGTTGTTTTCAAACTCACGGGAACCAATAGCAAATGCTTTGGTGGTTCTACGGGAAATCGTTTGTCGGACAAGTGCATTGGGATATACACTATGCCCCAGATCAGTGCGCTCCAGATCAGTGCGCTCCAGATCAGTGCGCTCCAGATCAGTGCGCCATCGATGAATTGACCGCTTGGGATCTTTAATAGTAGGGAATGATCGTCATGGGGAATGTTGGGAATTCCGCTGGAATGACTTCAATGGAAGGCGCGTTGGCATATGGTCAAGCGGTTACCGATGCTTTTTTTACGTGGGAGCCGGATCCGGAGCGTGCGTTGGTGCTAGCGAGGGTCGCTAGGAAGTTTTGGCAAGCGAATGCGGTCAAGGCACTGCGAGCGGCATCAGAAGGTTTGAGCGAGCCGATTGATCGGTTGATGCGAGCCGTATCGGACATTGATTTGGACCGACCACTTTCGCCGCGACTCTCAGCAAGGCTTGCGGGATTGATGGAGGCGATGGAGCGGCGCGATGGATATGCTGTTTATGATGCTTTGCAGGCTTGGTCGGCTGATCCACCGACTACCTGGTATGCGCAAGCGTTGACCACTGAGTCGATCGCTACGCACGCTTGGGAGAATCCTCTCTTGCGAGAAGTCCGTTCGACACAGATATCCGGGGGAGGGCCGTTAGAGTTTTTTCCGATGCTCGAGAGGGATATCGGGGGGCTTCATGACTCAATGCTTGAAGCATTAGGCCGTATCGAGAAGGCTTGTCCTGCGATGCATGCAGAGATTTTATCGCATGTTTCAATGATCAAACTATTTACCGGCACTGGGATTGAAGGATTGAGTTCTCCGAAGGTTTACGGAGCATTGTGGTTGAAGGCTCCGACGCTTGAGAATGCTCAGGGTTGGTTTTTGGAGCACTTGGTACATGAGTGCTCTCACTTGTACTTGAACGCCATGTTGATTGTCGATCCTTTGTTGAATAATCCCCAGGAGATGAATAAAGCGCCTATTCGTCCGGATCCGCGTCCGATGTTCCAAATCTTGCACGGGACGTTTGTTCTTGCAAGGAACTGTAGTGTGCACGCGAAGCTTGTTAAATTTTTTCCGGAATTGGATCTTGAGCCAATGCTGGAGAAGTTCCGAGAGCAGTTCCGCAATGGTTTGGAAGTGCTTTGCAATCACATGCAGCCGACCGAGCGGGGAGGGTTGTTATTAGATTCGCTGCGGGGACTTTGCGATGAGTTGCCGAAGGGGTGAGGATGGGGGGGAGTGGATCACGCAAGGGTGCAAAGACGTAAAGGAGTAAAGTCGTTTAACGGTACGCCTCCGGCTGACTGCTAAACGAAAAATGCTAAGTTGGCGCTAGCGCAGGGGGGCTCATTGTTTCTCTGGTCCGTTTCGATGGGCAATTAGCTCGCTGGATGTTTGGTGCGCGAGGTCGGCTTGGTGGAGGACTTGATCGAGACGGTTGCGAAGCAAGATCATTTGATCATGGCATAGTGATTGCCCGATTTGGCTTGCGATAAACAATGAGAGATAAAGGATCAGAGTTGCTGCAGCGATTGCGAAGCCCCATGGGAAGTGCCCGATCATCCATTGGGAGCCACCGAAGATGGATGCGAAAAATATGCAGCAGAAGAATGCAAGATAAAAGATCCAAACCAAGGTCCAAATATTCGGTCTTGGGGCAAACCTTCCGAAAAGTGTGCAGCTGTGTTCGTTTTCTGAATCCAGAAAGTACACGCTAAGATGTGGAGACCAGAGTCTATGAAGATCTTCTTCGAGATGAAACTCCGCGTAGTCTCCATGGGATAAGTAGAGGGAGGCGGGTGTTTGACTTAACATCGCTTGTTCAAAACTCGCGACGGCTTGTGCGCGGGGCTCGTCGAGTCGAATTTGAAACGTGGGGCGGATCGACCAAGGGAACATCGCAACGACTCGTGGGTACTTGGGTGAAGCCACGCGTCGCGACTTTAGTTCGCGCTGAATGGAGGGATCCCGTCGATACGGTATCTCGTGCGAGGTGGCTGTGTGGGTGATTCTTTGGCCACGTCTTGTTTCAGTTGGGCCAGTTGATCGATCAAGATATGATATCGAACTTCTTCGCTCGGTTCTCCCAGGAGCGATTGTTTGATCGGGATAGGGAGGTTGATTGCGAAAGCGACAATGTCTGTCAGGACGCTCAAGGGAAGTTGATGAACGAGAACTTCGGAGAGTGGATCGGCTTTTGCGATTTCCGGGGGTAGGAAGCTTCGGAAGAGTTTCACGAGGTGGTACTTGGCGGCTTCTGCCAATTCCCGTTGTTCCCAGGAGATTTCTTCGATCAGTTCGACGCGGGCTTGGCGAAACGACGTCCCGACGTCGAGTTCTTCGACGATTCGGGCTCGGTGTAGGCCGGCGAGCATAATATTGTGTCGTCCGTCCCCAAGAGGGGTATGGTTGATGATGCGTCCGATACAGACCGCGCGAGCAATACGAGGATGAGTTTCGTAGTTTTCTTCCCAGCCTCTCTCGAGTAGGGCCATTGTGATCAGGTCATCGGATTCGAGAGCATCGCTGAGCATTTCGCAGTAGCGAGGCTCGAAGATATGCAGATTTTGGATGACGTTGGGAAACAAAACCAGATTCGGTAGGGGGAATAGGCGCACGGTCCCGTCGAAACCGGCGGGCAATCCATTCTGATCCCTTTGACCCATAGCAAGCGATTTCCTGTTCGAAGCACGGATAGCTCGACAGCGGAGTTTCCACTGTGGGCAGTGCGTGGGAATTGTAGCGCTGCGTCGAGTCCTGATCTTGCGAAAAGAACCGTAATGGCGGATTTTCCGCCGATATAACCTGAAAGTAAGTAGGCAAGGAGCGGTAAGTTGGTGCTAAGTGGATACAAGAGTGACTACGATTTGACGACAAGGGGGAAAAACAGCCCATTCAGGCCGCAGAATCGAAAAAGTTCTAGGTACAATGGCCGATCAAATACACTATATTGGGGGGAGTCCCTCCTGGCCCGAGTTGAATTTCCGTAGACTATCGTGCGATGAGTTTGCTATCCGTTAAGGTTGGCAACGCAGCCTGCACGGTTTTTTGGGGTTTCACTCAGGTCAAATCCCACCGAAAGAACTTGCACTGTCGCGTTTTTAAGTCAGTTGAGCACGTTGCGTCGTGACGCTGCTTGAGAGGCCAGTGTGGTTTCGAACTTGTTCGTACGGTCGGTAAACCGTGTGAATATCCGAATCGTATTTGTTGTAAAAGCAAGAATCAGCAGTCGAGTTTTTGTGCAACAATCTGTCGTATTGAACCAAACGAGAAAACTGAGAAATCTATCAGAGGAGTGAAGTCATGAGGTGCTTAGGAAATCCATTGGGCCGTCGAGGTTTTTTGACCGTCGGTGCAGTAGGCGGATTGGGACTGACCCTCGGCGACATGTTTCGTCTTCGAGCACGCGGGGATCAGAAGCAGTATGACTTCATCGAGGCGAAGGCAGAGAGTGTGATTCACGTCTTCTTGCCGGGCGGTATCGCTCACCAAGAGACCTTCGATCCCAAGCCGTACAGTCCTTTGGAATACCGCGGCGAGATGGGGACGATCAAGACAAAGACTGGCGATGTGTTCTGCGAGACCGTACCGAAGCTTGCGGCCATCTCCGACAAGTTGACGGTGATTCGATCTTTGACACACGGCGAGGCGGCTCACGAGCGCGGGACGCACAACATGTTCACTGGGTACAAGCCATCCCCAGCGTTGTCGTATCCGAGTTTCGGGTCTGTGATCAGCCACGAGTACGGTCCGCGAAACAACTTGCCACCGTATGTTGCGATTCCTAGCAATCCGAATGAGTTCTCGGGTTCTGGATATTTGAGCTCAAGCTATGGACCGTTCAGTCTAGGTGCGGACCCTGCGAATAAGGGATTCAAGGTACAAGACTTGAATCTTCAAGGGGATGTCGACATGGCTCGATTCCAACGCCGTCGTTCGGCTTTGGATGCGGTCAACGAGTATTTCGAGTCCAAGCAGAAGTCGGATAACTTGACTGCGATGGACACGTTCTACGAGCGAGCTTATGCATTGATCAGTAGTGATTCGGCTCGGGAAGCGTTCAATATAGAAGCTGAAGACAATGGCTTGCGAGACAAGTACGGTCGCAATGCGGCTGGTCAGCGATTGTTGATGGCTCGTCGCTTGGTCGAGGCGGGAGCTCGCATGGTCACCGTCACTTATGGTGGTTGGGACATGCACAATCAGATTGCAGGTGGAATGCGTCGAGATATGCCACCGTTGGATCAAGCGCTTGCGGCTCTGATTGAAGACTTGGATTCGCGTGGTTTGCTCAGCAAGACTTTGGTCATGGTCAGCAGCGAATTTGGCCGTACGCCGAAGATTAACAACGATGCGGGTCGGGATCACTGGCCCAAGGTATTCTCGGTGATGTTGGCGGGTGGTGGTGTCAAGGGTGGATTGGTTTACGGTTCATCCGATGCGACAGCGACCGAGCCCGAATTTGATCCTGTTTCGCCGGAAGACTTGGCAACGACGATGTACCATTTGCTCGGCATTGTCGCTGACAAGGAGTTGATGGCACCGGGTGATCGGCCCATCGAGATTTGCGACGGCGGCCGCGTGGTCAATGAGATCATCGCTTAGTCTGTCGATTGAGACAGAGTGTTGCCATCGGTCCGATGAGACGATGGCAACTTGGTTAGGATAGAAAACAAGGATTGTGTCCTCATGATTGGTTGGTGTGAATCGGCGACCAATCTGAGGGAAGTGCCAAGGCTGGCAATGCTGAGTTTCGTTGCGACGTTTGGTTCGCTCCCCACCCCACGAAACTGAATCGTTTCAAAGGCGATTCCCGTAGGACGGTTGGCTCGACTAGAAATCATGGGCTAGGTTTACGGGTCCATTGTTTATTGGGTTGCCGTCCAAAGGCGTTCTTTGAAATTGCGAAGTGCGGTCCCAAGACCGTTAATGCAGACCAGTAAATGAGTTAATAAGCCCAAGAGTATTTCGGACTCGAAGAAATAAAAGTCGGTGATTCAATGAGACGATTAAGCAAACGATGGTTCGACGGGTTCAAGAGACGATCGCAACGACTCTTGCGTGGAGCGATGGTCACTGGCTTTATCAGTTTGGCAGGGATGGTTAGTTTGCAATCGGTACAGGGATCCCAGCCGGAAGCGAACTCGCTCTCCGTAATTGGGGTTCAACGGGGGCAATCGGTCGAAGTGCAGATTTCCGGTGCGCGGCTGGGGGATGCTCGAGAGTTGCTTTTTTACACTCCGGGTTTGACCGCCACGAACATTACCAAGGTCGACGATAACAACATCAAGGTAACAATTTCGGCCGCAGCGGATGCGAAGACTCAGTTGCATCCATTTCGGGTGATCACCGCGACAGGTACGAGCAACATGAGGTTGTTTGGTGTGTCAGCGTTGCCAACAGTGGCGGAAGTTGAACCGAACAGCGAGTTTGCCAAGGCGCAGGTAATTCCAAACAACTCAACCGTCGACGGAGTCGTGCTCAACGAAGACGTTGACTATTTCGCGGTCGACTTGGAAGCCGGGCAGAAGTTGAATGTTGAGCTGGAAGGTCTGCGGCATTCTTACTTGAACAATTTCTTCGACCCGTATGTAGCAATTTACGACTCGAATCGCTTTGAGATCACCGCGAGTGACGATTCTGTATTTTTGCAACAGGACTGTTTATGTTCGATGGTAGCGCCTGCCAAGGGTCGCTACATCATCGAAGTGCGAGAAAGCAGTTTCGGTGGGAATGACCAATCCAAGTATCGACTTCATGTTGGTGGGTACCCACGTCCTGTGGCGATTGTGCCATCGGGTGGGCCGGCGGGTCAGCCTCTGACGGCAACCTGTGTGGATCTGCTTGGTAATACTTGGCAAGAAACTTTTGACATTCCGGCCGATGCTCGAACAAAGTCTGCTGGGATTTGGTCAACCCAAGATGGTATGGTAGCACCTTCGCCGAACATGATTCGGGTGGTGAACATCCCTAACGTATTAGAGGCAGAACCGAACTCCGATTACAACGCTATTCCAACGTCGCATGCGGTTCCGGTTGCATTCAATGGAATCCTGGAAACGGAAAACGATCGAGATTACTGGGTCTTTGAAGCCAAGAAAGACCAGCAGCTTGATGTGCAGGTGCATGCGCGATTGCCGTTGCGCTCGCAGGTGGATCCTGTGCTTCAGATCTTCAAGGTTGGCGGAGGCGGGTTGGCTTCGAACGACGACCAGGGTGGTCCTGACAGTTATCTGAGTTTCAAAGTTCCGGAGGACGGCAAATACGCCGTATGTGTTTCGGATCACCTTGGGCGGGGTGGGAAGCACTTCGTCTATCGGGTCGAGGTGACCCCTGCAGAAGCCGAGATTGGAACGACCGTTAACGAACTGGAACGTTATGTATCGCAGGTAGTAAACGTCCCTAAGGGGGCGAGAATGGCAATTGAGACGAACTTGGTACGCAAGAATGTAGGTGGAGAGGGACGAATAGCGGTTCCCGATTTGCCGCCAGGGGCAACCCATTCGGACGGGTTGGTAGCTGCGGACCAGAGTCAGATACAGATGATTTTCCGTGCTGCTCCAGATGCTCCCAACGCATCGAAGCTTGTTGATCTTTCTGCGAGTTTGGTCGTATCACCGGAGCGGACTTTGACTGGTTTTCTCAACCAGCGGACGCAGTTGATTCGGGGGCAGAACAACGTCGACGTGTGGGGACGATGGGACGACCGGTTGTCCGTAAACATCGTCGATGCCGCGCCGTTTGATGTGGAGATCGTTCAGCCGCAAGTACCGATTGTACGCAATGGTTCGATGGCATTGACGGTGAATGCAAAGCGTAAGGAAGGCTTCAATCAGCCGATCAACATACGGTTGTTGACCGCACCTCCCGGTATTGGAGCTTCGCCTGTGACGATCCCTGCCGATCAGTCGACGGTTGCCATGAACATCACTGCGAACAATGGAGCGGCGATCAGGAAGTGGCCGATTTTGGTATTGGCTACGGCGGAGAGTGGATTTGGACCAGTGACCATCGCATCGGAGTTTATTGAGCTCGATGTTCAGGAGGCTTTATTCCAATTCAAATTTGCCAAGACGATGGCAGAGCAAGGAAAGCCTGCGGATGTGATTGTCGGTTTAGAGTTAAAGCGACCCGTTGAGGGAACGATTGAAGTCGAGTTATTGGGATTGCCACCCGGAACATCTTCGCCGACGCCGAAGTTAACGGTGGCGGCGGATGCGAAGCAGTTAGTGTTTCCACTGCAGATACCAGCGGAGACACGAGCTGGAAATTATAAGACGCTGGTGTGTCGAGGGACCGTGACTCACGAGAAGGGGATCATCAGCCAGACGAACGGCAATGCGGAGGTACAGATTGACGTGCCTGTGGCACCGCCACCGGCTCCGGCTGCTGCACCTGCACCGATGCCAACACCGACGCCTGCTCCCGCTCCGACGGAGAAGCCACTGAGCAGGCTAGAGCAACTTCGGAAACAAAAAACCGGTGGCAATTAGTGATGCAGAGATAGCATCCTGTTTCCCGTAAATTTCAGCAAGCGAACGATTGACCCGAACTACATCAGAATGATCATGCGAAAAACAACGATTCGAAACTGGGCGCTATGGGCCCTTGTGGGTTGCCACGGCTTTGCGATCGCCCCTTCGGTTCTCTTCGCTCAAGAGGCTCAACCGGCTCCAGCAGTTGCGCCAGATCCTGCACCCGCACCGGCCCCTGCACCCGCACCGGCCCCTGCACCCGCACCGGCCCCTGCATCGGCACCGGTTCCTGCGCCGGCACCGGCAGCCACTTACAAGAGTTTGACCGTCTATCCGCCGGTGATCAAAATCAGTGCGCAGAACGATTCGCAGCGCTTCATGGCGATGGCGACGCGAACGGATGGGATTACGGTCGATGTGACGGAGCAAGTGGAGTGGAAGTTAGAGAACCCAGCATTTGGTCGGTTGGAGAATTTCACGCTGTATCCGGTTGCGGATGGAGCGACCCAACTGATTGGAACTTGGAATGGGATGGAATCTCGTGCGACTTTTGAGGTAACGCAGAGTCAGACCCCTCGAACGGTTGGATTTGAGCGAGATGTTTTGCCAATTTTCACCAAGGTAGGTTGCAACACGGGGTCATGTCACGGTGCTGCGAGAGGCAAGGACGGATTTCGCTTGAGTCTTTTCGGATTTGATCCGTTGGGAGATTATCAGCGGATCACCCGTGAGATTGGTATTCGACGAATTAACTTGGCCGTTCCAGATCAGAGTTTGTTGTTGCTCAAAGCGATTGGAGCGGTACAGCACTCGGGTGGCAAGAAGATCGAGCCGGGTAGCAAGCACTACCAAACGGTATTGGCATGGTTGCAAGCGGGTGCACCAGCAGATGCTGCACGGCCGCCAGCTGTGACGAAAGTAGATCTATATCCACCTCAGGCGGTGATGGAGGGTGAGGGTGCCAAGCAGCGGTTAGTTGCAGTGGCGACTTATGCCGATGGGACTCAGCGTGACGTGTGGGATTTGGCTGGGTTTACGACGAACAATGAGCGGACGGGTGCGGTGTCACTCGATGGAACAGTAACCAGTGGTGTGCGAGGCGAAGCGTTTGTGATGGCGCGTTTTGATACGCACACGGTTGGCACCCAAGTGTTGGCTTTGCCGAATGGTTTGCAGTACGAATTTAAGCCTAGTCAGGGGAACTACATCGATGCGTTGGTAGACGCCAAGTTGCTCAAGTTGCGTTTGCCTTCGAGTGGGCAGTGTTCCGATGAAGAGTTTGTTCGGCGGGTGACGGTTGACGTCACTGGCTTGTTGCCGACAGAGGCCGAGACGGCATCTTTTTTAGCAAGCACGGATCCGAATAAGCGAGCGGCGCTGGTCGACACGTTGCTTGGACGTAAGGAGTTCAGTGAAATTTGGGCGATGAAGTGGGCTGATTTGTTGATGATCAAGAGCAACAATCAAGTCAGCTACAAGGCCGCCTACTTGTACTACAACTGGTTGATCAACAAGATTGCATCGAACACACCCATCGACCAGATCGTTCGTGAATTGCTGACTGCAACAGGTGGAACATTCCAAAGTCCTCAGACGAATTTTTACCAAGTGGAGCTGGACCGATTGAAGCTCTCGGAGAATGTCGCTCAGGTATTCATGGGGATTCGAACGCAGTGCGCGCAGTGCCACAATCACCCGTTCGATCGATGGACGATGGACGACTATTATGGATTTGCTGCGTTCTTTTCTCAGGTAGGTCGAAAGACATCCGAAGATTACCGCCAGACGCTGGTGTTCAACGGTGGTGGTGGAGAAGTGAATCACCCGGTGGGTGGAGCTGTGGTAAAGCCTAAGTTTTTAGGGGGTGGTCCTGCTGCGACGGATGGCAAGGATCGCCGTGTTGTGCTTGCTGAGTGGATGACGAGCAACGAGAACCCATTTTTTGCAAAGAGCGTAGCGAATCGGATATGGGCTCACTTTACGGGAGTTGGGATTGTCGATCCGGTGGACGATTTCCGAGCAAGTAATCCTGCGAGCAATCCCGAATTGCTCGATGCACTTGCTGCCAAATTGATCGAGTACAAGTACGATACGAAGCAATTGGTACGCGACATCTGCAACTCGCAGACATATCAGCGCACAACAATTCCTGTCTCGGGCAACGAGGATGACACTCGCAATTACTCACACGCTACGGTACGGCGTATTCCTGCTGAGAATTTGTTGGATTGCATTTCGCAAGTTACCGAGACGAAGGACAAGTTCCGAGGGTTGCCCATTGGTGCTCGCGCGGTTCAGATTGCTGACGGGGCGACTAGCAACTATTTCTTGACCACGTTTGGGCGTAGTGCACGCACGACGGTATGTGCAGCAGAAGCGACGACGGATCCTTCGTTGTCCCAAGCTTTGCATTTGATCAATGGAGGAGCCGTCAGTGGCAAGATCAATCAGGGACAGATGATACAAAACTGGAAGAAGGAAGGTTTAGCACCGGAGGCGATCGTGGATCGTATTTATCTCCGATGTCTTTCACGAAAGCCGACGGATTCGGAACGCGCGCGGTTGATGCAGTTGATTAGCGAATCCGCCAATCCCGATCAGGGGCTTCATGATGCGTTCTGGGCAGTGCTCAATAGTCGCGAATTCATTTTTAATCACTAACCGATGCTCACGATTATGCGTTTCACACGATTTGTCCGCGGACCGCTCAGCCTATGCTTTTCCGGTGGGCTGCTTGTAAGTGGCTTGGCTGCCCAAGAGCCTGCAAAGATCACCTATGAAGATCACATTAAACCGATCTTCCGTGAGCATTGTGCGTCTTGCCACAACAACAATGCCAAGAAGGGTGGGTTGTCGCTGGAGAATTATCAGTCGACGATGGCAGGTGGTAGCAGTGGAGAGGTGCTTATTGCCGGGGACGTGGAGTCTTCGCGTCTCTTTGCGTTAACTGCGCACAAAGAGCAACCGGTAATGCCACCGATGCAGGACAAGATCGCACAGGCGAAATTGGATTTGCTGAAGACTTGGATTGAGCAGGGGATGCCAGAGAACAGCGGGTCCGCGATTCGCAAGCCGATGGCAAATGCGGCATCGATCAGCGTGGCTGCCACCGGTCGTCCGGAGGGTCCACCGCCGATGCCCATGTCGATCCTCAAACAAACGCCGTTGTACACGCCGAAGGCGTCAGCGATTTCGGCTTTGGGCGCAGCACCTTGGTCTCCGCTGATCGCTGTGGGGGGACAAAATCAAGTATCGCTTTACCACTCACAAAGTGGTCAGCTTCTCGGGATTCTTCCCTTTCCAGAAGGAGAGCCGCAATCGATTACATTTTCCCGGGATGGGAAGTTAGTATTGATTGGTGGTGGCCGGCACAGTGTTAATGGGTTTGCAGTTCTTTGCGATATCGCAACGGGGAACAGGATCGCCAAGGTAGGTGATGAGCTAGACATTGTGATGGCGGCGGACATCAGCGACGACAATCGATTGATTGCGGTGGCGGGTCCACAGAAGATGGTCCGAGTCTACGACACGTTAACGGGTGAGTTGCGGTGGGAGCAGAAGAAGCATACCGATTGGATTTATGCGTTACGATTTAGTCCTGATGGATTGTTATTGGCTACGGCGGACCGCGCTGCTGGGTTGGTGATTTGGGAATCAGCGACGGGCAAGATGTATGCTGATTTGCAAGGCCACAAGAACGAAATCCGATCCTTGGCCTGGCGTCCTGATTCCGGTGCAGTCGTGAGTGCTTCGATGGATGGCACGCTCAAGATGTGGGACATGAACGAGAGCAAGTTGCTCAAGTCATGGGACGCGCATCCGGGTGGAGCGGCAGCGATTGCTATTGCCAACGATGGCGTGATGGTTTCTACGGGTAAGGACAACAAGGTCAAGATTTGGGATGCAGGTGGCAATGCTGCGGGTGAGATGCCTGCATTGGTGGAGGCGGGGCAAGAAGTTGCAATTACCGTTGATTCTCAATACGTTGCTGCTGGAGATTGGGCTGGAAACGTCCGCGTTTGGTTGCGAGCGAATCCTGCCGACGAAAAGCGGCTTGCTGCAAACCCTGGGACTTTGGAGATGACCATTGCGGCGACTCGGGATCGTCATGCCCAGTTGGCTGCAGCGGCTCAAGGAGTTAACGCAGAGTACACCCAGCAACAAACAACGACTGTTGCCGTACAGAAAGCTACGACCGACCAGCAGACTTTGATTGCGACGTACGTCACGCAGATCAATGATTTGACCAATGTAGCCAATCAGCTCAAGGCTGCTGTTGACACTTACGCTACTCAAATTGCGACTAAGCAAGCTGAGTTGGCGAAGACGAATGAGGGGATCGTTGCGAAGACGGCCCAGGTTGCTCAGGGGACGACTGAGAAGAAGCAAGCAGATGATGCACTAGCGGCATTACAGAAGCAGAAGGAAGGACAAGTTCCTGATCCAGCGGCCTTGGATGCACAGATTGCTGAGGCAGCCAAAGTTGTTGAAGCAAAGGGAGCGGCACTGACACAGTTCAATAATGAGCTGACGGCTTTGAATACCGAGAAGGGGGCCAAGGAGAAGGAAGTTGCAGACCTCGCGGTTGCGAATGCTGCCAAAGCGAAGGAGTACGCGGACGCGATGATGAAGTTGGCTGAAACGAACACTGCGAAGGGTGTAGCCGACAAGCGTTTAGAAGAGCTCAACGTTGAATTAAAGGGAGCTAACGAGAAGTTGGCGGCTGCACAAGCAAAATTAGATGCTGCGAATGGTGCAGCAAATGCTGTAGCGGCTGAACTTGCGGCACTAGAGCAAGAGCTCGTACGCTTTCAGAGCTTAGCGGCTGAGTATGCAGCGAAGAAGACAACACTTGAGCAGACCGTTGCTGCAATCAATGCGGAGGCGCAGCCTGTGCAGAATAATCTTGCGGCAGTGAAAGCGAAAATGGATCAGACTCAAGCAACCATTGCGCAGATAGAGAAGCAACTGGCGGAGCTGCAGGCATTGATGGCCACGACGCAAGAAGCCAAGAACAATTTGGCAAAGGAAATGACACCTCACCAGCAAGCTTTAGACGCGGTGATGGCCAAGTTGCAGCAGACTCAAGCTGAGTTGGCTGGCGTCGCAGCACAGCAGAAGCTCTTTGAGGAGTCGTACAAGAAGTAACGGTA
>CAZACJ010000101.1:0-13916 GCA_964483385.1 uncultured Pirellula sp. | reverse complement strand
CCGGGTATTTTGCGGTACACGGTTCTATTTTTCAAAACGCCTTACCAATCAGCGTCTACAACGTTGTGGTTATCGGTTGATTGCAACGTGTAATGAAGTTAGCGTGGCCAATGGAAACACCCCGCGGCTTGCGCGAAGCGGGCTCACGCAGCATGTCTACCGATTTGACGGTATTGCCCAAACGTTAGAGTATTCGAAGTTGTCACTCATGGACTCGTTTCCAAGGCGAACCTACTCCCAAGACAACTTTTGAAACGCTGGCTTCCCACCTCCCCACTGCTTGCTCCCAATTAGCCTACTGTCTTTCTCGTAGTAAGCTCGAAAACTCAAGAGATCTACATTCTGCCAGGTCGCAAGTGGCACTCCTGCGATCGATTGAAAATCGCCCGGTAACAATTTAATCGCTTGCGATCCTCCACCTCGCAAGGGAACTCTTGCGAAGTATTCTTGCATCGGCCCGCGGTACGATCGAAAAAAGTTTTCGGTAAGCACAACAATCAAGTCGTTATCCCGTTCAACCGAAACGTCGAGACATAACTTTGCAGCGCTGCTCCCCCTCCATTTTGGATCGTTGAGTTTGCGTGTCGAATATTCCCAATGGTGTGGGTTGTCTTCTGCTAACACATACCAGTCTTGCCAGTTGTTTGAGAAGTCATCGATCAACTTACTGGGAGAATCTGTCGCTATCACAGAACTTTCACGCAGACGTGACGGCTCAATGGTATGCATATCCGAACTGATCGCAAAAATTTCTGTTTCCTTGCCGTAGGGTTCTGATTTGGTTTTCTCGCAGTTGTAAAACACGTTGGCAAACGCAAATAACGGTTGTTCGGTAGTCATCAAAGGCAACCTCCCACGCCAATCTCCCTCGGTTGCAACCACTTCCGCCGATCGCCAATATCTAGCTTGCGGATGTGGGTCCAACGAATAATAAATCTCTACGCGAACGACATCCTTGGCTCTCTCTGGTAGGACTTGCAGTATTGGGATATGGTCACTCGTGTTGAGTTCAAGCACACTTTTCGGGGTACTCGGCAATGCACTTCTCCTCTTGAGATGCTGATCGAGCCACAATGCACGTGTCACCGAATACTCTGGAGTAAACCGGTGATTCAAATGGGGAGCAAAAACATATCGCACGTCGCTGTGCGGGATCAACTCGCCAGTTCGGTAGGTGTCATCCATGATTCCATGAAAATCATTGGTCGAACCCAGCCATAACAAGGGACAGTGTATTTGCGTTGCGTAAGATTCAAATCCAAGCGTCGCATTGAACAGGGCAACATCCCCATTCGGAAGTTGCTTGGTCTGCTCGGGGATCAATGGCCAAGGCTCATTTCTAAATCCGGAACCCCCTACCGATGGCGCGGCGACTTGTACGCGTCGATCGCAACCGGCAACGTATACGGCTAAGTTCCCACCCATTGAATGCCCGTAAACGCCTAATCGATTCGGATCGACTTGCGATTGCTCCTCTAGAAATGTCAGCCCTCGACGTGCTCCCAACGTAAGTAGATACCAGTTGTTATTCCTCGGAGACTCAAAGTCATCCAAACCTCCCTTGGTTGGCTTTAAATTGAAGTAACCAGGTACATTATTTTGTGTTGGATCGACAGCTCCCCAATCAGTATTCGGATCCCCCGGACGCGCCTCTTCCATCTCTCGTCCGCCCCAATTGATCGATAGACACGCATACCCTCTCTTCGCATAAAACTCCACTTCATGAAGAAAGGCTCGCTGTCCGCCCCCATGCAAATGAAGCAAACCGGGAACCTCTTGCTTGCCCTTGGGAAATGCGAAAAAGCCCGCCATTCTTGCGGTCTTACCAAGAAATGCTCCTACGTGAAACGTCACGTAACGATATACAATCTCTTCCTTCTCCCATTCACGAATAACAACAGTCTCTAAAGGGTCATGCGAAGGATCAACATCCGAATACAACTCCTGAACAGTCTTTGGGGATATGATGGGTGGATTCTGCCCCAGGCAAATCTCTACACTGCACGCCAACCCACACATTGCTAAACCAGATAGCACGAATGCCCGGCGTCCCAAGAGTGCAAATTGAAGAGGCCCACCTAGTTTCAACATTGTTTTTTTCCGCTCATTGCGAGTTCGGCTATCGCTCCATTTCGGTCGCGATCGAAAACAACGGTTATAGTGTTGTCAGCAAATTCTTCAATTGTTGCTGCAAGATCTCGCAATTCGCTAACCGTTGCTCAGGATCCTTCTCTAGCAAATGCATGACCAAATCCGATAGCCCTTCTGAGAATCCGTCAACCAACTCAGTCGGTGGGGCAGGCTTCTCATTTGTAAGTGCCGTCAGGGTACTTATCAAACCTTCTCGCTCGAAAGGACGAATCCCCGTTGCGAGTTCATACAAGACACATCCCAAGCTAAATAGATCCGAGCGAAAATCGACACGTCCTCCCAGGGCTTGCTCCGGTGACATATACGACGGAGTCCCCAAACAAGCTCCCGTTCTCGTCAATCGCATCTCTTCTTCAATATCGCGAGCAAGCCCAAAGTCGATGATCTTGATCCGAAGACTTGTTGCCTCAACCCACAAATTCTCCGGCTTAATGTCGCGGTGAATGATTCCACAACGGTGTACCTCGGCCAACCCCTGAGCGGTTTCCAAACCAATCCGGATGATCTCGTGAATAGGCAAACTCTGAAACCGTTCACGGTGCGATTGAACGGTCATACCTCGCAAGAACTCCATCACCATAAAAGGTAACCCACCAACCTCACCAACTTCGATCACCTGTACTACGTGTGGACTTTTGATCATCTGCACCGCACGAGTTTCTCTCAAAAATCGCTTCCGAGAATTCTCGTTCTCCGCGACTTTTGGATGCACAACCTTCACCGCTACCGACTCGTCCGTCCGAGTATCAATCCCACGAAAAACTGCTCCCATGCCCCCTTCACCATGTTTTGCAACCAATCGATAAGGCCCGATGCTCGCGATATCCGAAGGAACCAACGCGGGAGGCAAAAAGTAATTCCATAACGTAGTCTTCTTGGCGTCCTTCCCTTCCCCTTGCGACAATACCCCGCTCCCCTGGGAAGAATACTCATCAAAGGATACATGCTCCGCCACCATGGTGTTGCCAATAGAAAAATCTTGCGTATCTCGCCTACTGTTCACTCGGGTAAGCTGAAAAGAACAAAACGGATCCCCCTTCAACATGCAGGCGTCATGCTGGATTTGAATCGACTCATGAAAGTGCTCGGCAAGCCCCTTGATGATTCCTATGGCTAACTTGCATAGCTTACGCTCCGAAGAATACAACAACTGCAAGTGATCCGGACCGGTACGAATTGCATCTAAAGGAGGCGGCAATGCACCCGGATTGCCAACCCGTACCGCAGAATGAATGAATGTTTCCGTATTCTCGATAATATCCAGCGTCTTCCACTCTGGTTTGATCACTCGTTGATATAACTTGACCAACTCCGCTGAAAGATGTTTTCCAAATGACTCAATCACCTCGTCCACTGATAAATTCAGCGACTTCGACGCCAATGATACCAACTCAATCACTTGCTTGTCGTCGTAAACATGCCCCGCCGAAAACGTCACACCCTCAAGTCCTGCCTCTGTCAAAACGGTACGCCATCGGTCTGCTCCGACCGATTGCTGCGTAAATTTCTGAAGCTGTAACAGTATGAGTCCGTGCATACGAGTATTTGGATTAGATTGTTAAGAAAAGATACGCGTCAGGCGCAGGATCTCGATACGCTCCAATGCAAGGGCATGAAGAAATTCAGCAACGGAGATTGTTTTATTCTAGGCGAACGAAGATTTCATGGAGTTCACCTCAGGGCGTTCATCAAACAATAAAGCAAGAAATTAAGCTAAATCTCTTCGTTGCTGAGGACTTTCAGTCTTTTGGTAAAGAAATAACACGCATTCGCAAGTACTCGAGAAGACCTTCCTGGCCTCCCTCGGCCCCAATACCACTTTCCTTGATTCCGCCAAAGGGAATCTCCGCCTTGAGTGGACGCCACTCATTCACCCCAACGATACCAACTTCAAGCTGCCTTGCGACCCGTCGACAAAGTGACAAATCTGTGCCGTACACGTAACCGGCTAAGCCCTGTGGAACGCCATTCGCCCGACTCACGACTTCGTCGATACTCTTGTATGTATAAACTGGAAATACAGGTCCAAAAATCTCGCTCTGCGCCAAACGCATCGAGTCATTCACATCACTCAACACAACCGGTGAATAAAAACTTCCATCCCCATTGTTCACGACTCCCGATCCGTTCGACGAACTAGAAAGTGAATTCGTCCGGTCGTGTCGGTACACCATACGAGCCCCAGTAGCACAAGCCTCTCCGACTAGATTCTCTACCCCCCTGCAAGCCTGATGATGAATCAACGGCCCCGCATCCACGCGCTGCTCTTGTGAGTCTTGCAACCCATCCGCGACAGTCGCTTGAGCAAGCCTAGCCCTTAAACATTCCAAGAACTGCTCTTTGAGTTCATCGGATACGAAGATGCGATTTGCAGTTACGCAAACTTGGCCAGTGACAAAGAGCTTTAACTGCACAAGATGGTCCACGGCAACATCGATATCTGCATCCGGTAAGACGATGAATGGTGCATTTCCACCCAACTCCAGTGAAACACGTTTGACCTGTGCTGCAGCACCAGCCATCACCCTGCTCCCCGTTCCTTTCGAACCGGTCACGCTGATGCATCGAACATCCCTATGATCTGCGAACACTGTACCAATCTCTGAGCCCCCGCCAGGCAAGATCTGAATCACGCCATCGGGAACTCCAGCATCACGAAACAGCGGAGCCATCGCCAACGCAATCAACGGTGTACTTTCTGCCGGCTTCCAAACACCTGTACAGCCCGCGGCCAAAGCCGCCGCAATCTTCTTTGCTCCTTGAGCCAGTGGAAAGTTCCAAGGTGTAATCCAACCGGCAACGCCAAGTGGTAGATGCTCAATCAAAAACTCTCGGTCCCCTTGCGGATGGGGTGCAATCCGTCCACTCAATCGACGAGCTTCCTCACCGAACCACTGGAAGAAACTCGCTGCGTAATCCACTTCACCGAGGGCTTGCCAGTATGGCTTTCCCTGTTCAGCGGTCAACAACGTCGCGTAACGCTCCCGTTGTAGCAGCAATTTCCCGGCGATCGCTTTCAGGATATTCCCCCTATCGTACGCAGATAACTGACTCCACATACGTTGCGATTGAACCGCCCCGTCAATCGCCTGCGTTGCTAACTGCGCATCACCCCAATACACATCCGCAAGCTTACTGCCGGTTGCCGGATTGCTGATTCGAACTGTGCTGCTACCTCGGATCGCTTGCCCATTGATCCAAGGTGCGGGTTCAAACCACAATGACTCAAGTTTACGTTGTTCGCTCATCAACCTCTAATACCTTTCGGTAGATCGCGATGACCTGTGATTCGAATAACAATACCGGATTCGGTCCCATCAATCTCTGATTACCACAAGCAGCTTGCGCCATTCCAGCCAAATCCGAAGCAGAAACTTTTACTTTTCGAATCATCGCATTCAATCCAACCCGATGTGCCAACGCATCGAATGCATCACACACTTCGTCAACCGAATCGTGATCCCAACCCAGTGCTCGTGAGAAACGAAGAATATCTTCGGAACAAACACTAGCGTTGTGTCGCATCAACTCACCAAAAAAACACCCCGTGATCACTCCATGAGGTATCGGATATCGGCCACCCAAAGGTAAAGCTAGGGCATGCACCGCGCAACACGAAGAATTTGCAAATGCCATCCCCGCGAGGTGACTACCGATCGCCATCGCATCTCGAGCCACACTATCGTCCCCATTAGCAACCGCCCGCTCTAGATGAGGTCCCAAATACCTCGCTGCTTCTAATGCGAGCCCCCGTGCGATCGGAGTCGCAACTTTGGCAATCAATGCTTCTAAAGCATGCACCATCGCGTCCATCCCGGTGGCCGCAGTGATCGTACTTGGCAATCGATCCGTTAAAGAAGGATCTACAACGGCAACGTCAGCAAGCAAATGCGGCGAGACAACCCCAACCTTGTTTCCACTTGCAGGATCGGTCAAGATCGCCACAAAGGTCGCTTCGGAACCCGTCCCCGCTGTCGTAGGGACCAAGACGGTGCCAAGCCCCCTGCTTGGTACTTTTCCGATCCCGCAATAAGCCGAAGCGTTCGCTCCGCATTTCGCAACCACCGCAGCAACCTTGGTCGCGTCCATCACGCTCCCACCACCTAAACCGATCATTACATCCGCTTGCACCGCAGTACAAGCCTTGGAAATCTCGTCGACAATCTGCAACTCTGGTTCCGGTGGAACTGTTGCATAAACGCCGACAAGCAGATTGGACTCTTCAAGTAAGCGAATCAATGGAGCCGCCAAGTGGGCGTTGGTAACTCCCGCGTCCGTCACGAGAAAAACACGCCCCCATCCATTCGCTTTGCAAATCGAACCGAGTTCCGAAATTCTTCCTCTCCCAACAACAACACGTCGAGGAAGATTATTTTCGAAAGCTGACAGAGCTTGCATCACTTAGAAACCTACTTGCCTGTTTGTGTTTTCTCGGCAGCTACCTCGGCCTCGTACTTCACTTCCGTCAGCTCAATACCTTTAAAGGGCAATACATCCGGTGTGATCTTCACAGCCGTAGAAACCTTCAATGGGAACGGACCACCAACGTCGTAAGTTAACTCAACAAAACTCGCGGTCCACCCCGGTTCTGCTCCCGGAGGTGGAGCAAAGTAGTTGCCATCCGCATCGGCTTTCAATGTCGTGCTTTCAAAAGCAGGACCAATTGTCTTGAGCCTAAAATCGCGGGCATCAGGATTGTTCGCACGCCACAGTACCACCTCCATTGGTTGGGTCTTCGGCATCACCTTGATCGATCCATCATCCCCAAACTTCCAACTGTACTGAGGCGATTTCTTGCCCGATGCCACCATCGTATAAAAGGCCGCAATCGATTGTACAGCATCGGTGTTCTTCAATCCGTGGTCAGCATTCGGGACGTAACGCAAAAGCTTATCCCCCTGTAGCTCGTCGTAGTAAAACTGGGAAGAGTCAGGAACGAAAAACTGATCGCCACTAGCGTTGACAATGTACTTCGGCAATGTCAGTCGATCGCGGTAGTAATAAGGGTCAACAATTTCATAAAGCTGCTGCATGCGAGGATGATCAAACCTTTGCAGTATTTTGTGCTGGTAGTAGTTACCTATCGCTTCCGCCCAGAACCCATAAGCTTCCGCATGGTTCTGGAGCGAAGGCTTGGCATTGGCAACATCGATCACAATCGGCACGATCGCTTCGATTCGATTGTCCGCTGCACCGGCCATCCAAGTCGTCCAGCCCCGCTTGGACCCACCACCTACGATGAACTTATTGACCTTTCGCTTACCTCCAGCTTCACTTGCCGAAAACTCAGTGATGCAGTCCATGGCTCGCACAACACTCTTGACCATCGGTAGCCTAGGCAACCAAGTTGCATCGCCCGTCTCAAGGAATTGCGCCCACGAATAGCCGATCAAATCATCCTCAACACGTGGCGTTCCGTCGTTGTGAAAGACCAACGGCTGATTGGGAATGTTTTTCAACTCAGCCACCACACCACCGGTGGCAGCCGCAATCGCTCCCGTAATCGCATCAGGCCCCTTGGGCTGCCCACTGGTATGACTCCCGCCACCGATCATCAAGAACACGCGGTCCGTAGTAACCTTCTGTGGAACTGTTACAACCAACCAGTGCTCCCATAGCGGGCGATCAACCTCGTCCTTCGTCCTCCAAGTCTGAGAATTCAATCGAATCACATGTGTTGTCAGCGGCCCCGATGCAATAGTCTCCTTGACGGACCAAGAATAGGAATCGTCTTTCTTGGCGACATAAGCATCCAGCGGCGTTAGCTTGGAACCAACGGGAGGTTCAGCTTGCACTGACGAGCCAACCGAAAGAAATGGAATCAGCAACGCAATCGGTGCGACTTGAAGCAATCGCACACACTCGGTCAATATACTAAATCGAGTTCTCATGATTCGCAGTCTCAAAAACAAAAAGGTAAACGTTTAATTGAATGATTGTCCAATATACTTACTGACAAAGTGAATCGAATGATCACTTCGTCTTCAAATCAAAGGATGGCAACTCCTTGCTGGAAGCACTTATGTCAACGCTCAGACCAGAAGCCCCCTTCTTACCATACTTTCCAGCAAGCAAATCAGGACCGGGCTCAATAAGCCCCTGCATCCTTTGTGACTCCGTCGGCTTGACCGACGGATCGGGCCAAATAACTGTCACGTCATACGATCCAGTTGGAATGCCGTTCTTCCCGTCCGTGATGATCGAGAACTTTCCACTCGCGTCTGCTTGCGCAGAGGGAATCAACGTTAACGAAGCATCCTTTGGGAAGAAAATCAACGAAGCCCCTTCGGCTGGCTTGCCATCGACCATAACACTTCCAGTGACTGAGACTAACGATGGTCCACCTTTACCACAACCCAAGCTTGAGACTCCAAGAATTGCTAAACAAACAAACCAAAACGAATTCAATCGGCGCGCAGTTGGGCGAAACATTTTGATGTACGACTTGGGCTCGCGATCTAAGGTAGCGCTAGATGACATATACAACTCCAGTAGTCCAGTGGTATTGAGAAAATGAAAAACAACAAATCAGAAGAGGACGCAAAAAACAAAGCGAGCAAACCTTGCAGTTCGCTCGCCCACGTTTTTTACGTCCACAATATGCCACAAATTACTCAGGCATCTCCACGGTTTCGCCACCATCTCTGGTAACCAAGGCGACGAAAACATTCGTGCTAATAGAAGCTGGCAAGAAAATCACTGAACCGTCACCACGCACGGCTTGCACACCACTGCCATGGAACGAGTACGGATTGTCTTGATTGAATATATTCATAACGGAACAACCAGGCATCATTGGATTGTTGCGATCCGCACCGCTCAACCCACGAGGATGTCGCGCTGTATTCCAATCACCATAGAACGAATTCAAGGTAAAAGCAGGTACAGGGGTAGTAGTCCAAGTTCCTTGGTAAGGAATTCCGCGAAAGTACAACCGTTGCTTACCTGCTATTTCAATGAAACACAATGTGTTCGACAACCCATCGGTCACCGCAGCAAACTTACGCCTTGGGTTCACGACAATCTCGGCGTTCTCGCCCCCACCATCGTTCGCACCTAACATCGAATTGTGAGTGGTGGTCGCTGGGAGACCAGCACAAGCTGCCAAAGAACTGTGCAAACCACGCAGTGCTACGTAGTCTGTACGAGGCAAGTTGAATACCGTACCCGAGGGAAGAATCCCGTTCTGCGCCATCCACGGCCCGTAGTCAGACAATCCTTCAGGGGTCGATGGACAGTTGAAAAGAGGGAGATTCACCGTCGCCGATACGGGAACTTGTCCACCTGGGAAGGGAGGTGGAAGATTCCGTGGGTCAATCAACGGCTTCTTTAAATCGAAGTTCTGGTAGATCGTGTTCCCTTCCATGTAAGGCAACAACTGTCCCAACACACCGAACGGACGTCGCGCGTCAGACGTGGCAGGAAAAAAAGGATTCCCTTGAGCTGCATAGGTATCGTTCAAACGAAATTGAGAAGCCCAAGTCGGAACGTACTTAAACGTTCCTTCGAAATTGTGGAGAGCCAGACCAAGTTGCCGCATGTTATTGCTGCAACTCATCCTCCGGGCCGCTTCGCGAGCGGCCTGGACTGCCGGTAAAAGTAATCCGACCAAGATTCCGATGATCGCAATTACCACCAACAGCTCGACCAGCGTGAAACCAGTTCGTCGAGCGGTTCGCTTCATTACCCACCTCCGAAAGTGAGAAAAAGATACATAAGAACAAAACTAAGGGGAAACAAAACCCCATGGGATTACTGTAAGATAGCGAAATGGCAGAGTCTAGCAGACATAGCACTTTTTCTGATGATGTCTGAAGATTTTCTTAAATTTGTAAGCAACTCCCCTATAACCCTCCACAAAAAACCGCGAGCCATGAAGCGAAAATACCTCACTAAAGCGTTCGGACTCTTGTTGTCACTCCCCGTAAACCTCTCGGTTTTTGCCCTTTTTCCCCCTTCTGTATTGGGGCAATCCCCCAATAACGGTGGCGATCAACCGCTCAAAGAAGCGACCATTCAAGGGTTACCGACGATTCCCTCCACCCAAAGTCCCCAAAAGCCCTATCGAATCCCGGACAAGCCAAACTCCCCCGGGCATCGCATCGTCGTAGGTGAAGGAGATTCAAAATTCCCATTGGCCGTAGTCAGAGGCACCCCTTACGAAATGGGGCTTCAACTCGGTGAACTCTTCGCCAAAGAAATCCAAACCTTCGTTCCTGCAGCGCTTCAAGGTATCCAGCATGAAATCAAAGCCGATACTGCCGCGCTGCAAGAAGTCTGGTCGCGATCCGCGGCCTACGCCGACGACCGAGTAGAACAAGAACTCGCCGGACTCGCAGATGGTTCCGGCGTTCCGTTGAGCACCCTGCAAGCCCTTCATGCGGTCCCTCTCCTCATGCCCTACTCCTGCTCGAGCATCGCAGCTTGGGGAGAAGCTACCGTCGATGGACACCTATATCAAACACGAAATCTCGATTGGAGTATGGAAGTCGGCGCACATGAGTTTCCTATGATCGTTCTCTACATTCCCGACCAAGGCATCCCGCATTTGGTTCCATCTTTCGCGGGAATGATCGGAGCACACACAGGACTCAACGCAAAAGGGATCGCTCTCTCCGAAATGGGTGATGCTTCTGGCAAAGAAGCTCCATACCAAGTCCATGCGCCGCACTTCACCGTCTATTTTCGTACGATGCTCTACGATGGTGACTCCCTCTCGAAAGCGCTCGAAATTTTCAAAGGTCAACCGGCGACCAAGCGATATCACTTCGTCTTCGGAGATGGACAATCGGAGTTGCGAGCCGTCAAAGTTCGCGCGCATTCACCCGAACCCGCAAACAAGCAACTGATGATTTGGAAAGACGCTGATCCAACGGACGAATTTGCTCCCAATGTTCTTTCTTGTGTCGTATACAACGACGAAGGACGCGGGGCATTCCCAACCCTTCAGAAAGAACGCGGCAAACTCGATGGCGAAAAACTTGTAGCACTCGCAAACCAAATCCCCATCAAAGGCGGCAATGTAGAAAACGTCGTCTACGATGCTACCGCTTTGCGATTGTGGGTCAGCTACGCAAAAGATGGCAAAGAGGCTTATCAACGCCCCTACACTTACATCGACTTAAAAACGATCGATGCAAACGGAAACGGCAAACCTGACCTGAGCGAATAAAAACTTTAGCCGCAACCGGTGCTGGGCGAGCCTACGGCTCGAGAGAGTTGATTTGAGAAAGACGCCAAGGTATGTTCCGCGGTCCGTTGTTTGAACCACAAGCATTAAACGGACGGTGTTTGACCGATTTCTGTGGCAGATGATGGTCTAATGTGGACCGCTGCACATACCCTACGTAATTGCTTATGCTGGAAGTCTCTACCGACTGCGGTTCAAACCACTAACGACCTGCACCCGCATCGATTCGACAGTTATTGATGGAAAACTCAAGAATCGCCGTCGCTCCCAGCGATTCAAGCTGCTCCATGATCGCAATGACTTCTTTTCGTTTTACCATCGCTCGCACTGCACACCACTCGGGATCTTCCAAACTATTCACAGTGGGGGAAGTAAATCCCGGAGTGATCGCTTCTGCTGCCGCTAATTGAGATCGCGGGACGTTGTACTCTAACAACGAATAATCCCTAGCGATTACCACACCCTCGAGTCGCCTAACAATCCGATCTGCGGTTACGCTGTCACGACACCTCGGGCTCTGAATCAACACCGTCTCGTATTCACCTAATACATCCAAGATTCGCAATTGATTCGCAGCCAAAGTACTACCGGTCTCAACTAAATCGACAATCGCGTCAGCCACTCCCAACGAAATCATGACCTCCACAGATCCATTCAAATGAACCAGATGCACTGGAGCCCCATGACCATCCAAAAAACGCTTCGTCGTGTTCGGAAAACTTGTCGCAATCCGCTTGCCCTTCAAATCCTTCGGAGCTTGAATGTCGCCATGCAAAGGAACACACATTGCTAAACGACATCGACCAACCCCAAGCTTCATACGAACCTGTACGTCCGCCTGAGCTTCCTCGACCAAGTCACTGCCAGTAATCCCCAAATCAATTGCACCCTCCGCGCACAGAGTCGGGATGTCATCGGTCCGCAAAAACGTAATGTCAGCCGGTAAACCGCTGACTCTCGCAAACAACGCGCGGTCCTGACGACGAAATTGCAAGCCAGCCTGCAACAACAACTCCGTTGCTAACTCACTCAATCTGCCTTTACTCGGGACTCCAATACGCAACATTGCACTGCTAGAACTCACTCCACCCCTCCCGAGATTCGATTTTGCTTTTCCACAATTCCGGATGTGCCCTCGCGACGCTCAAGCTCCCTTCGCAAGTCCTCCACACCGATCCCTTTGGTAGCCAAAAGAACCCACAAATGATAAAGCACATCACAAGCTTCACGGACCATATGCTCGCGCCCCTCCGGCCCGGGTTCCCAAGCCGACTCGACAACCTCAAGCGATTCCTCCAAGAGCTTACTACCCATCTTAGGTACACCACCGCGTATCAACTTGGTTGTGTAAGAACCTTCCGGCAACTCTACAGCTCGCTGATGCAACTGAGCCATCAGCCGATCAAGCACGTCTGAAGACGACGAAGCAGGCGAGATGCCGCTGGAATTGCGACCACCTGAGGTATCAGAAGCCATAATACTAAAAACGCGGTGGGTGGGAAAAAGACTCTTACCAGGATGTCCATCACTGACGGCAATCCTAGGCATTTTGAACTTGTTTGTCGATTCCAAGTCGCCTTCCTAGAGGTAAACTGAACGTTTTCTCGCGACAAAACCGATTCTATTCCCTCCGAAGCCCCTTTCTATCCATACTTCGTTCGCCACCACCAAGCTCAAACTGAGACTCGATCCGTATGAACCCTATAGCAAGAATACCAGAATCATGGTTCTTGCCACCGCTAGATAACGCTATCTATCTGACAGGACCAACCGCTTCCGGAAAAACGCGAATTGCACTCGAAGTTGCTCAACGAATTGACGCTGAGATCCTCTCAGTCGACTCGATGGCTGTCTATCGTGGAATGGATATTGGCACCGCAAAACCAACACTATCCGAACGCGAAATCATCCCCCATCACTTGATCGATATCAGAGATCCCATCGATGAATACAGCGTAGCGGAATTTCTAAAAGATGCGCACCGAGTCGCCTTGGAAATCCGCGCACGCGGAAAGCGAGTGATGCTCGTTGGCGGAACCCCACTGTACCTCAAGTCCCTACTATGTGGCTTCTTCCAAGGTCCCGAGGCCGATTGGGGTTTCAGAAAAGAAATCGAAGAGGAAGTCTCGCAGAGGGGGCCAGAACTGCTCCATGAGCGACTTGCTCAAGTCGACCCGCTCTCCGCACATCGAATCATGCCCAACGATATTCGCCGTATGACTCGAGCTTTGGAAGTCGCCAAGCTAACGGGTTTACCTCTCAGCCATTGGCAAACACAATTCGAAAGCTTTGCCATCCCCAAAAAAAGCCAAGCATACGTCCTAGCTTGGGACCGCTGTGTCTTGCATCAGCGTGTAGCTGCCAGAGTCGAATCGATGGTGCAACTGGGACTCGTCGAAGAAGTGCGACGATTGATCGACCGCTTCGGTGGCCTTGGGCGTACCGCCAGCCAAGCGGTAGGATACAAAGAGCCATTAGAATTCCTTGCCGGAAAAATACCTTTTACTACCATGCAAGAACAGATCGTTATTCACACACGTCAATTTGTTCGCCGGCAGGAAATTTGGTTTCGTTC
>CAZACJ010000100.1:0-14156 GCA_964483385.1 uncultured Pirellula sp. | reverse complement strand
CGGCTCAAGGGCTACCCGGTGCTTGCGCATTCCGGCTCAGAGAGCACTCCTGAAACCCCTGGGATTACCAATTTGACGGTAATGGGCTTAAGCAGGGGGGAAATCGAGAATATGAAAAAGAAGAAGCCCTAGGATGGTCGATCGACAGTCCTAGGGCTTACTTTGTTCTCTGGCCCCGGTGCGCTTCGATGAAATGCACCGGGGCACAGTCGTAAGCTCTACCGCGAAGCACCGTTGGTAGCGATTGACCCAGTAACCGCTAGTCCTTCGGTTCTATGCTGCTCCAACCCAGGAGAAAGGCCGGACAAGCATTCCCGCAAACGCTTGGCCGACGATAGAGCTTATGTGTAGTTCATGCGTTGATGGAATCGAGGCGTTTTTCCCCAACGGCATCGGAATTACGAAATACTCCTGGGTGGCGTCAATAGGAATCGCTTAGAATTTTATTTTGGTCTTAGGTAATTTTTGTTGGAGGGCTTCGACTGCTTTTGAGCTGAGTCCTGTGTTGGTCAGGATCAGGTCCTTGAGATTGGTCAGTTTCGCCAATTCGCCTATCTTCTCATCGGTGACGGCAGTCTTTCCGATGTGGAGGAATTCAAGGGTTTGGATTTTCGAGATGTGCTCGAGAGCTGCATCACCGATGTTGGTATCGTCGAGGTTCAGTCGCTTGAGTTTTGAGTCGACTAAAGCGGTCAGTCCGCTATCAGTCACACGTGTATGCCATAGATTCAGGTCTTCGAGTTTTTCAAGTTTTCCGATTTCGACGAGGGCGGCATCTTTGATAGTCGTTTCGCTCAGGTCGAGGGTCGTGATGTTGGGAAACTTGCCGATGTGTTCGACGATTCCTTTGGTGGTAATACCGCAGTCTCGCAGTTTCATCTTGGCCATTTCTTTCGCGCCGGATATAGCGGCGAGGGCATCATTGCCGACTCGGGTGCGGAAGATATCGAACTCTTTGAGTTTGGTCATGCCGGAGAGGGCGGTGAAGCTTTTGTCGGTGACTCCACAGTCTTGGAAGGAGATAGCGACCATATTTGTCATTCCGGAAAGATGTTGCATTCCTTCGTCGGTGATACGTGGGCCCCATAGGCTAAGGTTTCTCAGGCGTGTAAGGCCTTTGATATGAGATAGGCCGATGTCGCTGATTTGGTTGCAATCTGAAAGATCGAGCAATTCGAGCTGCGTTGTGTCTTTCAGATATGCGAGTCCGGCATCGGAGAGTTTGGTTCGTGGGGCTCGGATTCGTTTGATAGTCTTCGATGCACCTAAGCTTTTAAGGCAAGCGTCCGTGATGGGGCTGCGATCTAGGTTGATATCGTCGATCTTGGGGAACTTGGCAATTTCGGCGATGGTTTCGTCGGTGATTGCGGCTTGTTCTAGTCGTAGTGCACGCAGATTGGGGAGGGCTTTGAGAGAAGCGATTCGTTCGTGAGTCGCGAGTGGACCGCTGACGGAGATGCTTTGAACGGAGGGGATTTCAAGAACTCTTGGGAAGGTATCGATCCAATTATCACCGCAGTTGCGGAAGTCGACACCGATGATGGCACCATCTTTTTCTTGGACTGAAACGCCGAGCATTCCTTTGATGGCTGCGATTGCGGGCTGTGCGTCTTGGGCGACAGCTTGGTTCTCGGGGAAGAATATTGGTGTCGTTGCGGAGGTCAAGACTGGGACGATGAGGCTCAAGACGATCGAGGAGATCACTGATTGTTTTTTGGGTTGTTCGTTGGCGTTATTGCGGTGTTTGCGATTGCGAAGCGTTGATTTTGAGAAGGTGGATAGGCGGGAACGGAGGGTGTTCATCGTAGGCCTCTTTGGTAGCTGAAGTTACTTGTTGTACTTGTGATTGAATTACTTTTAGATTTGGGCGAACGCGAGTCGACTCGTCGAGCGGCTTGCGAGCCCGCAGTAATCTTCGTTGAGGGCGATTTCTTTGACAAGCTCCAGGGGAGCTTTTTGCCCAGCATTTCCGGTTGAGTTTCCGAGAGTTATTTACGAGCGAAGACCTTCGGAGCGAATAGCAGAATTTAGCCATCGCAATTCTTCGCTGATGCCTTCGGGAAGGGATGCAGTGGCTAGTGAGGGTGGGAGTACGCTCCATGCGTACGTTTCGACTTCATAGTGCTCATGTCCATCGAACCAATTTTGGTTGGTGCGAGCGCAATCGAGGAAACGAAGGATTTCATGGCGGGTGGTGGAGATAGGTCCCCAGCGATCGGCATAGATAGGAACATGGAAATGAATACGCCATTCGCGGCAGTCGCAAAGGTGAGAGTCGCCATTGCGTACACGGCGTAAGAGGCTTGGGAGATCTTCGAAGAGTTCTTTGCGGCCGTCGTGATGAATGATGAGCGTTTGATGCAGATATCGGTCTTCGGCGAAGGGTTGAAGTTGTTCGATTGCGGTTTGTCGTTCAGGGGGCTGCAGAGCATGCCATGAGATCTGAATTGCCGAGGAGACTTGGACTTTCCCGACACGGATTCCCAGCTGTGTATTAAGCTCCAGTTCTTCGAATTGATCTTCGGCCATCACAGCGCTGTGGCAGATGTCATGGCAGACTCGCAGGTAGCGGCGTGCAATTTCTGCGTCTTGAGAAGAGACGGCGGGTTCGGACCAGAAGCGATCGTAGAAAGTTCGCAGTGAGGCATGGTCGGTGAATAGGCAACCTGGTTCTGGTTCGAGGGCGATGACAATGCGACGCCCCGATTCTTCGAACCGACGATGGAGGTTTTGGGCGAGTTGCAAAAGTTGTTTTGCTGCCAGTTGCAGAAGATCTTCACTAACTTGTCCAGGTGAGTCATCTGTGTGAGACCATGCGATGGGGAGAGTCGAGATCGAACCGGTCGCGTTTGCCGGTAGGATTGCGTCGAGGAGTTCAACGAGTAGGTTGGTGTAGTGAAGACGCTCCGGTTGCCACCAAGTAGGTTCGTAGACTCGATGTTTGACGACCGATTGGTGGAAGTCTTGCTGGGGAAAGCCGTTGAGAGTGTACGGGATCAATCCCATTTCATTCAGTGAGTCGCGAAACTTAGTGAGCTTTGCATCCGATGGTTGTTTGGTGGAGGGTGAGAGGAGTTGTGAGGCTGCATTTTCTGAGAACCACAATCCGATACCTAGTGTTGGAGTGCGCAAGCGTTCGCGGACTTTAACAGCGCAGCGTTGTAGGTTTGCTAGGATAGAATCGATGTCTGTTCCGGCGTGTACGTTGGTGCAATAACCGATGGGAGCATCAGAGAGGGGGCGGGAGGTTTCTGGCTGCGATGGGGTCACGAGTCCGACGCATCCTTTCTGGGAGGTTTCGTTTTGGTGTTGGTTGATTTTGTAGCGGAGCGTTGGAAGTCTCTAAACTCTTGGGGCCATGGAGCGAGAAATCGCACGGGTTCTTGGGATACTGGATGGATAAAGCCGAGGCTTTCTGCATGCAGGGCGATACGTCGGTAGGGCCAGGCGCGGTGAGTGGCAAGGTCGGCGCGGTATCTTGGGTCTCCTAAAATAGGATGTCCTAGTTCAGCTAGGTGGACTCGAATCTGATTTCTGCGGCCTGTTTCAAGTCGGACTTCGACTAAGGCGCTATCGGCCCAAGCGTGTCGGACTTTGTAGTGGGTGATGGCGAGTTCGCCGGTGTACTCTGCGTTACTTGGCTTTGTTTTATCGTTTGGCTTTGGATGGTTGCTTTTTCTCGGTTTGATTATTGCTTCACTTTTTTCTTGTTCGGATTTGGGATGTGACGTTGGGGGTGGCACGGAGTAGCGATTGAGATTTGCATCGGTGGCTAGATAGCTACGAATGGTATCTTGTGGTTTACGAGGAACTCCCGCAACGATGGCGATGTATTGTCGATCTGGTTTTCTGGCGGCAAATTGATCACGCAGTTTCTCGGCGACTTGGAGGGATTTGGCGAGTACGAGTACACCGGAAACATCTCGGTCCAAGCGGTGTACGCAATAGACTTTTGCTTGGGGATCTTTGTCTTGCAATCGGCGTTCGACGCGTGAGACCAAGGTTTGGCCTTCGCGGTATGCGGTCGGGACGGTTAACAAGTTCGGGGGTTTTACGACAACGCAGAGATACGGGTCGTCATGAAGGAACTCGATCGGTCCTGGGCGGCTGGATCCTCGCTGTTCGGTTCGCACGATTACGGGCATGGGAATCCAGTCGACTTCGATTTCATCCCCTGGTTCAACACGTATATGGGTTTTGCGGCATGGGCGTTGATTGACGGTTACGCAACCGTTTTCGATTAACCAATGGCTATGGCTAGCAGGCATGCCAAGCAAGTTTTGCAGTACGGCTGGAAGTTGCCGGGCGGGAAAAGGTATGTTTGCAGGAACGGTGAATTGTCGGAGGGTCATTGGGAGTATTTGAGGGGGTTGAAGGTACGAATAACATACATCGAACCAGACGAATCAGTCAGAGATGTTTCCTAAAAAGCCTGGAATCTGTCGGGGAGAATGGCTCTCTGATTGCAATTAGAGTTCGAGAAAAGTATCGTAGTACTGTATTCACTCCGGCATTGGTGTCGCGCTGGAGACGATGGCTCATCCGACACAGCGTTTGTCTTCTTTTCGCTTATTCAATCATGACTAATCAAAAATCCCCTTACGAACTTGATAACGACAATGCGGCGAGCAGTACCTCAGAGGTCACGGATAGAGCATCGGGAGCAGCGGTAGCAAAGAAGTCGTCGGCCTTGATATGGTTGCTCCCTGCTTTGGCGGTGGTAGCTGTAGGTGCTGTTTTTTTGCCAGGTATGTTAGAGACGATGTATTTGGAGCAAGAGGAGGCGGCGAAGACGAAGGGGAATGTGGTTGGTACCCGCACCGACGTTAAGCCACCCCCTGGTAAATCTACGGATCCTTATGCATCGCTTAATCAGAACCGGGGTGGTGGGGATAGTGGAGCGAAGCAGGATGATACTGATAAGAAGGACGAATCGAAGTAGTTTGTTCGATCAACTGTTGTTCGATCAACCGAGCACACTGAAGAACAGCAGTGCACCGGCGATGATTCGGTAGATGGCAAATGGAACAAACCCTCGGGCTTTGACCCATTGCATAAACCAAGCGATCACGGCGAGCGCGACAAAAAAGCTGGTGATGAATCCGATGCCGAGCGTAATCCACTGCTCGGACTGAATGGAGACCTCGGACTTCAATAAGTACTGTAAGAGCTTGAAACTGCTTGCTGCGACCATGACAGGGATCGAGAGGAAGAAGCTAAACTCGAGAGCTGCGGGGCGGGAGAGCCCCATAATTTGACCACCTGCGATGGTCGCCATAGAGCGACTGGTCCCGGGAAACGCGGCAGCGAGAATTTGTGCTGCGCCGATGAATATTGCTTGAGCCATCGACATTTGTTCCATCGATTCGGTAGTCGCTTTGTTCGCGTAGTTTTTGTCGATCCAGACCATTGCGATCCCACCGACAATGAGCGCAATGGCAATCATTAAGGGGCTTTCTAGATTTTCCCCGATGAACTTATCCATAAGGAAGCAGGGGATCGCGGTTACAACAAAGCTGCACAGGACGAGAACGAGTGGGTGCTGCCACCAAGTTTTTTGGCGGTCGGTGGGGTTTGTCTCAGGGGTGGTAAGCGCGGCATCGGCGGTATTTGGTCGATAGGTTGATTGTTCTTTACCAAGCACGGTCGAGACAAAAGATTGGACGAACTGAACGATTCGGGGCCAGAAGTAAAAGACCACGGACAGGATCGCACCGAGTTGGATTACTACTGCAAACATTTTCCAGAAGGGATCATCCAGGGGGATTCCTAAAAGTTTGTGGGTGATGATGATATGAGCCGTGGAGCTAACAGGAAGGAACTCGGTGAGTCCTTCTACGATTCCGACGATCAGTGCCACAAGGTAATCCGACATGATGATATAAGTATCCGAGGTTGCGATGCGAGTAAGACGCGGAAGCGTCGGTGTGTCGTGCGTTGAGATTGTGACACGCTAGCGAGCTTTGTCAAAGCGAAGTGGAGTATGCACGCTAGAGCGGGTTGAATTATAGCGAAGGCATTTTAAGCTGCATCGCGTCCTTGGCGTCGCAAGCGTTTTCTTTCCGCTTTGCTCAGTGGTCTTTGGTTTCCAAAGTCGTCATCGTCTTCGTCGTCGGAATCGTCGGATGATGCTGACGATCCGTAATTATTAGGTTGAGATGAAGGGGTAGGAGTCGCCGCAGGGGTTTTGGAAACAGGCGAGGAGCCTGTGGAAGGGAAGGGTGGGCTGGAGGCATTCGAACCATTCGCGGATTTGTTGTTTTGCGTTGTTGAACTTACGTTTCCGGTTTTCGAGTCCTTATCGCCCTTTACTTCTGTGACATCTTTGGGTGGTTTGAGTTTTAGACCGTCGAACCAACCGAGTATTTTACCTGCAAGTTTTTTGGTTTTCGGGGATTGTTCGTCGAGGATTTCGAAGGCTTCGACGCGTTCTGGGGATTTGCCAGTAGCTGGATTGTTCGTTCCCTGTGTTGGGTTGGATCGAGCCTGTGCAGGAGCTTTTTTAGAGTTGGTGGTGTTTGCTTCTGTTTGGTCGCTAGCAGTGAGGTTGGAGGTGGATCGGCTGAAGGGGTTCCACGACTTTTTCTTCGGTGGGTTTTCCGTGGTATCGGTGTTTTTGACGGCGCTATCTTTCGGAGCCGGAGGGGCTTGCTTTTTGGTGGAGACGGTCGCGGTTTGCTCAGCTTCATCCGAAACTGGTTGCGATTTCTTCTTCAGGGATGGAAGCCAGGATTTCTTCGTGTGAGTTGCTTCGTCAGTGGATTGGATGTTTCGCGCTTTGCGTGAGAACCAACCAGGTTTCTTGGTTAAACCTTGGTCAACGACACCTCCATCGTCGATTCGCAGGGGTTCATCGATTGGTTGTTCATTGCGTTCGGCTCGGTGAGGAATCAGGCCGAACAGACGCATTGGGCGTTTGGGTGGGGCGTCTGGATCAACGGACTTGTTGTTGGCAGACGATGGTTTCGAATTTGTGTCGCTATCAGTTTCCTGGTCAAGATCCTTGTTGGTTCGGCGCCAAGGCAGCCAAGACTTCTTGGGGATTTCATCGAGAATGTCGTCTGAAGAATCTGAGTTCTCGACGTCCTCGTCTTGATTTGTTTTGGACCAAGCGTTTCGTTTCGTATTGGTGAAGGCGATTCGTTCAACGAATCGGTACTGGGCTTGGATGAAGCAATGACGTAGAGTCAATCCGACCGCTTGAAAGACGGCGAGAACGCCGCCGATCCAACAAGCACCAACGATCAAATCGATGGTTCCGGGTGCCCATTGCAGTTTAAGCAAACCAGTCCCGAGCAGAGCTGCGCAACCCCAAGCGATGAGGCCACCGAACCAAAGGGCCAGTGCGCCGCCTACGGATCGCAGTTCGCTGGAGAGGCGTAGGCCGACCATAGCAACTATTGATGCGTATGCGGCAAGGACGAGGGGCCAGCCCCCATATCCGATCTCTTTACGTGTCCACGGATCGATTGACTGACCGAGTAGGTAGAGAGCTGACGTGGAAGCATCAAAGCTAGAGAAGATCGAAACGGCGACCATGATCAGCCAAACGCGATATGTGGCCGTAAAGTCATCGAGACGGTGCTTGCGGATGTTGTAGAGCATCCAAGCTGCTAGCGCGGTAAGCATCCATAGTTGGCATGAGATCCAATTGGCGATGCTGTGAGGGCTGCGAAGATCTAGCAGTTGAAGGAAGGGAAGGGGGGAGCGACCGATTGAGTTCGCGCGTGAATGGAGCAGGTAATGGGAAAGTACAAGTACAAGCCAAACGGCCCAAAGGGAGCCGATGACCAATGATATCGATTGAGTCCGGAGCGGGATTGCTTGGATAAAGCGGGCTTGGCATGTCTTGCGAACCGATGGGCTATAGGTTGCCGAATCGAATCCATCGAGGAGCGAGTTCGGAGAGGATCGCAGTTGCTTCTTGTTCTTTTTAACGGCTTTGGCCGATTCCGTCGCGAAATCGGGATCAGCCGCGATTGAATCGAGAATTACCCGTTTGCGTCGATCCAAGCGTTGGGAGCGCGAAAAAGGCATGTCGATTCAATCCGTTGAATTCACAGTTGGGGGACAAGGGGCTCGTTCGTTGCTTGGGCAAATGCCAGCAAGTGGGACTTTAGCCCTGGAGTGAATCGCAGATTCTCCCCGCGACGTCAATACCGACGTCGATTCGGAAATCAGTACCGTGGCTACGTCAGTCCGTTCAATTGGCGTTGGAGTTATTTTTGGCTAGGTCGCGACCTGCATAGAAGAGCCAGTAAGTCACTGGGATGACGAAGAGTGTGAAGATGGTGCTAGCAATCAAGCCGAAGATTAATGACCAGCCCAAACCTGAGAAGATTGGGTCTAAGGTGATAGGGATTGCGGAGAGCATTGCAGCGCCGGCGGTAAGCAGAATTGGTCGCAGTCGCACGACTCTGCTTTCAAGGATTGCATCAAAGATCGGTCGTCCGGCGCGAACTGCTTGTTCCATAAAATCAACGAGGATGATGGAGTCGCGTGTGACGATTCCCGAGAGAGCGATCATTCCGATCATGGCCGTGGCCGTGAAGTAGACCGGGTCGGCATACCCGCCGACATTTGCTGCCATAAGACCATTGAGCATAAAAAAGCCGGGCATGACTCCCAGAACGGTCAGAGGAATAGCAAGCATTACGATAAGGGGAATGAGGAACGACCCGGTTTGTGCAACGAGGATGATGTAGATCAGGATCATGGCAGCTCCGAAGGCGAGTCCCAAGTCGCGGAAGACATCGAGAGTGATTTGCCATTCACCTTCGCCCGAGAATTTGGCAGACACACCTGGGGGAAGACTCCAAGCGACGTTGGAACCGTTTCGGAAGAAGGAGCGTCCGGTTAGTGGTTTTGGATCGTTTTGAGCGACGAATCCGAATTCGTTGGATGCAAGTGTTTGATCGGTAGCGGTTTGGGAGTTTGCATTTGCTGGGCTAACTTGATCGGCAAGGATATCGATGATGCAATCGGCGGGTGGGCGTCCGGCGGTTTCTGCCGTCACATAAGCAACGCGTTGAAGGTTTTTGTGATAGATCGTTTGGCCGACGCGATCGGTCACCCATTTCCCTATCTCAGTGAGTCGGACGAGTTGACCATCGACTCCTCGCACTGCCAGTTGGCTTAGTTCCAGCGGGTCTTGGCGTAAGCCACGGGGTAGTCGCACGGCGATTTGTAGGGGATGTCGTTCTTCGTGAACTCTCAGCAGTCCGCTGCTTTCTCCAACGGTAGCGGTCCGCACGGCGTTGGCAATGTCGCTGACACTGACGCCTACCAGAGCTGCTTTTTCTTGGTCGGGAACAAAGGTCCAACGGATCATTTCGTTTTCCATCATGTCGTCGACTTCTACGACTCCAGGTTCTTTCTCCAGTCGACGTTTAACCATTTGTGCACTTTGTAAAAGGTCATCATAGGATCGTTCGAGCGGACCGTAGACTTCGGCGACAAGTGAAGCGAGAACGGGTGGGCCGGGAGGAAGTTCGACAAGACGCAAGATACCGCCTGCGGAGCCTGCTAGTCCCGTCAAGTCATCGCGGAGGCGAAGTGTTATGGCGTGGCTTTGTTGCGATCGGTTTTTTTTGCCGACCAGATTCACACGTATTTCGCCTTGGTGTGTCCCTTCTCTCAAGTAGTAATGGCGTACTAAGCCATTGAAATCGATGGGGCTTGGACAGCCAACGTAGCTGGTCCAATCGATCACTTCTGGCTCGTTAGCGATTCTGTCTTCTATGGATTGCAGGACAGCTGAGGTGCGTTCGAGTGTTGTTCCTTCGGGCATGTCGAGAAGGATAAGAAATTCATTTTTGTTGTCGAAAGGGAGCATTTTAAGTGGGACGAGTCGCATTGCGCCGAGACCCATGGCAGCGACGGTAAGAATACCGATGATGGCGAGGAAGCCAATTGCGCGAAAGCGATTCTTCAACAGTGGAAGCATCAACGGGCGGAAGAACTTGTACAGTCTTGTTTGTTTGACAGCTTGGGGATCGTAAGCGGCGTGCCCGGAGACCGCAGGTTCCGTATCGTTGGTCTCGTGCGCATCGGACATCGCATCGGTGTGTGGGAATTCTTTCTTCAGGACGTGATACGTTAGCCAGGGAGTGATGGTAAAGGCGACGAGCATCGACATCAGCATCGCAACAGGAACGTTCAGGGCCATTGGGGACATGTAAGGGCCCATCATTCCTGTGATAAAAAACATCGGGAGGAAACTAACGATGACGGCGAGTGTTGCGCTGATCAGTGGTGGGCGTATTTCGGCAACGGCATCAAGGACAATACGCCGACTTGCTTTTTTCTTTTCGTGGAAGTGTCTTGCGATGTTCTCGACGTCGACGATTGGGTCATCTACGAGCAGGCCCAAGGCCAAAATGAGTGCGAACAGTGTGACTCGATTGATGGTGAATCCGAATAGAAGGTTCACGAACAGAGTAAGTCCGAAGACGACGGGTACTGCAATTGCCACGATTAGAGCTTCGCGCCATCCCATTCCGACGGTAAGCAACAGCACGACGATGAGGATTGCGATACCCAGGGCTTCGATCAGTTCGTTGACTTTCTCATCAGCTGTCAAGCCGCTGTTGCGAGTGATGGTCAGATCGACATCCCCAGGAAGAACCTCGAGTTTGAGTTTTTCTGCGGCGTCGATGACCGATTGGGAGACTGAGACAGCATTTGCACCTTTTTGCTTAGAAATGGCGATAGTGATCGATGGTCGAGATTCAGCGGATTGATGAACAGAATGAAGAGCTAGTGTTTCGCTATGGGAAGTTTCGTGCGTACCGAGTCGAGTACCTGGGCTTCCGTGATGCTGGGGGAATTCGGCGGCGGGGCCCCAACCATGACGGACGTAGGTTTCAGGTTCGTTGGCTGCATCGATCACCTCTGCGATGTCCTTGATGTAGACAGGCAAGCCTTGGAAAACGCCGACGACCAAGTTGTTCAGTTCTTCTGGGTAACGAAGCCCTGCGGAAGTACGGATCTGTAATTGAGTATCGTTGCGAGCAATGTGATCTCCGGGGATAACTTCGTTCGCAGCACGGATCGCGCGTTGAACATCTGACAAAGTTAACTGGAAGGCTTGAAGTCGGTCCGGAAGGACTTCGACACGCACGACTCGGGATTCACCGCCGACAATGTAAGCACGATTGACTTGTTTAATGGACGCAAGTCGTTCTACCATTTCTTCGCCGATTCGTCGCAGTTGCGCGCTATCGTCCCCTGCCCCGCTGAGGGCGAATGTAACGATGGGCACGTCGTCGATTTCCACAGGCTTGAGAACCCAAGCCTTTACCGCCGCTGGGACGGAGTCTTGGTTTTCATTGAGCTTTTTGAAGAGCTTGACCAAGCTGCGCTCTCGATCTTGACCGACATAGAATCGAACCGTAATGATCGCTTGGTCATCTCTCGACATGCTGTAGACGTATTCGACGCCATCGATCTGCGAGAGCATGCGCTCCAGTGGCGTGGAGACGAGTTGCTCGACTTGTTTGGCGTCGTAACCCGGGGCTTGTACAAATACATCGGCCAGGGGGACTACGATTTGTGGATCTTCTTCTCGCGGGGTGATTAGCAAGGCTGCCAAGCCGACGAGAGAGGCGGCGATGATCAGGATGATCGAAAGGTTGCTATCGAGAAACGCTTTGACGAATTTCGAGAGCAGATCGTTGTGGGGGTTCGAAGAAGCTGAATTGTCTGCGTTCATTATTGAACCTCACTTCTGGATGCGTCGCTTTTGGAGGTTTCTTTGACAGCGATGATTTCTCCAGCGCGCAGGCCAGCGAGGATTTGGATCTGGTTTTGGAACTCCCGTCCTAATTGCACGTTTCGGCGAACGAGTTGATCTCCTTGTGCGACGAGTACCATGGAAAGCTGTCCGATTCTCAAGATTGAATCTTTCGGTACCAGAATCGCTTCTTCGGTCCCGAGCGGTAGCTTTAAGCGACCGAACATACCGCTATAGATTCCTTCAGGTACGGGGCCGATGACTTTGACTTCAAAGGAGTGGGTCGCCGAGTTGGCTTGCGGCACGACTTCGCTGATAGTGGCTTGCGTCTCGTAGTTGAGCGCATCGAGGCTGGCAGTAATCGTTTGTCCTGGGCGAAGGGAGAGTGCAAGTGATTCACGGACTTGAGCCACAAGTTGCATTTGGGTTGGGTCGTAGATTCGAAACAGGACTTGGCCTGGGACGGCCGTATCCCCGGCTTTGACTTGCTTGTCTACAACGATCCCGTCAAATGGGGCAGCGATTGTAGCGAAAGAGAGTTGAATTTTCGCTTCCTCGATCGCTTGTTTCGATCGTTCTACTTCTGCGTTTGCCGAGCGAATATCTGCTTCGCGAGCTTGATATTCGGATTGTGAAATGGCTGCTTGTGCAAGTAGTGAATTCGCTCGTTGGAATTCTGACTGAGCCTGTGATTGTCTTGCTTGGGCCGAGACGAGGTTGGATTCGATTTGAGCGAGTTTCGCTCGTAGGTCTTGATCGAGAAGTTTTACCAGGATGTCACCGGCTCGAACCTTTTGGCCGGCAGTGACGTTGACTTCTTCGACTCTGGCAAGGATTTTGCTCGCCACGGCTGCCTCGTGTACCGCTTGGATCGTTCCAACGGCGGTTTCGTAGCGAGGAAGCTGGACAGATTGAAGTTGCAGCAGTGAATTGCCGGGTTGTAGTGTGTCGGATTCATGGTTGTTGCTGCGATGTACTTTTGTGTGGAAGACGCCTGCAGCCCAAAGAAGCATGCCGATGACAGAAGCGAACCCTGCGAGGAGAACAAGCCAAGACCGCAATTCACGCGAAAGCGTCGCAAGCCAGGAGAGTTTGGAATTGTTTTTCATGGTTCAGAAGTGTTTCGGTTCAGCAGCGTTTCAGTTGCTCTGGTTTGGTTAGTTTGGAACGAGACTCACGCGGAGCAGGTACAGAATCACTTGACTTGATTCCAGGGCATTTTTGCAAGCATCAGTCCCATCATGCAGCTATTGGTAATCCCTGCATGCATCAGTCCTGCTCCGACAAATCCGCTGAGGAGTGCCCATCGCGGATCGATCGTCAGAGCGAGGACAGCACCGCAGAAAGCTAAGAAGCCCGCCGCGATGCGCACTTGGCGATCGAGAGACAAAGCGGCTTTGCCTCGCACAACGGGCAGTCCAGCTTTGTCCCAGGCCATGGTACCACCTTCGACATTAATCACATTGGCAATCCCTGCATTTAGCAGTTTCGCGCAAGCTTGAGATCCCCGGGCACCGGACCGACAGATCACGTATAGCGGTTGGTTCGGATCGCGCCCAGCCGTAAGACCTGCGGGTGAAAGTTGGTCCAGCGGCAAGTTCTTTGCAACGCTGACATGGACTTCCTGGAACTCGGCGGGGGTACGCACATCGATCAAGTCGATGGTTTGGCCTTTGGAGAGTAAGTTGCCGAGTTCTTGCACAGTGATAGTTTTGACTGACATCGCTAGTTAATCCTAAATGAGGGGAATACGTTGACGAAGGATTCGTAACCATGTAACAGGACTGACGAAACACTGAAGGTAGCTTTTATGGGGTTCCGTTCGAAGGACTCAGAAAGGATGCATCCCATTTGTATCAGGTAGTGCGTTTTGGGCATGTTTCATGACAGCCAAATCGTTCTTCGATGCACTGAAGGATTTTTTGCAACTGCGGTTCGACGACTTGGTAGTAAACCTTTCGGCCTTCGCGTTCGCTCTCCAAAAAACCGCAGCGCTGCATGAGACGAAGGTGCTCAGAAGCCATCGCGGTCGGCAGCTCGCAGGCTTCGGCGAGTTCCGTGACGGTATAGTTTTCAGAGAGAAGCATCTGCACCATTCGAAGTCGGTGCGGGTGAGCGAGTACTTTCAAGCATTCGGCTGCTTCGCCGAGGGCTTCTAGGCTAGTAAGCGTTCGGTTGGTCGCGGACATGTGGAGTTTCTCCGAGGCGATCCACTTGTTTCTTTGCCAGCCGTATCAGGTGTGCTGGCTATCGATAGTTCAATATATCGGAAACTTCCGAACTGTCCAATAGTGAAGTTTTAGTTTTTTTGTTTGTCGGGATGTTTTGTGGTTGGAGAAGGGAATAAGCAGCCCGGCTCAAGAAGGGCACCCGGTGCTCGCGCATTCCGGCTCAAGAGGGCCACCCGGTGCTCGCGCATTCC
>CAZACJ010000099.1:3872-14199 GCA_964483385.1 uncultured Pirellula sp. | reverse complement strand
CCACCCACGCTCTTCGCCGCCCCAGCCCGATCGGTCCACCGACCGCCACTCCAGCACTGTCGATGCCACCACTAGGTAACCATGCATCAACGCCAACTTGGGATCGGCCTTCCCGGCGTCCAAGGCGCTCCTAATGCATCGAAGCGACCGAGCATCGCCGGAATCTCAGTCCCTAATAACTTGTTCAATTCCACTAACGCTGCTTCAAACTCCTGTCCGGCAACTTCATATTGACGCCGATGCGTTCCAGTCGGACCCGTTGTACTACCCAAGGCTCCCATCATCGCATTCGATAACCGACTCTGTAACCCTGGCATCGCCCCCTCATTGCGCTTCGTTCGCGTTGGATCTCCCGTAAATTGATGCTGGATATCCAACAACCGTAACTGCATCCCTCGTATCTCCTTCCACAAACTCGGATCGACCTCAGCAGCCGTCTTGGTCAAACTCTCTATCGCTTCCAGTCGATCTACCGCCTCATTTAATTGCTCTGTCGCCGCATTCACGGCATTCGCTAGCTTGTAAACTTGCTTTGCAAAATCTCGTATCGCTAACCGATTGATCTCCGTCGTATCCCCAAAGGTCAAAGGCTCAATTTCAAACTCCGTTTTTGCAATGACCTCCGTTACCTCTCCGTCGAGCATCTGTGATACCTCAACCGTATACTTGCCCGGTACCGCTACCGGCCCCGCCCCCCCAGCACGACGTCGACGGCTTCCGCCCGCCGGCCCCGCATGTCGGTAATCCCAATTCGCCCTTACTATACCCCGCTCCGTCGAAGTGGGTATCTTGCGAACCACCGCACCGGACATATCGCGAACCGTCAACCAACGCGACGGCGCTACCTCCCGATCCTCATTCTTCAACTCTTCCCAACTAGGATACGGCGTGTCCTTGCCTGCCTTAGCCCCCTCGCGATCACTCTTCTCTCTCTTGGACTTCTTGGACTTCAACTCCTCCTTCAAATGAAACGTAAAGGTCACCCCATATTCAGGATTCGGCGCTGTAAAAAAGTTTGCCCCCTGAAATCCACGCCCCGAAACCCCCATCGGACTCACGCTCTGAAACATCAACCCCTTCTTGATCGGAAACATCATATTCGTTTCCAACAACTCGGGCTTAATATTTCTCAGTGGCGAATAATCATCAAGCACATAAAATCCACGACCAAAAGTCGCCAGTACCAAATCGTCTTCACGCCTTTGGATCTCGATATCTCGTACCATGATCGTCGGCAACCCCGACTTCAATGCGATCCATTTCTTTCCACCGTCTACCGTAAAGTAACAGCCGAATTCAGTACCGCAGAACAGTAAATTTGGGTTCACATGATCCTGCTTGAGCGTATAAACACTTCCTCGCTCCGGCAAATCACCTGTAATCACTTCCCAAGCCCTCCCGCGGTCACTCGATTTGAGTATGTACGGTTTAAAATCCCCTCGTTTGTGATTGTTGACAATCACATAAACAACATTCGGATCAAACAAATCTGCCTCAATGTCATTGATGTACCCAAACTCTGGAACATCAAGCGTTCCAAAACCGTCCACCTTACGCCATGTCGTCCCCCCATCCTCGGTGACTTGCACCAACCCCTCGTCCGTTCCAACATAAATCAACCCCTGAACTTTGGTCGATTCATCAATTGAAACGATATTCCCATACAACGATGTCGATGCATTCTTGGCAACCGCATCAACACCCCATACCCTTCCCATCACCTTCAGTTGATTACGATCGATCTGCCTTGTCAAATCTGGACTAATCGCTGTCCAGTTATCTCCACGATCCTCGCTACGAAAGAGAATTTGCGATGCGTAATAAAGTCGTTTCGGGTTGTGAGGTGAAATCAGCAACGGAGAATCCCAATTCCATCGCAAGGCTGGCCCCTCTTTTGCCTCCTGCGGCTTGATGTCGACGGCCTCGCCCGTTTTGCGGTTGTAACGAACCAAACCTCCATACTGCCACTGTGAGTAAATGGTATCTGGGTCGTTCGGATCAACCGCTGGCTCAAAACCATCACCAAAAACGGTCACAAACCAATCGCTGTTACGAATCCCATGCTCGTTGTTTGTTCGCGATGGCCCACCCTGGGTCGCATTGTCCTGTGTCCCACCGTAAATGTTATAAAACGGTTTATCGTTAGACACCGCTACCTTGTAGAACTGCGTGATCGGCAAGTTGGCTTTGTAGTCATAAGTCCTCCCGCGATCCCAAGTCTCGTACAAGCCACCATCACAACCAACGATCAGATGCTGCTCATCGTTTGGATCAATCACCAACGCGTGGTTGTCAACATGCTTATCATCCTCACCTAGATTTACGAATGTCCTTCCACCATCTTCGCTGACCATCATCATCGTATCGAGTGAATAAATGCGATTCACGTTGTGCGGACAACATACGATTTCATTGTAATACTGTGGGCCGTTGGATACATAACTGCTCATTTTCTCCCATGTTTCCCCGCGATTGACGCTTCGGAAAAACCCTCCTTTTTCCTCCGCTGCTTCGACTATCGCGTAAACAATTTCCGGATTCACCGGCGAGATATCCAATCCGATCTTCCCTTTATCTGTGTCCGGTAACCCCCGGCTAACCTTACGCCAAGTCGCACCGCCATCCGTTGACTTGTGAATCGTTGATTCAGGACCACCATCGATCAATACCCATTCATGCCGCCTACGCTGATAAGAACTGGCATAGAGAATGTTCGGATTGCTCGGATCAATGTGAACTTCGTTGATCCCTGTCATCGGGCTAATATTCAGGATGTTCGTCCACGTTTTCCCTCCATCCGTCGTTTTGTATAACCCCCTGTCCCCACCATCTTTCCACAACGGCCCCTGCGCAGCCACATACACAATGTTCGGATCCTCTGGGTGAACCGCAATCATCCCAATGTGCTCACTGTTCTCTAACCCAACTCGCTTGAACGACTGTCCACCATCCGTCGACTTGTACAAACCATCACCGTACCCAACGCTACGCTGCGAGTTGTTCTCGCCTGTACCAACCCAGATCGTGTGACGGTCATGTGGGCAGATCGTTACACATCCAATACTGTACGAGCCTTGACCATCAAAAATCGGCTTGAATGTCACCCCTGCATTCTCGGTCTTCCAAACACCACCAGAAGATGCCACCACATACCACACAGATCGATTCACAGGATCGACGGCTATGTCCCCAATACGACCCGACATGAACGCAGGGCCTATCCCGCGAAACTTCATCGCGGAAACTAACCCCGAATTGATCCCGGGCGCCTCGTCCTTCGGCTCATCGCTATCCTGCGCATAAGCTTGTATTTGCCCAACAAAAAACACGACGCAAACGGAAAAAATCCACTTTTTAAGCATGACGTTCTTCGATTAAGAATTTAAGGATGCGAAGGAAGGAGAACGAGAAGTTTCCTCCGCAACCACTTTAATTAAGCGAGCTACCTTTTGCCATCGAAAGGGCCCACGTTTTTCCAAAGTCCAAGCACTAAGTCACCTGGAACCAATATTGCTCAAACGCCTAATGAACTAAGCGTTTACCGTCCAAGTATCACCACTATTGAAGAGCTTCTGCAAATCTCCCTTGCCCTTCTGCTTGACCGCTTGGTCGATTTGCCCACGCACCGCTTCTTCAAATGTTTCATGCTCGACGTTTCTCAGCACACCAATCGGCTCTGGAAACGCCGGATGACGCATTCGCGACAACAGATAAACCAACGCAGAGTCGGCTTGCTCGTCATGATGAAGCAATTCGCTTTCCTTGATCTTGCCATCCGCAAGGCTGACAACCTCAAGCGTAAATCCCTTCAACCGAATTCCTTTGTCCTTGTCTTTTCCAAATATCATCGGTTTACCATGCTCCAACTCGATGGTGCTATCATCCCGCGTTGCCTTGTCTTGGGCGTAACTAAAAGCACCATCATTGAAGACGTTGCAATTCTGATACACTTCCACAAAACTCGTCCCACGGTGCGCTGCCGCACGCTTGAGAACTTGAGCCAAGTGCTTGATGTTGCTGTCAACCGATCTAGCTATAAACGTAGCTTCCGCTCCAATCGCAATACTAATTGGATTCAACGGGTGATCCACCACTCCCATCGGTGTACTCTTGGTAATCTGCCCCTCAACACTCGTCGGGGAATACTGGCCCTTGGTTAACCCGTAAATCCGGTTGTTGAACAAAACAATATTCAAATCAACGTTTCGGCGTAGCAAGTGAATGAAGTGATTCCCTCCAATGCTCAAAGCATCGCCGTCACCCGTAATCACCCATACACTCAAATCGGGACGCGAAAGCTTCAAACCAGTCGCTACCGCCGGCGCTCGTCCATGAATCGAATGAACCCCATACGTGTTGACATAATAAGGAAAACGACTCGAACATCCAATTCCTGAAATGAAAACGGTTTGCTCGGGCGGAATTCCGATCTCCGGCAACACCTTTTTCATCTGTGCCAAGATCGAATAGTCCCCACAACCAGGACACCAACGGACATCCTGGTCACTCGCAAAATCATCGGCCTTCAAAACGTTTAAAGGTGTATTCATAGCTATGGTCGTTTATTGTTTGTACGTTGTGTTATGGATGCAGGGAAATTGACTTCAAAGAAGTCTTACTTGGTCATCGAGTTGATCTTTTCGACAAGCTCGGTGACGGTAAATGGCTTGCCCTTGACCTTGTTGTATCCAACCGCATCCACAAGATACCGGTCACGAATCAACATTCGCAGTTGCCCCATGTTCAATTCAGGAATGAGCACTTTTTTGAACTTGGAAAGGATGTCACCCAAGTTACTTGGGAACGGATTCATGTATCGAATGTGCGCCAAAGCGACACTCTTGCCAGCCGACTGCGATTTTTGCACCGCCGTCAAACAAGCACCATACGTTCCACCCCAACTCAGAACTAACAAATCACCACTTTCCGGACCCACAACTTCTTGGGGAGGTAGCAACTTGGCCGCGTTTGCAACCTTTTGTGCTCGGATATTGACCATCTTCTGATGGTTCTCAGGGTCGTAACTAATGTTACCGCTCCCATCCTCTTTCTCGATTCCTCCCACTCGGTGCATCAAACCCGGTGTACCGGGAATCGCCCAAGGCCGAGCGAGCAACTCGTTACGCATATAAGGTTTAAATGGTCCATCTGGATTGTTGTTCTCTTGTGGATGCTCAATCTTGTAAGGAGCCAACTTTGTTACGTCCGGAATCTTCCAAGGCTCCGCGCCGTTAGCAATGTAACCGTCAGAAAGAACAACTACCGGAAGCATCAGCTTGGTCGCCAACATCCATGCCTCTTGTACGATCTCGAAACAATCCGCTGGACTTCTCGCTGCTAAAACCGGCAATGGCGCCTCACCATTGCGGCCAAACATCACTTGCAATAAATCCGCTTGCTCGGTCTTCGTCGGCAAACCAGTACTCGGCCCACCTCGCTGCACGTCGATCACGAGCAACGGTAACTCCAACATCATCGCTAATCCCATCGCTTCAGTCTTCAACGCAATCCCAGGACCGCTAGATGTGGTCACACCCATCTGACCGCCATACGATGCGCCAATCGCTGAACACACCGCAGCGATTTCATCTTCCGCCTGAAACGTACATACCCCGAAATTCTTGTACCGAGCCAACTCGTGCAAAATATCACTCGCAGGAGTTATCGGATACGAAGCATAGAACAACTCTTTACCACTTCGGTTCGCAGCCGCCAACAACCCCCACGCTAACGCTTGGTTCCCCATGATGTTTCGATAAGTTCCCGGCGCTAACTTCGCCGGCGCAACATTATAAGAACTGCCCAAAGCTTCAATCGTTTCGCCATACGCCCACCCTGCCCGCAAAGCTTTCTCGTTCGCTGCCGCTATCGTCGACTTGCCCGCTCCAAACTTCCCATGAATGAACCTTAACGTCGCATCCATGTTCCGACCGTACAACCAATACACCAATCCCATCGCAAAAAAGTTCTTGCAACGATCAGCCTCTTTAACACTCAACCCAAACTCCGATACCGCCTCTTTGGTCAATCGCGTCATCGGAACCTTGATCAACCGATAGTTTTCCATCGACGGATCTTCCAACGGACTCGTGTTAAGCTTCGCTAACTTTAAGTCCTTGTCTTCAAAACTGTCCTCGTTGACAACCAACAACCCACCCTTGGGCAAATCCGCTAAGTTGGTCACCAACGCCGCCGGATTCATCGCCACCAACGCATCAAGCGTATCACCCGGAGTGTGCACTTCGTGCGACGCAAATTGAACCTGAAACCCCGACACACCAGCTCGAGTACCCCGTGGAGCCCGAATCTCCGCCGGGAAGTCCGGAAACGTCGCAACGTCATTTCCAAGCAATGCCGATGTGTTGGTTAGCTGCTGGCCGAGTAGCTGCATGCCATCCCCAGAATCCCCTACCAACCTGACCGTGATACCACTGACATACTGAACCGGTTTTTCAGTGGCCGAAATCGCTTCCGTTGACATATATTTAAAAAAACTAATGGGTTTCGAATTACAGGAACCAACCGATTCCCCGCGCTAAGCTGCTCGGGTTGTATCGATTATCCAACCTGTAGGAATGAATCTATTTTGGCAAAACCAACAAGGGTTGAGTATGTCAAAAGACCGCAATTCCCCCCAATAGTTGCCGCAGATTTTCCAAATTCTCTATTTTTCCACAATCGATGTCACCGTTTTCAAAAGACTCAACTCCTGCGACTGAAACAACTCGGCAACCAACTCCAAGAGCTTTTCGTAAACCCAACAGCTCAGCAATACGAGAAACGGAAACAAGATCAGCGCCCAAGGCACCACCTGAGTTGCTTCCAAAGTAGTGTGTAAACCCCACTCAATCGCCCAAGGAATACTGCAAAGGAACATCAGCAGTGGTATCAACATGCTCAAAGCCAAATTCAATACTATCGCCCTCCATGAAAACTCCTTGGGCTGAAACCCCTGACTCGCCATTGGAAAGGGCGCTAGAATCGATATGAGATTGGTTAATACCATGTAAATCGGAACAAAAGCAAGCAGCGCTCCTATCGCTTCGATCGATCGCTGCAACGGATATCCCCAAAACACTGCTGCAACCAGGATCGCACACAACCCAATACACAACACCATCAACCCAAACGTCCAATTTCGCCCCCTGAGAATCTCCACACGAGGAATCGAGGAAAGCACCCAAAATCGAAATCCTGATCGATCAAAACCGAAAATGTTCGCCGCAAAGGTTGAACCCATAAACGTCGCAAAAACTGCAAACCCAAAAAGAAATACTCCTTCAAGCTGCTTCGACCAACTTCCAGTTTCAGTTGCTGCCTGAACGATCTTGCTCGCAGTCCGATCACCCCTATCTTTCGTGTCAGCCTCATCGCGAGCCGCCAAATCAACCTCGGAACCTTCAACTGCAACATCACTCGCAGTATCACTCGGACTTTCCACTATACTCGGCGGCGGGGCAGGGGGGGCTACCCTGTTTCGATCCCAAGGCTTCTGCGAGAAAAGCAACAAAAAGAAAAATGGTTGAATCAACGGAATCAGCATCGCTAACTTCAATTGAGGCGATCGCCAAAAAGTCGTCCAAGTCATCGCGGCAATTGCAGATGCTACTTCACCTAACCCCGGAAACGATCGCTCCATCCATACAAGCTGATCATTGGCCACATTCGCAACTTGCTTGCTCTTTGTACTTGTAGGTACCCTTCCTTCCGCAGCACCAAACCCATCCTGATAGTACTTGCGTGTCATCTTATAGTTCGCAATCAACGACCAAACTGCCAGTAACCACATCCCTGGAATCCAAATCAACGATCCTATTCCAAGCAGTGATTTCCCCGACAATACGTCAGCGAGCCACAGAAATGGACAACAGGCATCCGCCACACGAATCCAATACACAAGATCCGGGGTATCCGAAAGTCGGCGTAAAAAATGGGAACCAAACGCGACTCCAAACCCAAATAAAGCAAGAACGATCGGCATGACCGTCATAACTCGAGTACGCGTCTGAGGATTGACCATCCATATCATCAACTTGCCCTGTAAATGAGAAGTCAACGCAGAAATCAACGCTGCGAATGACACCACCGGTATCAACTTCCACAACTCAATCACACCCAAATTCAGCGAGCTTCCAATAACGAGCCCACATCCACTGACTAGCAAAAAGATCAAGGGAATATTGATCCAACTCAAAAGATAGTTGAACGCAAAAACACTCGCAGGTGAAATCGGCAAGTGCATTAACCGCTGTAAAGAAAGAGTGTCTCCGCGAGTAGCATCGTTGAACATTCCAATAACCCAAAAGACAAAAAACATTACACTCAAGCCATTCCAAACGGCAAGGTTGGCAAGCGTCTGCGAAGGATTATCTCCCCTGGTAATTGCAAAACCAAGCAAACAGCTAATCGCAAGCCAAGCGAGAATTGCCAAGCAAAACAACGCCAAAAAAATCGAACCGACCGTTCGACTAATAATAGAGTCTCTTACCCATCGATTTAGCTTGCCACGCCAATACGCTTGCAGCAAAGCCATCCACTGCTGACCGGTTAACTTCCATCCTACAGACTGCTGGCCAGTCGAGTCTTCTTGAACTTGAACGTCCCCTAAACTACTCATGAAGCACCTCGATCGCTCACGAGCCAATCGAGCTTCGCCGAAGATTGCTCAAGCGCATCCCCACCTGCCGCGCGTATGAATGCACTCTCCAACGATCCACCGTCCGTCAACTCATTGAGTGATGACTGAGTTACCAACTTACCAGCAACGATGATCCCAACATGTGTACATAACCGCTCGACAATCTCCAACACGTGAGATGTCAAAAAAACCGTTCCCCCATTTGCCGTAAACTGCATGAGCAATTCCCGTATCGTGCGAGAAGCTACCGCATCTACGCCTTCAAAGGGCTCATCGAGAAACAACAACTTGGGTCGATGAAGCAACGCAGCGGCAAGCGAAAGCTTCTTGCGCATCCCGTGCGAAAAGTCCATCGACATCTTTTTTGGATCATCTTCTAGCGCAAGCAAATCCAGAAGTTCTTTGGATCGCTGCCGGATCAACTCACGATCTAATCCATGGATGCGACCAACAAAGGTCAAATACTCCATGGCTGTGAGATTGTCAAAAAGCGCCAAATTCTCTGGTATCACCCCAATCAGTCGCTTGACCTCAAGGCTCTCACTAGGATTAAGCATGTTCTTGCCAAGAACTTCAATACGCCCAGCAGTCGGTTGCAACAACCCCGTCAACATCTTGATCGTCGTTGACTTGCCCGCCCCATTGGGCCCAAGAAAACCATAAAAGGTCCCGCAAGCAACATCCAAGTCCACATGGTCGACAGCAAGCTTGCCCGAGAAATTTCTCGTGAGCTTCTCCGTTCGTATTGCCAATTCCATAGGTGCCCACCGCTTTTCGCTTTTTGACCCGAGTCAGAAGCGGCTTGCAGGTGGACTCAGCGAATCCAATTTCCTGATTGCTCCTGAATGACTTTGATCCAATCTACCGCCGTATGTGGTAAGTCATGCTTATGAGTATAACCAAAACGTGTCATGATGGATTCGTCATGATACGCCAGAACGCCTAGCCCAATGAGAAGCAAATAAGTCATTACATTCGCGATTCTGGCCTCGCCAAGGAACTTTAAAGCAGTCCCAAACGAATGTTTGAACACATATTTTCCCCTGCGAAATTCAACGGACCACAACTCGTCGAGCAGAATGTGCGACATGAAACCTACGAACACCGCAACCGTCTTCAAAAGCCTTGGATTGATATTCTCTGATGCCGATACCAGAAATACAAATAACGCCGCAATAAAGGCGGCTGGAATGCTGTGCCACATCCCACGGTGAACCGTGTACCGACGGAATAACTCGGCGATTCCAAAACGAAGAAAAAAGTAAATTACACCCGTGACAACCAGCATCATCTCATGCGATAACCCAACCCGCTCCAATCGATCCAACATCAGCATCGGAACAAACGCCGCTGCAAACGCAACAGCCTCCCGCAATGGAATTCCCGAGTCACTGTCCAAATCCGGCAACATGCCGCTGACCGCGCACAACCCACCAGCAATCAAACAGCTTTCCCAAGGCATACCCGACTGGTACCCCCCCGCACCAAGAAGTGCGCCGGCAATCGTGCTGACGGTAATGTGTGTTTTAAAATCCGCCATCGAAGGTCTTACTTGGCTCAGTCGCAATTGATTCAGCAAAAGTATCGCACAGAGAACGCCACGCAAACACGGCCATCCCTATATCCCACTTACCAAATCCTTGCGTCACTCTGCAACCCTAATCGACGCAACCCTAATCGACGCAACCC
>CAZACJ010000099.1:0-3772 GCA_964483385.1 uncultured Pirellula sp. | reverse complement strand
GCAACCCTAATCGACGCAACCCTAATCGACGCAACCCAAAAGAAGATCAACGCAACCGACGAGAATCTTTCGCACCAAAAACGGGAGAATAGGTAAGCTAGCGAAAACTGGTCTTTCAATGGCGATCGCTTAATTGGTATAGGCATCAAAAGATCTCATCGTAATCCTCACCTTTGATCAAATACCGGTTTCTGTATGCATCCGTACGACATTCTGATGCTGATCATCCTTGCGTCCACTCTGATCTTCGGTGCGATCAAAGGATTCGCTTGGCAAGTCGCCTCCCTCGCTTCCATTGTGGTTAGCTACGTTGTAGCAAGCTACTTCCGGCACGATGTTGCCAAATGGATCAATGCGCAACCCCCTTGGAATATGTTCCTAGCAATGCTCCTGCTTTACTTCGGAACAAGCCTCGCGATCTGGATGCTCTTTCGACTGATCAGCTCCTCCATCGACAAAATCCGACTCAAGGAATTCGACCGACAACTCGGTGCAGGCTTCGGCCTACTCAAAGGAGCTGCCCTCTGCTGTATCGTCACAATGTTCGCAATGACGCTTCTCGGACCAAATCAAAAAACGGCAATCGCTAAATCGAAAAGCGGCCATTACATTGCCCAGGCTTTAGCACACGCCGGATCGATCATGCCCGATGAAGTTAAACAAGTCATCGGACCCTACATCGACAACGTGGAACGAGAACTCGAACAAGGACGACTCGCAAACGACACTGACCCAAACCAAGGATATCCAACAAACCAAGGGTTCCCGCAGCAACCCAATAACGGTCTACCCAATTTCGGATATGGAAATAACACCAACGATCCCATCGCAGCCGGAACAAGCATTCTCGATCGGTTCCTTAATAAAAACAACAACACTACGTCGTCTCAACCACAACCCCAACCACTTCCCCCGGCAACAAATAACTTCAATGGAGGCTTCTCCACTCCACCTACGCCAAATTTCCCCCCTCCATCCACTCAACCCCGATTACCTCCATTGCCGTTCTAGGAAATCGCTATCCAACGTTCCATACCGTAAAATCGAAAGCCACCAGGAGCTCGCGCTTCCCGGCTCAAAAAACACTCTTGAAACCACTCGAAATGTCAATTTGAGGGTACTGAGCCAGCGGGGATCGGAACGAGATATTTTTCGTTCTAAAGACGAACTTCAACAAAAAGCCCCCCGCCATTTTCCTCGAGTACAATTTAGTCCAGGAATACTTGGTAAATATCCAAGGGGCACATGGGCAATCCGCTCACCCCTGCATCCTCTTTACTCGTTTGGAGACTCATTGATGAAACGCCATATTCGGTTTCTAGCATGCCTAGCACTCGCTACCTGCTGCGTCGGCCAAGTCGACTTTGTACGTGCGGACGAACGAGAAGAACTCAAAGCACGTGTTGCGGAGCTAGAATATCAAGCAAAGCGATTCGCTAAGGAAGGCAAACCTGACGAAGTCGTTCGACTGAACCGAGAACGCTCCGCATTGATGGCCAAACTCATCAGGCTACAGCGTGAATCCCAACAAGCAGCCGAAAGCGAAGAGCAGGGCAGGGGGGGGGACAAACATGACCTCCGTGATATGCCACCAGAACTCATGGAGAAAATGGAACGAGCCAAACAACAAATCAATCACCTTCGAATCGCTTCTGAACATCTCAAGATGGCGCAGAAACACGACATGGCCCATGAACTGATGCGACAAGCCGAAGAAATCGAACGCGATGTTCACCAAGCGATTGCACTGCAAAAAAATCGCCATTGGGAAAAAGAACAGCTTGAGCGTCAGCGAGCTGAACGCATGGAAAAGCAACTCCGCGAAGAAATGGCGGAACGCGAACGACAAGCAGAACAGCGCAAAGAGTCCGATAGGCGAGCCAACGACAAAGAACTGCCAAATCCAGAGCGTCCCTTCGCTCGACCACAGGTTGCCCCTCCGATGTCACCACCGAAAGTACGCGAAGAAGCAATGCAGGGACTGCAGAAAGAAATAAAACAACTGCGCGAAGAAAACCGCGAGATTCGCCAGATGATGGAACGAATCTCCCAAGAACTCAAACGGATGCAATCACGAGATTAATCCAATCGAATTCCAGCTCACAATTTTGCACATCTAAATGAGTGACTCCTGGCATCACCGAGGAGCACTCACCATTCTGAGCACTCACCATTCTGAGCACTCACCATTCTGAGCACTCACCATTCCTCACATTTCGACAATTCTTCAAGCGACCTCTATCGCCAGTCGCGTTCCGGTCGCATCCGAAGCATCTCCGCTTGCGGATCCCCGATAAACGTCTCCGTCTTCGGGTCAATCGTCACTTTACGTTTCAAGATCCAAGCGATCGCGGCAGCATGACAAGCGATGTGGGAGCGTCGCATCACATCTTGATTTGCAACGGGCTTCTGGCGAGTTCGTACGCAGTCAAAGAAGTTTCTTGCATGCGCTGTAACATCCAAACCAACCACTCGCTTCGACGCTTCCGGAACTTCTTGCTCCAAAGCCTTTGCTGTAACAACGATCTCCCCCGAATCACCCGTTTCCACCGAACCCTCCGTGCCAACAAATCGGACAGGACAAGTTCCTAAGCGAGTAATGTAATGAGGCGAACGATCACCGAACGGCTGCGCAAGAAAATCGATAATGAGCTTCACCCCATTTGCGTAACTACAGACAATCTTGTCGTCAAAGGGTTCGTACTCTATTGGCATCGCACCGTCCGACTGATTCGCCCATTGGCACAAATCCACCGTGTGAGCTCCCCAATCAAGCAATCGTGCGCCGGAATCAAAATCCCATTGTCCTCGCCATTTCCCTTCACAATACGCGTGATTGTAAGGACGCCAAGGGGCAGGTCCGAGCCATAGATTCCAATCTACGATCGATGGATCAGGAACCACTTCCGAAGCAAGCCAGTTATTCTCAAGAACAGGAACGTAAACCGACGCGTGCATCGACTCAAGCTTTCCAAGCTTGCCATCATGCACCCACTGCACTGCTTGAACAAAGTTCGGGACACTGCGTCGCTGCGTCCCCGCTTGAAAGACACGTTTCGTTCTATCGATCGTATCCGCCAACCTTTGGCAAGCGTCAATGGTGATGCCACAAGGTTTCTCACTGTAGACATCTTTTCCAGCTTCAGCAGCCAGAATAGAAGCAGTCGCGTGCCAGCGATCACCGGTCGCGATCAATACTGCATCGATATCGCTACGATCAAGAACCTCACGAAAATCGCGATAGAGTTTGCAATCCTGATTCCCATAAAAACCATCGACGAGAGCTTTCCCTGCATCTCGACGGGTAGCTTGAACGTCCGCAATGGCTACACAGCGAACATCTTGGAAAGGCAACATAGCCTTGAGGTCATAAGTACAACGAGGACCAATCCCAATAACACCGAGTTGAATCCGTTCATTCGGGCTCTTGGTGACAGAGCCTGCTTGAACGGATGCTTCATAACCGGCGAGACTGTAGCGAAACGGGACTGCCGACGATAAAGCAATACCAGTGAGCGAATGCGAGAGGAACGCCCGCCGAGCAAAACGATCTTTAGATTGAGTCATTTTGGAAGCCACAAAACGAGTGAAAGCCAGAAAACAAAATCGTGACGTCCGCAAGGCAACGAATTACCAAGCCACATAGCATCACGCACGTCACTCTAGTATAGACCAATACACAGCGCCGAGTATCGGCCACAATATTGCACGTTCGACGAATCGAAGCAGGGCAGGGGGGCGAGCCGATGGCTCGAGAGAGTTGTGCGAGCCG
>CAZACJ010000098.1:0-14606 GCA_964483385.1 uncultured Pirellula sp. | reverse complement strand
CGAGAGCAACCGGTTCGGAACTAAAACTCGCGCCGCGACGCCCGAATCGTCGCAAACCCTTGGAAATCCAGGGGTTTAATGCAGAAAGCCGAGAGCATTCACTCTCGGCTTTCTGTGTTAACTGGTTAACAGGCTCTTTTCGAGCCAAAATTCATAGCTCCCCGTGCGAAACTCTCTTCGTAACAATACTCTCTTTTGAAATTCTCCATAAACATCCGAGATGCAAAGACTTACGTGAGTTCGAGACCTGTTCGGTGTCGCTTAACCGATCGAAACCAGTTCGATACTTTTTCTCGACTTCGGACTCTCTTTGAGCTGAGAAGTTTGATTTGCGTGGCGAAATACGGAAAAGGCTCCGCCTGATTTGGAGCCTCAGAGCTACTAATCGTCAGTCACTTGGAACTATCGAGGTTTACGCGGAGTATTCCCCACTGTGTCCGTAAGATCGGAGATGTCAACTTCCTCATCTAGAACTGAATGTGGAGATGGTCGAAGCGGATCAATCCTATCAGCCTGGTTGAATCCCCAACGCAGATAATCAGCCAACTCACTGTCGAGCGGGACGGCGACCACGTCATTCAAGACGTGGAAGCATAATGCGTCAAGATAATCTCGAATCAGCTTGCTCTTTTGCCAAGCTTTTGAATGATCCAACAGCCTATTTACCTTAGCCAATTCTTCAGTCTTGCGCTTCTTAAGAACCTCTTCGCGACGTTTGATTTCTGCCTCCCGCTCGAGTCGTAAGCGTTCTCGCTCAGCAGCAATGCGTGCTCGTTCTTCATCTTCGCGACGCTTGATGCGCGCTTCACCAGCCTGTCGAATGAAGCCTGAGACCAACCCATCGAGTTTCTCCTCAATCCTCTTTGATTTTCCGTCCATGGCCAACGGGCTGCTGTAATCGGAAGGCCCTCGATCAAGCAAAAGAATCCCGCTCGGAACGAGTTCTGACCGATTTCGATCCCAAGAGTACTTTGCAGTGGGGTCTAGAATTCGTTTTCGGTCACTCTTCTCTCGTAAGCGAATAGAGGTGATTTGTTCTTGTCCAAGAAAAAGGACCGTTTCGACGCGTCCCCATTGATCCGTCGGCTCTATGATCTTTACTTCACCGCCCAGAGCTAATATTCGCTTGATAAGCGCATCGAGAATTCTAAATGCCCGCTGAAGTTCTTTGCCTGAGACATCCACGGACAGCACCTTTGGCCGTCGATTCACCCCAGAGTAATCGCGCTCGGCGAATGGGATCTTGGATTCCTTGATTCGCCGATCAATCTCTTCCTTCGTAATCGATACCAGGTGGTGAGGATTACGAAGCGACTCAGCAACCTTGATTGGCCCCAGTTGCTGATTCTTCTTGAGCATGTCCTGGATATCTTCGTCGTACTGAAGCTCGCGCGGAAGTTCATTGACGGTGGACTCATAATCCTCGTGCTTATGAAACGTCAAAGTCTGGATGCTTGTATCATCATTTGGGGGCAACGCTGTTTTTTCGGGTGATTTTCCGTTCGCAATCATCGCCCAATAACCGGGATACGGCTTGGGTATATCAAACGACTTACAAATTTTGCCAACCATTACGTCCGAGCATCCAAGCTCCTTTGCTAACTGAGTCGCGGGAGCTGACCACACGTATTCGTAGAATTCAGCTCTAGTAAAGTCGAGACGTTTGATTTGACTTGCCATTGCATGCGCTCCGATTCTCAGATTTGCGGGCCACCTACCTTACAAATATACATTGCCAATTTCAGTTAGAAACGGAGGTATTTCAGCATCGAAGTCCATACAGACGAGAGAACGGAAAGGTCTCATCGGATGCCGTCGAGCAGGCACATATCTCGTATCGCTAGATAGTCCTGCCTCAACGCATCGACACGAACTTTCGAGGGTACGAGACGAAACGATCTATGTACAGCCAAATCATATCTGGCCCAGGAGCTACCGAAGAATCTTGATTTCCATTCGACGACTCTGGTGCTTATCTCATCTAGTTGGATCGCTCGTTTTCCATCGGGATGCAAAGCTAGTACGACTGTGTCCGCATGGTAGCGGGAACCAGTTGATCGCACCGAAGACTTTGGACAACGATTTTCCACCTTTAAAGACCAACGATTTACCAAAATTACAGCGAAACAAAATCGACAATATGTAGCAAACCCAGAAGTCCTTCTCCATGATCATCGGCGATATGCCTCGTCGCACCGAAGCTTCCTGTATGGCTCTTTATCGCTGTATTTCAGGCCACCTCAAAAACGTTGAATTCATTGGCTACCCCTATGTGATTGCGATTCGGCCAACTCGTGAAAGATCGAATGCATCCAAGCTGGAGCCAGTGCAATGTCTTTGAGTCGTTCCTTTCGCTGTTTCAGGGGAATACTGGACTTGAGTTTCTCGATTCGAGTCTGTGACACATGTTCTTTACCCAGTGACCGGAATGCTTGGATGATCAAACCGCTCAACCGTCCCGACGTTGTCATATTGCGAGGCGTTGTACGACGAAGCTGGATCGTCAGCCGTGCATCGAGCACCGGCGGAAGGTTGAAGAAGCGCCAGTCATCAGGCGAATCGATTTCGATCTTTACTTAGCTTATTCTTCACTTTGCTTTTGATGTCCCAATTCCTAGCTCTCGTCATTTCGTTTCTTTCTTCGATTTCAGCTCTCGTTCGATATCTTCGATCTCGCTGAGATCTTCTTCGCCGGCTGCCCAAGCAGTTCTTCCTTGGCTGCGTCCCTTATCCCAAGGACCTTTAATTCGACCGGTTCCGCTTGTATGGTCTCGACGAACTGCTCCATGTCCTGACCAATCTTTGTCGGAATCGCAGTTTGTTAATCTGGGTCCAAGACAGTCCGCAGCCTGAAGACATCATTCTTGTGCTTCTTGATGTGGCGTTCACCTCTACTTTCAACTCTCTAGAATCCACTTTCCAGCCGCGCAGCGGCTCGCCGAGTTCTCGCGCGCCTTTTTCGGGAATGTTCTGCAGCGTCGCAGCCCGAGATTCCTGGCACTTCGCCACCTTTTCCCTTCGAAAAGACCCGACGCACGACAAAGCGATCGTACGATCTTTTCGTCGCACGAAGATTATGGTGATGGTCTGGAGGTGGTGAGATGGCAAGGCAGGTTGGTCCAAACAACGTCGTTGGACGCGAAAAACTCATTGAAAAGATTTGGAAAAAGCTCAAAACTTGGTCTCTTCAGTTCACCGCAGAACGTAGGTTCGGAAAAACGACCTCATAGGCTTCTAACAAATCTCCTTGAAGCAGGAGAAGCCGTCGAAGTCATGAACTCAGCCCCACCTTCCGATCGCGCCCTGTTTCGATTGCCACTGGAACTTCGGGGTCTGATTCGCTCCTTGCTGAACCGATCGCTAGGAGATGCCTGATTCCGGTAGCAAGAATCGCTGCGACTTCGACGAGTTGCTGGAGGAAAACGCATTCATCTCGTCCACAGCGCGGACCTTCGGCATAGCAATCTCCCAACAGAGGCCCAATAAAAGGCGAGCAATGTGAAGCCCAAAATCACCGGTTTCTACGAACTAACCGTCGATTTGATTAACAACCGGGTATCGAGCGAGACCCGAAAAGGCCCAAAACGTTGGGTAGAAGCGAAAAACGCCGGGCGTCGATCTCTCGTCGTCCGGCGTTAACTTTTTGGCATGTTCGATGGTGACCGGGGGGTTGACGTGGCGCGATCGCAAAACGCGTCGTCTACTAGACGTGGAATATAAGCAAAGTGTCCTTTCGGTATTAAGCATCGAGAAAGTAACGGCATCATGCCATGGGTTTCCTCGGATTTGAGGATGAGATTTTTGACGCACTGACATGGTTTCTTTCGCTGATCTGCTAGACTGATTCGAAGGACACCGTTTACCTTGAAACATCTATCGTTAGCTATCTTCGGCAACGCCCGAGTTCTCAGGTTGTGATGGCGGCTCGCCAGCTACTGACAAGCAAATGGTGGGAAACCGAGCGAACCAACTACGAACTTGTCGTGTCGCAATACGTGCTCGATGAGGCATCCTGTGGAGATCCTGTCTTGGCCGCTGAACGCATGCAGGTGCTGGCTGGGATTCCACTGCTTCCAAATGCGCCGCAGATTACGCAAATTGCCAATGAGATCATGACGCGGGCGATTCTGCCTCCCAGAGCTCAGGTTGACGCATTGCATATCGCCACCGTGGCCCATCATCGAATACAGTACTTATTGACATGGAACTGCAAGCACATCGCTAATGCAAAGATCCTGCCCAGAATCCATCATTTGCTCACTGAAGCTGGGCTTCCCATTCCTGTGATTTGCACACCAGAGGAGTTGCTTGGAAATGATTCAGAAATCGACGGCTGAAACGACCATTGAAGAAATTCACCGCATACGACGCGAAATATCAGACCGATTCGGTGGTGACATTGCCGCAATCGCCGCGGATGCAGATCGCCGTGCGCGAGCATCTGGAAGACCTATCTGGCAGCCTAAAACGACAAACAGAACGATGCAACAAAGCGGCGATGCCGACACCTCAAGTAATGGTCTGTCATCTCCGGTAGGGCGCTGATGGCCGTCGATCTCGATCCGTTCATCGAGCACCTCGGCGTCTGAGGTTGAAGAACAAGTAGCCATCGCAGTTGCCCGTGCTAGCGCTCTCTCAGAGATATTCCCCGAGCTCCAACCCAAGTATGGTCCAATCGCAACGTTTGTTTTGGAGATCGCTCATTTGTGAGCGGTGAGTTGAGATGGTGGGTTTCTAAGTTCCTCTACGATCTACTTTCTCGTTTCCACTCTCTAGAGCCCTCGGCTCTCCTGGCTCCTTTGCGTGTGACATTGGTTGATTGCCATGACTGACTACTTCACTAGCGCCTCCGACGCACCTGGAAGAATATCTGCAAAAATTGGCATAATTCCTTCAACCCTTCTAACCCACACCACTAACACCATCTCTACGGCCGGAAATATCGTGTTAATTTGCTTGGTTTGGGCAAAATGAAAGCCCGTTTCGGTTGAAAACCATTCAGAATATGGCATATTTTAAGAGGAAAGAGCGTTTTCATTCACGCAAAAGTTGCTTTCGTGCTACCTTGTGAAAGATTACCACCTCGTTTTTGAAAGAATACCATCAACCTCCTGATGAATTTCCCAGGCTCCTCCCCCTCCAGCCCCCAAGGCTCGGCGGCTAGACGCTCCAAGTTGCGCGAATTGATTCGCCAACATGGCTTCGTCTCTATCCCCGACCTGCGGGAAGCCACCGGGGTGAGCGAATCGACCATCCGAAGAGATCTCGAATCGCTCGAAGAAGCCGGGGAAGCCAAACGGACGCACGGTGGCGTCTTCTTCACCGGCCCCGTCTCCAACATTCGGCAATTCCAACGCGGAAATGCAAACGATGGAGCCTGGGACAAAAAAAGAGCCATCGCCGTCGCTGCAGCCTCCTTGGTCAATGACCATGACACACTCCTGCTCGACGGTGGAAGCACCACCTACGAACTCGCAAAACAACTCGTCGGCCGACCACTCCAAATCGTGACCAATTCACTTCCCGTTGCAAACTTGTTCTCCGCCAACGAGTCAGTCGACCTCGTCATCCTCGGTGGTGCCATCCACAATCGCACAGGAGTGACACACGGCCCTTACACCGACCAAATGCTCGAAGGAATCAACGTCCAAAAAGCCTTCCTCAGCGTCGCAGGTGTCAACGAAAAAGGTTTCTACAACTCCAACATGCTCCTCGTTGAAACCGAACGGTGCATGATGCGCGCTGCCGACAAAACCATCATCGTCGCCGATAGCACCAAGTTCGGACGCTCTAGCCTTGCTCGCATGTGCGATTGGTCCGACGTGAATACCCTTGTCGTCGACGATTCACTAAGCAGCGAGTGGCAAGAACGTATCCCGCAATGGAATACCGACCTGATCCTCGCCACACCTGCTGCCGCCGATCGTCGACAACCTAACGAAACTTCCGCCGACGCTGACTCACAACCTAAATAACCCTCACCCCTCATCCTCGATTGCTCACCATGAATGCCGCTCCGAAAAACTTCGATCCATCCCAAGTCGATCCGGCTCGCATCGAAGCACTTGTGCGATCCGCGATCGCGCGTGCAATGAACCTATCGCCATCGAGCTCTAACGCCTCAGGCTCCGCGTCGGCAACCCCTTCCGTTTACGTCCCAAAGCTTGTCGTTAGTATCTCTGCACGACACGTCCATCTCACCGATGAACACGTCGAAAAGCTCTTCGGCAAAGGCAAAAAACTGACCCCCGAAAAAGACCTCTACCAAGACGGATTCTTCGCCGCCGCAGAAACCGTCATGATCGTCGGCCCACGACGTCGGATGATCCCCAACGTCCGTGTCCTTGGCCCAACCCGTAAAGCGAGCCAAGTTGAACTTGCTTTCACCGATACGATCTCCCTCGGTATTGATGCCCCTGTGCGACACAGTGGTGATATCAAAGGAACACCCGGTTGCGTGCTCGTCGGTCCCGCCGGCGCTGTCGAACTCGATGAAGGTGTCATTCGCGCTGCTCGACACGTGCATATCAACCCACGCGATTGCGCTTATTACGGTGTAAAGAACGGCGACTTCATGGCCCTGAAAGTCAAAAGCCCACAATGTTCTGTCACCTTCGACGATCTGCTCGTCCGCGAAGACGCAAACGCAAAACTCGAAGTCCATATCGATACCGATGAAGGGAACGCCTGTGATCTCGATCACGCCACCATCATCGAACTAAGTCGACAAGAACCTTGCAAGTGCCATGACAAGCACTAATCAATTCAAACCTGTTTAATCACTTTTTTCCTCTTGGAGTAAGCATCTTATGGCTAGAAACAACGAAGCTCTCGGCATGATCGAGACCAAAGGCTTTATCGCCCTGGTCGAAGCCGTCGACGCAATGATGAAGGCTGCAAACGTAAAGTTCCTCGGTTGGGACAAGGTCGGTAGCGGCCTCGTCTCCGCATTCGTCAGCGGTGATGTTGCAGCCGTCAAAGCAGCAACCGACGCCGGTGCCGCAGCCGCAGGACGTATCGGACAAGTCTTGAGCGTGCAAGTCATCGCACGTCCTCACGACGACCTGCCAAAGGTCCTCAAGATCTCTGCACCTTCCGCTTCCGCTGAGTAATCAGACTAAGCAAAGGCTAGCGAAGGTTCGCATCATGGCATCCAAGCCAACTGCAGCGAAGTCGAAGACTGCAAAAACAAACGCGGCACAAAAAAGCTTGCCAAAGAACGCTGCGGCCAAGCCGACTAAAACCACTCAAGCGAAAACGGTTGAACCTAAGACTGCGATCGCAACCGAACAGAAAATTTCCCCGGAAACGAATAGTTCCGAATCGAATACTTCCACCGTCCACGAAAGAAAGATTGCTAACAACATGCAAAACGCAATTGGATTGATTGAAACCAAAGGCCTCTTGGCCCTCATCGAAGCCACCGATGCAATGGCAAAAGCAGCAAGTGTCGAAATCGTCAAGAGAATCGATATCGGCGGCGCTTACGTTACCACCGTTGTCAGCGGTGACGTCGGCTCCGTTCGCGCTGCAGTCGAAGCTGGTGCAGCCGCAGCTGCACAAGTCGGTGAGCTCGTAAGCAGCCACATCATCCCACGTCCTTCCGAAGGTCTCGCATCGGCATTCCTCAAGTAGTTTCCAACGTCAAGGATCGACAATGAAAGTCCTCGTCGCCAATTTAGGCTCCACAAGCTTCAAGTACCGCCTGTTCGATATGTCCAACGAGCAACAACTCGCTCGCGGAGGGGTCGAACGTATAGGCTCACCCGTCAGCCGTTGTTTTGTCGAAATCAACGGCAAACGAACCGAATCCGATGAATCGGTTCCAAACCACGGCGTGGCCGTCGATGCTTGCATCCGACAACTAACCGACCCAGTGTCCGGTTGCTTGAAAGATCCCTCGGAAATCTCCGCCATCGGCTTTAAAGCCGTTCACGGTGGACGCATCTCCGGCGTGCAAGTCATCAACGATGCTGTACTCGATGCCATGGAAGAGATGAATTCGGTGGCCCCGGCTCATAACCCGCCTTACATGGCGGCCATGCGCCAACTCGCGAATACGTCGTCCAAAATTCCTTTGGTCGCCGCGTTCGAAACCGATTTTCACCAATCGATTCCCGAACCTTGGAAACGCTACGCAATCCCTGATGCGATAGCCGAAGCCCTCCCGATTCGAAAATGGGGTTTCCACGGTGCCTCCCACCGATTCATCGGTTGGCGCACCTCGCAACTCCTAGGAAACCCAAACGCGCGAGTCATCTCGTTGCACCTAGGAGGTAGTAACTCCCTCGCCGCTATCCGCGGAGGAAAAAGCGTTGCAACCACCATGGGAATGAGCCCCCAAACCGGGCTTCCCCATAACAACCGCGTAGGAGATATCGATCCCTATGCGCTACCTTTGATGATGAAACATACCGGCATGAGCCTCGAAGAACTCCTCAAAGTACTCGCCACCCAAGGCGGACTGCTGGGACTCTCCGGTGGACTCTCCGGCGATGTTCGCGACCTCGAAGAAGCCGCAGCGAAAGGGAACGCCAAAGCCCAACTCGCAATCGATGTCTTCGTCGCAGAAATTCGTCGTCAACTCGGTTCAATGCTCGTCGCCCTCGGAGGCGCCGATGCAATCGTCTTTACCGGCGGTATCGGAGAAAATTCCACCACCATTCGCCACGCAGTGTGCGATGGACTCGATGACCTTGGTATCTCCTTGTGCCCATCGAAAAACCAAAACGTTGGAAAACTTGCCGATAAAGAACAACGTATCGACGATGCTTCAAAAAGCAAAATCCAACTATGGATCGTACCGACCAATGAAGAACTGATCGTCGCACGGCAAACCGTCGCCGCGATCCACTCCTAACCCTTGAGACCACAAAGCCCAAGGCGTTCGTAACACCACTCGAGGTCCACCTCCACATCATGTTTGTCGCTAAAGTCACCGGCTCGATCGTCTCGACCCAAAAGGTCGATTCGATGACAGGGCAAAAACTGCTCATCGTCGAGCCCTACCGGATCGAACCGAAAGACCGACAAAGCTTAGTCACCACCGGAAGAACTTTCATCGCGGTCGATGCCCTCGGTGCAGGTGTTGGTGACCTAGTTCTGATCACCCAAGGAAGCTCTGCAAGGTTCACCCCCGAAACCGGCAAACTTCCAATCGACTGCGTCATCATCGGCATCGTCGATACCGTCAGCCTCGAAAAAAACAACGTCTATAAACGGCAATAACCTACCATGCAAATCAACGAAAACCTCATTCGCTCCGTTGTCGAACAAGTCATCAGCCAAGTCCGGTCGCAGTCTTCCAACGGCTCGTCCAACACGGCTACAGCCTTCGCATCTAGCACCACTGCAAGCAGCACTGCGTTGGGCCACTCCGGGCTCTTCGACAATGTCGACCAAGCCGTAGCATCGGCCCGCAGCGCTTTTGAGCAACTTCAACAACGACCTGTCGAAGATCGCAAAAAGATCATCGATATCATTCGCCGAATCTCCATCAGCCAATGTGTCGAGCTTGGCACAATGGAAATGGAAGAAACCAAAATCGGTCGCCTTGTTCACAAAATCGAGAAACTCAAAACCCTCGGGGAAAAAACCCCAGGCGTTGAGTTTATGAAGACCGAATGCTACAGCGGTGATCGAGGATTGGCTGTCATCGAACATGCACCCTTCGGTGTCATCGGTGCGATCACTCCAGTAACCCACTCTCTACCGACCATCACCGGTAACGCCGTAAGCATGATCGCTGGTGGCAATACCCTCGTTGTAAACCCTCACCCGAGCGGACGCAAAGTCGCTGCCGAAGGTGTTCGACGGTTTAACGAAGCCATCCGCGCCGAAGTTGGTATCGACAACGTCATCAGCCTCATCTGTGAACCAACCCTCGAAACAGCCCAACAACTCTTTAAACATCGCAAGATCGCTTTGATCTGCGTTACCGGGGGACCTGCAGTCGCCCGTGCTGCTCTCAACAGCGGCAAACGAGCCGTCGTCGCAGGACCAGGTAACCCACCCGTTGTCGTCGACGAAACAGCAGACCTTGACCTCGCCGCTCGCTGCATCATTCAAGGTGCTTCCTACGACAACAACCTTCTGTGTATCGCCGAAAAAGAAGTCTTCGTCGTCGATAGCGTCTTCGACGCCATGATGGATGCAATGGCCCGCGCTGGTGCAGTGCGACTCCAAGCAGCCGAAGTTGACCGACTCACCGGTGCAGCTCTACAAGTCGTTGGAGAAGGTGCCGATAAACACTTCGCACCACGCAAGGAATTGCTCGGCCAAGATGCAATCAAACTTGCTCAAGCAGCCGGACGAACCGTCGCTCCATCCGTCGAACTTCTCTACGGGGAAACCGGGTTCGATCACCCATTCGTTCAAACCGAACAAATGATGCCCTTCGTTCCATTCGTTCGTTGCCGTAACTTCGAACAAGCCGTCGAATGTGCACAGCAAGCCGAACACGGATATCGCCACACCAGCATCATCCATTCTCGTAATGTGCGTAACATGACCATCATGGCTCGCACCATGGACACAACCTTGTTTGTGAAGAACGGACCATGTATGGCTGCTCTCGGACTCGGAGGAGAAGGTTACCTCTCCTTCTCCATTGCCGGACCAACCGGTGAAGGTGTCACGACCCCGATGACCTTTACCCGCGAACGCCGTTGCTCGCTGATCGATGATCTTTTCATCTTGGGCCGATAAACCCAAAACCAAAATCGCTGCAGTACGCAGCGATCAAGCCCGAACTGCAATACGCATTCACCCGACCAAAAACCCCAGCTCCTCATGCAACTTGCCATCGTCCTAGGTAACGCGATCTCGACGGTTAAACACCGCAGCTTAGACAACGTCAAGCTGTTGGTTTGTCAACCGCTTGCCGCTGATGGCAACTCGCGCGACGGTGCGCCCGTCATTGTTGCGGACTACTTGGGCGCTGGGGCAGGTGAAAAAATCATGATCACCAGTGATGGAGCTGCAGTACGTGAACTTTACGGTCTGCAGAATAGCCCTCTACGCTGGACGGTCCTCGGATTGGTCGACGCCGATCTACGCGACTCCACAAAACCGAAAGGAAGTCGCGGATGAACCAATTACCACAACCAAGAATCTCGATCGATCCGAAACAATTTGATCGTTCAAGCATTGAACGGATCGTGCGTGAAGTCCTCGCTGCCCTTTCGAACAACGAACTATCGAAAGTTGCAACGCATACCAATCCAACACCTGTCGTTCAGGCTTCTACCCCTCGCCCATCCACGATTCAGTCAGCTACACCGCAAACAGCCAATACGCAAACAGTCCATACGCAAGCACCCCCAGCCCCATCGACAAGCGAGCAGGTCTACACCATCAGTGATGCGGTCGTGAGCGTCCAATCGTTAACTCGCATCCCGGCAGGAATCAAACAACTTCGGATCGCTCGAAACGCGTTGGTCACCCCAGCCGCAAAAGATTGGTTACACGAAAAACGAATCGCTTGGTCCAAAGAGAATTCCACCCCGCCATCAACAACTAGCAGTCACTCGAATAAAAGCTTGTTCTCGACGATTGCAACACCCGTTCAATCCACCGCACAACTCCTATCGACTGCCCCAAAAACCAATATCGAATCTGCCATTGCACCCGTGTTCGTGACAGGTTCGGTGCTATGGTTGCGAAGTCTAGAAAAACAGCTTTGCCCGAAACAAACCAAACTCGATGCGATGCAATCGGATGATGCTGCCGCGATGCGTGCCGTAGCTTCTGCAATCCGTGCAGGCTCGCGCGGTGCTGTGGCAATAGTCCAAGCCGCACACTCAGCGCTCTGGCAAGCTGCACGAGATGAGAGCTTGCGACCAGCACTCGTGTCACAGTGGGGCGACCTTGAAGATGTATTCCGCGAAGTGCCAACAAACGTCCTGATCATCCCTGCAAAACGATGGAACATACCGGGAGTATGCAATGTCGTTCGCAAGTTCGCAGAGCAGATCAAAGCAATAACCTAACCAATTCATCCATACGGTAAGCGGCGCATCGAAAACGCAATCCGAACCAAATCAAACTTCAAAACAACATGCATATTTACCGAGTCGTAGGAACAGTCACGTTGAGCAGGGCGCACCCGACGACCATCGGGGCTGTTCTGAAACTGGCAGAACCCTATGGCGAAACGCTGGTCGGGGAACCTAACCCGGAACCCGATGCAGTTGTCGTTTGGGATGAGCTTGGAGCCTCCGTCGGTAGCCTGATCGCTGTCGCGGATGGTGGAGAAGCCGCCCAACCTTTCAAACCACAGCTCAAGCCTGTCGATGCCTACAACTCGGCAATCTTAGACGAAATCAATATCCAATATCAACTTCCTAAAGAGTAACCACGAAAGAATTACACCACGAGAAAGCCATGATCAACGCACATAAAATCAAGCAAGACATCGTTGAAATCGGACGTCGGTTGTACGACAAGGGGTTCGCAGCTGCAAACGACGGGAACATCACCGTGCGAATCAGCGACAACGAAGTCCTTTGCACTCCGACGATGCACAGCAAAGGATTCTTGAAAGTCGAAGACATCTGCTTGATCGACATGACTGGCAAACAACTCGCAGGGATCAAGAAACGATCGAGTGAAGCACTGCTACACCTTGAAATCTACAAGCAACGGCCCGACATCAAGAGTGTTGTACACTGCCATCCACCCCATGCTACCGCTTTTGCTGTCGCTCGCGAACCCATTCCGCAGTGCGTGTTGCCAGAAGTCGAAGTGTTCCTCGGGGACGTTCCGATTACCAAGTACGAAACACCTGGTGGACAAGCGTTTGCTGACACGGTATTGCCGTTTGTTGACAAGACCAACATCATCATCTTGGCAAACCACGGGACGGTAAGTTACGGTGTGGACGTCGAGCAAGCCTACTGGTGGACCGAAATTCTCGATGCTTATTGCCGGATTCTGATGCTCGCAAGGCAACTTGGTCACGTTAGCTATTTCGACGAAAGACAAGAACGCGAACTGCTAGATTTGAAGCAGAAGTGGGGTTGGGCTGATCCTCGTAATACGGACGAGTACAAGAACTGCGACATTTGCGCGAACGATATTTTCCGTGCTTCGTGGAAACAATCCGGGGTCGATCGCCGAGCCTTCCCTGCTCCTCCACCGATGAAAAATGCTGCTGCACCTTCCACCCCTGCGACGAATTCCGCAATCACGGCAGCGGTTAGTGCTGCGGTCAGCCAAGCTGTTGCGGTCGGTGCACCACCGGTTTTGCGATCTACACCAGCAGCTGCGACAGGAACAGAAGCCCCTGGCGGATTGGACATGGAACAGCTTGTTCAATTGATCACAGCCCAAGTGATGCGAGAACTCCAAAAGTAGAATGGGCTTCCAGCCCGTTCTTAAATCACCAGTACAACTTAAAAAACAACAAGAGAACAGATCATGAAAGTAAGCATCGTCGGCGGGGGTGGTTTGGTTGGATCGTGTGCTGCTTATGCGTTGCAGTGTGGTGGAATCGTTCGCGAGATTGCACTTTTGGATTTGAATGCCAACCTAGCAGCTGGACATGCATTGGATTTGATGCACGGTTCGCCTAGTATTGCGGATCAGATCCTCACATCGGGTGGATACGAGCACATTCCAAGTTCCGACTTGATCTGTATCACTGCTGGGTTACGTCGTAAACCAGACGAGTCGCGATTGGATTTGATCAATCGTAACACCGATTTATTTGCGTCGATTCTCACGGAAATTCAGAAGGCCGGCGTCAAGAAGTCCGCAGTTGTATTGGTTGTTTCTAATCCTGTAGACATTCTGACATCGCTAGCGGCATCCAAGCTAGGTTTACCGATATCGCAAGTTCTCGGATTGGGGACACAATTGGATACGATTCGGTTTAGGTCATTGATCTCCGAAGCTCTCCAGACATCGCCGACACAGACCAATGCATTGATCCTTGGGGAACATGGTGACAGCATGGTTCCGATTTGGTCGAGTGCGACGGTGGGCGGCTTATCGTTGGACAAGTATCCAGGTTGGAGCGGTGCGTTGGGAGACAAGATCTTCACACGGACGAAAGGATCGGGAGCTGAGTGCATTTCGAAGAAGGGTGGGGCGGGATTTGCGGTTGGAGTAGCGATTCGTGATGTGATTCATGCGGTTGCGTTGGATCAGAACCGCATCATGCCAGTTAGCACCGTTCAAGACGGAGCATGTTATGGCATTCGCGACGTAGCGATCAGCGTACCTACGGTGGTAGGTCGCGGCGGAGCGATGCAACGTATCGAAATAGACCTTTGGCCAAAAGAGCTACAAGGTCTTCGGGCGAGTGCCGCCGCGATCAAACCAACCTTGGATACCGTCATGAAACGGGTTGGCTAGTGTCGTGGATCGACCAGTGACGTGGATCGCTCCTGCGATCCACTTGAGTGCAGTTGGAAGTCATACCGCCCGCCGCTAGTATTGAAAACCCTTCACTACCTGACTGCGATCTCACCCTCGAAGAGCGATATCGGGGCGCTGATGAAGTGGGAGTCTGATCGCGGAGCGATCAGCGACAATGGCGGCTAGAACCCATACCGCCCGCCGCTAGTATTGAAAACCCTTCACTACCTGACTGCGATCTCACC
>CAZACJ010000097.1:12758-14714 GCA_964483385.1 uncultured Pirellula sp. | reverse complement strand
AATGCGCAAGCACCGGGTAGCCCTTGAGCCGGAATGCGCAAGCACCGGGTGGTCTGGCGGTACACGGTGCTTTTCATCAACACTCCCAACCAATCAGCATCTACAACGTTGTGGTTTTCGATTGATTGGAACGTTCAATGATGTAAGCGTGGCAAATACCATCACCCAGCGGCTTGCGCGAAGCGGTCTCAAAAACTCGGGAACAGGGTGGCTATCGATTTGACGGCATTGTCCTCAAGCCACCAGATAGGCTCCCGTCGAATGCAAGTTGATCGATCAGAACATCGAAACTTCAAATCCTAGCGCGACCATGGCGCTCGCCATTGAAACGACTTCTTCGGTGCGACCGTTTTACCTTGCGGCCTTGAAATCGACTGCGATCCCACTGCAGATCGCACTGCGGAGTTACGCGAAGCCGATGCACTGGGTTTCGATTCGAAGAATCCCTTCTCCGGCTGAAACTTTCGCGAAATCGGATCGCGCACACCTGCATCCACGGACACTGAAAAGACAACGGTAACTATCAAAGCTACCGCAACTACGCTTGCTCTACGCATCACTCTGTTCTCCTGGGAGAGGAAAGAAACATCCTTGTTTCGGTGGAGCCCCAAAACGCTTGGGAACCCATTCCGGAAAACTGTTCGTATCGAGCGAATAGCAAGCGATGTGCCGAAACGACTTAGACAAAACGCAAAAAACCTTACTCATTCCCGTGATTTGTGAAATCTTCATATACAAATACAAAACCGAGTGAGAAGTTAATTCCGAAACTAATTGCGTGGAACGAAAACCCAATTGTTTCACAGGGAAATCACACGAAACATGACCACTCCAAGCGACCGAATCACTCCACTTCCGTTGACGCAAAAACAACGACGGTAAACTGCGGATGATGAAAAGTTTTTACAGAACAGCGCCCCGTGCATCCAACACTCCCGCCCAGTACAATAGAAAAATCAAAGCAAAAGACAGCACGGTAACATTCACATTGTTAGTTCCTTCTACTCAAGGACATTGCCACATGGTCATCGCAGCTTGGTTCGCCGACCCAATCGCCACTATGCCGGGGCCCGCATTCTTACTCTTCTACTCCATTCTCTTTGTCGCCGCCATGTACGCACTTCGGCGACGCATCAAGTCCCTCAACACTCAGTCCGATTCACTCCCACCCCTAAAACTCCCGGAAAAAATCGATCCCTATCAGATTGCATTCCTACGCGGTGGCGAAAACGAAGTCCTTCGCACCGCGATAGTCGAACTGGTCGATCAAGGCGTGATCACCCAAACCCTACCCTCAAAACCACTTGCGAAATTGTTTCCGACGAAACCAGTCACTTGGGAATCGAAAGTCGACGAAGAATCCATCAAAAACTTTACTCCACTCCAACAACAACTGATCAATCATTTCCGCATTCCTCAAAAAGCCGAAAGCATCTTCTCTACCACCAACATCACCATAAGCAAAGATGCCACCGAATCATTTCGAGAGTGGATCCAAAAAGAATCTCTCCTCAATAACTACGATCAGTGGAACTCCATACGAACCATGGCTTGGATGTTGTTCCTAGGACTTGAAGCAACTGCGTTGTACAAACTTGCGGCCGCACTGGCTAACAGACATCACAACGTTTTCTTTCTGGTCCTCTACATGATAGCTACCCCAATCGCCATCCTCATTGTGCTCCAACGCAAACGTCTCTCAGATCGTGGTCGCGCATTTCTTAACGACGTACAGGCCGCCTGCAGCGCAGTCCGCTTGCTCAAGCGAGCCCAGACGCAACCCCCATCCAACCCAAGCCTCCTCGCGGCCGATGTTTCACTTCCTCTCCTAGCTATGGGTGTCTACGGCGTCGCATCGCTACCTGGAAGCTCGCTAGATCCCATCTACAAGTCCTACCAGAAATCAGTCGCAACTACAGGAGGATGCGGCGTGGCGTCCGGCGGATGCGGCTCTGG
>CAZACJ010000097.1:0-12658 GCA_964483385.1 uncultured Pirellula sp. | reverse complement strand
CACATGAACTTTGATCGATTGCCCAATCTCGGTGTCGGACTCGGATTCCGCGAACCTATGCTCGCTGAACTCTTCGCGTTCCGACACCAGATCGATTTCCTGGAAATCACTGCAGATCATTACATGAATGCCCTGCCAGCAAAGTCCGCTGAGCTCGATCTGCTTCAGCGTAACTTTCCATTAATCCCTCACGGGCTAGCGATGTCCCTCGGAAGCGCAGACGGTCTCGACGATCGCTACGTCAAAGACTACGCCAATTTGGTGCAGCGCTTGGCTCCCCCGTGGTGCAGCGAACATATCGCGTTCACCCGGGCAGGTGGCATCGACATAGGTCATCTCGCCCCACTCCCCAAAACCGACACATCCCTACGAGTCCTCCATAACAACATCTCCAAACTCCAAGACCGTTTGCAAACACCCCTGATACTCGAAAACATCACCGAGATGTTTCGTTATCCCGAAGAAACGTACGACGGAGCAGACTTCCTTGGAAAACTGTGCGAACAAAACGAGATCGGACTTCTGCTCGATGTCACGAACCTCTTCATCAACGCCGCTAACCAAAACTTTGATCCAGTCCTACAACTTCGTCGACTCCCCACCGAAAACATCGTCCAACTCCATTTCGTCGGCGGGTACATCGAAAATGGAACGTGGATCGATAGCCATGCTCACAACACCAATACAGAAATTTGGGAGCTGATGAAAGAAGTATCAAAAGTCGCAAATGTAAAAGGATGTATCCTCGAACGCGATGAACTCATCCCTCCACTTGGTGACCTTATCCCTGAATTGCAAACCGCTCGCTCAATACTATCCGAGCATCCGTCAGCGTCTTCAAATGATTCTTACATCACTCCCCGCTGATAATGTCCAAACATCCAACCCGTTCCCAAATCTCCAACAATTCTCAGCTTGAAGAATTTGCAAAACAGCAAGCAAGAATCGCACAAGCACTCACCCAGCCGTCTGATCCCCAGACCGCTTTATCGCAACGAAGGTCGCAAAGTTCGATACTCGATAACTCCATCCGATCGGGAAACGAGATTTGCGATGGTGCAAGCGATAACGATGCACTGAAGGAGTTGATTGATACAGATGAGTTCCGTCGCGCCGCCGAAACACTCATAAGAAAACGAATCTCCCAAACCAAAAGCCTACTCCCACTCTCAAGCGAAATTCTAGGGAGTGCTTTTGCAAGTCAATTCCGAGTGTTTGCGAACAACCATCACTTCAATGGCCCGCAAGCCATCCTGCTCGATGGCCTCTATTTTTCCGATTGGCTGTTGCGCAACGCGCGAAAACTATCTCCCGCTTGCCAAGATGCACTTCGATGGGAATACGCTTGCTGCCGCCAAATCGCTTGCCGCTTGAATCTACATTTCCCCAAATTCGAGGGACTGCATGAACAAGTCCCAAAGGGACGATGGGCATTTGTCCGTGCAGGTCAATTCATGCGTCGCTGGCGAATCTCCAATTAGCCCCATCGCTTCGTTGCATATCAGTATCCAGCGGGCATTATCGGTAGACGAACATGACTGGCTTTCGATCCCCCGAGGAAGACGGTGTGTATAGCAGGCCGAAAATCTTCTTCCTTCGCAAGGAAAATGTTCGGAACGAATCGTTGTGGATTGCGATCGATAAACGGAAACCAAGAACTCTGAACGTGAATCATGATTCGGTGCCCTCGCCCAAAGGTATGACATACGTCATTGAGCTCAAACGACACCTTGGTCGGTTCATTCGGTTGCATTGGGATCGGATCCGAAAACCCTTCGCGGAATCTCCCTCGCAAAACTCCTGCACGGATTAACTCGTGTTTACCTGAGTTGAGCGACTCTTTCGGATCTGCCTTGCGATTCGCCGCACCTTGAATGCCAGGATGCTCATCGATGATCTTTACAACCCAGTCTGCGTCAGACTCGTTCGTTGCAACCCACAACTCAACGGGTATCGCGCCCGCAATCGTAATTGGCTCTTCCAAAACCTCGCTCCGATAAACCAATACGTCGGGCCTCCATGATGCAAATCTCTGATCCTCGGTAACATAATCCCGAGCCCAATTATTCGTGATTTCCATCGTATAAGGAACCGGCTTGCGAGGATCGCTAGGAAATGTATCCCGGCCCGATTCCGGATTAGCTTCCTTCCCCCCCGCTGCCTCGCGCCCCAACTTTCCACCTTCCGCAAAATAAAAGGGTGTAGAGCGTACTTCACGAGGAGGCCAAGTATCGAACAATCGCCAACGATTAGAACCCGTTTCAAATGCAGTCATCTCCTGAAAATACCCCTCCCCTACTCCCCGCAAATGATGTTCAAAGAAAGGTAATAAAACGTGTTCCTGAAACCAGAGCGATGTGGCAAACCCAAACTCGGATTGGCCCAGCTTTGTACCGTCATCACCTGCCCATTGCCCGTGATACCAAGGCCCCATGACGAGACTATTGCTGATGTTCGGATTCTGTTTTTCAATTGCAGAATAAGTCGCTAAGGGGCCGTACAAATCCTCCGTGTCGTACCAACCACCTACCGTCAACACGGCGGCTTGAATGTTCTTCAAATGAGGTAAAAGATTGCGTGCTTGCCAAAACTCGTCGTAATTAGGGTGAGACTCCAAGTCGTTCCAAAAAGCGATCTCTTCCTTGAAGTACTTCTTGTCGACATTCTCCAATGGCCCTAAATCCAAAAAGAACTGGTAACCATCGCGAGTCGGATGGGAGAATCCCACGGCAGACTCCGTAGTAGGCCCCGGGCGAGACTTGCCAAAGGATGAAAAGAAATTGAAGGCCATCGGCAGTACAAATGCCCCATTGCGATGAAAATCATCAAAGAACCAATCAGCAATGGGGGCCTGCGGAGAAACCGCTCGTAATGCCGGGTGAGAATTAATCGCTCCAGCAGAAGTGTAAAACCCTGGGTAGGAAATCCCCCACTGCCCTACCCTACCGTTATTCCCCGGTACGTGCTTCACCAAAAAATCAATTGTGTCGTAGGTATCGGTACTTTCATCAATCGCAGAATCTCGACGCGGCCCTCCAAGATCGCCAACAGCTTCCCCCACTCCTAAAGACGGGCGCATGTTGACAAACTCTCCCTCGCTCATGTAGCGACCCCGTACATCCTGGAAAACGAAGATGTACTTTTTCTCCTCAAAACTAGCCGAGGGCCCAAGCCTTGTTTTGTAAGCTCCAACACCATACGGCCCTACACTGTAGGGTGTACGACTCAGTAAAATGGGATAACTCGCCTGTGGACTCGGGTCATTGGGCACATAAACTACCGTATACAGCTTCACGCCGTCACGCATCGGGATCCTCAACTCCGTCTTGCTGTAGTTTGCACGAATAAAATCCGCTCGCGGATCGCTTTGCCCCAATACGACAGAATCCAGCCCAACAAACCAAAAAAACATCAGGAAAACAAGCCCACAGTGGCACCTCACGCAACGCGACCAGCCTTCGGTGGCATGTAAACTTCGAGTCTCTCGATTAAACTGCATCATGACCATCGGTTCGAATTCATTAATTAGGATGGGATAGAACGAATCAGGCTGGAAGCAGATTTTAATCGAAACGATGAAACCACGATCCCCAAAAGCCAAACGGACACTCGCGGATTTTATCCGTGGCGACGCCGCCAACACACCGGAAGAAGCGGAAGAAACAAGCCAAAACGAAGCGGCCGAAACCGAGGCCTCTACGGCTGCTCCCCCCCAATCCACAAAAAATGTATCCGGTTCGAAACAGACTTCGAAAAAACTCGCGACCCGCGAGGAATCGTTAGCAAAGCCCATCAAACCAGCGGAAGTCTCCCCCGCAGCATCGTTCCTCCAAGCAATCGCCTCGCTCCCAGATTTTCGCTCCGCTTTCGATCGTTGGAAAAAACGAAAGCCTTTCTACTGGGAAGGTGCGTGGCTCGGTGCCGTCGCCCCACTCGCTTGCGCCGCTCGACAAAAGTCCGATGCCCCCCTGCTCATCCTTGTTCCTCACCATCATGACGGCGAAACAATCGCCCGCGACATTGAGTTCTTCAATGATGACCAATGCCTGGTCTTTCCACCCGCCGCTGAAGATGTACCGGAAGACTCCCTCGAGCAACAAGAAATCATCGACCGATTGCAAGTCCTTTCGCAGCTGGATCGTTATCGGGACGAATTACTGAACAAGAAATCCCAATCGAATTCACAAGAGAAAACCAATAGCCCCATCATCGTCTCGACGCTCCAAGCAATGATGCAGTGCGTTCCGAGTCCCGAACAACTTCGGAATGACCGCAAACCCCTCAAAGTTGGCGATACACTGGACCTGAAAGAACTCAAGTCATGGCTCGAATCGGTTGGCTACCGCACAACCACTTCCGTCAAAATGGCTGGAGAATACACCGCAAGAGGTGGCATCCTCGATGTCTTCCCACCCGATGCCGCGGAACCCTTTCGCATCGAACTTTTTGACAACGAAATCGAATCGATTCGAACCTTCGATGCCGTTTCCCAACGCTCCATCCAACGTCTCGACCGTATTGACCTCCTCGCTGCGAACGAGATCAAACGAGAGGAAGCCACCCTGTTGGACTACCTTCCCGATAAGACGATGGTCCTCTTTTGCGAACCGACTGCCGGGGTGTACCAAGCGAATCTCTTCCTGGCACGTGTCCCCTTTCCAGAACGCTATCGAAATCCGACCGAACTTGTTGCACGCCTGCATCAATTCCCATACGCAGATATCGGGCAGCTTGCAGCTGAAGGGTACCCTTGGGATCTACTTCGTATTCCCATATGCGATGTTCAGCGAATCGGTGGGGAACTCGAACGTATCCCGATTGAAATCGACGAAACGCTAGGTACAGATCGACGCGCTGTCATTGTCTGCATCAATAACGGTGAACTCGCTCGTATGCAGGAAATCCTCGCAAGCTGCGCAGCATTTCGCTCAGGACGAATTCGCATGGTCGAAGGCTTGCTCTCTGCAGGTTTCGAAATTCCGCAAGGCGCGTTCATCTTAACCGTAAATCAAATCCTCCGACGAACCATGCTCAAACGCTCCGGCCGCAAGCATGCTTCCAAGGCGATCGATAGCTTCCTCGATCTCAAAGAAGGTGACCTAGTCGTCCACCTCTCACACGGGATCGGAATCTATCTCGGTATGGAAATGATCACGAAAGAAGGACAGAAGTACGAACACCTCGTACTGGAGTTCGATGAAGGAGCAAAACTTTACGTCCCAGCCTCAAAAATCGACTTCGTACAACGCTACGTCGGAGGAACCAAAACTAGACCAAAACTAGCAAGAATCGGTGGACAAGCCTGGGCTAAACAAAAGAAAGCCGCAGAAAACGCTGTCGAAGACATGGCCGCAGACTTACTCGATCTCCAAGCGCAACGCAGAAGCCAAACTGGTATCGCATTTCATCCAGATTCCATCTGGCAACATCAATTCGAAGCTTCGTTCCCCTACGAAGAAACTCAAGATCAACTCACCGCAATCGAAGCCACCAAAAAAGACATGGTCTCCAATCGACCCATGGAACGATTGATCTGCGGTGATGTCGGTTTCGGGAAAACCGAAGTTGCCATGCGAGCAGCATTCAAAGCCGTGGAAAGTGGCTATCAGGTCGCTGTGCTCGTTCCAACAACCGTACTCGCCGAACAACATGCAAAAACCTTTAAACAACGCATGGCGGAATTCCCCTTCGAAATCGCAAAATTAAGCCGCTTCGATTCCGCAGCCACACAATCCAAAACCATTGCGAAAATAGCCAAAGGCCAAGTTGATATCGTCGTCGGCACTCACCGCTTGGCTTCAAGCGATGTCAAGTTCTTCAACCTCGGCCTACTCATCATCGACGAGGAACAGAAGTTTGGCGTTGAACTCAAAGAACGAATCAAAAAATCCTCTAGCCAAGTCGATGTACTGACTCTCTCCGCTACCCCAATACCACGTACGTTGCACATGTCTCTCGTCGGTATCCGGGATATCTCTAACCTGGTCACACCACCTGAAGAAAGAATGGCCGTCGAAACTCGTGTCGTTCGATGGAACGATGCGCTCATCCGAAACGCGGTCCTGCGCGAACTCAATCGAGACGGGCAAATCTACTTCGTTCACAATCGTATCAGCGACATGCTCAATGTCGCAACAAAACTACAACGTATCGTTCCCGAAGCACGCGTTGCCATCGGCCACGGACAAATGGCAGAACATGAACTCGAGCAAGTCATGCTCGACTTCATTGAACACCGCGTCGATATCCTCTTGGCAACCACCATCATCGAAAGCGGTCTCGATATATCCAACGCAAACACCATCTTCATCGACGAAGCCGATCGGTACGGTCTCTCCGAATTACACCAATTGCGAGGCCGTGTAGGTCGCTATGTCCACCAAGCACACTGCTACTTGCTCGTCGATTCCAATAAACATCTAAATCCCGATGCTGCGAGGAGACTTCACGCAATCGAAGAATTCTCCCAACTTGGAGCCGGGTTCGGCATCGCCATGCGCGATCTTGAAATCCGTGGCGCAGGAAATCTCCTAGGCACCCAACAAAGTGGACACATCGCCGCAGTGGGATACGAACTGTATTGTCAAATGCTCGATAATGCAGTCCGACAAATCACCAAACAACCACCCAAAATTAGCTTGGATGTCGATATCCAACTACCTATCGAAGCCTTCCTCCCCTCTGAATACATCCCGGATATGCGGCAAAAAATTGATGTCTATCGCCGTATTTCCAGGCTTCAAGACGTTCAGTCGATCGATACAATCCGCCTGGAACTCCAAGATCGATTCGGAGACCTGCCGCAACCCGTCGAGAGACTACTGAAACTCGCCGAACTGAGAATGGATGCCACTCTCTGGTCCATTCGTGCCGTCGATACCCACGAACGATTCCTGCGATTTCACTTCTCAGACTCTCGCCGTATCTCCCAGTTATCACAAAAACTCCAGAACAAATTACGAGTCGTCGAACGAGAACAGATGGCATATTGGCCCCTATGGGAACCCGAACTTTCCAGACCTTACTCCCCTGCCCTGCCCTCCCCGCGCCAATCGACACACCGCCCCAATACACCGCCAAAACCACCAAAGCCCCCTCTGAGCGATAAAGAACATCTCGCCAAATTGGATTTGCTAGCTGTCCTAAAAGAAGTCTTGCGTTACTAGCTCCCAGTTTCGTAAAGTCCCAATAGGTGTAGGAATCAAACTGCAAATCAATTGAGGACTTCCGTGCAGATGCAACGAACTTGGAATGGGTGCCCTTTGATCCTTGCCCTCGGCTTGATCCTCTCCCATTTCCTCTCCCATAATCACCTGCTCACCGCGCAAAGCCCTGTGCTCCCCGCACAAGGTAATCCAAAAACATTCAATCAACCTGTCTACATTGCCGAACAGCCGCCAAGCCCCCCCGCTGCAGGCGTCTCTGAAGTTCGTACTGCTGCCGCTTTTGGATCCCCAAACAATCTCTCTGCCAATACCGATGCAGATATTGATGGGCTTGATCCACAACGGTCCATACAATCCCCTGCCACCTCTCCTGGTGAACTCTTCGAAGCGAGTCGGGTGATTGCAGTCGTCGGCGAAGAACGCATACTTATCGGCGATCTGTTTCCCCCCGCGCGAATCACTGCGGAAATCGTCCAAAGTCGCGAATTCGAAATGCATTTACGCAAAGCGCTTCGAATGTCGATCCAACAAAAATGCCTCGCTCAACACTTCCTCAATGCCCAAGCTGGTGGCAAGCCCAAAAAGGAACGAGAGGAAATGCGAGCGAAAATGATGTCGAAAACCGCCGAGATCTTTCGCACCAAAGTCCTTCCAGAGCAAATCAAAAAAGCAAAATGTGAAACCGAAGCAGAGTTTATTCAACTCCTAGAAGAGCAAGGCACATCCCTGACCGCTTTGCTCCATTCCTTTGCTGAGCAAGTTTGGGCTGATCAAGCACTTCGAGAGGGTGTCCAAGAAAAACCCAGTGTTTATCTCGATGAGATGCAAGAATATTACAATAGCCATCCTGAGGACTGGAATCGACCAGCTCGCGTGCGCTTTCGCATCATGTCCGCCATGTTCAAACAACATCCAAATCGCGAAGAAGCCTATCGCGCGATCGTCGACATGTGGAACCAAGTGTACTTCGGCGGCGCTCCCTTCGAAGCCGTCGCAAAAAAACTATCAACCGGATACTTCGCCAGTGAGGGAGGTGTCTTCGATTGGACGCGCCGCGGATCACTCAAGAGCAAACCTATCGAAGAAACAGTCTTCACGATTAACCCCAAAGCTCTAAGCCAAATCATCGAAGACTCTGACGGCTTTCACGTCGTAGAAGTCCTCGAACGAGAGAACGATTTCCGAATGAGCTTCGCGCAAGCACAAACGGAAATTCGCGAAGCAATTCTCAAACAGAAACGCTCCGAACAAGAAAACGAATACAAAAAGAAAATCCAAGACATCACGCCAATATGGTCGCGATGGCCAGAAGATATCCCAGGCTCAAAAGATCTCCAAGAAATTCAATAGTTGGCGAGTGACCTGCATGCGAGACCTTCTCCTAAAACTCCACCTTTAATCCCTCTTGCTCGCACCTAACAAGTTAAACACATCTAGCCTCTGCTTGTCATAATGTCATTCTTGTGGGGCCAATTGCATTCGCATCGCTACTCCTAACAGAAAACTAACGATCCCCAATAAGACACTTCCACCGCCGTAGCACAATGCCCAACCAAAACGTTTGGCATGCAACAAATCTGCCAGTTCCATCGCAAACGTGGAAAAGGTTGTCAGCCCTCCACAAAATCCAACTCCCAACAACAATACCATCGGATGCCCGCGTTGCACCGCCGGGTAGTTTGAAACCACCAGCCCGAGCAGAAATGCACCAACAAGATTAACTGCACCCGTCGCTACCATCGACGATACGTTGGGAATCCAATACGAAACTAGTCTACCAACGCTGTAACGCAATACACATCCCAACGCCCCGCCAACCGCCACGTACAAGGCGCCAACCCATGTCGATATCGGCATCTCAATTACTCCACCCCTAAGTTTGAATGCAGTCGCTGGCTATTACCCTGGGTTTCTGGAAAACGCCATTGGACAACTCGAGGAACCACATGCTCCATCTCCTGCGATTGCATCCAAGCCCAAAACGGGATCGAGTCTGGCTTTGACTCCATTCCCGTCAACCAACGCCTTGCTGTACCACGTTCCATGTGTACGCATAAAGCCGTTGCAAATGCATCTGCATGAGTTGCATCCGTCGTTACCACACTTGCCATCTGCGCGTGCTGCAAACCCTGCTTGCGCCCCGGGTCCACGATATGACTGGTCTTTGACTCGCCTTCGATGTTTCTCCCGCCAGAAGCACTCGTCGCGTCTCCTTGCCCTCGTCGCGGTCCATCTCGAAACTTCTGAAATAAGTCACCACTTGTGGCGATACCGCAACATTGTAATTGCAAAAGTGCCAATGACCGATCCGGAGACTCAACACATCCGATCGTCACTAGCCAACCCTCTGTCGATTCCGATCTCGGACATTCTCCCAGTTTCATGTTTCCAGAAGCGTTCACAACATAACGTCGAATTCCCACCCCCTCCAAACACTCCGCTAGTCGATCGACTACAAAACCCTTTCCAATCGCCCCAAAATCCAACCGGACCCCTTTGATCCTGAACCGGACTCGGTGACTCGTGTAATCCAACTCCAAACGCTCCCAGCCACTGGCCATGCGAGCCTGTTCCCAAACTTCGACAGAATACTCGCGCCGCCCTCTTCGCAATCGTGCCAATGCCCCAAGTCCTGCATCAAAGGCACCTTCGCTCCATCGATTCCAACGATCGCATAACTCGATAACCTGCCACAATCTCTCCCCAGGTGTATGCCAACGCAAATCATCCGCTTCTCCACAGAAGCGGTTCACTTCGCTATCCTGCTGATAATCGCTTAAGATCTCCACCCACTGATCGTTGACCTCCCGCAACTTCTTTCCAACCGCTTCGACCTTCTCCGAATTCCCTTCCTTTAGCAATTCTGCGTTCGGAATCCAACGTATCGAAATCTGTGACCCCATCGTTGGAATCACCAACGTATATCCATCTGTTTGCCCTTCGTCACACGATGAATCACTACACATCGATTCTCAAGTCTCGCTATTGAAGCAAAATCGGGGTAAACAAGAGCTAACGTAAATACGGATTGCTTGGAGAATTGTCATTCGAATCTCCGTCCATTCGAGATCGAGAATCTCGCGGGTCAATGTGCTTAACCTCTACGGCATCGATCGTATCTCCCTGATTCGCAGCCCCCCATGGGCCAGGGGCGTAAGGTGTGGAATCACCACCTCCCATCCCGCCACCGCGTGTTACCACAATCCATTGCGATTGCAACCGCTGGGCAGCATTGATCCCATAGATAACGATCCCAAATACAACGCCGAGAAAATCCAATCGAATCAGCGAGTACAAAATCCAAATCGCTGCAATCCATTGTCCAACTCGCGAAGAGATATCAATCGCGCGACTCCGATCTACCACCGCGCACAGCAGGCTACGAAAGATCCTTCCACCATCGAGTGGAAAGGCAGGAATCAAGTTAAAGACCGCCAATACCAAGTTTGCGAACAACAGTTGCTTTGCCCAAGTCCATTCAGGCAACATCTTAAAATCGAACATCGAATCGTCGTCCCAGCCCAGCCCCAAACGGAACGCGAAAACCAATGATGCACTCACCCAAATCAAAAACGCAATAACAAAATTAACAGCAGGCCCTGCCGCAGCAATCCAGCCATCAGGCCAAGGATCCAAATCACCTCCCTGTATTCGTGCAACTCCACCAATCGGCAACAACGTAATGTCCAACGTGCTGCGACCAAAACTACGAGCAGCCAATGCATGGCCTAACTCGTGCAGAAACACACACCCAAAAACGGCAAAAACAAAACCTAGCATCGACATCGCTCGCTCGAGCCCCGATGGCAAATGCATCAGAAAAACAAGAATCGCGAGAATCCAAAATGACCAATGAATGTAGATCTTGGTCCCGTACAATTTTCCTAGGTATATGGTTTTAAACATCTGTGAATTATAGCCTGAACCTCTGGATCCGGTTATTCCCCGAATCAACCACATAGACTCTTTCACGTGAATCAGTTGCGACAGCCCAAGGTTGATTCAACTCGCCTGGTTCCCCCCCTGGCCTTCCCCATGACTTGAGCACCCTCCCTTCTCGATCCCAACATTGGACGCGATGGTTCCCGAATTCACTCACCAATACCCGATGGTCAGAGATCAAACACATGCCGTAAGGAAATTGCAATTCTCCTCGACCACTCCCCTGCTTCCCAAGAATGCGAACGAGCTTCGGCTCCTCACCTCGCCAATCCACTACCTGGATACGATGATTGCAAGCGTCCGCGATCCACAACAAACCCTCCTCATCCACGGCCAAGGTTTGCGGTCGACTAAACTGCAACGGACCATCCCCGTGCTCGCCGAACCGCGACAAGTATTTCCCATCCGCGGAATACTTATACAAACAATCAAACTCACCGTACTCTGATAAATAAGTGGTCCCGTCCGAAGCCTTCACTATGTCGGTCACCCATCCGAACTGCCCCGGTTCATGCCCGTTGACTCCCCCTATAGTCCGCTCTTCGAGCAATTGTCCATCGGATGTATAGAACAAGAATTGGAAGTAATGGGTATCGGCCACCATCAATTCATTTGCAACCGAATCGAAGGTCGCCCCAGTGGGCTTGCCATTCGCCCCCTGCGGTGTCTTCCATCCCCGCAAATACACTCCGGACGAATCGAAAACCTGAACTCGCGAAGTTTTATCAATGCAATAAATCTCGTCCTGAGGGCTAATCGCAAGTACCCGAGGTTTCTGAAATCGCCCTTCAGCCAACCCTCGTTTTCCGATCATCAAGTCCGGTACGAAACGTCCAACCTCTTGGTCCTTAGAAACCGTTGCGGTACAACCCAAAACCCCAGGAACTTGACTCGCCAGAACGCTAAACAATTGCAATTTCCCGAAGGATTGCAAAAAATCGCGGCGAGTCGAATGGGGCTGGAACATTTTCGGTTTCATCCCCCCATCATACGTGTTTACACCATACACGAAAATCGACGGCCCCAAAGAATGTCCGTCCTCTTCCTGATTATCCCGCACAAGCCGCCACGCCCGTCCCCCATTCCGGAAAAGCAGTCACTTCAGCGGCCTACTGCAGAGGCCCTAAGCAGCGGTTAGCAGACTGCGTGGAAATTAGACGCTAGACGGCCCATTTATGGCTTGATTATTCCAGCCTTCATAAGATAGAATTTCGGGACGATTTGGCCACTGTCAGCCCAGGTTCAAGTGAAATCATCACCGAATACCAGCGACTGCGGCACTGACAATTCGGAGGATAGCCGAATGGTTAGGAACCTGATTCGAAATCAGGCGCCGGGAAACCGGTTGAGGGTTCGAATCCCTTGTCCTCCGCTCCACCCGCTCGTCACACTTCGAGCCCCTCACGACAGACACAATCTTTCGTGTTTTCTTTTTACGCAAATCCTCTAGCGCTATACCGCAACTCGATACATCGATTGCTTCCAGAAGTACCTCTTGAGCCGGAATGCGCAAGCACCGGGTAGTCCTTTGAGCCGGAATGCGCAAGCAC
>CAZACJ010000096.1:11009-15835 GCA_964483385.1 uncultured Pirellula sp. | reverse complement strand
GCTCGCGCTTTCCGGCTCAAAGACCACCCGGTGCTCGCGCTTTCCGGCTCAAAGACCACCCGGAGCTCGCGCTTTCCGGCTCAGAAAGCACTCCTGAAACCCCTCGGATTACCAATCTGACGGTATTGACCATTAGTCTAATGGCTCGTTCTCTCGCAAATCACCTTCGTGCAACAATCGAAATCCTTTGCGAGAAAGGGTCTCAAGTGCAACTTCAGTGTTATCGACCATGATCGCTATCGCCGGACCCTCTATACCGCGAGCTAGCAATGGATAGGCTTGGACGATATTCAATTCCGACTGAAGCAGCGCTAAACAAACTTGCTCAATCGGTTCCCCGCATTGAGGTAATTCGACACCGATGCAGTCGCTTTCGATGAAGGCTAGATCGGCTCGCTCTAATGTCTCGCGGCCTCGTTCCGGATAAGCGAAAAGAAAACGCACGAAAGCGCATTCCGCAGAATCGCTGATAGAGAAGGCCAGGATACGGTTCCCCGAGATTTCAATTCTTCTGACGACATCTCGAAGCTGACCAACACGATTCTCAAGGAACACCGTGAATTGCCGAAGCGTAGGATAGTCCCTCCCCCGCACGGTCCCCAACGAATGACTAACCCCTTCTCCTGTACTCATCAATCGTCCTCGTTTTTCACAGCGAAATCCTCAATAATGCCGATGTAAGATACCAAATTTCAAGCTAAAAGTCACGCAAGCAAAACGTTACTCATTCGAGCGAAGAACTACCTCTGATCTTTTACTGGTTCTGCCTTATCTGCAGTCTCGCTAGTAGCCGGCGCTTCGTCGTTCTTCGGTGGCCCCTCAGCGTGTACGACCAGATCAAGATATCCACGCTCAAAGAGTGGCTTAGAAAGTGCTTCGATTTCAAGCCATCGTCTTAAAGATCGCTCCGATTCCCTTTGCCGAATTCCCAGAAGCCTTGATTTAGATAGCGAGTCTATTGCGTCGCGTCCGCGTTGCGCCGCACTGAGTGACTTCCACTCTTCAGAAGACTCCAGCAGCCATCGATCATAGCTTTGTAATCGCTTGAGTACCTCGATCACACTCTTCGGTTGAATCTCCAACCCTCCTATAACACCCGAGCCAGACCGTGTAACGCCTGAACCTGTATCCGGGGAGTCGAGCAGAACACGTGTAGAGAACTGCCAATGCGCCCCAGGTTTACCGGTCAAGAGTACTCGCAAACGGCTAGATTTTCCTTCCAATCCAATCCGCCATTCCGCGGTTTGTCCACCGGTAAAGGTAGCGAGTGCCGGCCCACTTACAACGACATCAGCGGGAAGACCTGGCTCGAACCGCAACCGAGCAAAGGCTATCGGATTCGTTGCGAATTCCTCCAATTTCTCTATGGAATTCGAAGGAACCGATGGTGCGATCTTGATCGGTTCAACGATCGCATCGATAAGCCGATGAGATTTTAGATCTCGAGCAATGGCTTCAAGGATGAGTGTTTCAGCCCGTTCGCCGGCCCGGGAATTTTGCCGCGATTCACCCGTTTTCGATGCCGGTGCCGGAAGTGACTCGCTAGGGAGTTGCTGGCCAAACCCGACGGAAAGCCAAAGGCTTATGCAGAGGCCAAAAATCGCCTGGAGAGCAAAATTCGATTGCTTGCGGCGATCCGGTCGAATCATGCGAAGACTTTGTGAAACTTCCTCCCCCCTGTTGGCTTGCAGATCGTCGATTTCAGCATGAGTTCGCACGGTTGGAGAATCCTTGAGGTAATTGACGATTTTTCAGGGTAGGCTTAAACTTGCGACCTTGGTATATGGGAGACTTGTGCGGTGACAAGACACCGTTAGGCCCTTTGATTTTTGCACATTTTCTGGGAGCGTTGCGTTCGGCTATGGCAAACAAACTCGTTTACTTCTTTGGCAAATCCAAAACCGATGGCAGCGGAGACATGAAAGCTCTGTTGGGGGGCAAAGGGGCAAACTTGGCCCAAATGACCAAAATTGGTCTACCCGTCCCATCCGGCTTCACCATCACCACAGAAGTCTGTGTGAACTATTACAAGAACGGACGCAAATATCCAGCAGAACTTCCAACCGAACTCGAAAAAGCCGTAAAGTGGCTTGAGAAGGAATCTGGCAAGAAGTTCGGCGACACCAAGAACCCATTGCTCGTATCGGTTCGTTCCGGTGCTCGCGACTCGATGCCTGGGATGATGGACACGATCCTCAATCTCGGACTCAACGATGCAGCGACAGAAGGGCTCGCTGCTTTGACAAACAACCCTCGCTTCGCTTGGGACTCCTATCGCCGATTCATCCAGATGTACGGTGATGTCGTTATGGGTGTTCAAAAGAAAAACGAAAACGATCACGAACCGTTCGAAGAGGTTATGGACGGATTGAAGCACGAAGTTGGCGTCAAAGAAGATACCGATCTGACCGCTGCTCACTTGCAAGAGCTCGTCAAGCGATACAAGAAGCTCATCAAAGAGCGAACTGGCAAAGCATTCCCCAACGAGCCGATGAAGCAACTCGAAGGTGCTGTGCAAGCTGTGTTTGGATCTTGGATGAACGAACGAGCGATCCTCTACCGTCAAAAGTACCGCATTCCCGACGAATGGGGCACTGCAGTCAACGTACAGAGCATGGTCTTCGGTAACATGGGCGAAGATTGCGCAACCGGTGTTGCCTTCACCCGCGACCCAGCCAACGGCGAAAACGTCTTCTACGGCGAGTACTTGGTCAACGCACAAGGTGAAGACGTCGTTGCTGGCGTGCGAACCCCATTGAAGATCTCCGAAATGGCCAAGGACAAAATCCTCGGGCCAGCGTACAAGGAACTTGTAGAAGTTCGTAAGACTCTCGAAAAGAACTTTGGTGACGTACAAGACTTCGAATTCACCATCGAAAACAAGAAGCTCTACATGCTTCAAACACGTCACGGCAAGCGAACTGCGTTGGCTTATGTAAAGATCGCTCACGACATGGTCAAAGAAAAGCTGATGACCCCAGAACACGCGATCAAGTCTGGTGATCCAGAAGCTCTCAACCAACTTCTGCAACCAATCTTCGATATCAAGGCTTACGACAAGGCGAAGAAAGACGGACGCTTGATGGCCGTTGGCCTTCCTGCTGGTCCTGGTGCTGCTTCCGGTTCTGTCGTCTTCACCGCTGGCAAAGCGGAAGAATTGGCAGCGAAGGGACACAATGTTGTTCTGGCTCGGATCGAAACGAGCCCAGAAGACCTTCGAGGTATGATCGCTGCAGATGGGATCCTAACCGCCCGCGGTGGTGTTTCCAGCCACGCCGCTCTCGTTGCCCGCCAAATGGGTAAGGTTTGCGTCGCCGGTGCAGGGGACATCGAAATCGATTACCACAAGGGCGTTCTCAAGTGCAAAGGGGTAACCCTCAAGGAAGGTGACTCCATCAGCATCAACGGAACGACCGGCGAAGTCTTCCACGGTAAGATCGACACCGCAGACAGCGAACTGAAGCAAGTTCTCGTCGGCAAGACCCTCAAGCCAAAGGATTCGAAGGTCTTCCAATACTACGACTTCATCATGAAGCTCGCTGACAAGTACCGTTCGCTCGGACTGCGTACCAACGCAGACCAACCAGACCAAGTTCTCAATGCGGTTGCCTTCGGTGCTGAAGGTATCGGATTGTGCCGTACAGAACACATGTTCTTCGAAGGCGATCGTATCATCGCTGTACGCCAAATGATCTTGGCCAAGAGCGACGAAGCTCGCAAGAGTGCATTGGCAACCCTATTGCCATACCAACAAAAGGACTTTGAAGGCATCTTCCGCGCACTTGATGGTCTCCCAGCTTGCATCCGCTTGCTCGACCCACCATTGCACGAATTCTTGCCACAATCCGACAACAAGAAGGGCCAAGAAGAAGTCGCCAAGCAACTCGGTACGACCGTTGCCGAAGTTGCAAAGATGGTTCACGAACTCCACGAGTTCAACCCAATGCTCGGCTTCCGCGGTTGCCGCCTCGGTATCCTTCGCCCAGAAATCACCGAGATGCAAGCTCGTGCGATTTTCCAAGCGGCAGTTACCGTGTTGAAGGAAGGCACCAAGGTCAAGCCAGAAGTGATGGTTCCACTTGTAGGTTTCAAACGAGAACTTGATCTCCAAGTTGAAATCGTTCACCGAGTTGCTGCTGAAGTTATGAAGGCCAGCGGCAAGAAGTTCCAGTACAGCGTCGGCACGATGATCGAAGTACCTCGCGGTGCTGTGACAGCAGACGAAATCGCTGAAACCGCTGAGTTCTTCTCCTTCGGTACGAATGACTTGACCCAAACCGCCTTGGGCATGAGCCGTGACGATTCCGGTTCGTTCTTGCCAGGCTACCAAGCATTGGAAATCATCAAGGCCAACCCATTCGCGAGCATTGATCGCGGCGGTGTAGGTCAGCTGATGAAGATCGGCGTTGAAAAGGGCCGTTCGACACGAAACGATCTCAAGATCGGTATCTGCGGTGAACACGGTGGAGATCCAAACTCCGTCGAGTTCTGCCACATGATCGGCTTGAACTACGTCAGCTGCAGCCCGTTCCGAGTTCCAATCGCTCGCCTCGCGGCAGCACAAGCCGCTTTGCGTCATCCAGCACAGGCGCCAAAGGCGAAGGTCGTCAAGGAAACAAAGGGAGCCAAATCGGCAACCAAGTCCAAGACGGTCTCGAAGCGCTAGAGCTTTGAACTAGCAATGTATTGTCATCCTCGATGACAATATCCAACTCACAAGGGACGGCCATACTTGGCCGTCCCTTTCTTTTTTATCCCCTAGCACCAACCCAGCACCGGGTAGCCCTTGAGCCGGAATGCGCGAGCACCGGGTAGCCCTTGAGCCG
>CAZACJ010000096.1:0-10909 GCA_964483385.1 uncultured Pirellula sp. | reverse complement strand
TAGCCCTTGAGCCGGAATGCGCGAGCACCGGGTAGCCCTTGAGCCGGAATGCGCGAGCACCGGGTGGTTTTTGTTTAACAGCCAGCTTTAGCTTTTGGCAGTGTAGTTGCAAGCAGACTCAAGTCGAACGATACTTCATCGAATGCAAAACTACATTTCTCAAAGCCATCCGATCACTCGTCGAGTGAACCTTTCATTTCTCCTTGCTACCGCAACCTTTGCGGTCGGGGTAGGGCAGGGCAGGGGGTTTGCCCAAGCCCCAGAAGGGGCCAATACGCCACCTGCTGCATCGACGCTTCAGTTCCATTTGATGCACCCTGGAGGAGAAAGTCTTCCAGGGGATCCGAATGCAGCTTTCTGCATCGACGGAACTTACCACCTGCACTACATCTTGCAGCACCCTTGGAAGGACCGTCGTTCCTTTTCATTTGTCCATGTCACCAGCACAGATTTGCTTCATTGGACTTGGCAACCGACCAAGCTACAGCCTGCATTCACAGGCCACGGCATGTTTAGTGGTACTGGATTCACGACACTCGAAGGCCAACCAGCAGTGATTTATCACGGCGAGTCGTCTGGACGCAATCAAATAGCGATTGCCAAAAATCGACAACTTAGCGAATGGGAAAAACCATATCCTGTCGATGTACGAAAACCTGATGGCAGTCCCATGGAGATACAACATTGGGATCCCGACTGTTTTGTGATTGATGGAACGTACTACGCAATATCGGGAGGTGAAAATCCACCTCTTCTTAAATCAAAGAATCTAAAAACATGGTCCCATGTCGGCCCATTTCTCAGCCATGATCTACCCGACGTCGCGAAAGGAGAAGACATCTCCTGCGCGAATTTTTTTAAGCTTGGAGAGAAATGGGTGCTGTTGTGCATCAGCCACGACCTTGGATGCCGTTACTACATCGGAAATTGGGACAAGGAAAAAGAGCAATTCATCCCAGAGCAACATGGACGCATGAATTGGCGGCGAGAAAATCAAAGCCTCTTCAGCCGTGAGTCTTGGCGTGCAGATGTTTTTGCACCTGAGAGCGTACTAACTTCGGATGGTCGCAGAATCATGTGGGCTTGGTGCGCAACCATTGATCGCAATGACGGACACATGAGCAATTTAACCATACAAACACTTCCTCGCGAGCTTACTCTCGATGCCAAAGAACAGCTGAGAATTCATCCTGCGCGAGAGTTGCAGTCGCTCAGGGATGAGCCTAAATCGCAAGAAGATATCAAAGTCGAACCGACAATTCGTTCGCTCTTAGCGAACTCGAATCCAACCGGTAAAAAACTGATCGACATAGACTCCGACGCAATGGAAATTCAGCTAACACTCTCTAAAAAGGAGTTGTTGGGAAAACTCTTTGGGGTCAGTGTCTATGCGTCCGATGCTGCCGACGGCGCGGCAAATCAAGGACTCCCGATCTTATTTCGTCCTGAAACGCAGACGTTGCGAGTCGGAACTGCCGAAGCTCCTTTTTCGGTTGCGGAGCTTCCAGAGGACGAAGACATCCAGTTAACGATCTATCTAGACCGATCGATGGTTGAAGTCTTTGTAAGCGGTCGCCAAGCCATGGTCGGCTGGTATCCCGCATATTCCCAAGGAAAATCGATTCGGGCTTTCTCTGTCGGGACTCCAACCACGATCAAAAAGCTGGATTCCTGGAAAATCCGACCAACAAATCAGGGCTTTCTCGAAGCCCAGCAAAAGCGAATTTGGGAACCAAAGACGCAACCTTTAGCCGATTGACACCCACAAGGTTTGGTGTATTTTGGTTGCCGGCGTAAGGTGACTCTCGAGCATTGAAGCTCGTTAGACAACAGGGAACTCCGGTGCAAATCCGGGACGGTCCGGCCGCTGTAAATCGTCTGTGAAACTCCAGGAATCCCAGAGTAACACCGACATTGCCTCCTTCTAGAATTAACTTTCCAAACGAAGTTTGCCATTGGACTTCGACCCGCAAAATCGAGTGACGGGTCGGGATTCCGAGAAGGCATCGAGGCAATGGATGACGATGAGTCAGAAGACCTACCTTGCGAAATCGCAGTCCATGGCCTCCCGAGATTGAGGCACCTGCGGTGGATGGTTCGGAAGCATCACTGTGGACTTCCGAATGTTGGATTAGCCAAAGTCGAAGTCAATACATCCGACGGTGGACTCGATAGGAAATCGTGTCTACCTCGGACCGATATTGCCACTGACTCGGGTTACAACTCGCACGTAGAAAGTCTGCGTTCATGCACTCGAACTCTCCTTCTCCCCTTCCTATGCATCAATGGCAACTAGCGTTCTCCGTTCTTGCAACCCTTCTTTCAATCGCATCTCCGAGACTCCAAGCAGAGATCATTGGATTCGAAGGGAAAACATTGTACAGCCAAGGCTCAGCGAATCGGTATTACAACGGCGATTTAGGTGACAACACGACCAACTCCCAAGGTTGGCAAAGTGGCAGCGCTCAATTCTCCAACTCCTTCACATACGATTCGCAATTCAATTACTCGTATTGGTCAGGGTTTTCCTATTCTCGAGTTACCGCAGGAAATGTACCTGGGTATGAAAACCAGTATGCGGCAAGACCCGGGATTGGTAGCGAAGGATCAGAACACTACGCCGTTATCTACAATGCTGCAGCTGGTGATGCCGTGATCACTTTTGGCGCAGAAGTCCAACTCAATTCCGTCGATATTACCAACACCGCGTACAACTACTTCTCCATGCGGGATGGCGACGCCTTCGCCAAAAAGTTTGGCGGAAACTCAGGTACCGATGCCGACTTCTTCAAACTCGAATTCCAGGGCTTTCGCGGCGGTAGCCTAACCAACAAATTCGATTTCTACCTCGCTGACTTCCGCGCAGCGAATTCAGCCGACGACTACATCATCGAAACCTGGACCCGCGTGAATTTGGGAAGCCTCGGCACCGTCGACTCGCTCAAATTCGCGTTGACCTCAAGCGACGTTGGCGAATTTGGCATGAACACCCCCGCTTATTTCGCCATGGATCGACTCGAGTTTTCTGCTGTACCAGAACCAAGCAGTCTACTGCTTCTCGGATCGCTCGCTACCGGATGGGCCTACCGACGCCTAAGCCGCATTCGACGTAGACATTCCAACGTCTGATCGGCACGCAAGAAGACCAACTAAACAACTCGCTAAGAATCCGACAAGGCTCGGGGGAAGCACCAACCCGTCCCCCCCGAATTGCATCCATAGGCTAGCTAGTAACCAAGCAACGAGCCCCGATGCCATGGTCGCTATCCCCAACAAGGGTCGCTGAAAAAATCGCCGCGAGTAAGCCTGCGAGAAAATCTTTGAGCAATGCGGCATCTCAGCGTCTGAATCGCTTGCGACTTCTCCAAGGCGACAGGGAAAAAATAGCGCAATGCACATCGGTACAAACAACGATACAAAGACGAGCACAAGGGACAATTCCAACAACTCCATGATCGACTCCCCCGAGATCGCCACCAAAGCCGATCCAACGATCACCACGACCACACTACCTCGACCTCCCCATACGGAAATCTCAGAACGTTTCGTCAACGGTTTCAATAAGCTCTCCGACACCAACGTTGCCTGCCCAAGTGTCGCACCCGCAGCAACAGCGAGGCATAAACTATACATGCCAATGACAAGCACAATCTGCAACGGCTCACTCAATACAAGGTTTGCTACCGCATTGATAGGTAACTGATCGTCTCCCAATTGCGCTGCAAACAACCATCTTGCAGCTAACCCCAAATAAATGGGAACAAAACCGAATAGCAAGTACAACAAGCCGGCGATGATGCACATCCACCTCGCCGTACCAGCTGTGCGTGCGGAAGCAACTCGCTGCTGAATGTCTTGTCCCGGCACATTGCCGAACAATCCCGTCAAAAATACACCAACAATTGCAACGCCACTCGCCCAATTCGAAAAATCTATCTCCAACGCCCCCTTCGGAGCCTCACCCACGACTCGTGCGAAACCATCCCAAATGTTGCCCTCACCAATCCGAAGGGCCGTTGCTCCAACCAACACCAACACACTGAGCAACGAGACAATAATCATGATCGCATTTGCCCAAGTCACAGCCCACATTCCTCCCCAGGCAACTACCGCCATCGTCGCAGCCGCTGCGAGAATCACTCCCAAGAACTCATTTATTCCGAGGGTTGCTTCAAGCAATTGCCCCATCGCCAAAAACTGCGCACCAATCCACAAGAAAAACGATGGCACTTGGATCACGCAACTGATCCATTCCGCCACACTTCCGAACTCTCTGCGAAGCAACTCCGCAACGGTTGAACAACCTGTCTTCCAAAATCGCTCGGCAAAAAACCAACCCGTAAAGATCAAGGTTGCGCCACAAGCTAACGGGTCGAGAATGACACCACGCAGTCCGGTGTCATACATCTTGGTAGAAGCCTCAACAACCGACGACGAACCAAACCACGTTGCAAGCAGCGCAAGGACGGACAATCCCAATGGCACACTTCGACTGGCAACAAAATAGTCCGAACCACTAGCGAGCTTCCCTCCGAAGCGAGAGCCGAGAAAGGCCAAGCCAAGGACAAAAAGAACTAGGCAACTCGCAAGACAAAGTTGACCGAACGATGAGATGTCGTGTGCATCAAGCATTCGCCTATTGTACCGAATACAAAACGCTCGGATGCGGGAACCCTAAACGCTTATCAACCACGTTGTATAATGACTCACCACCTAGATATCGCCGAAGATTTTCGCAAATCAAACGGGTCGAGTCGTCGTATCTAGGTCCGGACTGCGCCCCGACGTGCGGAGTGATTAGCACGTTGGGATGATCGTACAAAGGACTGTCCTTGGGTAACGGTTCAGTCGCTGTAACATCCAAACCTGCACCAGCCAAATGCCCACTTTCCAATGCCGCAATCAGCCCCTGTTCGTCAACACATTGCCCACGTGCCACGTTGATCAACCAAGACCCAGCAGGCATCGCCCCAAAAACCTTTTCGTCAATAACCCCACGGGTCGAAGCGTTCAAAGGTAGTGTCAAAATTAAAACTTCGGACCATGCAGCCAGCGAGAGTAACTCAGTATGAGGCAACAACTCCTCAACTTGAGGTGGCTTGTGCTCAGGAAAGTAATCTGTTGCTCGAATTCGAACACGATACGGTTCAAGGATAGGAACAAGCCGACGACCGTTACCACCTAATCCCACAATCCCAACACGTTTCCCATGCAAATCAGCCGTGGGACGACGAATGAACTCATGGCGTTGCTGTTGCCGATAGAAAATCGGTATCCCTCGAAGCAACCCAAGCAACAGCGCCATCGTCTGCTCGGCAACTTGGTCCGCAAACAGCCCCGAAGCACTGCACACAACGATGGGAGAGTCAATCACTGAGGGTGAAAGACAATGATCTAAACCAGCCGCAGAAGACTGAATAAATTTCAACCGATCTGCGGCGACAACCTTATCCCAATCCACCGGCACTTTTGCATGTCCGACGAAGATGTCCGCAAGGTGGATCTTCGTCGGAATCGTATCCTGATCTGCAACAACAATCTCATATCCCGGGGCAACACGCTGAATTGCGTCTAAGTGCCTCTGTTCCGTCGGATAGCACACCACCAGCGTTTTTGTCATCTCAACAAGCAATCTCGAAAACTGACCCAGAAAATGAGTTGACCACTAGGCCAAGTCGCGATCTTCGAACAGGAGCAAACCCAACAAAGTCGCGAGCACGAAGTAAATGGTGGTGTAGACCAGAACGCTGGCGAGTACACTCCAAGGGACAACCACATCCGCATCGATCGCTGCTTCCATCGAGAACAAACTCAAATTCGGAACCACCGAAGCAATTAGTTCTGAGAAGAACTCTACAAGTGGCAAACCACCTTGAGCACTCGCAACAATTGTCGGTGTTAGGTGTCCAAGCATGTAGATCGCAAAGCAAACTGCAAAGTTCGCCACCAAAGGCAAACGCGTGCCTAGGGCTACAGCAATCGCACCGAGCACGACACTTTGAAAAAACGCCATCGCCAATCCTGGAATGGTTCGCATCATTTCCATGTGACACTGCCGCCAATCCGGTTGATCCAACGATGACTCCCGCGCGTCATAAATTGGTTTAAACGCCACTGCAAACAGCTCGATCGAACCGAGCACCAAAAACATGAAGAACACCACCCAGAAAATCCCAAGCATCTTGCCAATAATAAAAGAACGACGATGAATGGGCTTACTCAGCAAAGTCAAAGCAGTCCTGCCTTCAATCTCCTCGTTAACCGAAGTACTGGCAGACCAAACCGCTTGGAAAGTCGCTGCAACCAAGATCAACGTAATACCGCAGTCCTTAAGCAACTTGATGTCTTCGCCAAATGTATGGAATGGCAAGAAAATGAACAACAAAATCGCCAAACCGACCACCAACATCAAGATCAATGGAAGCGGTTGAGAGAGTTCGCTCTTCGCTGCTGCAAGGGCAATCGCTGCTGTCTTGGGTGCAACCGCTTGCATCAAGAAAAACAACAACCCGATCACTGTGGTCATGAACGCAACCGACAAAAAGGTCAGAGACTCGGGAACCGGCGGAATACTCGATATGCGAATCTCAACGGTAGCTTCACCAAACTCTTGGTTCTGCGCGTAAACTTCTGCCCCCTGAACCAGAGCCAAAGGGGACTTATCGGGCCCCATCGCTCGGCCCCATTGGTATGGAACGTCGTTCTCGATTCGGAACCCCTGAGTTCGGAAGTCCGCAATCGTTGGACCATCTCCCAAAATCAAGTTCTTATTCGAACGCACTTCGATCGAGTTGACCGTTCGCGGATCGTACCGAACTTCTAATTTCGTAAAGGGCGAGTCCTCGTCCCCAGAAACACCGGGCAACGTAAATGTCTGTGACGTGGGTTTCAAGTAAATGAACTGAGGCAAACTCGCAAAAGCACCGCCCGGATTGTCTACCAACGGAGTAGAGGCCAACCCTATGAGCCCCAACATCCCAAAAGCACAAAGGAGTAAAAACCCGATCCCCTCAAACAGCAACGAACGAACTTCCATCATGAAACGCGAGGAAGTGCAAAACATTAAAGCCCAAGCAAAAATGGCAAATACAATTCCAATCGCAGCAGTAATCAACCAAAACTCATCCATTGCCAACGGAGTTCCAGCAGACTGGTAAGTCAAATACAATTCACGGGCCATCACCCCTGTACCTAGAAGCGTCAGTACTGCAGCAATACCGTGCGCTAGCCCATTCTTGCGAAAAACATCAAAAAGGGGGATTTTCGACAAAACATAAAACACACCCAGCAACAACGCCAGGATCAAGAGTCCGAGCGTCACACCGACGCCTAAAAACCACATCGGAGTCAGCCACCTTGCCATCCAAAAATCAGTGATTGCGAAGAGTTGCGGAATCGCAAAAATTCCTGGAAATTCGGATGGTGTCATCGATCAATCTGCACAGAAGAGGGCCGGTGGTCAGAGGGAATCCCCAGAGACACTCTCGGGAATTCCTTCGGTACGATCCAAAACTAGCTTCGGTTCGACCCTTTTTTCCCTCCCCAATCCCACTTATCCGCCCGAAACTCTTAAACACCACAAATTTCACGGATTATCCGTTACAATCACCCGCATTTTGAAGGATCATAAATACAGTCTCATCCGGGCTGACAAGCCTCACTTCCCGGTCGATACGCCCTCCACGAATCCATGGTTTAGCACCTATTTTCAAGATCCCAAGCCCTGAAGACCTTCTCATGCACTCCAACCTCACCGCAAACCTGATTAACCATTGCGATTTGCTCAACCACTGCAACGGCTTAATACTCGCTCAAGCCAAAATGAATTCGCAAAACATCATTTCAATGGTGCTGCTCGGGTTTCTTGGACTAGTCGCCCTGATCTGCATCGCTGTTCTTTGGAATTTCGGCAGCCTGTGGCTTCAAGCCATGATGAGTGGTGCTGATGTCTCCATGTCGAGCTTGATCGGAATGTACTTTCGCCAAGTCCGATCCTCCGTGGTCGTCAACGCAAAGATCATGGCAGCCCAAGCGGGTCTGGATATCGACCGAAAAAACGGAATTAGCACCGAACGACTCGAAGCCCATTATTTGGCAGACGGCAACGTCATGAACGTGCTCAACGCCATCATCGCGGCACACCGCGCTGGTATCGATCTTGATTTTGATCGAGCCGCCGCAATCGATCTTGCAGGTCGCGACGTCCTCGATGCCGTTCGAACCTCGGTGCACCCACGCGTGATCGATTGTCCAGATCCTCGATACAACCCCAGCGGATTTCTCTCCGCAATCGCTAAAAACGGAATCGAACTGAAAGTCAAAGCCCGTGTCACAGTACGAACTAACCTCGAACAACTCATTGGTGGAGCAACCGAAGAAACGGTTATCGCACGAGTCGGTGAGAGTATCATCAGCTCCATCGGATCGTCCGAAACTCACCTAGCCGTCCTCGAAAATCCAAACCTCATCGCTCGCACCGTTCTGAAACGCGGCTTGGACAACCAAACCGCATTTACAATCGTCTCAATCGACATCGCACACATCGAAGTAGGACAAAACATCGGCGCACGATTGCGTGCAGACCAAGCAGAAGCCGACGTACGGATGGCCCGAGCACAAGCAGAACAACGACGAGCCGAAGCCATCGCACAAGAACAGGTCATGAAAGCAGAAGTTGCTAAGAACCGTGCCAATCTCGTGTTGGCCGAAGCAGAAGTACCCAAAGCCATGGCAGCCGCATTTGTTGAAGGAAATTTTCAACGCTCGGAGTAACCCAGCTAAAATTTACTCTGGCAACATTTACTCTGGCAAATCGCTCCACCATCCTCTCTCTCCACACCTCCCACCATGATCTCCCCGCGACTATCCCCGTCTCTCCAAATGCAATCCGCCATCGTCCGCGTCTTTCAAATCGCCAACGCGGTTCGAATCGTCACGGTTCTTCTAGGTGCAATGATCAGCCTTCAAGCCGTCGCGCAGAACAACCAAACCCCCGGACAACCGATTCGCGTTGGAGTGATCGGCTTGGATACCTCACACGCAGGTGCCTTCGCGAAAATCATCCGCTCAGCACCGGAAAACAGCCCGATCGGCCGCCTGAAAATCGTCGCTGCATTCCCAGGTGGGAGCCCTGATATTCCCTCCAGCATCGACCGCGTCCCCGGATACACCAAGGAATTCCAAAACCTCGGCATTGAAATCGTGGATTCCATCGAAGCCCTCCTACCAAAAGTCGACGCCGTCTTACTCCATAGCCTCGATGGAAGAACCCACCTTCAGCAAGCCGCACCGGTGCTGATGGCAAACAAACGCGTGTTCATCGACAAACCCTTTGCTGCAGACTTGACCGATGCCGTTGCAATTGCAAAACTCGCTGAACATGCCAAAACCCCATGGTTCACCTCTTCCTCCCTCCGCTTTACCCCCTCAATTTACCGCTACAGAGAAAAAGCAGATCGAAAGATCTTAGGTGCACATAGCTGGAGCCCATGCTCACTAGAACCACACCACACCGATCTGACTTGGTACGGCATCCACGGTGTGGAAGCCTTGTACACAGCCATGAATGTCGGCTGCAAATCCGTAACACGAGCACATACCGAAGGAACCGATGTTGTCGTCGGAACCTGGGAAGATGGTCGAATTGGCGTCTTCCGAGGAATTCGTTCAGGTACTCAAGGATATGGACTGACCGTCTTCGGTGCAGACTTTCTCGAAAACGACGCAAAGTATGAAGGCTACGAACCACTTGTCCTAGAAATTGCAAAATTCTTTGCAGGTGCACCAGCTCCAGTGTCGAGCCAAGAATCGCTCGAGATCATGGCCTTCATTCAAGCAGCACAACGGTCAAGCGACCAACACGGAATCCCCGTCACGATTGCCGAAGTGATGCAAGAAGCGGAAGAAAAAGCAGCCGCAAAAATTACGCCATGGCTTCAGAAGTAACAAACCATCCTGATCCTCCATTTCCAAGTACATCTCCTTGGCATCCCCTCCTCGCAAAAAATCTACGCAAGCCAGTAAACCGGAGAAGTCTTCTTCGGTCCCAAAGCTGAGTTCGCAAGCAGCGAACATCTTCCGCCCCGGCCCCAAGAATCGCACAGTCATCGACGCTCAAGGCGAAATCCGGACGGTACCCAGCGATTGGGAACTCCTGCCGCCAGGAGATGCACTCTATACACGCCGCGTAAAAGCGGCGGGTGAACATTGGTGCGTGCAAGAAAAAGTAGGTCGCAAAATCTTCTCTAAAGGAATCTGGGCACCCGCGTCTACGATTGCTCAAGTCAAACTACAGGCCGATGCCGAACGCAGTACCGAAGCCTACGCAGTAAAACGCGAAAAACAAACGCTACGCAGAACCGCTGAACAAACTAAATATGTCGAAGACTTCGTGACCGAAGTTCGTTTGTTCCTGCATTTCGCGCCGCAATTTCTTGCACTCGAACAGCAATTGGCACAAGCTGTCGCAGAACATGCAACACCGGTCGGTAGTGGCACCGTCGCAAGAACGAAACGCATATCGATAGAACAACGTGCGGAATCCGCAGTCATCGCTTGGATGCGTCACCAAACAACCGCCTACGATGCCATGAAGATCCCGCGGCAGAAAGGAGCAAGACATGAGGTTCGCCGTATGCTGGCCACACGCTCTCGCGAACTCCTCGATTCTTACCGCCGCGGTGAACCACAACCCAAGTCTTGCCCACTCCAACGCGCGTTGACCAAACCATAAGCCGCCGCAAACACCAGGCTGGTATTCCGTTCAACAGTCAGCCGTAGGCGTACCATTTCGTTTAGCAGTCAGCCGTAGGCGTAATGCCGTCCAATCGATGTTTCGGTTGCTTTCAGGAGAACCCTCTGAGCCGGAATGCGCCAGCACCGGGTGGTCCTCTGAGCCGGAATGCGCCAG
>CAZACJ010000095.1:6370-15853 GCA_964483385.1 uncultured Pirellula sp. | reverse complement strand
ATCGTTTGAGGAACTACTCGATGCGCTAGGTCAAATGGGAGCGACCAAAGTTCAGATTGGGGTGTTTGAAGACATTTGTACAAACATCAGATGAGTTCAAGCAAACAGGAACGGCACAGTACTTGACTGTCTTACGCAGCCATCAGGATTGAGTGGGTAGAAGTTTTTAAGCAATTCGAAAGTGGATTTTGAGAATCACTGTGGGGTGGATTGCGGATCCTTGGGTCCTTCCTTGTTTTGGTTCTCCGCATTCGTTGGTTTACTCTCTGTTAAGGTTGCTTGTTGGACAGCCGCTTTCAGTTTTGTGTATCCTTGAATGCCAACTAAGCGAACGCGAATGATCCCATCCCGGTCGATTACGTACGTGATCGGTTTGGTGGTTAGGCGATCAAAGGGCGGTTGCAATTTCGATCCCGACACAATGGTGTACGTGACATTCTTTGAGCGGAGGAAAGATTCTAAGGTTTGTTTTGGCTCAGGGCTAATTCCGATCACAGCGATTCCCTCATCCGATAGATCGTTGAAGATTCTCTCAAGGGTTGGGATTTCTATCGTGCTTGCAACGTTTTTTGTTTCCCAAAAGTTTAATAGAACGACCTTTCCCTTCAGGGATTCGAGTGTCATGGATTCCCCTTGAAGTGTCTCCAACTGAATATTGGGGGCTTGGGTACCAATCGATGACACAAGTTCTTTGTTTGCTTCTTGGAACTTGCGATTGAAGTCCTCGAGTACGACCTTCGTTTTTTCTAATTGTTTTGAAGCATACTGCTGAGCTAGAGTTCTTTGAGATGCGATGTAGCTACCGATGGAGAGTGCGACGAGCCCAAACAAAGTCCATGCAATTATTGATGATGATCCCGTGCGACTTTTTACTGTTCCGGACTCGGTCGGTACATGATCCGAATCGGGTTGTATCACGAAGTTCTTCAGCAGTTTGCTGATTGGGGAGACTCTACCGGCAAATACACCAAGAAGGAGCATCAAGAGAAACATGCCAATCTGGGGCAAAAACAACAAGATTCTCAAAAAGCGAAAGTAGTATTGTGACAACTTTGGGATGACGATGGGCAGATAATAAAGAACCAACCAAGAAGCCAGCAACAGTCCCCCGGCCCAAAGAACAAAACGCAACCCTGAGACCGGTTTCCGCCAATCATCTATCGATTCGGAATCCTTTGTCGATGCGCTATGAATATTTGAAGATTTCGATTGACACCAAGTGGCGAGCTGCAAAAGCATTCCTGAAAACAACCACGCTTGAATAGATGGAATAATTGTCGGGTGTCCGAATCCACCAAGCCCACCAGCCAGCCATGAGTTTGATAGATTGAGCAGGTAGATGACTGAGGGCCATAGAAACGCGCAAGCTGTAAAAGAAAGCAAGGCGATACCCCAAGGAAGTACCTTGGTGCTTCGGGGAGCAGCCATGACCATAGCGACTCCGGCAGCTAGCGAAAGCTGTAGGATCGGGAATGCCCATGTAACAAGGTTCTGTGACGGACGTAGTAGCGGGCCTACGTCCTTGTAACCCGCAGAGAGAAACTGAGGGAGCAGATAGACAAAGAAAAGAATCATAGCCAGCAAGATGATTGACCAGAATCCGATCAAAACACCGAGGCGAGGCAGGGGGAGGGATGACTTGGACATCTGTTTCGCAGCCTAAATTTTAGTCGATAGGAAAAAAGCTCGTGAAGTCATCCGCCTAAGTATCACAACATTAGATTCGAGGGATAACTCGTTAGATGGCAGGCAGGATTTTGGAAATGTCTAGGCGCGCCTCGGGAGACAATTCTAAGAATTACTTAGGGAACAAAGTGTTTTGCCCTAGCTGAATTTGGAGTTTTGAATTAATCGAGTTATTCTGGGCCCCAAAGGAGGGGTTTTGATTCAGCGTGAAATGGATTTCCGTCTGATCAACGTTAATCGTAAAAAGGGGCTCTTCAGGAATTGGTTTGGGTAAGAGCAGAGAACAATGGCTCAATTGCGGCGGGAGCGATGTGCTTAACGCGAAGCTAGGAGTCTGTTGGATTAGCAGATCCCGTTATTTGATTCCGCGATTTGATGTCCTCTGGTTTTATATTTTCATGCCCCCATTTTCATGCCAATATCTGCACGGTCTTTTTTGGATTCTCGTCATCATTTTCAATTGGTTTGCGACAACACTTTTTCGATTACGAATACGAGTACGAGCACCGTTTCACTGAGCACGAGCAGGACTGATATGTTTCAACCACTAAATGTCCTGTATCTAATAGGACCGCCCGGATTCGAACCGAGAACCAAGGGATTATGAGTCCCCTGCTCTAACCGTTGAGCTACGGTCCCACGCCAACCTTTTCACAATTCCTTGGTTCTTTAACCACGAAATCGTAAGCGATAGTTTACCGCATCTTGAGCGACCGAGAAGGTCCTTTCGCCGTTTCCAACCCCACTACCTATCCAACAAAACCAACCTACCCCGCTACTGCGAAACCTTTTTGGCAATCGCAATAAATCCCCCCGCCCGCAAATGAGGAAACCAACCACCCCCCACAAGCTCACCACTCGATGCTCGATTCAGTCGTATCCAACGCACAACCTCAAATCCCCCCTCCCCTAACTCCCGACGCAACTGCCGCTCCGAAAAAATATGCAAATACATGCTTGGCAATCCGCGATAAGCATACACCCGATCCCCATACTCCCACCGATCGTCTCGCCAACTCCTCCACCGATCCCGTAGACAATGTCTGACGCCACCCGGATCCCGCCACCACATCCCTCGATTGTGTACGTGCAAAATCAGTCGACCTCCTCCCTTCAAACTCCTTCCGACCTCACGCAACATCCCCACCCGATGGACCTTCCCCTGTACCATCCCATACGAACTGTAAAGACAATATGCCAAGTCAATCACGCCAGTCTGCAAAAAATTCAACTGCGCTAAATTCCCTCGCACCCCTCCAAATCGCCCTTCGCCGCGAAGTGACTTGCCTCGCACTTCCTGCAACATCGCACTACTTAAATCCACCCCCAAGACCCGCCAACCCCGTTCCGAAAGTGGCACCATCACACGCCCTGTACCACACCCCAAATCTAAAGCTACCAACCCATCTGGCCCACTACTAACATGCGTCCGCTCCAACCCCTCCGCTACCTGCAATACCAATCCCTTGTCTAACTCCAGTAACGGATGCCCCGCATGAAAAGTATCGTACTGCGTCGCAATCGACTCGGTCTGGACGTAATCCCAAGTCCCCCGTGATACCCCGGGGGGCAATTGCCAAGCCGGACGATTACGCTCGTTATCCATTACGCCCCCTTGAAAAACTAAGGGGTCAATTCAAACGTAACCATCACCGGATGATGATCGCTCAAATCCCGCTCAGAATAATCCTTCGTGTATCGCGTATCCCAATGATCCTCATCCGCTCCCTCCCCTCGAATGTTCCACTGAGACAACACTTCAATCCCTCGGAACCTGTACCCACCCGCTCCCTCTACCATCGTCGCAGATGCCAGTATCCGATCAAATTGTTTGTCAAGTATTAAATGCGTTCGTCGCTTCTCTGCTGGCGCCCGCTCCAATAAATCGACCAAGTCATCGTTCGTCGAGCTTGTGCCACGGCCAAGCAACAAATGCATCCCGTCTCCGTCGGGTTTAATCTCCCCTACAGCCTCTTCCACGTTCAAATCACCCAAGATCAAAACGTTCTCCCCACTCGCAATCCCCTTGCGCATCCAAGCATGAGCTAGGCGAGCTTGCTTTTGTCGCAATTCTGCTGCATCGGCAGTCGCTCGTAAGTGCAAATTGAGGATCGTCAATGGAATCACGCGATCTCCATGCTGCCACTCAAACCTAGCGATCAAGTGCTTGGACAAATTATAAAACTCTTTCGATTCAAACATCGCATTGTTCTGTTCTCGACGCGCGATCTCAACCAAACCGGACTTGAAAATCAAAGCTACGTCTTGCTCAGTCCCCGAATCAAAACCCTCAATAAACGCAACCCGATACGACTGATTGAACTTCTCCTTGAGCACCTTGGTCAAGTTCTGCATCACTCCTCGATCTTCGATTTCTTGGACTGCGAGGATTGTCGGTTCAAATTTGGCAATCGCCGCCGCAAAATTGCCAACACGCCACTCCCATTCCTCACGACTCGGTGCCGACTGTTCTTTTGCAACGTCGCTGCGATTATTCCCCTTGAAATCATCAAAAAACCACTCCAAGTTCCAAGTCGCAATTTTTAGTTCTTGCGGCGCGCGATCAGCCGGCCATGAACGCTCGCTACTAGATTCTTGTGCAATACACGGAGTCCCTACGAAAGCCGCTCCAAAAAGTAGCCATGAAAACATGGTCAGCCCCGCAAGGAGACTTACACGACGACGAATACCAATGCAGTCAAGCATGATGAAGCCATTTCGAGACAGGGACGTTGAACACAGATACCGCTACACGGACGCTTGCCGTGCAATCACACGGTGAAAATGCAATTGTACTTCGCGATCACAAACGCGTCGCACACCTTCGACCAAACAAGCAGGCTCATTGTATTGCTGCCCCTGTTTGATCACCTCTTCTAATTTGGTCCCCGGAGGAACACTGAAGGTTGTTTGGTTGATCGTCTGATTCCCCGCATCAAGTTCCGGAACGATAAAGTGACACGTTGCGCCAAAAGTCAACATTCGAGCCGCATATGCATCATGATAAGGTCGCAACCCACGAAAACTTGGGAGCAACCCATGATGCAGATTGATGATCCGACCACCTGCAAACTTCCAGCACGTATCCGGCGGCAATACTCGCATGTATCTCGCTAAAATAACGTAATCCGCACGGTACTGATCGATCAGACGCACCATCTGCGAATCATCCGCCGAGCCATCTTCAGCCCCAATAAACTCAAAGGGCACGCCAAACTCTTTCGCTAACCCTTCGCACTTGCGACGGTTCCCGATAAGCACTACAGGATCCGCATTGAGACTACCACTTCGCACCGCTTCGAGGATAGCCCGGGGTGTATGCTCCAGCAAAGTTGCACAAATTGCTAACCGAGGTTTCGCAGCGTTGGTCTCCGGACTCCAAACGCGTATCTCAAGTCGCTTATCGCCAGCGATACTCGACATCGCTTCCGACAGTCCTGCAAATTCAGCAGATGGCACATGCAACCGGCACATCATCGCAAATACGGCCGCTTCGTCGTGGTCATACATCTGTATCTCGGCGATGTTCGCTCCACGACGCGTCACATCGTGGATGATTGGATCAGCCAAGCCAACATTGTCCGGCCCGACCGCCGTGATAATCACTTCCATCGTCTTCCGCCGATTTTTCTAGTGCAAACGACTCTTAGAGCAAACTATCGAGCAATAACCGCAACTTGCGAAGCTCCTGACGCATGTCCAAATCCGCTTCGGGAGTCATTTCAATGCTAAGTGCATGCTGATATCCCGCATTCTGCAACTGCGTAATCAATCGAGAGTAATCGATCTCTCCCTGGCCGACGCGGACCTGCAACTTGTCTTTCTTCGAATCACGCAAATGAACGTGAAACACGTATTTGAGCAACTTCTCGTAGTTCTTATTCTTGTTGTTGCTGCACAAATAATGACTTGGATCGAGTGTAAGCCCCACCCCCGGAACGTAATCGCACAAGTTCTTGACGGTGTCCGGGTCATCGCTCAAACAACCGATCTGACTCTTTAAACCAATTCGTACGCCACGCGAGTAAGCGATCTCTGCTAACTTCTGCAAATGCTCAACCTCTTGGTTAAACGGCGTGCCATGCTCGGCACTTGGCACCGTCAAGGTCACAACCTTGGTCGCTTTCGCCAAATCGCAAATCTTTTCAAACCGCTCGTAAAAAACATCCCCCTGAGCGTCGATCTTTACGTTATAGCTGCTGATGTCCATGCGATGCGTATCGCGAACCAGTCGCAGCATTTCGTCAAAATCCTCAACAATTCGCTTAGGAGGAATCTGATCGGTTCGATCATTGAGTTCAATTTCAACGGTCGTGAACTCTAAATCTCCAAGAACCTCAATCGCCTCGGAAAACGACAGTTCCGGGAAACAACCGGTAGAAGCTGCAACGTACACTCTGTTTGTTACTCCATTCTTTTCTCTTCGTTCTCAACCCCAGCGAAGAATCCCCGCTAGAGAGAAGCCCCTTTGGCAACGCCCATTATCTACGGATGAGCTTTCATGGCAACCATACCAAATCGTTCCCCAAACGGCACAAGCCGTTAGAATAGCAGAAAGTTCCGCGTTTTCTCGAGTGGGTCTTTCAAAAGGACAAGGTATCGCAGCAGGCTTTTCAGGACTTTTCTAAGAATCATCCCCTAACGCCTCCCGCTTAGCCCCCAAAACACCCCAATGAACCTCCCATCCAACCTCGAACTCCATTCTCCATTACACGCCGTTCCAGCAATCGGCTCACAACGCGCTCACCTCTTCGAACGCTTGGGACTTCGCAGAATCATCGACCTGCTCTTCTATTTCCCCCGTACATACCAAGAAGTCTCCGAGTGCCAGTCCATTCTTGAACTCAAAGAAGGCATCCTCGCCACCGTCGTCGGTACTGTTGTGGACATGGACTCTCGGTTTAGTTTGGAAGGACGCTCAAGCGTCGGGGTACTCCTAGCTGTCGATGGCGGTGGCTACGTTCGATGTGTTTGGTACAACCAACCCTTTCGCCGCGAAAACCACTCTATCGGCCAACGACTCCTGGCACGCGGCGTCGTCCGCTCAAGCGGCGTGGCTTACCAAATGCGCCACCCCGAAGTCACCATCCTCGCCCCTGACGAAGCTCCACCGCCCCCTGTGCCTCGCCCCATCTATCCCCTGACCGAAGGATTGTCCCAACGCCAAATCGCTTGGGCCGTCGATACAGTGCTGCCTCTGGCCGCAGGAATCGAAGAAGCACTACCGCTGGAAATCCGTCAACAAGCCGCTGTTCGAATGCAACTCGCTGCCGACTCCCTCCCAAGCATCCAAGATGCACTGCGCTGGATACATCAACCCGAATCCATGCCCCAAGCTCAACTCGCTCGCGCTCGGTTCATCTTCCAAGAACTTTTCGTCTTGCAACTCGCCCTAGCGATGTATAGGCACCAATGCCGACATGCTATGCCCGCCCCTAGTATCCCCACAAACGCACTAATCCACTCGCGAATCCTAAAACGGTTTCCATTCACTCTAACCGAAGACCAACAACAAGTCATCGAAACAATTCGCTCGGATATGGCAAATACCCTTCCGATGAATCGACTTCTCCAAGGTGACGTAGGGACCGGCAAAACAGCCGTCGCACAATATGCCCTTCTTTCCGCTGTCGCAAACCAACATCAAGCCGCATTGCTCGCCCCCACCGAACTCCTCGCTCGACAACATGCCACAAAACTCAAACAACAACTCGCCAACAGTCGAGTGATGATCGAACTTCTCGTAGGGAGCGTTCCACCAGCTCAGAAACGGGAAATCCTACAACGTATCGCCATCGGGACCGTCGATATTGTTGTTGGCACCCAAGCTCTCCTGAGCGAACATGTCGAGTTCGCAAAACTAGGCGTACTGGTAATCGATGAACAGCACCGCTTCGGTGTCGAACAACGTGCAACCCTTCGCTCCGCTCGCACTGTACCACACTACCTCGTGATGACCGCCACTCCTATTCCAAGAACCCTCGCGCTGACTCTCTTCGGCGACCTGGACATCTCGATCCTCCGACAACGCCCTCCAGGCCAAAGCCCCATAAAAACCTATCTTGTTCAAAATGATCAACAACAACGCTGGTGGCAATTCGTAAACAAACAAGTTCAAAGCGGCAGGCAAGCTTACGTAGTCGTTCCTCGCGTCGATACCAACGAAGAAAATGAAACACTCGGTGCAGTGCAATGGTTCGACACCCTCCGCAACGGCCCCCTTTCAAACCTGCGAGTCGAACTCCTTCACGGAAGAATGGATAGCGACAACAAACAGGCCACCCTCGAACGCTTCGCCCTCGGAGAAATCGATGTACTGGTTGCAACCACCGTTATCGAAGTTGGTATCGACGTGCCTAACACCTCCGTCATGACCATCATCGATGCCGATCGCCTCGGCCTCGCACAACTTCACCAACTCCGTGGCCGTGTCGGACGGGGAAAACACCCCGGGTACGTCGCCCTCTTCCCCTCCGAATCGTATCAATCAACTCCTACGTCTCCATCCACCGAAAAGTCAAAAGAAGAACCTTCAGAAAAGATCCAGAGACTCGAAGCCTTTGCCAAGATCCAAGACGGATTCGAACTATCCCAAATCGACCTCCGTAAACGTGGTCCAGGGGATATCCTCGGGACCAAACAAACCGGTCTACCCGAGTTCATCATCGCTGACCTCGCCCGCGATGAAACAATCGTCCTGCTCGCCAAAGAAATGGCCGCCGAACTCGTCGAATCCGACCCAAAACTTCAACGACCCGATCATGCGAAACTCCTCCGACAAGTTGTCGCGAAACACGGAAAAGCAATCTCTATCGGCGATGTCGGCTAAGCTCTTCCCTGCCAACCCGCAAATCTTGCACAAACGTACGAAACCCCGAAATCCTCATTTTTTAAAGGGAACTAATCCCAATCACACCCACGCACCGAATTGCCCTCGAATTACCAGGAACTACAGTAGGAACTATCGAACCCCTATATCCATCGAAATCCAAGGATTTCAATTCGCGGCCCCCGCGGCAATCTACTCGTAACATCAAGAATCAACATGAAGAAACTGTCACCTGCGCCCACCAAGTTTCCACGTAAGTCCACTCGCACATCCCCTCGAGCACTACTCCTCGAGAAACTCCAAGACCGACTCGTCATGGCGGGGAATGTCACCGCCATCATCGACAGTGGATACCTAGTCCTCCGCGGAGATGATGCTGCAAACGAAGTTACCATCGAGCGAGTCTCGGGAAATCAAGTTCGAGTCAGCGGCGCAAATAATACTACCATCAACGGCTTGACCCAGCCTGCACTCCTCCGCGTCCGGAAAGGATTTGACCTTCAGATGCGAGGCGGTGACGACAAACTCTCTGTCATCGGCCTTAATGCTGTCGGTCGCTATGAAATCCGCATGGATCTCGGAGCAGGAAACGACACACTCGTAGCCAGTAATCTCAACGCCCAGCGAATCCACGTACTGGGTGGAGCTGGCAACGACACGATCACCGTTCGCGATAGCCGATCACGCCGCGGTTCCGGAGTCGGTGGCGATGCCGGTGACGACTCCATGATCCTTTCCAACCTACGCTTTGGAAACGGTAGCTGCATTGATGGCGGTACAGGTAAAAACACCCTGCAAGAAACAAACACCCGTTACGGCGTCCGAAGCACAAAACTGAACCTCGATCCTAACGCACCAAGCGATACGGTCGCCACACCACCAACTGCCACCGCCGACACCCTGTCAGTGGTTAAGAGCGCTTCTAACACCATCAACCTCGCAGCCAATGATGTCGCGGGTACCGCCGC
>CAZACJ010000095.1:0-6270 GCA_964483385.1 uncultured Pirellula sp. | reverse complement strand
GGTACCGCCGCAATCAACACCGGCTCCATCGTGATTACCACACAACCCACCAACGGTACCGTCACCGTCGGCTCCAACGGAAACGTTACCTACCAACACAATGGTTCAAATACCACGAGCGATACTTTCGCCTACACCATCAAAGACATCAACGGACTTACCTCCGCCCCGGCAAACGTCCAAGTCACCATTACGGCAGCACCTACACCTCCAACCGTCACTGCGGATACTCTCTCTGTAGCCAACAACTCTTCTGTTACCGCAAATCTCGCAGCCAATGACGTCGCCGGGACCGCCGCCATCAACGCAGGGTCCATTGTCATCACTACTCCTCCAGTCAACGGGACCGCAACGGTCGGCTCCAACGGAAACGTGACCTACCAACACAACGGTTCGACAACGACCACCGACTCGTTCGCATATACGATCAAAGACGTCAACGGGCTAACTTCCGCTCCTGGAAACGTCCAAGTCAGCATCGCGGCCGCACCGCCTCAAGCCCCCAATGCTGTTAACGACACAGGCTCCGTCACCGAAGGCTCTACAGCAACCCTTGCTATCCTCTCCAACGACATCCCTCCGACCGGCAGTAGCTTGGACCTGACCTCAATCGTATTCACCGACCTGCCTACACAAGGTACCGTTACCAAAAATGCGAACGGAACTGTCACCTACGTCCATGGCGGGGGTGAAGTCACCACTGATGTCTTCCGCTACACCGTTCAAGGCACTAACGGAGTCGTCTCGAACGAAGCTACAGTCTCGATCTCTATCATTGCAGTCAATGACGCGCCAACCGCAAACAATGATACGGCGACCGGTCTGTTCAACGGGTTAGTAAACATCCCTATTTTGAGCAACGATACCGATGTCGATGGCAACATCGATGTAGCTTCGATCACGATCGTAACACAGCCTCAATTCGGAACCCTCTCGATCAATAACTCTACGGGAGTCGTCACCTATACTCACAATGGTACAGAGAATCTTAGCGACTCCTTCACTTATACCGTTAAAGATACGCTCGGACTAATTTCGAACATCGCAACCGTGTTGATCTCCATCGTTAAACCTCCCGTAGCACTAAACGATCAACTCGTCGTCGGCGCCGGGGCTTCCACCACAATCGATGTTACGGCCAACGATTCTGCAAGTTCCGGAACGCTCGACAAACAGTCGATTATCATCCGTTCACAACCAGTCTACGGTAACATCACTCTGCTGGGGAATGGACAAGTTCGTTACACCCACGACGGAACAAGTTCCACCGAGGATCAGTTCACCTATACCATCTCCGATTCCACAGGATTGCTCTCGAACACAGCAACGGTATCTGTGAGCATCCAAAACTCTAACGTTGGCCCCACTGCAAATAACGACCAAGCAACGGTAGACGAAGGTGGAACAGTAAATATTTCGGTTCTCGCGAATGACACAGATCCCGATAACGCGATCGATACCGCAAGCGTGGTGATCGTCAATACGCCGTCAAATGGTACGGCCGTACTTGGTGTTGGTGGTGTAATCATCTATACCCATAACGGTTCAAATACTACCGTCGATAGTTTTACTTATCGAGTTAGCGATGTCTCGGGAGCATCCTCCGGACTCGCAACGGTATCGATCAGCATCAGTCCTTTGAACGATCCCCCAACTGCACAAGACGATACTGCAACCGTCCAGTCCGGAACACCAGCAATCATAGACGTTTCTACCAACGACTCAGACTCCGACGATGGTCTCGATCTGACTAGTATCCAAATCGTCACTCCACCTCAACATGGATCCGTCACCATCAACAACAATGGCTCCGTGTCCTACGAACATGATGGCTCCACGAACCTTCAAGATAGCTTCACTTACCAGATACGAGATCTTGCCGGCGCACTCTCAAATGTCGCTACGGTTAACCTGACCATCGAACGAACCAGCCTTCCTCCATTAACTCAGAACGATTCGGCAACTGTTACCGAAGGAGCTTCCGCTAACGTTAACGTACTTGCAAATGACACTGCCAGAGATAATCCAATCGATCCCTCAACAGTCGTGATTATCAGCAACCCAGTCCGTGGTACCGCCTCAGTCAACGCGGATGGTAGCATCACCTACAACCATGACGGGTCAGAATTTTCCAGCGTTAGCTTTACCTACCGCGTCAACGATTCCCAAGGTCTGCAGTCCGCATTGGCTACCGTCTCCATGACGGTTCTACCCGTAAACGACCCCCCAGTTGCAGTCAATGACATCGATACCATCGCATCGAATGTACAAGCGGTTCTGGACCTTGCCGCAAACGACTTCGATGTGGATGACGGACTCGACCTTGCAAGTATCGTTATCGGCACTACCCCGGCCCAAGGCACCATCACCGTAAACACCGATGGTACGGTTACCTACGTGCATGACGGTTCAGAAGTTCTGCAAGATACCTTCACCTACCGAATCAAAGACAAGTCCGGTGCCCTTAGCAATGAAGCAACCGTCTCGCTAACCATTGAACTGATCAATCAACCGCCAATCGCAAACCCCGATTCCGCAACCCTTTCTACAGTCGGGGGCCAAATTGTGATCGATCTTGCTGCCAACGACACTGACCCTGACGGGGGACTCAACCTTGGGTCGATCATCATTAAAACTCCACCCACCAACGGCAATGTCAATGTCCTTGGAGACGGAACGGTTCGCTATACCCATAATGGTGGGGCTTCCACCTCGGATAGCTTTACCTACCAAATCCGAGATAATGCGGGTGAATTATCTAACGAAGCAACCGTTTCCATTTCGATTGAACCGTTCTAAGCAGCAGGCTTTTAAACGGTTCCACTAGAAGCAACACGGGTATACATCGCGAGCCGAAATAGGACATCGGCCCCGTTATATCGATTGCCAAAAGATAGTTGCACCGATCACAAGCACTATCGTAGAGAAGATCGCTTGGGGTGTATAACGCCAGCGATTGGAACGGATCATGGTCCAACTCGAAGCGACTGTCCCGACCAACCCGGGAATGAACAGAACATGCTCACAGCGTTCCAACAGCGTGGGGCGGATTGCATACATCGCTAAAAGACAAACACCCACCACAGGCCAACACCAAAACCAGCGAGCTAGAAACAGATAAGTTTTCTCATTATTCCCTACGGACTTTTCATGATTCACGATCAATCGTCCATTGCAAAGCCTCTGCAGCCTTTTGAGCCTCAGAATTGCGTGTCTCGAGCAGTTGCTTCACCAATCGCTCTCGCGTTGCACGATCGCGATTCTGACCGAGCTTCCATTTGACCTTTCGCACCCGAACCTGCAACGTAACTGCTGCGATCATCCCCAGCGAATTTTGGTACATCGCGATACTCGGGTCGATCGGCTCGTAGCCACCCTCAGGCTGGTAATGCTCCATCAAACGCTTTTGATGCTCGGCGATGACTCTCTCATCCGAGGAGACGACACCCTCACATTCAAAGAGGACGCATCGATAATATGCTGTCGCAAAAGCCGCATTGCCAGGATGAACCCAATAAGAAGGAATCGTTCCTAAAATCTCGTCGACTTCGAATACACACCTACTGCTCCCATTTAAATCGTTCAACTGCTCATCGTCACGATGCAAATGCATTTCAATGTACGAGCCGAGATACAAAAATGGATACAAGCCAATATGTGGCTGCCCATCAGAACCCACCGTCACCAAACGTCCCATCTGTTGTTTCGATACAAACTCCTTCAAGTCCTCCTCTGGCACATCCGCGTATTCGTTGTAATAGATCATGGATCGCTCCAGTGTTACGATGCCTTGGCAAAGTTCGTGATCAGGTCACGAACATGATCGCTTGAACGTCCGTAACTGACCATTACGACACGAAGCGGGATATCTCGGAAGCGATCGCAAGCGCGTTGTATCGCACTGAAAATCCACGGATGTGGGTTACCAAACACTCCGCCGCCAATCGTGGTAAGGTACACATTTGCCGATCCAGTCCGGGCGAAGTTCAAAACAGCTGCTGCCAACGTGGCTTCATAAGAAGCATCTAATACCAATCTTGCAATTGGCTCCCAATCGCTAAGCTTGCAATTGCAATACCCAATCGGTAGAGCTGATCCATAAACCTGGCTGACGCTATGCCCGCCACCTTTCAAGGTCACTTCCGTACCCCACTGGATTCCAATCCGCAACTTGGTCCGTAATACTTCCAGTTCCTCTTCAGAAGAGGAATTGAGTTTTAGAGCAACTTTGGACAATCCTCGCGGCTCAAACAGCGCATAGCCATTTCGCATTTCCCATAACCGTTTCGACGCGTTCCCTAGAGCCTCTCCAATATCCTTAAGGCAGTCAACCTGACACTCCGCCGATTGTCCAATCTGACCACCTACCGGGACAAAATAGTTTCTATACACCGTTCCAGCACCACACGAAATCGCGCAAGCAGGCCCCTGCGTACCATCGTTTTCATAACCGCCAATCCCATGCTCGGGGGTCACGTTCGGCCCAACCATTTCCAACAAATTGAACTGCGAAGCAGCTTGGATCAATGCATTCTCATTGCGTGAATCACGATGCAGTTCCTTCACATTCCCAACCCACTCTTCGATAGTCAATCTGCCAGTTCGTACCGGCAAGCCTTCGCATTGAGTGCGCAATTCCCCTAGTGTCGGTATCTCCAATCTACCAAACCGATACCTCGCTCCGGACACTCGCGATACGAGATGTTCTCCTTCAAGCTCGACCCAAGCGCGAACTTCTTTTGGATTGCGTTCAGTAAACCCCATCAACTTGGTGAACCAATCCTGCTTCGATGCTGGTGGTCGCTCTCCACTTCCTCGCGATGGGCGATTGATTCCTTTCTTCGCGGCCCATGACAGTACAAAGTCACGCTGGATCCCCGGCTCAGGCGACGCGCAATCCCCTCGCACCCGATCCGTCCGCCTAAGCTTTGCTAGTTCATCAAAAACATTCGCTGGCGTCGCCAGCCCCCTTCGCAACAACCAGCAAGCAATCACCGTACCAGTCCGTCCTATGCCACCAAAACAATGGACATATACACGGCCTCCACCCTGCAATCCCTTTTCGATCGCCTCAACGATCTCGTCCATCAGGGCAAAACTCGGTATACCGTTGTCCCGGATCTCAAACCGACGGCAGTCAACAACTTCGCCACCCTTTTCTGCAATATCTCTGAAGATTCCATCGTAGGGACTAAACAATTGATTGTCGTAATTGCGTTCGTCGAGTTCCATCAGATTGATGATCGTTCGAACCCCCAGGTCATAAAGCCCCTGTAGCCTCTCGCGACTCCCCGCTAGGTCCGGTTTGCCCGCATAGGCTCCCGCAAGAACCTTGTCCCGCTCTCCCCAATACATCCGACCAAGCCTAGAAATCAACCTGTCAGATAAGTCCGATCGCATCATTTAGATCCTATTACAAATCCACAACAGGGCATCTCTTGCTCAACAACATCGCGGTTCGGCAGCCTACTGCCCGAGTACATAAGCAAAGATCAAAGGCGCAACGATCGTCGCATCGCTATGAATCATAAACTTCGGACAGTCTGCCTCGAGTTTATTCCAAGTGATCTTCTCATTGGGTACCGCACCGCTATATCCCCCATAGCTTGTCTCCGCATCAGAGATCTGCGAGAAATACGCCCAGCGTCGGATGTTCGCTTCATCTAAGTCTTGGATCCACATCGGAACCGCACAAATTGCAAAGTCCCCCGCAATCCCACCTCCAATCTGAAAGAACCCAATTGGACGCTTTTGGGAAAGCTCTTTGTACCACAAAGCTAAATGCTCCAACTGCTGCGTACCTGTCTTCAATGCAGCATGCGATTTGACGGTCCCATCCATCACTCTGGCTGTGAACATATTCCCCAACGTGCTGTCCTCGATGCCAGGAGAATAAATGGGGATCCCAGCCTCCTTCGCAGCGATCATCCAAGAATGCTCTCGAGGAATCTGATAATGTTGTTCAAGATCCTTATCATCCAAAATTCGAAACATGTACTCATACGCAAAATATTGCTTACCGGCTTCCGCAGCATCTTTCCAGTACTTCGACAATCTATCTTGCATGTGCATCATCACAGTTTCGGGAATACAAGTATCCGTAACTCGGTTGTATCCACTATCACGCAAATCGACTTCGTCTTGCGTGCTCAAAGCTCGCCAGTTGTCGATCACTTTGTATTCGTTATGTGCAAAGAGATTGAACAGATCCTCCTCTAAATTCGCCGCTGTACAAGAGATTGCATGAATCTTCTTGTTGCGAATCATCTC
>CAZACJ010000094.1:3831-16051 GCA_964483385.1 uncultured Pirellula sp. | reverse complement strand
GCTCGCGCTTTCCGGCTCAGACGAACCACCCGGAGCTCGCGCTTTCCGGCTCAGAAAAACCACCCGGAGCTCGCGCTTTCCGGCTCAGACGAACCACCCGGAGCTCGCGCTTTCCGGCTCAATAACCATGAGCCTGCTACGCTCAGAACAGCAACGGCGTGTGCATCGAGCCCGTACCGCTCTTTTGGTCAATCCAATCGCGCAACAAACATCCGGCCATCGCCGCGCCAGACTCCATCGCACCCTGTATCCCATTAGGTGATGAACTGAGCCAATCACCACATACCCCCAAGCGAACCGATCTGTCCCACCAAAACTGCTCTGCCGACCGCTGGACTTTCCTTGAGTTTCGATCAACCCTGGCGTAACGCCACCGATGTACCTGTACAAACGCTACCTCTGGCATTCCGGCACACCCAAGCCCCTTCAAGGCAGCAAGCAACTTCTGCGTAATCTCTTCCGTCGAACACTCCAGATGCTCTCGAGCCCAACTACCCCGACTGTGAACAACCCAGTACTCGCTCCTGCCCTGCAACCATCCGCCATTCCCTAGCCGCCCCGGTTTGCTAGTCTCACGTCCCATCCAATCCAAAACTTCATGCTTATCAAAAAGCACCCCATCGACTGGAATCTCCCAACGCTCCTGAAAGCCGATTACCATTGCCCATACTGGTTCCATCCAGTTTTCAACTTCCTCACCCAACGCAAAACTATCCCACAAAGTCGCCCCCAAGATTCCTTTGCACTGAACTGGTGGGACGTTGATTACAACCGCATCATAGGTTCCTATCTCTTCGCGGGTCTTCCCGTTCGGACTTTCTCTCTCGCACTGCACATACCACTCCCCACCATCATGTCGCAAAGACTGAACCTGTGTTTGCAGTATCAGTCTTGTGTCCTGAGCAAAGTGTTTCGCCAAATCGCTCATCCCTCTGCTTCCAACAAATATCCCGGCATCGCGAGTCGATGGTGCTTGAACCAAATCCGATCGTCCATCCCATCGAACAACCCTTGCATCCCATCTCTTGACCAGACCATCCGCTTCCCACGACTTCAGCCAGTGCCTAAACTTCGCCGAATTCCACTGCATGAAGGCAGGCCCATGATCGACGACTTGTTCATCCGCAAGTCGCCGCGTCGCCATTCGTCCGCCTACCCCGCGAGACTTGTCGAAAACCGTTACTTCACATCCGTAATCTGCCAAAGTCCTCGCGCACAGAGTCCCCGCGACACCAGCACCTACAATTGCAACGCGCCGTAGTGGTTTCCCTACAGGCCGATCAACATGCGCTTCGAATTGCTGCAAATCCAATCGCTGCAAATGCTCTTTGGTCGATCTTCCTCGCACAGTTCCCAATACCGGTTGCTCCGGAGAAAAAGGACGATCAAATTGACCCAAGCACCACAAGATTCCACCGTAGGAAGCGGGATCGCGACCATCCAATGCAAAACGATGATTCAGATCGATGAGTATCTCCAACGCTTCTTCACCAGTCTGCGTCCACCCTGCAACTGCTTTACCCCAAGTCATCCGCACATTGTTGTGCAACTCTCCATGTTTGAGCAAACTTCTCTGGCAAGCGTTCCACAACGCGTCCGAAGTCTTGCCCCTTGCTAGGGTCTCCCAAGAGTAGATTGCTTCGCGAGGATCTTGCGAATGCTGCCGCAATGTTTCTTGCGCCCAAGTCGGCAACGTGCTAAACGCATCGTAGTCCTTGCGATAAAAGCAATATCCATAAGCCAACTCACGCCAAATCAGAAGCTCATCGAGATACTTTTCCGCTCCCAATGCATTTGCTTCTCTCGCCAATCGCATCGGAGAAACCATGCCGTAATGCAAGTACGCCGACATGCGACTCGATACACCCCCACAAGGGTCATTGCGTCGCGCAGCATACTTGCGTATTCCTTTTTCGAGAAATCCTTGCCACCTTGCATACCCGGCGCGACTTCCACCGAGTGTGTCTCCCACCGGTGCAACTGTCGCATCGATATCACATTTTGCAACCAACTCCATTGGTTCCATCGCTGCAACATCCACCTCTGTGAACGGCAAACGACCGCGATAAGCAACAGCAGGAACACTCGCGTCCGGCCATTGCTTGTCAATCCTCTCCCTGTACAGTTTGCTTGTCGCATCTCGAAAAGCGAATGCACGATCATAAGCCTTCCCCACGAGTTGCATAGGAACCACACATGCAGTATCGATAGCAAGTACATTCAAGTGCTTCAGATGCGTCAGACGCTGCAACCAGCGGTCGGTAGGCTCACCCGGAAAGTCTTCGGTGATCAACCAGTCCGTCTGCTTGCACAGTTCCAACAAAGCTGCCGTACTATCCTCGCGCGTCTCTACAAACAACGCATAACGGATCCCTAATGCTTCATAAGCCCGTGCAAGATCTTTTGCTCCCTGCAACTGAAAGACATGATGGCGATCCGAAGCAAACCGATAACTCGATGCCAGACCTTGATAAACCAATAACGGGCGCTGTAGCGACACCGCAATTCCTTGCGCTACATCCAATGCAGGATTCTCGTCGACCCGCAATGCATGATGAGTCCAATAAACGATCGGGGACCTATCCGCAACCTCGAGGCTCGACCTAATATCGTTCCAGCCACTACGCGGTGCACCGTCGACGATGCGCGCCCTTTCGCGCAGGTGCTCAGGCAATGACGCCAGTAAGACCGATGGTTCGATTTTCAAAGCAGACTCCGGCATCTATTCGCCAGGGCCATCCTACTCCGGTCTGTAAATCCAACGCCCACAACTCGAACAAGCAATAGGATTACCCATTCGAAGCTGGTCGATGATGCGCGGAGGCAGCCCTGTATTGCACCCGCCACATGATCGCTCGTCGAGCGGAGCAAATGCTTCCTCCCCACGCGTCTTGACCAACGGATGATAGATGGCTGCAAAGTCCGCAGGTAATTCATCCTCCGCTACCTTTAGCTCTCCCTCGACCCGTACCAATTCCTTCTTGAGCACCTGCAACCGTTCCGCAATCCTCGATTCCGCTTTCCCCGTATCCTCTTCGGTGACCTTTAATACGCGTTCGAGATCCGCTAGCTTGACCTGCAATCCGTCGATCCGCTCCAAGATTTCAAAAATCTCATCGGATAGAACGCTGTTTGCTTGCGTGTCCGCTGCGATCTGATCTTTGACCGCTTGATACTCGCGATTGTTTGCTGCCGCGTTGAGTTTTCCCTGCCATTCATACAACTTCGTCTCGTACTGCCGCTGCTGCAGTTGCTTGCGATCCGCTTCCATCCGATTCCGCTTGATCTCGTCTTTACAAGCCTGTACCGCATCTTTGGCCGCCTGTAACGCCGTCTGAGCGGCCTTCAACTGCCTCGGTGCCCGCTCAATCTGACCACGAATATCTGCCGCCAAAAGTAGAATTTCATGGAGTCGACGAACTGTACTATCAGCAATGGACATACAAGCACTTCCTAAAGTCACATCAGGGACCGACGCACAGGCCCCTCTTCAAGAAGCCCCACGACCCAGAAATCGTAATGGAAATACTAACCGAAGTCCCCCACAACGCCATACTTTATCTTGATTCCCTACCCCCGTTTTTTGTTATGCTTACCCCCAAAGCCCCCCGGACACCTACTAAGCTTCCGTTTTTACAGCCAACTCAAGAACCTACGTAACATGCCTCAAAAGACTTCGATCGCTCGTATCGCTTTTTCGGCTTTCCTGGTTTGCACCCTCTCGAGCATACCGACACTTGCACAAAATCAACGTGCGATCCCCCGCACCTCCTGGGACTCTCAAACCCAAGATCCCCGACCAGAGCTTCAATCGATCACCGCTCCAAACGCTCAGAACACTCCTCCAGATACGAACAATCCGCCAGATACACCGAGTGGGAGTTCCAGACCTGCTGACGACGGCCAAGTCGCCGCAGATTTGCAAGCACTCTTCGACAAAGCCCAATCCGCCCAATCTGTCCTTGAGCTCAACTCGATAATCGAGCGTTCGCGGACCGTCGTAGGAGACATGACTCGCAATGTTGCAGAGCGCAACTACGCAAAGAAACTTCTGTCATGGGCGGCCAATCGTCGAGGAGAGCGTCGCTCTGATACTGCCGGAGAACTCGTTGAAAACCAACAACTCGCAGATGCGGAACTCCTCGATCGAGCAGCGATGGATGATTTTCGACTTGCCATCGAATATGACCCAATCCGCTGGAGAGCTCACCACAATCTCGGCGTCCTGCTCGCGATCAACGATGACATTCCCAATGCCATCGCGGCATTTTCGAAAACAATCGAACTCAACCCGCAGTTTGTAGAAGCCTACCACAATCGAGGGGAACTCCTCTTTAGACTCGGAAACTACGAAGCCGCGATTGCGGATTACACCAAAGCCATCTCGGTCGACGAAAAAGACGCTGCACTTTTCTCCGGTCGCGGGAATGCTCGCTACGCCCTCGGACAAACCGAAGCCGCACTTTCGGATTATCAATCTGCGATGACTCTCGCTCCGGAATCCGCCAAAGCTGCAACCGAGTTCGCGGATACTTGCCAGTCGCTCGGTCGCTGGAAAGAAGCCGCGGAAGCTTACCAGAAAGCGATGAAGGCCGATCCCAAGTTCGTCCGAGCTCTACAGAACGCCGCTTGGATGATGGCAACTTGCCCCGAAGACTTCTACCGAAACCCAACTTCAGCACTTCAAACAGCGCAACGTGCTATCGATCAAAGCAATGGCTACGTGAATCCTCATTTACTTCACGTCTTGGCGATGGCACACGCCGCCAACGGCGACTTCCCAAAAGCCATCAACACGATTAACCAAGCGATCCAAGTAACCGACGACACTTCACTGCGCCGAGAATTCTCCGATCATCGCGCATTATTTCAAAAGAAGAAAACCTATCTGCAACCAACTCGAACTCCCTGAATCATGAACTCGTATCCAAAAACCATGCTGCTTATTTAGAGACTGTACGTACGGGTGCTACCAGTTGCCCACAAGCAGCTTGAATACTCTCACCTTGGGTTTTGCGGTACGTCGTAAAGATACCACTTCGTCGTAACTCCCCGATAAAAGCGTCGATACTTGCAACCTCCGGCGCGCGATACGATGCGACCATTTCCAGCCGCGGTAATGCCTGCGATGAATGCGATGTGTCGTTGTAAGGAATCACATTCACTTCGACTCGCAAACCCTGACAAAACTCGACTAACTTTCTCGCATCATCCAATCCGTCGTTGACTCCCGCTAGCAACGCAATCTCAATCCAAACCGGCCCTTCCTGTAGCTGATTCACGTCCGCTATTGTCGAGCGTAACTTCTCTAAATCTCCGACAGCATGTGGCACTAACTCCCTGCGCTTACTGGGATCTGCACTGTGAAGACTCAGCGCTAAGCGCAACCTAGGAAATCGCTTCGCTAAGGCGATCATCCCTCTTGGTACCCCAGCAGTCGATACCGTAATCGTCCGCGGTGAAATGCCAAACCAATTTTCATCCGTCAATCGCTCAAGCGACTCTGTGACGGCCGGCAAGTTGTGCAGTGGTTCCCCCATACCCATAAATACAATATTGCGAACAGGCACAATCGTGGAATCAATCCGCTTCCTAGAATTTGCAGTGATTGCATTGTCGTCTTCCATTAAAGAATGTTTAGGCCCCAGCATGCCCGCACGTAAGACTTGTTCGATAATCTCCCAACTACTCAACTGGCGGCGAAATCCCATGCGCCCTGTAGCACAGAAGCTGCAGCCAACCCCACATCCAATCTGCGTCGATACACACACCGTTACCCGTCCCTGTTGTGTCCGCATCCAAACCGTCTCACAAGCGTCGGCATGCGATGCAGACACCAACCGGAATTTAGCAACCCGTGCGTCACCACTGCGCACAATCCGATCGATCCTCCAAAGCCATCCATTCTCCGATAGCCATGGTTCCTCCCCCACCATGTCCAATAACTCGCGACGGTTTTGATCCGACAAGTGAGCGGAGGACAAGCGGCGATACTGCCGCAAAAAACCCCACCGTAACTTCCGCATCACTGGATTCTCGCCAGCCTTCGCCAATATCGCCCAATTTCCTGTAGGCTCAACGAGTTGTTCTTGCTCACCCCCCACTCGACTATCCCTCATTCTCCTCAGAAACGACAATGGGAATCCCCGACTTACCTGCGGATCCAACAATAGTGCTCAAGACGAACTTGAAGGCGAAGGTATACTATGACATAGCATCATTGTTCGGGCCGGAACTCGAGCATGATACTAGCTGCCGATGATTTTGGCTAATTCGAATCTTGGCCCGCTCAATTGTTAATCGCCGCGAGTACATGACGAATCATGCCGCGGGAGCCGCCAACAGAAATCAATCATTCAACAAATCCGTCACAAAAAAACACCTAGGAACCACATCGATGTTACCAATCTCAGTTCGCGTTAAATGCCTGACCTACCGAGTCGCTTGCATATCGATTCTTTTGGCTACCGTATTTACTACCCCTGTGCGTGCCGATGACTGGGGTGTTCCGCAAAACCCCACTGGTACTTGGAAGGGTGAATGGCGCAGCAACTCCACCGGGCACCGCGGCCCCATGCGAGTTGTAATAACCCCTTCGTCTAAGGGGACATACCAAGCTCGGTTTACGGGGCGATTCGCTGCCGTGATCCCTTTTGCATACCGCGCTGAACTCGTTCCAACCAAACGAACCGATGGCTCAACGGTTTTGACCTCCTCAAAAAAACTTGGTCCAATCTTGGGAAGCTACCAAATGCAAACCCAAGTTCAAGGCAACGCACTGAGCGGACAGTTCCAAGCTGCGGGAGACAAAGGTTCTATCCAGATGCAACGTATTCGTTAATCAGAATACGCTTCAGGATAAACTTCAGGGAAACCTACCTATGCGAAGAAGTCAACGCGTCCAATTCCCCGGTCCACGCGGCTTGCTCTCCGGAATACTCGAAATACCCACACTCGAAACTTCCGAAGAGATTCGCGGATGGTTCCTATTCTCGCATTGCTTTACCTGCAACAAAGACCTTAAAGCAATCGTTCGAATCGCGCGTGGACTCGCCGACCATCGTTGGGGTGTCCTCCGATACGATTTCAGTGGACTTGGAAATAGTGAAGGTGTGTTCGCAGAAACAAACTTCACCACCAATTGCGAAGACCTACAAGCCGCAGCGAACTTCCTCGCAAATACATATCACGGACCAAGATTCCTGATCGGTCATAGCTTCGGTGGTGCTGCTAGCTTGGCTATGGCCAGCGAAATCCCTAGCTGTATCGGTGTCGTAACGCTTGCCGCCCCCAGCGACACACATCATCTCGCTGACCTGCTTGTACGCATGGATCCATCGATCCGCTCCAGCGGAACAGGACAAGTCACCATTGGGGGACAAACCCTTCGAATCGATGAACAAATGATCGATGATTTCCTGAACCATGACCTTCCCTCGACTGTCCAGTCATTGAATAAACCCCTTCTGGTATTTCATTCCCCAGAAGACGAGACTGTTGCCTTCCGCCACGCTCTTGAACTCACAGCCACGCACTCAACCGAAAACGCACATTTAAAACCACTTGCCCTATCTCGATCCCTCATCAGTCTTCCCGGCAGTAACCACTTGCTCACCAACAGCGAACGAGACATCCCCATGATCGTGGATATCATCCACGCTTGGGCTTCTCGATGGAACTAACTATGTCGACCGCTTCATCTGCAACGAGCCAATCGCAATCAAAACTCAAAGTCCTTCCCTCCGTATGCGCTCTCGACTGCCCCGACGCTTGCGCTCTGCACATCCAAATCGATGGAGACCGTGTTGTTGGACTTACCGGTGATCCTCAACATCCGATCACGCAGGGCTTCGCCTGCGTAAAGACCGCTCGTTATCCCGAAAGGCAAGAACAATCGGATCGCTTGCTCGTGCCGATGCGTCGTGTGGGAAAAAAGGGAGAAGGCAAGTTCGAACCGATTACTTGGGACGTCGCTCTCGATGAGATCGCTGAGAAGCTCCGTGTCATTTTGAAGAATTACTCAGGACAAGCCGTTTTGCCCTACAACTATGCCGGCACCATGGGTGTTATCCAGGGTGACACACCCAAGACCTTCTTTCGAGCCATCGGTGCATTAGAACTCGACCAAACCATCTGTGCCACCACCGGCGGTGCCGCTTGGGAAGCGAACTACGGGCCGAACAAAATAAGCACGGACCCGGAAGATCTAGTCCACGCAAAGACGATTGTCTTGTGGGGTATTAACGTCCTTCGCAGCAACTCTCATCTTGCACCTATCCTCAAAGTAGCTCGCAAACGCGGAGCAAAGATCCTTCATATCGACCCCTATCGAAACGAAACCTCTCGCTTCGCTGATGAACATTGGCAAATCCGAGTTGGAACCGATGCCGCTCTAGCTCTTGCAATCGGACGCGAGATCTTAGCCCAAGGCTGGGAAGACAAAAACTATCTCCGAGCACATGCGATCGGGCTGGAAGAATACCGACAAGCCTGCGAACCTTGGACTCTCGAACGCGCTGCGGAATTCTGCGATGTGAACTTCGACTCACTAAGGTCCTTCGTTCACGATTACGCCAAGTCCACCCCAAGTTTCATCAAGGTCGGATACGGGATGACACGCAACGAAGGAGGCGGAAACGCACTGCGAGCCGTCACACTTTTGCCTGCACTCATCGGAGCCTGGCAACATCTCGGTGGAGGCGCTGCTCTATCCACCAGTGGAGCTTTTCAACTCAACCGTCACGAAATCACCGGCGGTAATCGACTCGTCTCCAACGCTCGGCACGTCAATATGAATTGTCTGGCAAGCGAATTGCTAGACCCAAATCAGTCTGTGAGAAGTTTGATTGTCTACAATAGCAATCCCGCGGCTGTCGCACCCGATTCGGCACGGGTACGGCAAGGCCTTTGCAGAGACGATCTATTCACTGTTGTACTAGAGCACTTTCAAACCGATACCGCAGACTACGCGGATTACTTGCTCCCTGCGACCACATTCCTCGAACACGCTGACGTCTATACATCCTACGGACATTATTACCTGCAATACGCAGACCCCGTTGTCCCGGCGAGAGGACAAGCGAAAACCAATCGATGGATCTTCCAACAACTCGCGCTGCGACTAGGACTCGACGTACCCGAATTGCATTGGGGCGAAGGTCTTTTGATCGACAAATTGCTAGATTCCAAGAATCCATGGCTCCAAGGGATCTCACGAGCCAATCTAACGAAAGAGAAGTCGATCAAACTGCGTCTGCCTCAACCCTTCCTACCCTATGCTGATGGCAGTAACTTCGAAGACAAGAAGATTCGGTTCTCGCCCCCCCCACAACAACTTCAATTCGAAGAAGAGCCTTGCGATCGATTCCCACTGCGTCTGATCTCCCCTCCAGGCGCAGTTGTCGTCAACACCACCATGGGCAACGTTCCGAGCATCCTAAAAATCGCTGGTGGGGAACCAACCATTCTCATCCATCCACTCGATGCGGAACGCTATGGTATCACTGATGCACAATCCACTCGCATTACAAGCCGCTACGGAGAGATCTGTCGCAAAGCCGTTGTCACCGACGATGCGAAGCAAGGTGTAGTCATCTCCGTTGGACAGTGGTGGCCTAAATTGAGCCCTGACAAAAAGAGTCTCAATGACCTTACGAGCGAACGACTGACCGATCTTGGTGGAGGTAGCACCTTCGGCAATCCAGTCGTTCGCATCGCTCCTGCAGTGTAACTAACGTTTCTTCCATCCATACGCTTTGGCAGCGTTTTTAGAGCAGAACTTGCGCAATGCTGTCTCGCCCTTCTCGGCGATGTAATCGGTCGAAAGCTGTTGTACTGTCTTGTAATCTGCAGCCAACTCGCACACCGGCCAGTTGCTTCCATAAATGACGCGTTCTTCTCCGAACGCATTCCAGACCGTATCGAGAGTCGGGCGATAGAAGTCCAGTTCGCTTGGCGCTTTTCGGCCATCACGCCCTGCACCCTCTGCCAAAGCAGATATCTTGCAGTAAACGTTCGGCTTCGCAGCTGCAGCCGCAATCGACTTCACCCAACGCTCCGGTGGTGGCTCCTGCGTGATCGCTACATTCCCGATGTGATTCAGCACAATTGTTAGCTTGGGCAACCGCTTCGCTAAGTCTGCTGCTAAGTCCAGTACTTCAGAACTACCATTGATGTCCGCGGCAATCCCCAAATCCGCCATCAGTGCAAACGAACGAACATCGTTCTTCTCCAACAATGGGCGCAAGCGATCTTCCCAAATCCTGATACCACGATAGAGCGGATTCGCAGCAAACCTCTTCAACTGTTCACCGAACGGCCCTGCCATCGGATCAAGTCTTCCAACGATCCCGACAATCCACGGATCGTTCTTGGCCAAGTCCAACAACCACTGATTATCTTCAATCCACTCACTGGCTTCGACAATCACCGTGCCAGTAACTTTACGATACTGAGGGAGTTCACGCATGTTCTCCGGCATTACTTTCCGGTAAAGCGTCGAGTCCTTCGGCGGCCAAGGAACCCCTTGGGCTCTCGTGGGATCATAAAAATGGGTGTGACAGTCAATGATCTCTAAATCGGTAGGAATGCTCACCTGTCCATACACACGTCCAACAGTCGCCAGACAACCGGCCACCGAAGCACCAACGCCGATCGACATTGCCTTCCGACGCGATAACTGCATTTGCCGGCCTTGTGGTTGCTCCAAACTCTTCAGATTCTTTTGCTCGTCTCTCATGCGCATCCTCGCTCGGTTCGTGTTACGATACCCTAGAATTGTACTAAACGGTGAGCCAACCGTTTCCCCTCAAGCAGTCCGAATTGCCTCAGGAACAGTTAGAAAATGCGCAGTCCTCTCCCCCAATCCATGCAATCCAAATCCTTCAAGACCTCCTCGTTGCGAGCAATGCTGCAGCTATCCCTATGCTTACCCGCCAGCATCGGTTTACTCGCAGAGAGAACCCAAGCCCAAGAAGCCGGCCCGGTCACGATCGCACCGAAACAGAACTACGGGCCTGGCAACGGCGATTTTATCGTTGGCCCTGAATATCGTGTCGACCCGGACTTAAAAGACCAGGGAAATCCGAAGGGGAGACAGTTCGAATTCCGAATGCCCCTCGCACAAAGCAAAATCTTTCCAGGGACCGATAGCACCCTCGATGCGAAAAAGGAAGTTCGCAAAGAAAGGAAGATTTTCGTGTACGTGCCAGCCGCTTACCAAGACGGAACGGCAGCACCATTACTCGTGATGCACGACGGGCCAAGCAACCTGGATCTGGTGAAAAATGCCCTCGATAACTTGACCATTTCCAAAGACCCAAAACGAAAACTTCCACCCTTCATCGTCGTTAGTATTGAGAACGGTGGAAACGACGGCAAAGGTAGTCAACGCGGCCTCGAGTACGATACGATGTCCGATCGACTCGCTCGTTTCGTCAGCGAAGAAGTCCTGCCAACAGTCACCAACCATCCCGACATCAAAGCCGCATACCCCAAGTTTGCGATAACATCAGATCCTTGGGGCCGCGCAGTCATGGGTTGTAGTTCCGGTGGCGCTGCCGCTCTCTCTATGGGCTGGTTCCGCCCAGACCTCTTCCGAAGACTCATCACCTATTCCGGAACTTTTGTCGATCAACAAGATGATGATGCACCGGAAGAATCCAAGTACCCGCTAGGGGCTTGGGAATACCATTCCAGCATGAAGCTCTTTGAGACGACGGAAAAGAAGCCCTTGAGAATCTTCACCCACGTTGCAGACAAAGACCTTCGAGCGAATGACGCAGAAGAAACCTACCATAACTGGGTCATGGCCAACGAGCGAACCGCCAAATCCCTGGCAGCAAAAGGCTACGATTACCGCTATGTCTTTACCAAAGACTCCCGCCACTGCGATCGCCGCGTCTTTGAACACACCCTGGCAGACACCTTGGTATGGATGTGGGAAGGATTTGGTCAATAGAGCTTTTGCCCAATAACGTCAAACAGATAACCACCCTGCTCCCGAGTGTTTGAGCCCGCTTCGCGCAAGCCGCGGGGTTTTTGCATCGGCTACGCTCACCTCATTGCACGTTCCAATCAATCGAAAACCACAACGAGGTATTCGCAGATTGGTTGGGTGTGTTGATGTATTACACTGGGAACTGCAAACCACCCGGAGCTCGCGATTTCCGGCTCAGAAAAACCACCCGGTGCTCGCGCATTCCGGCTCAGAAAAACCACC
>CAZACJ010000094.1:0-3731 GCA_964483385.1 uncultured Pirellula sp. | reverse complement strand
AAAACCACCCGGTGCTCGCGCATTCCGGCTCAGGAAATTTGCTTTATCCGTACGCAGTGCCAGATTTCCGAAAAATCCGCGGTTTCTTGACTTTACTGTGTTGAACCAAGTCCGTTTGCCGGTAATGTTGATTGATTGAACCGAAATCGCTACAGTCCGTACAATTTCGTGGTCGAATCCCTTGAGGGGCGTTTGCCCCCCAACCTTGTCCCAACCTTGTCACCCAAAAACTTCGGACGCCTACACAACAGTGGCGAACGATCGATTTCCCTATGGCAAATCAGCTGTCAAAAACCCAAAAGCCATGGAGCTTGCGCACAGCGTTGCCCAAGCTTTCCGCTTGGGTTTGGGTGATGGCCATGCTGTTTTCCATGTTTTGGGCCAACAATAGTTATGCAGTTTGTGGGGCGACTTCGAGCCGCATTTTTGATTGGAAACGCGATTCCCTTACAGCCTACGCGGCACAGCTTGAAGTTTCAGTACTCTACGACGTTCGTAGCGATGCGGCCCTCAATGCATTGATGGCATCTGCCATGGATGATCACGGTTACGAGCGTTGCACTCGTTGCCGCCACCGCGATAACGAAAGCGTTCCGCTCAAGACTGATCTCAACATTACCAAAACGCCGACCTACATGCTTCAAGAAGCCAACGAAATACGCGCTCGGCTTCGCGAACAAGGCGGTTCTGAATTGTTTGGAACTTCAGATGCGTCCTTCTTCGGACGCGACTTGGGGGTTTTGGAACGCCCCCCAATTCTGGCCTAACTCTCGGCTCGATCGCTGACCTTCAGTCTCGTCAGCGGCTCTACACCCATCGAATGATGGATCGGTACGGCATAAGCCGTCCGGTGAGCGAAAAAATATCCACAAGCGGCACCTTGTGAGCCGTTCGGTGAGTCTGATGACTCCCTCCCTTTCACTGCGTTACCGCAGCAGATTTCCAAACACATTCGTTCTTATTATTTGAAAACATCTACGAATCATGAAAAATCGTTCCTTCCATAGAAGTGCTTTTACTCTCGTTGAACTCCTCGTCGTTATCGCGATCATCGGTGTACTCGTCGGTTTGCTCTTGCCGGCGGTCCAAGCTGCCCGCGAAGCTGCTCGCCGGATGAGCTGTTCGAACAACATGCGGCAGATGATGCTCGCGACGCTAAATTATGAGTCCACTTACAAGCGACTTCCAGCCTCAAGCGTTTCACGTACCGCAGATCCATGGGGGCCCGTAAGCTCCATCTCGGTCCACGCACGACTGTTGCCTCACCTCGAACAAAATCAGATCTTCAGCCTGATTAATTTCGGCGCTGAATACACTGATCCATCCAACACAGCTGCACGGATGACCAACGTGGCAACCTTCCGATGCCCATCGGATCCAGCTACAGATATCCCTGCAACCCTCGGTGGAGCAAACAACTACTACGTCAACTCTGGAACCATTCCACTCTGGAGTCGAAATGCTGCAAACCCATTGCCACAAATTCCCGCAAACGACGGCGTCTTCTACCGAGACTCGTTCCTCAAGCTGGCGTCGATCACTGATGGAATGACAAATACCGCGGGCTTCTCCGAACGATTGACGGGTGACTTTAATCAAGCTCGTGTTTCGCCGAGGACCGATACGTTCCAACCGGGTACGCAGCCAATGACGGCAGACCAAGCTTACAATGATTGTTACGCAACGAATCTACAAGATGTCGGTCGACAAGGCTTTTCCGATGTCGGTGCTCCTTGGATTCGTAGCTACCACTCGACTTCGACCTACTACCACATCGCACCTCCTCAAGGTCGCTCTTGCATGTTCCCTCCAGGACGGATCATGACAACTGCAAACTCCCAACACGGCAACGCGGTGAACATGGTCTTTGTCGACGGCTCAACCCACACTGTTCCCGCTTCTGTCGATTTGGTCGTATGGCGAGCCATCGGCACACGCAACGGTGGCGAAACATTCGGTGCTTCGAATATCACTGAATAGACCAACCTTGTCGTGTTAGGAAACCGATTAGGCGATCATCTCTTGAATTTTGCCAAGCTTGTCCCGACCCATCGGGACAAGCTTGCGTAGCTTCCGAACCAAAAACTACTCCTCTCGAGGAACCTTACCGTGACCTGCAAAACCATCATTCGCTCACTGATTCTCTCCAGTCTTGTCGCTATTCCAACCTGCTTGGGCAACGCAGTAGTCGCGCAAGACTCACAACTGGCGAAAGTCGTCTCTGACACATCGAAACAACTCAAAGCAGTCGTTCCAAACAAAGCGGACGAACCCAGAGCAACCCCTGTAACCCGGGATGCCATGAAACAGTATCTTGAAGACCTCAAGAATCGAACACCACGGATTCCACTACCGGAAGCTACTCCAGAAGAACAAAAGCTCGCCATCGAAGACCCTCGAACCTACGGCTACGAAGGTCGTTTGCGCCGCACCTACTTGAATGAAACATCGGTCAGCAACTATCTTCCATTCGGTGGTGTGTCCAAGACCGCCACACCGCAATCCTTGAGTCGATCAGGCCCTGTCGATCCAAAGATGAGTTTGGATTACGCATTCAAAGTCCGATTGTTCTGGATTGCAGCCCGCGGCAACAATTGCCAATATTGCTTGGGACACCAAGAATCCAAACTACTCGCTGCCGGGATGTCCGAAGATCAAATCGCGGCTCTTGATAGTGAATGGAACGTGTTTCCAGAGAACGAACAAGTTGCTTTTGAACTTGCTCGCAAACTAACCCTCGAACCCCATTTGATATCCGCTAGCGATATCGATGCATGTCGCAAGTTCTATACAGACCTTCAGATCATCGAAATGCTTGGTTCCATCTCAGGCAACAATGCGATCAACCGCTGGAAAGAAGGAGCAGGTATCCCGCAATCCGGAAATGGCGGAAACTTTGGCGGCGCTACAACAGAAGCACACTCTTACTTGACTGACACTTCAGAGAAATTTGCAAAGCGAACCTCTAAAGTCGTATCAGTAACAAACAATGCGGCAGACGCTGCTGGCGATGTGTCACTTCGCCAAAGTGCCCCAACTCAATTCCAACGTCCTGCGTTTGAAAAAGGTGCCGAACTTCAGGCCAAACTTTTGTCGGTGAAGGAACGTACATCGCGCTTGCCACTTGCCGATGAAGCGACGGCTAAAGAAGTACTCGGTGAGTTGGTAGCTGGTAAACCTATTGAGCAATGGCATCGGCTGTTGGCGAACTTCCCAATCGCCGGTAAACGATTTGCGTCAGGATTTATCCTCGCCAAAGAACTGGACTCCATTCCATCTGATCTGCAAACCAAGATCGACTGGGTGGTAGCACGTCAGGACCGAGCCTGGTATGCCGCTGCTCTGGCATTGAATCAGATGCAAGCAGCCGGGATGTCGATACACGATATTGAGGGCTTGGGAGAGAACCTGTCTGTTTCGGATTTGAATTTGGAGAATCCGACGGAAGCGACGCGTGAGCAAGCCCTACTTATGGTCGCCAAGAACCTTGCGGCATCACCGATTGTACTGACGGATCGCCAAGTCGAGGTTGCTGTGAAGCTTGCCGGCCCCAGGGCGGTGACTCAGACGATCCACTATGCCGCGTTCCGTGCGGCGTTTGATCGGTTCACCGAAGCCGCCGGACTTGGGACACCGTAAATCCACCTCGCTTCACCGTCAGCCGCTTACGTGGTGCTTGAGCCCGCTTCGCGCAAGCCGCGGGGTGTTTTGAGCCCGCTTCGCGCAAGCCG
>CAZACJ010000093.1:0-17297 GCA_964483385.1 uncultured Pirellula sp. | reverse complement strand
GTGCTTTCGTTATCATGGCTCATGGCGATTCAGCGGAAAACGCGAGCAAGTAAGAACGCGACCAGGAATGTCTTTTCGAGACACATCATTTGCTTGGTAGCAGGTTGCTAGCCGGCTTGTTGGATGCCCAAGCTTTGATGCACTACCGGAAGACCTACCTGGAGATCATCCATGATTTGGAGGAAGCAAGGCTTAGCTTGGAGGAGTCACTTATCTTTCGGTTAGATCAAGCCTGCTGTGGCTCAATCCAACAAGTACATAAGTTCCTCTTGCAACTCGTTTTTCACCTTCTCCAATTCCAGCGACAGAATCTCTTTTGCGAGATCTGGAAATTGGAGAGCAAAGTTATCTACGGTCGTAGTTCCGCCTTCGAGCAAGAGCTGTTCATAGGATTCGCAAGCCGCGATCACTCTGCGCCACTGGTCAATCGACAACTGATCGCACTGGTAAGTTAAAATCACATCGGAAGAGCTTCTCTTCATGTTTCACAATCCTGCCAAGGTAACCGCATAAGTCGAATCTTTTGTGGAACGAAGGACTTTCGTTTCTTGAGTATCTTGGCGGTTTCACCGCTTGATCAAATATCCATAGACCAGACAGCTATCTGTTCTAGTTGGCCCAACGGAACTCGCTAATCGAAAAAATCTTGTCGCAAACCTATTGAGTGTGATCCGCGCACGAGAACGAGAACCCAAAAACAGCTGGGCAAATATTGGCTTGAAAATGGGGGCATGAAAATAAAAATCCAGGGGAACTCGAATCGCGGAATCAATGCTCGGATCTGCTAACCCCGACAGATTCTCAGTTTCGCGTTAAGCACATCCTGCCCACCACCATGAAGCCAATATTCTTGGCACTTACCCACGACAATTCCTGAACAGCCATTTGAAGGAAACTGGTCCCCGGTTTTGCGGGGCTTTTAGCGGATGCTCAGTTCACGACTGCCTGCAAACCGAGGGGGGCGCAGCGACTTGTCGATGGGGTTTAGCTCATTACCAATTTAAAAAGTTTTCTCGATTTTTTTGCCGCTGCTCTTTTGAGTGCCTTCGGTGTCAATTAAGGCCAGGAACTCCTGAGGAATTGATCCGGAACCCCAGATTTAAGTGACCGGTTCCCAGAATTTTAATTGCACGCTGAGAGATGATTTGCGCCCCTTTTTTGGGAACCGAGGGTCGGATAGAACGGGTTCTTATGGTTGTAGGGATGCGTTGTGGAACCAAGGAGGGTGCACGAAAACTTTGTTCAAAGGGCAGGTACAAGATGAGTCTGAATCGTTCGTTCCTTCACCGTATTAGCGGGAATATTTGTCGACCAACCAAACTTTGGACAATGTGTTCCAGCAGTTTTCATGGTCTTTTATTGATATTGGCTCTGCTTTCAATTCCGGCTTTACAAAGCCAAGCGGGAGTTGTCACGATCACGGTAAACGGCACGGTTAACTCGATTACCGACGCACCCGGAGGTCTGGGGTACACTGTCGGCCAAAGTGTCTCTTTCTACTGGGTTATAAACAATTATGCACCCCAGACGCCAAATGGCTTAACATCCATTGTCCAGCATGAGTGGAAGCAAGAGAACGCAGGTAGTGAACCCAAGTTATTCTCCAAGGTTGGTGGCACTGGCATTGGGGGAACATACCAAGAAGGTCCTGGTGGCGTCCCTTTCGATCGTCTTAGAGTTAGACCGCTAAGTACTTTCGATTATGCACCGATCCAATTTGAGATGAGGACCGACAGTTTCGATACAACCGCAAACAACCGTGGCATCTTTCTGAATGCCGATAACTCTTACTTGGTGCAAGAGGTTCGTCTTGAGACAAGCATCTTCAATTCGCCTTGGCCTCAGTCTGCTTTTAATAGCGGAGTTTTGCCAGACCCGACAGCGTTTTTTCTACAGTACTTAGGTACCTACAACGCAAGAAATGATTCCAACACGACTGCGGAGATTTATGTTGGCAATGGAACTAATAGCCACAGGATAAAGTTCACTCCGTCCACTGTGGTCATCTCGTCAGATTGCCCTCCAGTCCCCGAGCCGACCTCGATGGCGATTTTCGGACTTGGTGCATTAGGCTTCGCTTATCGGGCTCGACGCAAGAGCAAGGCTCAGGCATAAGCAAGCTTAGTCATTACGGCTGTGTCATTCGAGTCGCGGCGGAAAGGGTCGATTCGATTTCATCCCGTAGCAAGTATGAGCAGTCCGTCGCGTGCGGCGGACGCGAGTGAATTTGGATGGTATTGGCCTTATTGACGAAGTCCATCGGCGGACAGCAGAGCTGAGTCTGCCTGCTACCGTCAACACAGTTAATCTTGTCAACACTGCCAATGTATTCCCGATGCACCACGCCACCAGGCGGCGTGGTGCATGCATGCTTGGCCCCTGCCAGTCCCTGCGATGCGGAGGAGACATACCGATTCCCAGGGCGTCGCTTCGCTTTGCCCTGGGCCATCTCCTTATGCCCCATTGGAGCGTTCATTCATTCAACACCCGCAGTCAGTCAACGTGGCGAATTGCTTTTTGCGAAAAATCGCAAACTATCCGAATCTCTCTTTCTTGAACGCAATTCCCGGGAGACTCTCTGGGTAAAAAGCCTCGGGTTATAACCCGAAAATCCCGATGATCTAATGTGGAGTTTGGATCTGGCAACTGAATAGGGGAATTCAAACTCATTTTGCCCCTCATCAGCAATTAACTTCGCTGGGTTATGTGTGGTGAGTTGCCAAGCCAGGAGGAACCCAAGTGTATAAGAAACTCATGTTAGGATTCTGATTGCCAATAAACCCTCAGCGATTACGCCACATGCCCGTTGATTTCAAGTTTTCCTCTGCCATGTCTGCCAATTCAAGATCGCCCGCCATCCGCATCATGTCGATGCATCGCTGTAAATGGGCAATCGCAGAAGTAAGATCTTGACTTTCAGGTTGCGCTACCTCTTTGAGCTTCTGGATTGACTGAAATGCTCTTTCAAAAATGGATTTGGCTTGGTCATCAGACCCAATTTCGTAATGCAGTTGAAGCAGATGCATTTCCAACTCCACTTTCTGGTACAACAGCCTTTCAGTTGTTATCTGAGCACGAGTTGCTTGTTCATAAATTCCAAGTGCCTTTTGATATCGACTTAGTGCTTCGTTGCTACGATTCATTTGCTGGTCCAAATGACCAGCTAAGTGGTTTGCCTGGATTGCGGAATAGATAGCAGATTCGCTCAAGGGTAAATCACTAAGGAACTCGTCTGTGATTTCGCTCCAGGAACGACACACTGCGACCGCTTCGGACTCTCGACCTGCTTGCACATAGAGTCCTTGTAAAAAATTTGCCGTGCGCTGATAAGCGTCCAAGATCATTGAATTTACCGGGAAACGGCGGATGGCCTGTGTGTCATATTGCAATTGCTGCTCGAGGATCTCAATTGCACGTGATGTCTGATTGAGAGACAATAGTAGGCTGCATCGATGAAAAACTAACTGTGATCGATACGATAGATATTCCATTGGAAGTGAATCGGGGTTGAGTTTCTCAGCAAGAACAAGTGCGTTCGCTGCTAGTTCATACTGCTCACTGGCTTCTACAAGCTCCTGACTTCGGCTATGTAGCAGGGCCATTCCATAATGAGCTTGTGCTCTGGCCATGGCTGCCTTGAAACTACTTGGCTGCTGAGTTTCCATCAACTCTAATGCTCTTAGTTGTTCTGCTTTGGCCTCATCGAACTTGCCATCGATCTGCATAATTGAGGAAAGTGTCGTGTAGGATTGCACCAGCGCTGCGACGGATTCTTTTTTGTCTTCGTCACTAAGCTCTCCGGATTTGATCACCCCCGATAGTCTGCTTATCGACTCTTTCACTGCCGGTACGGCTATGGGGACCAAATTGCTCAGCATAGCGATGTTCCCTTGGAGGCTACGAAGTTCCCCGATGCGTCGCTGGAGATCCAATTCGACAGCATCAGGAAGATCCTCAAAGCTCAAGCAATGTTGCATCCAAGTACACGCTTGGTCGATCGCCGCTAGGGCTTGCTCAGGTCGTCCAGCGAGTCTTTCCATGGCCGAAAGACGATGTGTAAGAACCTGCAGATATCGTAAAGTCTGCGGTTGAGCCGAGGAACTCTCTGAAAGACTATCAAGAATTTCAGCAAACGTTTCCTTGGTCTGCGTAACTAGCTGTTCCTGAACCCCTTGAAGACTTTCGGACTGAAACGCCGCTTGATTGGCAAGTAGGATATCTTGGAAACGCAAAAGCCCTTTGAATGTAAGGCCCTCACGTTTTTGGGCGATTTCTTGGCTCTTGATTGCTATCCTTCGGCCCTCCTGCGCTTCCTCGCTGGCCTTTTCCGCCTGTGTCTTTGCATCGCGATTCTCGATGAGCAAGCGGTTTGATTCATCGAGAGCCAGTCTGAGAAGTTTTGCCTGTCGGTCGAGCAAGCTTTTTTGAGTCGATTGATACCACAGGAAACAGAAGACTGCCACTGAGGAAATCGTAAGAGCGCTTGCTAATCCTGTGGCCGCCATTCGATGCCTTGAGAGCCAGCGGAGAGATTGTTCCAAATACCCTTCTTGTCTGGCGCTGACCGGCTCTCCGGAGATCCAGTGCTGCAGATCTTTTCCAAGTTCTTGTGCCGATGGATATCGCTTCGAAAAATCGTTGGCCATCGCTTTCTGGGCGATCGCTTCAAGGTAACGAAGGGTTGGACAGAATTCCGCTAATTTGGTGATGGTTCTGTGATTACCCAATGCTTCTTGATGAGATTCTCCAGGGGATGAACCGTGAAGGATGCAGTAAAGAGTTGCTCCGAGCGAATAGATGTCGGCCAGTCGTAGCGATGAGCTATCGATGCCTTGGGTCATTTCAGGGGCAGTGTATCCGGGCGTGCCGACTCCCGTCGTCGACCGCTTGGATTCAGTTAGTTTCTGATCCCAACGACAATTCGGGTTCTCCGATGATTCTGACAATTCTCGATCGAACGGGTCACAGATTTTTTTAGCAAGCCCCCAATCGGCAATGAGTGTCTCGCCACACGGTCCAAGTAAAACGTTGGAAGGCTTTAGATCACGATGAACGATTCCTTGTGTGTGGGTATAAGCAATCGTGTCAACCACTTGATTCAGCGTTCTTATCAGTTGTCGAAACCGATCTAAGTATTGCATTCGATGCTCTTGCACGAGCATCTTTGCTCGACTCAAGTCTGCATGGAATTGCTCGATGGCAACCGCCAGGGTACTTGCGCCACCTTGGCGTATCAATCGCATGGCGTAGAAGTCTTCCCCTTGTGCATCTACACCTTTGGCGTAGATAGGAATAATTCCCGGATGCTCCAACCCCGCAGTCAACTCCGCTTCGGCATGAAAACGACGAATCGCACGCGGGTCGTTCCGAAATTCCGGACGAATTTTCTTTACTGCAACTTGGCGATTGCAGTCGTAATCGTACGCCAGGTAAACAACGCCCATTCCGCCGGTCCGTAGTGTTTCAATGATCAAGAACCGATCGGCATTTTTCGGAGAAGATACGGACTCCGGTTGGTCTGCTTGAATTTCATCTCGAAGTCGGATCAATTCCTTGCTCAGAATCTCGGGGGAAACATCGGGATATCGCCCAGCAAATGCGACCGGATCGATCGATCGGTCCTGGTGAAAGGCTTCCTCGTAATGCTTCAGAATTACCAACACACGACTCCATAGTTGCGACTCGGCACTGTCATTCGATTCGTACAGCAAGCCTTCTCCAGGTCGTGGGCTATTCATAAGTCCTTGTGCTCTTCCCAAATACTTCGGATTAATCGCAGACTCACGAGAATACTCGTCTTCCTCTTGCGCAGAAGCCTTGCGATCGAACTGGCAGAGTGTTCGTCCAAATAGAGAACTGCAATTTGACGTAGCAAACGGCTTGGATCCTTCAAATCCAACCGACTTAGCAGGTACTCCAGGAGTTCTGCCGTTTGCGCCGCAGCAAAGGGGGTTCGAAGGTCTTCGAGAGTTGAAAGATCGATGACCTGCCTGGGCGAAAAATCAGACCGTTTCAGAGCGCTTAGTCCTCGATAGTGCTGTCGAACTCGGTTTATCACGGCTACAAAGAGCAAACCCCAGAGATCCTCGCGATCGCGAGTATCTGGGTACTTGCCGTTCTGCATAGCTATGCAAACTTCGCTAAAGGAATTTTGAACCAGATCCTCGCCATCAACAGCAGGATCCGTGTTCCTGGCGAGTTGCTTCGAAGCAATCGCTACGAGCTTCGCTTGGTATCGATTCCAGATGGGTTCCGCGGCCTGTGTTTGGCCAGCCTTAAGTTCGGTAAGCCACCGGGTGATTGAACCTGGTTCTTTCTGCATTGACGAATGCCTGTGGGAAAACCAGCTTGCGAATTGATGACAACCGAGATCGTTAAAATATAAACAGACTGAAAAAACTACGCAACGGGAACCGAGGCAGACGGTTTCTGCACTCTTGTTAGTAGAAGGACATGCTTCTCCACCTCGGAGTTGTCGGTATTCAAAGCCATGGATGGTATTGGGGGTTCAATAAAAAGGCTTGGGGAATAATGATTAGAACGAAACTTGGAGCGAGCTCGGCGCGGCGGGCGCGTCTGGAGGCTTATTTGGCCGCAGGGGTTGGCGCAATCGGTGTAGCAACATCCGCCGAAGCCGGCGTTATCTCGATCGATTTGACCGGGAAAACGGGGGATAACATGGGTGTGGCGCCCGGGAGTTCCCAGAATTTTTACGATGTTCTGCCGAACAACCAGCGGCTCATAGGTTTCAATGGAGGTGGTTATGGTACGCTTACGGGGATATCGATTCAAAACGGGGGCGGAATTGCGGCCAACATAGGAAACGCATTTGGCCAACCCGTGAAATTTGGTCCGGGTGCAACCATCGATTCGAGCAGTATCTTCTATACCTCAACTTTGCCAACCGCGTTTAAAAGCAACTTTAGAACTGCACCGGACTTTGGACCGAACTCATTCCTTGGCTTTCAGACCGCAGCCGGTCAGTACGGCTACTTTGAAGTACTTTGGACGGCTTCGACCAACACCTTCAAACTAGTCAGTGCAGCCTACGAGAGTGACCCAGGAGTAGCGATTCAAACTCCAGGCGGAAGCGGAGCCGTTCCCGAGCCAGCCAGCGGTGCAATCGCAGCGCTGCTGATGGGTGGCACGGCTCTTCGTCAGTGGCGAAAGAAGCGTCGCGACGAGTCCAATGAAGCGGTCGCGTCTTAGTTATCGTTCTGGACACTTTCCACCCACCCCCCTCTCCCGCCAGCGGGCGAGGGTCAGCCGTTGGCAGAGAGTTGAGGGGAGAAAGTAGCGAATCAAATATCCGAATTGGAAAATTCTCTTAGGACCCAAATGGATTTCGCTTGGCTCCCCTTCGCTCCCGGGCTTTGGCGGGGATGAGGGGTGGCGCGCTGGCGGATTACCAACCCCACTCCGATGCTATAGGTTGCTTGTTAAAGCTATCCATATAGGAATGTTCGCGGTAGCCGGATCTGCTGCCCGACGCTCTTTTCCGCTAACTGCTTGGATGACAGGTGGGCTGTCGCCCTATTTTTTCGATTGAAATACCACCGATGACCAAAAAACGATTATTGCTTGTCGGTTGGGATTCGGCTGACTGGAAATTGATCAACCCCCTGATGGACGCTGGCGTGATGCCGGCTCTCGAGCGCCTTGTTAACACAGGTACCAGCGGTAACCTGACAACTCTCGAACCGCAACTCTCCCCCATGCTCTGGACCTCGATCGCCACGGGCAAAATGGCTTATCACCACGGTGTCCCTGGCTTCACCGAAGTCGATCCTCAATCCGGAGCCATTGTCTCGGTTTCTGCGGCTACCCGCAAATGCTCGACCCTCTGGGAGATGCTCGCCCAGCGAGGACTCAAAAGCCACATCGTAAGCTGGTTTGCAACCCAAGGCGAGCGGGATATCCCTGGCAAGATGGTCTCAAACATGTACTGCCATGTTCCTAATGTCCCACCCGACTCAGATCCGGAGTCTTGGCCTCCACCCCCACCAGGAACTTACTGGCCCGAATCTCTCGCAGAGCTTTTCAACGAAGACCGCGTCAGCCCCCACGATATCGACCCGGATTATGTGATTCGCCTTTTCGTTCCCAACGCTCCGAAAGTCGACCAATCAAAAGACCAACGTCTGTGGGAATTGGCCAAGCGGCTCTCCGAAGCCTTCTCAGCCCATAACGCAGCGGTGCGACTCATGGAGATCGACCCCGAGTGGGATTTCTTTGCCGTCTACTACCGCACGATCGATGAAATCTGCCACCAGTTCATGCACTACCACCCCCCCAAGATGGATGGGATCCCCGACGAAGATTTCCAAATGTACAAAGACGTGGTCAACGGTGCTTACCGTCTCCACGATTTGATGCTCCAACGTCTGCTTCAATTAGCCGGTACAGATACCGCTGTGATGCTGGTTTCGGACCATGGTTTCCACAGCGATAATCTTCGTCCCAAATTCACACCGCGAGTCCCGGCCGGGATTACCGTCTGGCACCGCCCCCAAGGCGTCTTTGTCGCCTCTGGCGAAGGTTTTTGTAAAGACGAACTGGTCTACGGCGCGCGTCTATTGGACGTGACACCGACGGTGCTGCACTACTTTGGGTTGCCGGTTGGCGAAGACATGGAAGGCCGGGTGCTCGAGGACGTCTTCTCCGATAAGCGTCCCATCGAAACCATTCCTAGCTGGGATTCGCTCACCGGTGCGGTTCGAAAACGAATACCGCTGAGCGACCAAGAAAACCGCGCGCTGCTAGACCAATTTGTAGCCCTCGGGTACATCGACGAGATCCCAGAAGACAATGCGATTGCGATCGCCGAAACAAACCGGGAAAACGACTGGAACATGGCTCGAGCTTATATGTATGCCGGTAAAGCCGAACAAGCTCTCCCGCTTTTGGAAAGATGCTTTCATGCCCAACCGTTTCGCTCCGACTATGCGCAGGTGCTCGCTAACTGCCAACTGCAACTGAGCATGCTCGAGGAAGCCGACGCAACGATAGACCAAGCTCGCGATCATTTCGGTCGAACAGAGAATGCCGATTTGATCAAGGCATCGATCGCCATCGAGAGGGAGGACTTCGACTTAGCGCTGGGGCTATTGCAGGGCGTCCAAGACAAGATGCCCCAAGAGGTGCAGATCCAATTGTTCTTGGCACGTTGCTATGCAGCCTTGAGACGATGGGACGAGGGGCTCGCGGCTGTTGCTCAAGTGCTGGGGGCAGACCCCGATAATGCGCAAGCTTATTTGATCAAGACACGCATCGAGTTGCATCGGAATCAAGCCCATGATGCCGTCGAATCAGCCTTGACGGCCATCGGTTTGCAGTACGGTAATCCCATGGGGCATTTTTTGCTCGGAACGAGCCTGCTGCAACTTAACAAGTTAAATGACGCCGAGAAGGCGTTGCGTAACTGCCACCAGTTGGCACCGAAGTTTTTACCTGCACTGAGAATGCTAGCGCGTGTATATCACCGTTTGGGCGCGTTTGAAAAGTACACCCAGACAGAGAATCTCAGGACTCAGACTGCCGCGCAGATGCGAGAATCGGAAGCACGGGAGTTGGCGCGTTTGCGATTGCTCGCTGCCGATCGCAAAGCGAATCGAGATGCGATCGATCGAGAGAATCAAGCGGAACATGATCGCAAGGTGGCCGAGATAGCAGCTATTGAGCCGATGGAGATTCTTATCGTCTCAGGGCTGCCACGATCGGGCACATCGCTGATGATGCAGATGCTCAAGGCAGGTGGTATCGAGCCGATGAGCGATGGCAAGCGGACGGCTGATGACGATAACCCGGAAGGGTACTTGGAGTGGGAAGAAATCAAGCAACTTCCAAAGAACCCGAGGATCATCGAACAGAGTGCTGGTAAGGTGGTGAAGGTGATTTCGGCTTTGTTGCCCTCGTTACCAAGGCCGCACCGTTACAAGATCATTTACATGGTCAGGCCAGTGCAGCAAGTGGTCGATTCGCAGTTAGTGATGCTTGATCGGCAGGGGCAAAAGGCTCGATCGGAAAAGCAGCATTTGATCGAGGTGCAAGAGGCGCATAGTTTGCAAATAAGGCAGGTACTTGGCCAAAGCGATCGGGTGGAATTGCTCGAGGTGTCTTATCCGGAATTGGTAGCTGATCCGCAGCTAGTGATTGAGCAGTTGGAGAAGTTTTTGCAGGGGCGGTTTAAGGCTTCGCCTGCGGTCAGAGAGTGCGTAAAACCAAAATTGTTTCGGAATCGATAGCGAGAAATAGATACGGTACGCTTCCGGCTCACAGTGCGATCCTGAAACCAATCGAAATATCGATGTGACGATCTTGGCCCCTGAGTTACGGCCAGCGCGATCGACGCAAGGGACTGAACGTGCAGCGTCAGGATCGGTCATGCTCAGCGCACAGCCCTTTTTTTCACGAATGTTATGCGAGGATCAGTCGACCTGAGAGTCACTGTGGGATAAATTAAAACTAGCTTTTGATCTCGCCCCGCTAGTCGCGAGGGACTTTATAGTTCGTCTTCACAACGATGAATCTTACCCGATGCGAAAATTGATAGCAGTAATTTCAGCTATATTCTGTGTGGCTATTGCTTCCTTGGCATGGCCTCAGGCGACATCAAAGCGACTGGATGAGCATCGACTAGATCCACTGCTCTCAAACCATAAATTTCTAGCATCGCTCGAGCAATTAGATGGCTTTGCTCGAGTCACGGAAACGCCGTTTCTCATGCATGCACCATCCGCTACACAGTGCGTGATCAACACTCATGTAGATGTACATGGTGATCGATATTGTGATGTTTACATCAGCAAGAATGGTGAGGCCGCGATTCGTGCTGGCACAGCGGAATATCCAGTTGGGACGCTCGTAATTAAGAGTAAGTATCCTGATAAAGAGCGAAGCAAAATTGAGTTGTTTACCGTGATGCGAAAGATGCAAAAGGGATACTGGCCTGAGCACGGCGACTGGGAATTTAGCGTGATCGATTCAGATAGGAAGCACGTGCTTGCAAGGGGACGAGTGGAGTCATGTGCAAACTGTCACGATGCGTATTCTGCGTCAGGATACTTGACTCGCTCCTATCTGCGTGAGAACGTAAAGAACGAACAATGACATGCAGACAAAGTCCTCGAGCTGCCACTTTGACTTGTTTTGAGTCGCCCCCTCGGGTTCGCTTGTACCCGTCTTTAGTCTGCAAAAAGTATTAAGCAACATGGTAAGTTCCATCACCGCTATATGATTGCTTTTGGTCATTCCAAAAAGTGGGGTTAATCGAAATGGGACTTGATACTGTTGAGCTCGTAATGGAAATCGAGGAAGCGTTCGACATTTCAATCCCGGACGATCGCGCTAGTAAGATGCTGACCGTCGGCGACGTTTACGAGTTCATTCTCGAAAAGACTGCTGACTCAACGTTGAAATCCGATACATGTTTGAGCGCTGCTGCATTTTATGAGTTGCGGAAGCATGTGCGCTCCCTCGGTTTGTCTGATTCAAAAATTCGACCCAAAACAAAATTGGATTGCGTAATCCCGTTCATTGGGCGACGAACCTATTGGCAAAATCTTAGTTCCCGGATGGATTTGCGGTTCCCTCGTCTCGTAAGACCATCGTGGCTTGTCCTTCTCAATTGCATGCTTATCGCTATCGTAGTATCTTCCTCCTTTCTTGGTTTTTCCGGGCAGAATTTAGTATCCGGTATTGTCGTGGCCACCGCATTTGGCTGCATTAGTACCGCCGTGCTAATGTTGCTGACTCGCCCTTTTGCGATTTACCCTGCCGCAGGTTGCTCCACCATTCGCGATCTCGTAACCAATCTCGTCGCGATAAACTATAACACGCTCGCTACTCGATACTCGACTCGCAGCCAAACAGATATTTGGAACGCATTACAATTAATTGTCGCTGAACAACTAGGAGTTGATCGAAGTGTGGTGGTACCTCATGCGCGATTTGTCCAGGATCTAGGCGCTAATTGAAGAGTTATGTATCAATGAGATGCACCGAAGTTCGGATAGACGGTCTCTTGAACGAAGATTTCTTGGCCGCGACACCGGTGAAAGAAGATTGTAGTGAATTGAAAGTAGAATCCAACCGCCAGATCTCTTGCTTGGCTGTCTCGTGACGTTATCTTCACAAAATTGCTTCGATTCGAAATGGTTGGTTTGGTTCGAAATCGAAATCGATTGGGGACAGTGCAAGATTTGGAAGCTTATCTGTTTTCTGCCGTCCGGCGTGATTTGTGGCGAGCATTGAAGCAGGAAAGAAAGGAAATGGCGATTTTGGTTCCTTTCGATCGTGAAAGAGACTCCGACGCCAAATCGCTACAAACCATTGGAAGCCAATCCGCAACAGAATGCGTTGATAATCGTGACTTCCTGATGGTAGCGCTAGCGTCCTTAACAAGTGACCAGAGAGCGATTATCGAATTGCGCTTTTTTGGTGAGCTCACGTTCGGAAGATACGGACTTGGACCTGTTGGATGCACGAATGCGAGTTTTGTTTCTACGTCGAGCGAGTTTGAGATCCGACAAGGCTGCGGCAGCATCGATTTGGAATGCAATGCAGTCAGAGCTGCGCCGAGATGATGGAAATGGCCAAGACTTAGGAGTGATTGGTGTCAGTACATCAAAAAACTGGTTTAGCTACAGAGGAGTATTGACTCTAACCGCAGTTGGTTTATTCGTTTCTATTGGTTCGATGCTCCTTGTTGCGGCAAAACAGCGGAGCGATGGAACGGTTTTGTCAACGGTAACTCATTTGGAACGGATGATGAATCACGATCGAAATAGGCATGAGACTCAGATTGAGTATCTTCCAGAAGAACGGCAGATATTGAGCCAGTTGGTAATACAAACCGCCGATCAAATCGAGCCTTCTAGTTCGTTGGCAGTAGGTCCGGTATTCCAACAAAGATGATTGAGTCGCTTCGATTACTCGATGTGCCCAAGATTAGGGCATCTTGAGCTGAAACCTTTGGTTAAACATCTTCAGGAGATTTCTTTATGAAAAATCGAGTTTCAATTTTGAAGTGGGGGCTCGTCTCTGGTTTAGCCGGCTTATCCATAGGGTTAGCTTGGCTTAGCTGGATGAACTACACCGCTGGCCAAAAAGTTGTTCGGATGCGAGAGGAAATCGTCAAAGCTGGCAATCCCATTCATCTTAAAGATCTGTATAAAGAAAACGTTCCAAATCAAGTCAACGCATATATCGAATTTGAGAAATGGAAGGATGGGATCAGGGTAGCTGACCTTGAGGTGAGTGGCGATGCGAATGAGCAGCTCCCGTTTCTCTCAGAGTCAAAACTTTCTCCTGATCAGCTTACCGAACTCGAATCAATCATGGCGTCTCATCAACTAATGATTGATGAGTTGATTCAAGCGGGCAATAAGAAGAGGTTGCGAATACCGATCGATATCGATAATTCGGAGGGGGTACTACGAGAGATCTTGGAGCGATCTAGGGAATTTCGATCGCTAGCTCGAGTGCTGTCTGCTAACGTTCGATTAAAGACAGCTCAAGGGAAACAAACGGAAGCGATAGATAGTGCAGTTGCCATTCTGAACTGGAGTCAACTGATAGCGAATCAGCCAACGATGGTAAGTTATTTGGTTGCGACAGCGGTGCGTGGCATCGGCATTCACCATGCTGCAGAAGTCTTGTATGCCGGCCCGATCGATGACGCTTCGCTGAAAAGTCTGGAAGATGTGTTGTTAGCTTTTGACACAAATAACCAATGGAAACGTGTCATTTATTCTGAGATCCCATTTTTCGTGGACGTATTCCATCCGACGGTTCCTATTGCTACTCGACATTTTTGGTTTTCGCTTCAGAGTGAGGCTGATTATCTGTACACCATGAAGACGGTTGCGGAGAAGCAATTAGTTCAAGATGGTATTTTTGTTAACGTAATGCCGAGTAAAGAGTCTGATTTCGGTAAGAGCTGGATGTTGTCTTCGGTCATGCCTGCGATGAATGCAACACAGGAAGCTACCAAACGCGTCGATGCTCAAACGCGATGTCTGCTTGCCCTGCTTCAATGGCGACGACAGGGAGGGACAGGCATAGAAATCAAAGATCTGAATTTGAATGGTTCGTGGGCTAAGGATCCCTATGATGGTGGTTCCCTGAAGTTTCAAACATCTGAGTTTGGCCCTATTCTATATGTTTCTGGAAACAACCGATTGGATGATGGTGGCGGTAAAGCAATCCTCGGGGATCAAAAAGATGTGGGGATAATGCCGATGGCCAAACAGGCTCAGTATTTAGCCGAAGAAAAGTAATGGCCCTCCGTTATCATCGGCTGTCGAAACTTATCGTGGGTAAGAGCACCGTTCCACTGAGCACGAGCAGGACTGATATGTTTCACCCACTAAATGACCTGAATAACCAAAAGTGTTGCTTTGCTAGATATACTATCAGAAAACAACGCTGATGCCTTGCGTCTTGTAACAGTATGAATAGTTCCATGGTACAGTTGGTCACGACAACTTGTTTCCTCGTCAGACTTGATAACCAGAAAGATACCGAGAATTATGAAAAATGCGGTCCAAGAAACGATCGACGCATTTGCAAAGCGGAACGACAAGACGGTCACTTCCGTTACGATGGCATTTGCCGTTGGGGGAGCTTTGATGGATATTGGAGCACATGCACTTTCTGCAATCTTCTCCAAGGGCTCGGGAGTCTCATTGCTTTGGGGAATGTGGATTCCTTTATGTTTCATTACGATTCCCCCAATTCATTATTTATGTCGTAACGTACGAAATCTGCAGAAACGAATCGATGCCTTTGAATCGCAAATGGGTGAGCGGCGTGTTGCATAGCCTTCGTACTAGGTTTTTGTATCTGTATTGCCTCGTTGCCAAAGAAAACTTTTGTGTTTTGTGGAGTCTGCTATGTCCAATGACAACGAACAAAATCCATGGGTAATTCGTACCTGTTTCTCGGATGACCAAGCCTGGGGACTTATCAAAAAGCAAGTTTCGGCACCTCAACGAGACCCATTATCTGGCATGAACTTCACAGCGAACGTTCGATTCGTCGATGATCCGTCGCTTGCGAATCTCACCGGCTACGCAATCGTTCGTTCATTGCCTGCTGACTACCCGGGGTTTGTTGCTTTTATATTCGATTCCGAGAGTAACGAAGACCATGAACATTCGCTTCTCGTTGTCGGTTTCGCACCGCAAGGGGATGACGTAGAGAACTTGGAGCGGAAACCGAACCAAGTGCCATTGACGGACATTAAGACATTTCGAGCGATTCCAGCTACCATTCAGGCGATCGAGAACAATCTTTCGATCGCAAATATGGACTTCGATGATTTTCGAACAGCAGTAGATAAAGATGGGATTTTTCGGGGATTCCCTAGCGCAGAATAAACCCACACTAATTCACGTTTCGACAAGCCTACGCGTGCGTCGGTTATTTTTCGTTGATTACGTTACAGATGAAATTGACGGCGAACATGCTAATTCAAGCGTAGGCGTAAGCCCTAAACCGTCAAATGCTTATTTGGTCGACGCAGCCCGCAATGTCGTCGGTACCGCAGAACACGCGTTGCACGTGATTTCATTGCATGGCTTCGAGTAATTCCAAGATACGTTTGAGTCGGGTTTCAGGTGGCTTGTAATCTCGTTCCTGTTCTAAATAAGGAATTGCAGTTGGTCCGATCCTTTTTATAGCCTCTACAATCTTCGGTACATAGTGCTCTTGGTCTTGATGGCCTAAGCAGCTGCAAAGGGCTGAAAGGACTGGCAATGCGTCTGCTCCAAGTTTTGTGATCAGTTCAACCGTTCTGATCGGACTGTATTGAACTTGCGAACTCTGAAAGCCCGCTGAGTCGTACAGGACAACCCGTAACGTATCGAGAAATGCAGGATCGTTTCGCAGAATCATTTCGAGCTGACTGATTTGGGAATCGTTCATTTCGAGCAAGTCTCGTGATGCTACAACAAACAAAGCCGATTGGCGAATTGTTCTTGAGATACTTGGATCCGCGATCATCTCTAGCATTCGATCCTGCGCCATATCCGAGATCTTCAGCGATGGTAACCGCATCATTTCAAGCGCTGCCAAAGTAACACTTGCTGTAGAGCGCTGAAGGACACTATCCATCGACTCTTCGTTCAGTATCTCCTTCACTGCAAATTCGATATGCTCGCGTCGCTCTAGATTTGGTGCTATTGAGGCTTTCCATAGCTCACACAGCGCTGGCAAGGCGTCTTTGGCCGCAGGTCCGCAAGCTCCGATCGTCTGTATAATTAACAGTATTTGCTCATTATCGTTCATGTTGTTCTGTTCGCTGAGCGAACGTATCAACGAAGGTAGGACCTCTTCTTTGTTGCTGAGTAAATCAAGAAGGTCCTTTGTTTGGAGATGATATGGCTCTCCTGGGTTGATCGTTGGATCGACGGCTTCGATTCGACGTTTGATACTAAGCCGATCATTTTCCATTTGCGGACCAACCTTTATCGAATTACTGGGAAGATCCAGAGCCCGTCGTTTTTTCAGCGAAAATGCAGCGACATCGCTAACAGTACCGGTGAGCAAGATCACTATCATGATCAATACTACTGCCCAAATGGGGTCCTTTCGGCTGGCGGGGGTCTTGCCGCGATTTCGATAGAAACTCCACAGAACAACAAGGAAGCCTAGAAAATAAATGAAGTACAAGCCCCAGCAGGCCATATAAATCAATACCCCCACGACGGGCCCTCCCATGCTGCTTGGACCACCCTCTTGCATTGCGGAAGATTGCATAAACATCGCGAACCAGACGAGAGATGCAGCCCATGCAACCAAGGTAGCAACGTAACTACCGATCGTAAAAATTGGTCGTCTAGCAACTAAGCTGACGCCAAGAGCAAGGTGTGTCAGTCCCAAAAGGAAGTAAGGGGATATCATTTCACCAGGAAGAGGTACTATCGAAACGATACGAAAACTGTACCGCTCGGGGGAAAAAGCATCGGTAGAAAGAAACCCTAAAACGATTGAAAACACAGCAAATGCGATGTTTAGAATTCCAAAGATTTGGGACGCAATTATTCTCAGTATCATGGTATGGCGTTGATGGCATGGGAAATTGCTAGTTCGGATGTATCTAGAATCATAGATGCCAGCCGCGACAGATCATGACGCAGATTTTTGGAAAAAATCAAAATCTCACGCAAAGACTCATGGCATGTCAAACCGCGATTTCGTTTAGCAGTCAACCGGAGGCGTACTCGTAATCAAAAACAACGTCTCACGCAAAGAATCCAAGACGCAAAGAAGACCATAGAGCAATTTTCGCGTCT
>CAZACJ010000092.1:5494-17754 GCA_964483385.1 uncultured Pirellula sp. | reverse complement strand
GTGCTCGCGCATTCCGGCTCAAGGCCACCCGGTGCTCGCGCATTCCGGCTCAAGGCCACCCGGTGCTCGCGCATTCCGGCTCAAGGCCACCCGGTGCTCGCGCATTCCAGCTCAAAAACCTAGCAATATCCGAACGATATGCCACAAACACTACGGGAGTCGCTTGAGCTGCAACTCGTAAAACCACAAGTCGTCGTTCGGAACATCTAAATGCAATTGCTCCGCTCGAGCTTGCGCATCGAAAACAAAATGCGCTGAACCCGAATCAAACCAAGCATAAGTCTGGTTCCATCGAATCGCAAAAGTGTCGTAATGCATGAGCTCTAGTTTGCCATGCAACTCCGGATATGGCAACAAATACAAATGTAACTCCCCATCAATCAATCGAACCTCCGCATCTCCATACATCGGACATCGATACTTGCCGACATAACTCTCTAACGAATGACTAGGTTGACCATTCTCAACCAATTTGGTCGTGGCGCGTTTGATCCGATTCTCAAACTCCGCGCGGCCCTGGCGGAAGTTCCTAAACCCTTCCTCACTCCAATCTTTCTTGGGAGCTTTCAAGAAACGGTCAATAACCGTGTTGGAAATTGCATCGCCTATCGGTGTCATGCTGTTGGTTAATACGATTACTCCAAACTTCAATTCGGGAATCATCATCTGCTCGGAATACATGCCGTCGTATCCCCCACCATGGCCCACAAGCTTCACCCCTTGGTAATCCGAAAGTGACCAACCCAAGCCATACGCCCTAAAGTGGGTCGAAGGAACTCGCAACGATCGCGATCTGGATACTGGGATAATCGTGTGCGGTTGCATGGTTTCATAAATCCTCGCTTCGCTTAGAATCGACTTACCAGTTTCGTCTGTTCCCTCTCGCAGTTGAAACCGTATCCAGTTTGCCATGTCCGAAGCACTCGAAATAATCCCTCCTGCCGCTGCCATGGTGTCCCAGTTCATCCAAGCAATAGCTGCTGTCTTTTCTAGCGTTGTCTTGTGCGGTGTGGCTACGTTTTCGATCTCTGAAAGCTGACTGACCGACCACCGAGTTCGATTCATATGCAACGGAGTCAACAACCGCTGCGAGACATACTCACCCCAACTTTGACCAGTGATGCTCGATAGGACTTCTCCCGCCGCGAGAAACATCAAATTAGAATAACCGTAGTTCGAACGAAACGGCGTCGCTGGCTTCAAATGCACCGACCGCTCGAGAACTTCACGCGCCGAATAAGGTGTTCCCCACCATAACAAGTCGCCACTAAAGGTTCCCAAACCGCTGCGATGACAAAGTAAATCGCGCACTCGCAAATCTTGGCTGGCCAGTGGATCGGAAAGCTGTAACCATGGAAGGTGTTTGCGAACAGGATCATCCCATTTGAGCTTGCCTTCGTCGACAAGTATCGCAAGTGCATCAGCGGTGAAAGCTTTCGAATTCGACGCAATCGCAAAAAGCGTGTCTTGATCAACCGTCTCGGGCTTGCCTAGTTCACGTACTCCGTACCCTTTGCAATGGATAATCTTATCGTCGAGCACGATGGCTACCGAAAGCCCTGGAACATCCCAAGCCACGCGGGTCTCTTCAATCCACGCATCAATCTCCGCTAAGTCCTGTTCACTGAGTCCCGGCTTTTGCTGCACACGCTGAATCTGCAACTGCACACCTTGGATTTGCAACTGCCCACCGTTGATTTGTACCTGCGCCGGAGCCTGCCCTCCCGGTGCAATTTCAATGACTGCGCCGTCTTGTGTCTGCACCGTTGCCGTTACGATTTGTGGCTCTTGACCAACCCCTTCCGTTATCAAACCATCGATACCAAACCCTACGGAAAATAAGGCTACTAACATTCGTTGCCTTACGGCGAACAGCTTACGCCGAATGCCAAGACTCCAAGTTCCGATTTCTGACATGTTCAATTCCGTAATAGCTAAAAGTTCTTCAAATGATCAAATTGGTTATCAGCGTTTCATTTTGCTGAGCAGGATCCTATCTGCAAGACTCGGCCATAAGGCTTGAAGCGCCGCTAACCAACGAGCCTTTCCTGGCACAACCACTTCCAAGTCGCGTGCAAAGGCCGCTCGAAGGATAGTATCGCTCAACGCAACCGGATCAAGACGCTTGAGGGAAACCCCGCCTCCCGGCTTCGCTACTTGCGCATCGAGACCACGACTAGAGGCCAAGTCCTTGTACCGATCTTGCGAATCGTCTCGTTCGATCGGTCCAGGGCAAACAAGGAGAAAATGAACACCCTTTTCGCGGGCTTCGATACGCCATTGTCGGTGCAAACCAACAAGAGCATGTTTAGCCATTGTGTAACCACCCATACCTGGCCCCGGAACAACTCCGGCAAGTGAGGCAATGTTGACTACGACCCCTTGGGTCTCGCAAAGACTATTCCAGCAAAAACGCGTCATCGTATGAGTTGCGATGACGTTGATTTCCAGCATGGACCGCAAGTCCTGGCTGCTCAGTTGCACCAACTCCCCACGATCCGACTTTCCAACCGCATTTACTAAAAGATCAAGCCCCGTGGATTCCAACTCCCTCACAAGCTTTCCCCAGGAGGGTTCATCGGTCGACGATGTCACATCAAGCGCGATGGCTTGGACGCTCGGTGACCCAAGTCCTAAACACTCATCGCGCAGAGTTCCGAGCCGATCCGCCTGGCGACCAACGAGCAACAACCTTGCACGTTGATTCGCCAGCCGCATAGCAATTTGTCTACCAAGTCCATTCGAGGCACCACTAATGAGCGCCAAACGATTTTCCCAAGGTATTCGATTCGCCATGCTAAAAGTACTTTCAACCTACAATCACTGGTATTCGTCGCTTGGTTAGCGATTGCTTTGGCGAACCAAGTTCAACACAACGGGAAGTCGCAATTCCGTGGGACGAGCCAATTGGTTGCGCAAGGATTGGACTTCCACAGCCGTGGGATTCCTGCGGAACAAGACACGATACAACTCGCTGATGTAGCGGTCGACATTCCCGTAGAATCGATCGTAGTATTCCGAACTGCTGAGAATGGTTGCATAGATTTCATCAACCGACTTTCCTTTTGCCAATTCGCGTTGCCATACGGTTGATTCACGGTCATTCATTGGCCGCCCGAGGAGCTGCTGATACCATTGGCCAATTTGATCGATCGGACGGTTTCCGTTGGGGGGAATTCCAGGGTTAGTGCCACCATTCGGTGGAACAAGTGTTAATGCCACACGTGGGTTTCCTGCATTGAGATTCACCGATGCAGGAGAATTCATTTCAAGGACAGTATAACCGCGCTGAACGATTTTCGCTTCGATGGCATATCGGTGATTAGGACGTACCTGAGATGGATCGACGTCCACTTGGAAATCGATTGGCCAACGCCCAACAAAGGGCACTTGGGTTTCTCCCAAGGCGACGTTCTGCCATTGCGGATAAGTCACATCGATCACGCGAGCGATGAGTATCATGCCCGGTTGCACAAGATTACGGTTGCCTGTGTTTGCACTCCCGAATACCGAAGTGCCAAAACCTGGAGCACCGCCGAAGAACTGAACAGGGATATTGACCAAGCGAGAATCGCGATGGTTTTGAACTAACAGCGTCGCGCGACCTTGGCCATCGACACGCCTCGCCAACTCATCCGCAATATCGTAGGTGCGACCATTGACGATGCCGACTTGGTAACCGTTGACCGCGATAATAATGTCTTGAGCTTCAATCCCAGAACGCTGCGCAACAGACCCAGACAACACGTTGGTGACCTGAACTCCCGTTGAGGTGTTTCGGGAATAAATCCCAAGCTTAAACGTCGAGGGTGGTTGTTGGCTAGGTGGCAAATAACGTTCCTGCCCAGGTGGTAAACCGCTACGCGATTCGATGAATGGGTCGTTGCCAACAGCATCGCGATCCCGATCGTCCTGAGCGATTGCCAAACTACCGGAAGTACATGCGATCGCAATCATGTACAGCATGTAAGTCAAGGAGCCGAACAGGAATCGAAAAATTGACTTGTTTGTTCTACCGGGGTAACTGGACTTTACGCCGTTGTTTTGTGTTTGGGAATGGGAGTGGTTCATAATTGCCTCGTGGCTTGTATTCGATGTAATGAGTATTTTTTAAGAGATTTCGGTTGGATGTTTCGATGGGATATTCTTGAAGATGATCATGCTCAAGCGACTACTTGAGAACTTCCCAACCTAGGAGTTCTTGCTGAGCGAACACGTCGGAGCGATCAAGCGGAATCAAGCCGTCTTGGATGAGTGTGTCCTGACCTTGCCGGCTGAGAACAAAACGTAAAAACTCATCGACCTGAGGAGCAAGCTTGCCGGAGTCTTCTAATCGGGCAACGATAGAAAGTTTACGAAGCAACGGGTAGCCTGCATCAACGGCTTGGGGATTCGATGGCGAAATCACGCGACTTGCGTCCAACGCAATCGGCAATGCTCGAACGGAGTCTTTAGGTACACGTTGCGCACTGACCACGGCGATTGCTGTCGGGTCTGCCGCGACGGCTTCGATGATCTCGAGCTGATTCTGTTTTTCAGTTTTTGTAGCACTGGAGTTTTTTGCCAGCGCGAGAACCGACTCCGATACAGATCGAAGACCGTGCGAAGGAGTGATCAGGATGTAATTCAACGGTTTTGCAGCAAGATCACCATCGACACCGAGGTCTGCCCAAGTGGAGACCGTTTTATCGCCACTGATACTCAATGGTGAACCGGATTGAGCATCCCAAGCCAAAGCGCGAACGGGATTGCTCGGATGCACAATGATCGCGATTGCATCATAGCCGACATTGATCGCAACATACTTGCGTTGATTGTCTTTATTGATGGCTGCAAGCTCCTCCGACGTGACTTCTCGACTGAGCAGTCCAAGTACCGCCGGGGATGCTTCAAGCTTCTTGAACGACTCTTCGGAGCCTTGGCAATCGATGACCCTTTTTAGTTCTGGATGGATTTTGGCGAACTCGTCCATCCAAAGTGCTGCAATGGGTTGCATCAGGGTTGAACCGACAAGTTCAATTGAACCAGAGATCGGTTGCTCGGGTGCGTAAGGAGGAGCATCAGAAAGGGGAACGATACGTGTGACTGGACTAGCCGGTGTTGTGGTGTCCTGCGCAATACAACGAACGCTGCTGTGAACTCCGCAGAATACGGAGATCAGAGAAGTAATAACGCTGAGGATGGCGGTGGTAGATACGGTCCTTACGAGCATGCTAATGCAATTCCTTTCGAAGGAAGAGAATAAGTCTGTTGGAAATTCATCCAGGGCAATGCACATCTTCCCCTATCACGTTGGAAATTCAACGGGTTATGAGGTGTAGAGCTGCGCTTCTGCGTCCGAAATGTCCAATTCCCCTAGCAGGAACTACTGGAAAGACTGTGGATAAAGCCAACACAAGATTCGGTAGGGCCATGGGTGAGACCAAGGGTTAGGCCAAGCGATGGAGACGGAGAAAATTCCCACGGCGAGGGCCAGGTACACCAAGCCTCGGTAGAAAGGAATTTTCGCACAGCGATCGATTGCTGGAATTGCAAGCCAAATCCAGGCGGGGATCAACCAGAAGAGCCAACGAAAGCCGCAGGAAACCCCACCATAATTTCGGTCTACGGTATCCCGCGTAGTGTAGAAAACCATACAAGCGAAGGAAACCAATAACAACGCTCCAGCCAACCCCTGTTCTCCTATCGCCCATCGCCGCAGTCCTTGAAGGCGGTTCTCTGCAATAGATTCCGAAGAATATCCTTGTGGAAGTTCACCGAGAGCATTGGAGCCCTGACGGAGCCAAAGAAATCCTCCAAAGAAAGCCCAAAGCCAGATGGGGGTTAGAGAAAAGATCCCGTGATGTCCAATTGTAAAGTGCAGGAGGTAGTTCCATGGATTTGGTTCACCAAGATCCACCCCCTTTTTGTTTCCCGGAAGCCAATAGGACTTGGGGTAGTCGTACCAGTCATCCCATCGGTAGATGTTCCATTCGTTCGAGGGAGACTGCGGATTAGCCGGTGAAAGAGCAACTCGGTTACCAGTAGACTCATCGAGAACTTGCCAAACCCCATCGAGACGTGCAGGAATGATACGGGCTTGCTCGCTGATCGATTCACCGCTTGCTTTAAAGGCCTCAGACTGAGAAAGAGTCTGGTTGATTTTTGCAATCCAATCGACCTGTTCCGGCAGAGCTTGGATCGCCTTTAAGTCCGCTTTGTCGGATACGGCTTGCTTAATTGCTCCAAGGTCTAGTGAAACCGATGCGACTTGATCCCCTAGCCCACGGTGAGAGTAAGGTGGTCGCCAATCTCCATGCGCCCAATAGTTAGTCAAAAGAAACGCGGCTGCGATAAGGCCTGAACCGAATCCGAATCCAAGAAGCATTCTGCGCCAGTCGGCAAGGAAAACAATGGCGCCGATTGCAGCAGCCCAAGCGAGAGCTGGTAGCTCGCAAGCGACGGTCATAGCGGCAGATGCACCAAGGAATAGCCAAGCGAGCCAGGGGGCTTTCGTGCTCGCTTGCGCGGCCCGCATGATCTGCCAAGCGAATGCAAGACTGATAGAAAAGAAAATCGCGCCGTGGATATGGTTGTTGAGAGTGACTGCAAACGTTGAAAGATAAGTACCCCAAATCGCAAGCGACAGGATGATCATGCGAGTCCATGCAACGGGAACATGGCGTTCGAGCCAGCGGTGCAAGAAACACCACCATAGAGCAAGTGGAATCAAGTTGACGAGAACCAAAACGATTCGACCCACCAAGAACGGATCTTCGGTCAGTTGCTTACCGCGGATAGCGTGAACGACCATCATCACGGGCTTGGTTACTGCGGCAAGCATCAGTGTGAGCAAAGGGGGTTTGCTAGAGTAGCTGTGCTCTTTGCCATCTTCGCCTCGATGGCGAACCATATCGATCGTGTTCCAGAGTTTTGACTTCCCTTTGCTATCGAGGATCTCGACGATCGAATCGATTTCCCAACGCCCCTCTTGAGTAAGCGCAGCAATAGCACTCCAGCGTGAGCGATCATTGGCACTGAGGAACGGTACTTCGTTGTTCGTCGCGGAGATACCGCAAATGCGTGCAAGTTGAAGTGTGGTAGCCAGCAGGATCATCCACCACCCAAGTGTGTGAGTGGAGACATTCAGCGAAGCAGAAGTGAATTCACTACGTTGGGCTTGAGGCGTCATTTTGATGGCCGGAGTTGGAAGAGAGGAAGGAAGCAGGGCGGGAAGTGGACTCCGCGATGGAGTAAATCGGCTTGGTGCTGCCCGAATTTGCAACGATCAGTTCCGCAAGCAAACCGGTAGCAAACGATTGAATGCCGAGCATGATCAGTAAGATCGCGACAAAAAACGAAGCGCGTTCGTGTAAGTGAATCGGTTGCGCCGAACCAGTGATTCGAGTCCAGATCCAAGCCGCGATAAGGGAGAACAGGACGAAGAAGCCGACCAACAAAAGGCTCCCGCCAAGTCCTCCGAGAAGGTGCTGAGGTCGATAACGAAATCGGGTGAGGAAAACAACCGTAGCGAGATCCATGAGCCCTTTAGGGATCCGGGACCAACCGTACTTCGATTGGCCGTGGAGCCTCGGATGATGCTCAACAGTGATCTCTCCAATCCGAAATCCTCGCGCCGCAGCTAGCACTGGGATAAAGCGATGCATCTCACCATAAAGTGTCACCTCCTGAAGCACTTCATTTCGGTAAGCCTTAAAGCCGCAATTGAAATCGTGCAACGGAAGTCGCGAAAAGTAACGCAAAATCCCGTTGAAGACCTTTGAGGGCCAACGTTTATGCCACGGATCAAATCGACGCTGCTTCCATCCACTGACCACATCAAAGCCCTCGTCAAGCTTCTCAAGCATGCGTGGAATTTCTTTGGGATCGTCCTGAAGATCAGCGTCCATTGTAATGACGATCTGTCCTTTCGCTTGTCGAAATCCCGCAGCAAGCGCAGCCGCTTTGCCAAAGTTTCTGCGAAAGCGAATCCCATGAATGTTAACGTTGCTCCGCGCGAGCCGCTGAATCTCTGCCCACGACCCATCAGTCGAACCGTCGTCGATCAAGAGTAGCTCGAAAGAGCCTCTTTGCGAATCGCCAATTGAACGTAACGACTGGCAAGTCGCCTCGATGCGAGAAACAAGTTCTTGCAAAGTGTCTTGTTCGTTCAGCAGCGGAATAACAAATGAAAGATGTGTCATCGATGCAAGCCTCGGGCTTGGCAGAGCTCCGGTAAGTGGCTTCGTGCAAATAGAAAAAGAGATATTCCAAATCCTAGTCCACTTAAATCTGCAAACCAGTCGTTGAGGTCGCAGCAACGGTTGAAATAAGGCTGGGACAATTCATCGAAAGCCCCGAATAAGGCCCCAAGAAGGAATGCTAGACAAGTCAGGGGAAAGGACGACCAAGCGAAAATGCAATGCAAACAGTAGGTAAGGGCGAACCCAATACCTAGGTAAGCAACAAGATGGAGATTCTTGTCTCCTACGGCTTCCGATACAGTGAGTGGTTCGGAGGGGGGGATGTGGGTACCTGTAAATACAGTTGCAAAGCAAAGCAACGTCAAGATAAGAACCACACGACGCTCCAGCAACTCCACTGGAAGTCCAAAGAGCTTGCTCCTCGATGGGCTAGTGATCAAGCTTTCCATGCCTGGTTCCTCGTTGCTTCATTCCTTCCGTGGTTCATAAAAACTAAAGAAGCCTCGTGTCGCACGAGGCTTCTTCACATCTGGGTTTAGTATAGCGTGTTTCGAGGATCAGTCCCACCACCATTGACCATTGGCGAGGTCTTCCGGTGCGGAGAGTTTCGTCGAAACCCCATCGAGCTCGTTGTCTATCGCAGGATCATTCGCCAACTTGCGGGCGGAGATGTGAACACCTCCAATCGGGGTGATGAGCAAACCATCTTTTTTCACTGCATTAACCGCTGGTTCGACTTGGGAAATCGCTGGATTCGTTAGCGTAGTAAGCTTCGATTCGTCAGCAAACACTCCGAGATTCCAGTTGGCACGGCCATAAAGATCGTTCTGTTGCATAAATGCAGCAACTACACTCATGTCAAAGAGATTTCTCATGTGACTAAAGACCGGAATGACCTCGCCCAAAGCTTCGAATTTCTGGGTGAATTCCTTAGCGAAAGCGACCGAAGCGGAGTCGCCCGATCCAGCACCACGCGTTCGGTTACCGGTCTTCGACAAAAATTCTTTCTCACCCGTCAACTTGACTCCTTGCCCTTGCAGGTGCAGAGCTGAGCGATCTTCGTTCGTGGATACCTTCGAGTAGTCAGCTTCAAAGTACCATCGCTGCAACGCATTCTTGTTCGCTCCAGCTTGTGTTCGTGCAATCCAAGGTGTGAAAGGGATGACGGTATTTTCAAGCCCCAATCCAATTAGCTTCATCCGGTAGTCGGCTTCGACCAACACGCGGGCAAAGTTCGTTTCGCGGGGCACACCCTTGACCGAGACAACTTGGTACCCAAGAGCCTGCTTCATGCCAGCGAGCACATTCGCGTTGATCATGTTCGCACGGCCTTCAAACTGTGCGTTGTACTGATTCATCCGCTTGATCCCCTCTTGGGTCGGATCAATCGAAACAGCGATCGAGCCCGCTGCTTCGCTATTCGGAGCATAAGTTCTCAACGCAACCACTAAGTCGATGAGCTTTAGGACAGATTTGCCAGATTTCAATCCAACTCGGTCACCGTTTTCCGTCACGTGAATTTTTTCAGCAGGACCGGCGATCACAATGTCATTGGACTCGGGCAGATAGAAAACGTACTCAATGCGAGTCAGACCAGCAAGCCCGAGCATCTCGGCGTCTAACTCCTGATCTTGAGAAAGCCGCTCAGCTACGACTGCTTCAAGACGATTCAAGGAGACTTTCCGCATCTCGGAAACAACTCGTTCGTTACGGTCGGTGGATTGCAACGTTGCCATCCGCATGCGTGTCGCCAATGCGTTGTCGATGTTGCTGATACGAAGAACGCCTTGGGGATCAATTTCAACCCCACCGCCGTTGCCGCTATCGCCGTTATTGTTGTTATTATTGTTGTTATTGTTGTTGTTTTGGGCAAACACCATGGTTGCACTGAGTGCTACCAACAACATGGCGCCAACGGATTGGCTCGATCGAGAAAGTAAACGATGGAAAAGCATCAGGGATCGCCTTGTACTACGTAATGCGGTCAGGTCCGAACTGAACTACGGTATTCCGACTCTTCTCGGGGGTATCGGACGCTCTAATCCTTCGCCCGATTCGAAAACCCCGTAACTTCCCAGAATAGTTCGTTGCTGGGTGGATATCAACAATTTGCGCAAATTAGGCAGGCTTGCGGAACTGGGAAAAAGCGTTTTTTAGGGAAAATCCGTTGTTTTCGGCGGAATCGCTCAAGTTCGCTTGACGGGAAAAGTCTTTCGCGGCTACACCCATGCAGGGACTTTTGGTTGGAATTCCCCGTTGTGCACAATCCGTTAGTTGTACGCCTCCCTGCGTCGCGAACCGTCCTGACAGAGCAATCCCAAAACCCCCCTTTGGTTGACTAGCACCGTTGTTGAACCTCCCCGCTTCCCAAATTCTTCAATCCTTCAAGGGATTCCGCCCCCTGGGGAATCGCTGCGCAATCCTGGAAACCCTGATGGTCGCCCTTACCATCGCAGCTTTCCATATCCCCGTGGCAACAGGCCAAGCCCCTCCACCATTTCCTTCAACGACACCTTCTTACCCCAGCACCGGCTACCCCAGCACCGGTTATCCCTCAACGCCAGCGACAATCAGCGGTGGAAACGCGTTTCCCGCGACAACTCTCCCACCAGTAACCACCGCCCCCCCAATCACAAGTCCGACCTATCCGACAACTGGAACCTTTCCCTCAACCGGTGGTTACCCCACCGCAGTACCAAGCTCGACCTACAACCCATACGCACCCACGTTTCGTCCAAGCACCGCACCAAACTCGAGCTTCTCCCAAGTCTACAGCTCTTGGATGGACTGGCTCTCCGGAAATCCCCCGCCACCTACCTACCCCACGGCCGGCGGTTATCCAACAGCAGCAACCCCCAGCACATTCTCAACCCCTGCTTATCCAAACCCATCCTTTCCAACTGGATCCTATCCCACCGGCACCTACGCTCCAGGTACCTTCCCGCCCGGAGTCGTCCCCTCGTCTGCCTACCCAAGCACTTTTTCTGGAGCGCCAGCTTACAACCCTCCACCTACATACAGCGCACCACCTGTTTATGGCGCACCGCCAACCTATGGTGCGCCGCCAACTTACGGTGCACCGGGCGGCTACCCCCAAGGCCCATATCCGAACTCTTGGAATTCTTGGTGGTACAACACGTCTTCAGCAGTACAAGCCCAGACAGAGCAAACGATGCGTTTCTGCCAAGGTGTGCGGTTTCGTTACACCTATGTTCCAGGCAATACCAATTTTGGTGGTGTCTCAAACAATGAAATCGAAAGCCACGATTTTGAAACTTCGATGGTCTTCGCCATCCCCAAGTTCCTGGGCTGCTCTCAACCATGGTATCTGATGCCTTCCTATGTGCAGCATCTTTGGGCAGGGCCCAAAGTCCCAGGTAGCGATCTACCAGGCTCCGCATTCAGCGCGTTTCTCGATAGCACTTGGGAAACGGATCCACTCCAAACATTCGGTGCAGAACTAGGATGGCGAGTAGGCGTTCATTCGGCTTTTGATGCCATAAGTACCGAAAGCATCCGACTACAAGGCAAAGCGATCGGCAAACTGCGCATGACCCCAAATTCAACGCTTCGAGCCGGCGTGTATTACATCGACCGGAACAAGATCAAACTGCTACCCGCAGGGGGAATACTGTGGGTCCCCAACCAAGATACACGCTGGGATCTGTTCTTTCCCGAACCAAAACTATCGCATTACCTGACCACGTTCGGCAACAAGGATGTCTGGTGGTACTTGACTGGCTATTACGGCGGGGGAGCTTGGACGATTAAACAAGTTGACGACGATACGACCGACGAGATCGACATCAATGACATTCGAGTATTGGTGGGCTTTGAGCACGGTCGAAACGATCTGCTGCGACAAGGGTTCCGAAGTTGCTTTGTAGAGTTCGGTTATGTCTTCAATCGGGAATTGCTCTACCGTAACCGATCAAATGCCAATCTGGATCTCGAAGACAGCTTAATATTCCGAGCTGGCTTTGGATATTGATCCCAAAAAACCACCCGGTGCTCGCGCATTCCGGCTCAAAAAACCACACGGAGCTCGCGCATTGCGACTCAGAAAACCACCCGTTG
>CAZACJ010000092.1:0-5394 GCA_964483385.1 uncultured Pirellula sp. | reverse complement strand
GGAGCTCGCGCATTGCGACTCAGAAAACCACCCGTTGCTCGCGCATTGCGGCTCAAAAAACCACACGGAGCTCGCGCATTGCGACTCAGAAAACCACCCGTTGCTCGCGCATTGCGGCTCAGAAAACCACCCGTTGCTCGCGCATTGCGGCTCAAAAAACCACCCGGTGCTCGCGCATTGCAGTTCAAAAAATTGAGCCCGCTTCGCGCAAGCCGCGGGGTGTCTGCATCGGCTACAACGTCAAGAACTGTACCATCGAAGGATTTCCAACCGGTAGGTAATGACCGGTGAAATCCAATGCACCCGTCGATCGATTCACATGGAAAATTGCCACGTTGTCAGCTCGCTGATTGCAACATAACAGCCACTCTCCACTAGGATCCAATGTGAAACTACGCGGATAATTGCCACGCGTCCACTCCTCTCCGATGTACCGCAACGTTCCATCCACCTCCACCGCAAAAATGGCAATGCTGTCGTGCAGGCGATTTCCTGCGTACACATAACGCCCATCATGCGACACCAAAACCTCAGAACAGAAATTGCTCCCCGCATACCCCGGAGGCAACGTCGAGATCGTTTGACGATGCGTCAAACGCCCCTCAATTCCATCCCAGTCATACACCGTCATCGTCGATCCCTCCTCCTGGATCGAATACATCCATCTTCCATTCGGATGAAAATGAAAATGTCTTGGTCCATCCCCAGGTGGTAACGCAACAAAAGGTACCACTGCCGGTGTCAGCTTGCCCGATACCTCGTTGAATCGCCAAACAAAAATCTTGTCTAGCCCCAAATCTATGTGCAGTACAAATCGACCCGTCGGATCGGTCGCGATCATGTGTGCATGCGTGCGATCATGACCACTAAAAGCAAAACTCCCCGTCGCTGCATGCTCAGAACGCGTTGGCCCCAACTCCCCTTGATCAACTTGGATGTCCGTCGCATCTCCAAGCCGCCCATCCGCAAGCACCGGCAAAACGGCGACCGATCCCCCGAAGTAGTTCGCTACAAAAAGATACTTCTCACTCGGATGCAACGAGACGTAGGTGGGACCAGCCCCCCCAGAAAGCACCGTGTTGAGTTCTTGCAACATCCCTGTCTGACGATCCACACGGAAAGAACTCACCGTACCATGCTTCGCTCCCGTCGAGGCATCTGCTCCCTGCGGTGGCTCCCTGCGATCGGTCTCATTCGCACTGTACATCCAAGTCCCCGCGCGATTGCTCGTCAAACAACTCGGACTCGTCCCTAACTCGAAACAGCCACGGAAACTTCCTTGGCCATTCTCTCGGTCGATTTCATAAATATGAATGCCACGTCCATTTCCCGGCGGCAAATCCACTTGGGTCGGTAACGTATCCTTCAACGGAGAACTGAATGTTCCAATATAAGCAAACAAGCGACCTGGATTGACGGCCTCGCCTCCCTGGTCAACAACCTGCGTGTTGAACGCTCCTTGAGCTCGAATCGCACCTGCACCACCCCACGCAACACCTGCTACTAGCGCACTGCTGAATCCCAAAAAGGTTCGACGATGCCCCGTTCGATGCGCAAACAGCCTCGAATTCATCTTTTGCTCTCTCATCACGAAATCCCCAACCCACTCTAAAACCTGTAAATCGTCTCTTTGTTGTTCATCACCATGTGCGCGAGGGACCGATAAGCATCCTTCGGATTCGCAAAATCAGCCGATTTAACGAACTGCTGCGTCAACTCAAGCTCTTCGCTCGTCGGCTCTCGCGAAAAGGCTTTGAGCCACATCCAACGAATCCGATCCGAATCATTGTCGCTGAACTGCAAAACCTTCTCGGCCCAGCGATCTGCTAACTGATGAATGAAAGGATCATTAAGCAGAATCAACGACTGAGCAGGCACATTCGATACGTTGCGCCTCCCCATGCTGCTAAACGGCGTAGGAGCATCAAACGTGAGCATCATCGGATTGAGGAAATTGCGCCTTATTTCCAAGTAAATGCTACGTTTTCCAGCTCCATCCAATGGCCCGTTACGCCCCGGTCTTCCTCGCCCCTCCAAAAATTCTGTCAAATGGACCGGAACACTAGGAACCTCCGGCGTAGTACCCCGCATATCCAACTCGTCAGCAATCGCCATCAATGTGTCGCGGAGCGATTCGGCCTCCAGCCGCCGTACGCGAGCATGCGATAACCATTGATTGTCGGGATCAATCTGCTTGGCCAACGCACTCGGACGCGCATCCTGACGGTAAACGCTCGATAGACAAATCTCTCGTATCATAGACTTGAGCGACCACCCCCGCTCGACCATCAGAACAGCAAGATGGTCCAATAGTTCCGGATGCGATGGCCTCGCTCCTAAAACTCCAAAATCATCCGTTGTCGCAACAATTCCCCGTCCAAGCAGATGATGCCATAAGCGATTGACAACGACTCTCGCTACCAATGGATTGTCAGGTGCAAGCAATTCACTTGCCAAGCGATTCCTACCCGATCCAGAAATAGTATCTGTTGATGGTGGGTTTCCCCCAAGAGCTTCCAAGTTCCTTCGCGGCACTTCCTTGCCAGGTCGAAGGTGATTTCCACGTATCAACAATGCGTCATTGATTCCGCTACCATCTCGCATCGCTAGTGCTAGTTGAGAATGCCAAGGAGTCTCGGCTGCAAGCTTCTGATCGTACTCTCGCCCATCTGTCACCGTAGCATTGAGCTGCTCAAAAGCCCGGGCGACTTGCGTCTGCACCTCTTGCGTCAAACTCGCTGGATAAGCGTATTCGCGGCTTTCGAGCAAGCTCGCCAGCCATTGTGCGACGGACGTTCGATCAACTTCGCTCCATGCCTTTGTATCCACTCCCGATTGCTGCTGGATCGCTAGCGCCCTGACGTCATTCCATAAAACCATGCTAGCTGCCAGATCCAAACTTGGGACGGACGCAACGGCTGGCGGCATCCCATCGATGATTTGAACGACTGCAAAAGCCTTGTCCTGCAACGGGGAAAGTTCGATATGTACGGTCTTGCCCTTGTACCGATCCAGCGATTGCGTTACCCAACGGTACTCTTGATCGGGCCCACCATTTTCAAAGAGCATCTCTCCGTGCAGCGGTCCTGCAATCAAGCGATGAGAATCGATACATGCAAACGCCCGGAAACTCCCCCTAACCAAATAAGATACTTTCCCCGATTGCAGCGTAAATTTACGCGTCGGCATCAACTTGCCGGCTTCTTGTACCTGTGAATAGCGATTCTGGCGATTCACCCCGTGCGAAGTTTGAGTCATGGGATTCCAGAACGGGTCCCTGACTCCTTCCGTCAACCGATGAATGCTCCATCGCGAACCATCGGCCCCTTGCGTCCAGTGCAAGGAACCAACATGTTTCGGCCCCGATCCGTAAATGACACTGTCCGAAGCCCATAAGCTAGGATCTGCCGATCGGGCATCGAACACCACATTTTCGCCTTGAGGATCTACCAAACTAGCGGTCAAGTTGCGGTGCTGAGCAATTTTCGCTGCACTTTCAAGAAGCCACTTCGCTCGCGGATCCTCCGCATTCTCCATTCCCTCTACCGGTGGTACTAACTCGACCAAACGCCTGAGAGCTTGGTTCGCATCTTCGTTAATCCGAAGAAAACGGGCCTCTCGCGCAGCGGCAATTTTACGATGCTGCAAATCCGTTTCAAATCGGACTAACCGATAGTCGCTACTACGTAGATACCCAAACAGTGCATAATAATCCTCTTGGCTGATCGCATCGAATTTGTGATCGTGGCAACGTGCACAAGCAACCGTCATCCCAAGAAACGTTTTGCTAAATACATCGACCATATTGTCCAGTCGATCCGTTTCATCTTTTCGAGCATCAACCGGAGAGTGAACCCAATCCCCAAAATGCCAGAAACCAGTCCCAAGCACCGACTCGTTCCAACCAAGCGTTGGGTGAGTGCGAGGATCCGATCTCAAGTCGCCAGCGAGATGCTCAAAGAGAAAGTCGCTGTAGGGAACATCGTCATTCAATGCGCGTATCACGTAGTCGCGATACGGCTCAGCCGAAGGAATATCCTCGTCGAATTCATGCCCGCGCGACTGCGCGAAACGGACCAAGTCCAACCAGTGACGCCCCCAGCGAACCCCGAATTGCGGGTTCGCCAAGAGCGAATCCAACAAAGAAGCATACCAATCGGGATCCGTCGAACTTACATACTGAGCAACTTCCGCAGGAGTTGGTGGCACACCAATCAAATCAAGATACAGTCTGCGAATCAAGGTTGGACGATCCGCCTGATCATTGGGCTTCAAACCCGCTTCTCGAAGCGATTGCAACACGAAGGCATCAATGCTGCTCCCCACCCACATTTGACCATCGTCCTGGATCTGCGGAATCGATGTGTAAACAATCCCCTTCCAGACCCAAAACGACTCTTTGCGAGCTTGTAAATCAAAAGCCTCTTCGGGCTCTTTACTCTCCGGCAATGGCTCCTCAGGCCAGTATGCACCATTGGCGATCCAAGCCTTGAGAACCTCGATCTTCTCCGCTGCAATCTTGCCATCAGGAGGCATTTCATATCCGTCGTAGTTAACGGATTGAAACAGGAGACTACCCGCCGGATCCCCCGCGACGACCGCCGGTCCCGAATCACCTCCCTTGAACAAATACGTCGAATGGTCCAGTCGAAGACTACCTTTCGACTCTCCGGTTTGGCCACTGTGACAACTCCAGCAGTGCTCCGCCAAAATTGGTCGAACCTGCTTTTCGAAATACTCTTGCTGACTCCCAGCAGGTGACTTGGTTTCTTGCGCTAAACTCGCCGAATGCAAACTCAATAAAGCCAGACAGGCCAACGCACAGACCATCACCGATTTACAAGTTTTAGACAGCAACCAGCGTCTATGTGCCCGTCGACGAAGGTATTTTGCCAAGGTTCGTCTTAAGACAATCATTGCCGAGGAAAAATGGGCAAGTGGACTAGCCATAGTAAACCGTAGGGAGGGAGGGCTGGAATTCGTCAAAGGTAGCACAAAGTGACCGCACTGGGCACGGCTTGGTTCGCTTACACCCGACAAAGGAAGGTCTCCGGATTATAGCATGCCCGAAGAAACATTTCAGTCGCAACTCACCGACCCACCGCTCTTCAAAGAAATCCAAGAATACTCCAAACGACCATCAGCCCTCGCCTGCCGGTGGAAGAAGCCGCGGGGTGTTTGCATCGGCGCTGCTCACCTCATTGCACGGTCCAATCAACCTAAAACCACAATTCGAAAACCACCCGGTGCTCGCGCATTCCGGCTCAATGGCCACCCGGTGCTCGCGCATTCCGGCTCAAGGGCCACCCGGTGCTCGCGCATTCCGGCTCAAGGGCCATCCGGTGCTCGCGCATTCCGGCTCAAGGGCCACCCGGTGCTCGCGCATTCCGGCTC
>CAZACJ010000091.1:15803-17973 GCA_964483385.1 uncultured Pirellula sp. | reverse complement strand
TGAGCCGGAATGCGCCAGCTCCGGGTGGTTTTTCTGAGCCGGAATGCGCCAGCTCCGGGTGGTTTTCGGTACCCGGTTCTATTCATCAACACGCCCCACCAATCAGCGTCTACAACGTTGTGGTTTTCGATTGATTGAAACGTGCAATGAGGTGAGCGTGTCTGATGCAAACACCCCGCGGCTAGCGCGAAGCGGGCTCAACAAACACAGTGCTGTGCACTACCGCTTTTAGGGACGTCGTCGAAGGCGACATACAATCCATCGCATGCAAGGAAATAAGCCGACGAATGCAACGGCCCAAGCGGGTTTGTCGCCCCACCAACTCCACATACCTTCACGGCCATCCGGCGTGGGTTCGGCGATGATCCAACCACCTTGCAGTTTTGGTAGTTGCTCGACGACGCGGCCGTCGCCATCGATCCAAGCGGAGATGCCTGTGTTGGAGGCGACGAGAACTGGAATCCGGTTTTCTACCGCGGTGACAATCGCGCTGTTGAGGTGGTGGTTCAAAATGCTCGAACCGTGAAACCAGCCGTCGTTGGAAATGTTGATCATCACGTCGGGTGATTCACCTCGCTTTTTCAATTCGCGAAGCTGTCTTTGCATGAGGTGAGGAACGACGTCTTCAAAACAGACATTCGTAGTAATACGACGCCCAGATTTCAACCGCCAACTCTTGGCCTCTTTGCCTACGCTAAGCGTTCCCATACCAATCGACTGCATCACAGAAGGAAACCAAGAGAGAACAGGAATGTATTCACCGAACATCACTAAATGCTGCTTGGCATAATAATCCAGTTTTTCTTCACTTGGGTTTCCCCCGTTACTGGGTATCACGTTACTGGGTATCCATAGAGCAGCGTTGTATCGATCTAGCTTGCCATCGACGATCGAAAACACATCGGTACCCATCAAGAGATTCGGAAGCGATGCCCCTTGTGCCGCTCGCCGCAACTGAGCTAACTTCACGTCCTGCGCTAATTGCGCACCGTGTACGGATATTGCAAGTTGCGACCGTTCAACCATCAGTTCGGGTGGAACCAGAGGTCCTTGGTCCCATAAGATGGTCGGTGAACCTTGGGTGTAGATACTCTCAGGCCATACCAACACATCGGCTGTTTTCCCTTCGAGAGCTTCGAATGCCCGTTTCGTTGTTTGGAGATAAGCTTCGCTTCCCTCTTCCAACAATTCGACTGTCATGTCGAACATCGTCGGCATGTTTTCTTGTATTAATAGGAAACGCCCAAGTGGTTTTATGGGGGCAAGTTCTTCGAGATATCGAGAGCGGGAAATCCAGGTAGCAGCTGTCAAGAAAATCCATACTGCGATGCAATTGCGAGGTAGGGACTGAAGCAAATGTAGCCACCAGCGTGAGGTAGGATTTTGCTTCGATTTGGTATTCGGCGAAGTCGTAGCTACTTGAGTGTTGGCGACTTCCCTTGCGTATGTCCGCCATGCAACCACTTTTTCGATTAACCAAGCGGAGGTGAGCATCATCAAGAAGCCGACGCCGATCCCACCAAATTCGCTCGCCGCCTGTATGACAGCGGGCCAAGGCGTCTGCGAATGGACTAGTGAGCAAGCGGCGAAACCGGTGATTACGTAAGAGCGGAGTAGTTCGGTGGTTGTCCAAGCGATAGCGCAAGCCCACGGGAGACGAAAGCGGTAGCGATGATGCAGGCTGATCCCGATCCCCAAGGCTACTGGGAAGTAGACTGCAAGGTAGAGCGAAAGAGCGATCCAGCCGAAGGTAAGCGGCCAGAAGGCCAATCGGATACCCTGTAGTAGAGCTAGCCACATCAGGGAGGCAGAGCCCCAACTGGCCAGCCAGTAACGGCGAGGCATGGCCTTTGTGTCGGCTACGATCCAAGCAAATAGAGCGCAGCTGATCCAGGCGGATAGTGGAAAATGGACCGGTGGTTGTCCTAAGAAATAGGCGAAACAAGCGGCGAGGCAAAGCCAGTGAAATGGCGCAGGCTTTTTTCCCGTTCCTTGATCCTTCATTCCGTCCCAATCCTCGTTGCGCATCCGTTGTTTGCGCGATGTACTCAGTCGAGCATCAACGCCGTTTATTTGACGGATAGTAAGGCTTTAAGGATTGCGACGCAACCGAGGGTTGCAGGCGACCGTCGTCAGGTCTGTGCATGTAGCACGAAGGCAAAAAGAAAAG
>CAZACJ010000091.1:5263-15703 GCA_964483385.1 uncultured Pirellula sp. | reverse complement strand
GGCAAAAAGAAAAGCGACTTTTATTTAGACTACGAAAAAAACACCGCGGTGGGCAAAACCGGCTGAAAGTCCTCTCCCTCTTCCAGTCGGCTCCGTTCCACCGCGATGTTCAAGTCGATTCGTTCGGCTGAAGGTCTTTTTTTCGGAAAGCCACTTTCGCCTTACGGTTAGAAGTAATTGCACGGCGTGTGCCAAAGAGAGAGGGAGTGGCACAAATGTGACTGGTGCCATAGTGGTACTAAGAAATAAGCCGAGCGTGCGAGATACGCATTTGGCGTAAATTCTTCCCATGAGCATCGGTTAGTGACGGAAGTCGCCGAATGGCAGAGCGGGAGGAGCACCGAAAAAAATGCTCAAATTTCTTAAATCACCTGTTGAGGACACAAAGGGCATCCCCCAAAAGGAGTAAGAAGCGATTTGACGATGCTACGTTTTTAAGCAGCAGCGCTAAGTACGGTCTGTTTTTTGGGCGAATCGAGTATCCATCGAGTATGGATCAGGGAGAGGTGGGAAACTACGTGACCCATCTTGTATGTGTAGCTGAGCGCGCACATACTGTTGCCTCGTTGGATTCGACAGCGGGCGTTGCATCTTCGACTTTGGTGGAATTGATTTCGGTTTACGCGTGCCTTTGCATTGGGGTTGTGGATGCGAAAGTCTTGGTGTGAACGTTTGTCCGTCCTTGAATTCTCCACGATGCGGTGGAGTTTTGAGGATGATTGCATCCGTTATCGGGAGCATGGGTACAGCGCGATTGGAGTGTGGCGGGCGAAGTTATCTGATTTTGGCGAAGCGAAAGGTCGAGATCTTCTCGACGAGCTTGGGTTGAGTGTTTCATCGTTGCACTGGGCTGGTGGGTTTACGGGGAATGATGGTCGTAGTTTTCGCGAAGCGTTGAGCGATGCGATGGATGCGATTGAGGTTGCAGCGGAGTTACAAGCGGACTGTTTGACTGTGTTGGCTGGTTCGCGTTCGGGGCATACCAAGACGCATGCCAAGCGATTGTTCGTCACTGCATTGAAGGAACTTGCTGAATACGCACAAGCGATGGGTGTGCGATTGGCGATTGAGCCAATGCATTCAGGTTGTGCCCACGACTTTACCTTTCTGACGAATATTCCTGAAACGATGGAAGTATTGCAGACCATTGGTAATGAGAGCGTTGGGATTGTATTTGACTGTTACCACATGGCCCAGGATCCGAAGGTGTTGGACTGGATTGCGGGGATTGTGCCACGGATTCGGTTGGTACAATGCGGAGATGCAAAAGCTGCACCGATTGGTATGCAGAACCGCTGTCCTTTAGGGCATGGCTGCGTGCCGATCGCTTCGTTAATACAAACGATCGAGCAGCATGGCTACGAAGGGTATTATGAAGTGGAGTTGATTGGTGAAGATGTCGAGGATTACGACTACGATCAGCTCTTAGAAACCTCTCTCGAAACTCTGACGCGATGGACTTGTTAGTCGATTACTTGATTACAAATGACGACGGTATTGATGCAGATGGATTGCAGTATCTCTACCGCGAGGTCTGCCGCCAAATAGGAAACGCATCAAAGGTTGCCGTGGTGGCTCCAGATTCGGTGCGCAGTTGTTGTTCGCATGGGGTGACAACAGCCGAAGCGTTGCGAGTCGAAAAGGTGGCCGAGCAGATGTGGAAAGTCTCTGGGACACCGGCGGACTGTGTCCGGGTTGCCTTGAAAGGGCTTAACATTCAGCCCCAATGGATTCTTTCCGGTGTGAACGAAGGTGGTAATCTTGGCGTCGATATTCACTACAGTGGCACGGCGGCTGGGGCTCGGGAAGCCGCGCTTTTAGGATACCGATCCTTTGCACTCTCGCAGTATTTGCGGCGCGACCGGCCTCGAAACTGGGAGCTCAGCGCTCAGCGCGCTCTGCATGCGGTGAGCGAGTTGCAATCGCAAGCTTGTCCCATGGGCTATTTCTGGAACGTTAATCTTCCTGTTATAGATGGAACCGAAATTCCAATACCGATTCGAATGGTCGAACCGGAACCACAGATGTTTGCGTTTGATTACGAAGAAGTCCCCGAACCGCAATGGAGCGACTCCCAAGTGCAGTCTGTGGACGGGAGCACAGTCCATTGGTTAAAATACCGCAGCAATTATCAGGATCGTCCAAGAGAGACTGCAAAGGACGTGGCAACCTGCTTCGCCGGATCGATCACTGCAACGCGTCTGGCTGTTCAATTGGCCAACAAGTAGCTTGTTTGTCTTAGGTGTTCTATGCGTTTACCAAATTATCAAGGCAGTCGGGGCGTTTCGATCAATTTGACCCCCATGATCGATGTGACCTTTCTATTGATCATTTTCTTCCTCGTCAGCAGTCACATGGCAAAGCAAGAGAATTTCTTGCCTATCGATCTACCATTAGCTTCTGCAGGTACGGCAGATTTCTCCGATCAGAATACTCTGACGATTCAAGTTCCCGAGGATGGGGTTTATCAAGTCTTTGGCAAGCAACTTTCGATGGAGCAAATTCCAGGGGCAATATTCGAAGCGATGCGGCAAGGGGGAGACAAGCCAATGCGAATACGTATCCGCACGGCGAAATCGGTTCCATATTCAAATATCGCTGGGCTATTGAAGCAGTGTGCGATTACCGGAAACTCCAATATCGTGTTCGGTGTATATGACGAACAAGGATCGAACTAGCGATCTTCGCAGAACAAAGTGGCAAGCAAGGGGCCAGGAGTGTAGCCAGCAATGAAAACGACTTACACCAACCCACGCGGTCGCACGTCGCTCGATTCGATGATGACCCCAATGATCGACGTAGTTTTCTTGTTGTTGGTTTTCTTTCTTGCGACAGCTTCGTTTCAACGTCCCGAGAAACTCTTATCAGGTGCTATCTCTGCTGAGTCTAAATCGATATCGGGGCAAGAAGATACTCCGATGGAGGTTCCTCCCATCGACGATTTGAGTGATTGTGTCATCAAGATTCGCGTGCAGGATGGCAAGTTGGTCTACAGGTGGAACAACGTACCAATTGAGTCTTTGGGAGCCTTGCGCCAGCGCGTTCAAGCAGCGTTGCAAGTCCGTGCGGACATCCCGATCATCGTCGATCCTGACGACGAAGTGCTCGCAGGCGATGCGTTGAGGGTCTATGACATCGCCAAACGTTTTGGTGCTTTATCGGTCTTTATGGTTGCCCGTTAGGTTGCCTTAGGCTTGGACCGTGGACCATTTAAAAACACCCCAATCCATGTGTTGCGCACGATTGTCTGATAGAGAATTAAAAGCACTGCGATCGTGACGCCAGAAACAAAAAGTAGTTTGATCCACGCTGAGGTGCTCCACGGGGCGGCTACATTCTGAAGTACCACAACAAGGGGCAGGTGAGTTACATAAAGCCAGTAGGATGAATCAGATAGATACCGCACCCATGGCTTCTCCGTGGTAAGCATGCTGCGGAAAGCCCCGATACAAGCGATCGACATTGTCCAAGCGAAGACAGATTGTCCTAGGATCGCCAGGAATCGGAATTGCGACGGATCGACCCATTTATCTCGAAGGCCAAAGGTACCGGTAGATACCTCGAGCGCGACCGGGAACAGGACGAAAATCGATAGAGGCAGAGTCCAGTACCAGTTTCTACCGAGTTTATCTCCATGCGATTGCGAGAGGTAATAGCCAGCGCCAAAAAGGAAAAACAGTCCGTAGTAAAACAAAAGATGGCCTGACGGGAGCAAGCCAACGGAAGTGTCGGGCCCAAAAATCATTTCCCCTCCCGTCATTTTAGAGTTCGGCAGCATGGTCAAACCGATGAGCAGTATAACGCTGGCGGGAGTGACGACCCAAGACCACGTGATTGGGCGACCACCAGCAATCAACTTCCATATTCCCGTGAAGACACCTTGGAGGATTACAAATCCGACGACGAACCACCACAGAAACCACAGGAACCACAGATACGAGAATAACGGGGCAGTGGACAGCCACTCCCAGAACCGAGACAAGCGTTGAGCTGGTTGTGAACCAGAGTTCGCCGAAGGTGAACCGGTAGCAACCGCGGTTTTAGCAGCCACACTAACATTTTCTTTTTCTGCAGGCAGTTCCAGCTGGCGATGTTTTGCGTCCGCTTCGATCAATTTGCGTCCGTTTTGCACTTGGGACAAGTCGACTTGCATCGAAAGGAATCCCGCGATAAACGGTACGACATTGACATCGACTCGGAGTGAATCCAAGGGAGTCTCACCGTTGTTATTTCGCAGTTTCGGGTCCGCTTGGTGATCCAAAAGAACTTGGGATATTTCATAGTGTCCGAAGAACATCGCCGAATGCAATGGAGTGTTTCCGTCTGGGTTTGGCTGGCTGGGATCGCATCCCTTTTCGAGGAGAAGTCGGACGCTAGGAAGTTCTCCGAGGATGGTTGCCCAGGACAAAGGAGTGGTTTTAAAGTCTGGGTGGAGGTCGGAGCACGAAACCCCTTTTTCTAGGTGCTGTGCGACGACATCGGTGCGGGATTGCCGGATTGCCGCCCAGATGCTCTCTTCAGGAGCTTGGGCTTTTACCGCAGCGGCTCGTCGCGCTGCTCCGCTGCTCATCGCTACCGTGATCGCTACTGTGCATAACGGGACAACGGTAATCGCACCTACGAGGCAGGGGAGTAACACGCGGCGAAAGCGGTGGGAAAGGAGTGCCAGAGCGCCCCGTTTTCTCCAGAGCATCGCCGTGAAGAATCCGCTGACTATAAAGAACAGTGGCATCCGAAATCCGTGTACCCACGATTGAAAGATGTAGAGTGAGCGGTTAGCTGAAGGGTCTTGGATAAACCAGGGAAAACCTGCTGCAAGAGATAAAGCAGCGTGGTAGACGATTCCTAAAATCATCGCCGCGGCGCGAAGCGCATCGAGATCATGTCGTCTGGGATCTCGCTCAACCGGTTTTGAGCTTGTATCCGACGCCGGTACCGAATTGCTCATTGTACGTCCTCTAAAAGGTGACTATTGTTTTCGAATGGTCGTCGGGCGTTTGAGGCAAGCTTGCGTGAATTCCAACCTACTCAGCAATTTCCTTGAGATTTATTCTCGTTGATCGTTCATTGAATTCGGACTAGTTGCGAATTTATTGGATTTATTACAAGATATTCATTCGCGTTTTGTTGTGCGTGCTTCTTGGGTGGCTTGGCGCAAGACCCGCATCGCGTTGCCGGAAAGCACCTTGTGGATCGCTTCTTCGTCATAACCGCGACGTAACATCAATTCGGTAATGACGGGGTATTTTGAGACGTCTTCCATTCCCACAGGTAGTTTTGAGATTCCATCGTAGTCCGAACCCAAGCCGACATGGTCGATTCCCGCTACACGGATGACATGTTCGATATGATCGACAATGATCTCCGCATTTCCGGCAGGATATGGGTTCTTGATTTGCCACTGCTTGATCTCTCGTTCTTGAGCTTCTTTGTCTCCGGGATACTTCGATTTCAATTCGCGGCGCAGTTCAGACAACTCGACGAGACGTTTTGCTGACTGAGGGACGACAAAGCCGGAGAAAAAGTTAATCATCACCACGCCACCATTCTTGGGCAATTCTCTAAGCACTTCGTCCGGTACATTGCGAGGATGATCCGCGATCGCGCGGGCTGAAGAATGCGAAAAGATTACAGGTGCACTGGAAACGCGCAAGGCATCCAGCATGGTTGCCGGTGATACATGGGATATATCGACCAGCATACCCAAGCGATTCATCTCACGGACGATCTCTTCTCCGAAAGGGCTTAGTCCATCGTTGCGAGGCAAGTCCGTTGCAGAATCCGCCCATTCCAAAGTTTCGCTATGGGTCAGCGTCATGTAACGAGCTCCCATCGCATACAACTGCCGCAATTTGCCGATCGATCCCTCGATGCTGTGCCCACCTTCCATGCCGATCAACGAAGCGATCTTGCCCTCACTACGAATCCGTTCTACGTCATCTGCATGGAGCGCCAGTGCAAAGATCTCGGGATAGCGTTCGATCATCTTATGAACAATTTCAATCTGCTCTTTCGTCGTCTGGAAAGCATTTCCAGCGGCTATCGTCTCGACCGGAACATAGACAGACCAGAATTGAGCTCCTACGTTTCCCTCCCTGAGTCTCGCGATATCGGTATGCAAGCTAGGTTGCCGTTGCGCGATATCAACTTCATCAAATAACCGCGTCGTCTTTGTCCGCATTTCCCAGGGGAGGTCATTGTGACCATCAAAGACGTAGCTTCTGGCATGGATATCTGCCGCTCGGTTGGAGATCTGGTAGCGGTTGTCTTGCGCTTGCACCCGCGAGTCAATGATCAAGCCGACCAGGCAACACATCACGAAGAAAACTGCGGCGAAATTGCGAAAGTTCTGATTCGCTGAGTGGTTGAGTGGGGTTGATTTTGTCATGTCAGAATCCAACGGATCCTCAAAGAATCTGTACGAAAGAGCTATTCCAAGCGGAGTTGGTAGTTTAGCATGAAAAGGACAGTTTCCCTATGGCGAGATGCAAGCTTCCGTTTTTCTATGATTCGTGACGTCGCCCGGTTGTTACCCTTTGATTCTTTCGTTTTGGCAAGTTCGATGTCGCCCTCTTGGTCGACTTGGGCCTGGCTCGACTACAACACCTTTTGGGTGGTGCTCGGATGCGCATTGCTCGGAGGGGTGTGTGGACTATTGGGTGTTTTTTTGCTGCTGCGAAAACGCTCCTTGATCGCTGACGCGATCTGCCACGCTTCTTTGCCAGGGATCGCAATTGGTTTCTTTGTTAGCCTTGCCCTCGGTGGATCGGGTCGCGATCCCGGCTGGTTGATTGTTGGAGCGGCAGTCACCGGAACCCTTGGTGCTCTGAGTGTGATGGCGCTGCGACGTTGGACTCCTCTGAAAGAAGATGCCGCCTTGGGGATCGTCTTGAGTGTATTCTTTGCGTTTGGCATGGCCTTGCTGAGCCTTGTACAGCAAACCGAATCAGGTAACGCGGCAGGGATTGAAGGATTCCTCTATGGGAATACCGCTGGTATCGTTGCTCAAGACGCTTTTTGGATTGCTATCTTATGTGGCTCAGTAACGCTCGTGCTATTGCTAGTACGCAAAGAGTTGCAACTGCTGTGTTTTGATAGCTCCTATGCCGCTGCGCAGGGTTGGCCAACCCTTGCTCTGGATTTGCTCCTGATGGCATGCACACTTTGGGTGGTGACGATGGGAACGACCATCGTTGGTGTGCTATTGATCGTTGCGATGATCGTGATTCCTCCCGCAGTTGCTCGCCTCTGGTCGGACCGGCTCCCTTGGAACCTACTGATCAGTGCAATAGTCGGTGTTCTATCAGGGATCTTGGGTGCTTTGAGCAGTTGGAGTTTCGAAAACCTTCCCTCGGGTGCATCGATGGTTCTCGTAGCCGCAGCACTCTTTGCCGTCAGTTTGCTTTTCGCGAGTCGGCGAGGGGTGTTATGGCAGTGGACAGAACAATGGCGTATGCAACGTCAGATACAAGAAGAGCATGTACTGCGAGGAATGTTCGAATGGTTAGAGAAAGAGCAATCCGCGCCGGCTTTGCATGGGTCAGTGCGTTCAGAGCCGGTTGCTAAGGAGCGGATTGCAAGCAGTCTTGGGTGGGATCAACGTCAATTAAACCAAGTCCTTAAACGATTGATTCGATTAGGTTGGGTTCATGATCGCGGAGATCAGTCGATTACATTGACGGTTGCTGGAATTCAGCAATCACACCGCGCGGTCCGCCGACATCGACTGTTAGAGCTATATTTTTCGCACTGGGCCGATTTGAACTCAGATGCTATCGATCGATGTGCTGACTACACCGAACACGCGCTTGATGATGAATTACTCGCTCGCCTTGAACGCGACGCGATGGAGTTTGGCAAGCCGGTGGACCTTCCTCCTAGTATCCATCCTGTCGGATAAATTATCTCATGCAAAGCAACAAACCGCTGTTCGACTATTCGAAGATCATTCTGCGGCTTGCAATGGTTGCGGCACTGGGATTTAGTTGTTCAAGTTACGCACAGGATAGCGAAGCAGAAGTGAATGCGACACTCAAGTCGCGTCGGACGCATCGATTGCAGATTCTCAATGGGTTGGATCATGCGGTACAGGTGTACCGAATCGGTGGCAATGGGGAAAGGACTTTGCATGCGACTGTTGAGCCCAAGCGGCACACGGTGGTGCGGGCGGAGCACAAAGAACAGTTTGCCGTGGTGGATCCAAAGGCGAACCCAGCGGTGAATGCAGAAGTGGAACGTCAAGCGAAGTTTGGGAACACAGAGCTGGCAATCACAGAGGTGATCTTAACTAGTGAAGTACCTGTACAAGCTTACCGTGTTGGGGGTGTACCTGCCTGCTACACGCAGCAGTCCGAAGCGCAAGGATTTCCCATTGTTGCGACGGCGAACGTTTCTCCGTATGCGTTAAAGGAAGCGGAGTATCTAGTAAACCAGATGCTTGCGCATCGTCCGGATATCCGTCGCGCGATGATACTTAGCGGTGCGAGGTTGTGCATTATTGGATGGAACGAGTTCACAACCGATCTTCCTGAATGGGAATGGTTGGCCGAGAATGAGCTAGCCGAGTATCCCGGAATTTCACCACGAGACTTCTACGATGCACGGGCTCGTGGGATGGGAGGAAGCCGTATGGATCCTTTCTGTTCGTGCGGCGAAGAGAATTTGCTTTGTTATCCTGGGGATCCATATTCAACGGAGAATATTTTGATTCATGAGTTTGCTCATAACATTCACTTGAGAGGACTCGTAAATGTTGATCCGACCTTTGATGAGCGATTGAAGAAAGCTTATGACCAAGCGATGCAGCAGGGGTTATGGAAAAGCAAGTATGCCAGCGTGAACCACCATGAGTATTTTGCCGAGGGTGTGCAGTCTTGGTTTGACAACAACCGGGAGGATGACCACGATCACAATCATGTCAATACGCGGCAGGAACTGATCGAATACGATCCTGGTTTAGCGGGCTTGTGCCGTGAGGTATTTGGGGAAACGCAACTGCAGTACACCAAGCCTCAAACAAGGCTGAAGGATCATCTTGAAGGGTATGATCCAACGACGGCACCGATGTTTGTTTGGCCAGAGCGACTCAAACATGCACAGCGCGAGATCTTGCGAAAAGCTCAATCGCGATGATGGCCGCAGTAGAAGACTCGTTCGACCATCAGTTTGGAGCTGAGGATCAAAATGTCGGCGCGTTTTCCTTTTTCCAGACTCCCGCGAGAGTGAGCGATTCCGGTTCGTTCTGCTGGGGTTAGCGTCGCCATCCGAACCACATCGTGTAGCGGGATAGATGTGGCTTTTGCCATATGCCGTACACAGTGGTCGAGAGCCACAACGGAACTTGCGAGCCCACCTGTGGGACTGAGTCCTACTTTGCCGGTGCTCTCGATCCAGACCTCTTCAGAGGGATCGCCGAAGCTGTATTTACCCGGTGGCATGTCCAATGCACGGCTTGTGTCGCTGACGAGTGCCAGCATGTTGGGGCCTTTCATTTGCCAAGCGAACTGTAGGAGTTCTGGAGCAAGGTGATATCCATCGGCGATGACCTCTGTGCTCATGGTCTGATGCGCAAGAACGAATTCGGCCATGCTTCCTTGCATAGGAGAGCCCAAGCGAGCGCGAACGGAAGGGATTGAAGACATCGCACACCAGAAGTGGTCGACATGGGACATGCCTAGCCGATGAGCAGCGGCCATTTCGCCCCAGCTAGCATTGGAATGTCCACAGGTGATCAAGCACCCCCGTTTTTTAGCAGCACGATAGAAGGCATCGGCACCGGGTAGTTCTGCCGCGCAGGTAGCGATACGAATGGTATTGGTTTTGAAGTAGCCTTCGAATTCCGTACGAATCGGAGCACGGCACCCGTCTTTTTTATGGCAGCCTGCTTTTTCGGGCATGAAGTAAGGGCCGTACAAATGGATTCCTTCAAGGGCAGGCAAATGGCAAGTGATGTCATCCGAAGCGTTCTTAGCTAAGGTAGCTTCTCGAGTGACTTGATGGAACGAGCGGATCATTCGCATGATCGATTCTTGCGATCCGGTAGTCGTGGTGGGGAAGAGCGTGGTGGTGCCGTGACGTAGGTGTGCGGCGGAAGCGATTCGAATTGCGTCTTCTGTGCCATCCATAAAGTCTGCACCGGCACCGCCATGTAAATGGATGTCGACCCAACCTGGGGAAACATATTTGCCTGAGGTATCGATCACTTCGATGCCTCGGGGAATTCGTTTTGGCACCGTAGTGACTTTGCTGATGGTGCCTTGAGTGAATTCTACGTAGCAGTTCTCGAGCAATCGATCGGGTAGGATCGCCGTTCCTCCAACGAGTGCGTAGGTGGAGTCGAAATTGTTGGTAAGATTGCGATGTGTGGGGGTGAGTACGGTCTTCATCGCAAGTGCAGATTTCATCGGGGCGATTGGAGGTAAGGATACGTTGCAGGTAGGA
>CAZACJ010000091.1:0-5163 GCA_964483385.1 uncultured Pirellula sp. | reverse complement strand
TACGTTGCAGGTAGGAATACGTTATAGAGATGGTTGGTCGATCAAGCACCGCGTGTAAGGACTAGCACGAGTGCGACGACGAGTCCGATAGCGATGATGCTGAGCAAGCCTAAGATCCACAGTTGCTGCCGCATCTGTTTCTTCTTTTTGCTGGTGACTGCAACTTTAGATGTGGTGGCTGTCGGGAGAGGGAGGTTGGTCGGTGGAGTGTTAGGTGGGTTGGTAGATTGTTGTGGCTTCGCGTCGGGTGGGGAAGTGATTGGAGAGGATTGGGTCGGTGGGAGTTGGGCGGTGGGTCCATTGGTTGGGGGTAATCCGCCGAAGGGTTCGGGGATTACTTCACGCACGATACCCCAGTTTTCGAGCCCTTCTCGCCACACTAGAGAGTCGGCGGTGACGCGACGTTGTTGGATCCAGTCCAAGAGTGTGTGAGTGGTTGCGGGTCCATATTGTCCGCCGCTGGGGGGGCGGACGTACCATCGCGAGTCGACGTAGGGCAGGAGGCTAGCGGGTAGTTCGTTGGATTGTGGTTCAGAGAGTGTGGGGTTTTTGGGGGGAGTGGGGGAGGCGGGATCAGTAGATTTGGAAGCAGTGGGTTTCGTGGCGAGGGGTTTATCGGTTGAAGGAGACTGGGTTGTGGGGGACTGGGTTGTGGGGTTAGGAGCCTTTTTTTTGCTGGATTGCGTTGCTGGGGATGCGGAGAAGGACTCATCGATGGCGAGGGAAAAGTCGGCATCTGCAGGTGGTACGCGAAAGGAGCCCTGGCATTTCGGGCATTTCCCCCGTTTACCTGCTTGGTAGTCTTTAACGTGCAGTGGGTTGTTGCAAAGGTGGCAACTGAATCGGATTCCCATAGCTGGGCCTGTGCAGGAGAAGAGTGCGTAGTGGGTGGGTAGTTTACCTATAGGTTTCGTGGCATTTGTTGCAGGATTGGTCGATTTTTGCAACAGCGCTCCGCGCGAGTTCAGCATCTTTCGTTTTGACAGCTTTAAGAGTTTCTTTAGCGGCGGAGACCATAGCGCCGGAGAATTGGACGTAGGATTCGTCGTCGGCATCGGTCATCCCTTCGAGTTGGAGGATTTGGCCGTAGGCAGCGATGAGTTCTGCGTATTTGGTGACTTCTTCGAGAGCGTTGTTGAAATTATCTTCGTTATTGGTGGAGGGCGCGAGGTTTTCGCGGAGGGCCCATTCTAGGATTTGCATAGTTGGTCCGCGGTCTGCGATATCGGGCCAGAGGGTCTCTTCGGGGGAGCCGGAGAGTTTTGAGCCTTTGAGTAGATCTTGGAGATCTTGTTGTCTGAGCTTGGCTTCGTTGAAGACTTGCTGGGTACCTACTTTGCAGTTTGCGGCGAGTCGAGCGAAGACTGTACGGGCGTAGGGTGCGGAGGCTTTCCAGCGAATGTCATCGGGGTATTGCGCGATGATAGCCATAAGTGAGCCGAGGAGGGTGAACTCTTTTCGGGCTTCGCTGTATCCGCCGCCGGCGAATTTTGCTGGGGTGCTAATAACGCCATCGATACGGGCTTTTGATTCTTTGACGAGGTCTTCGATGGTTTGTCCGCTGATGAGTTGTTTCCAGACATCGTTACCGGAGGCAGAGGGTTCTTCGGCATTCCCAGCATCGGCCATAGACGGGTTATTTGTCGAAGGGGCGGTTGGATCGTTTGAAGTGGGAGAGAGTTGTGCGGCACCTTGTAGTTGTGCTCGTGCGTCAGAGTAAAAGACGCCTGAAAACTCATCGGGTTGGAATTTTGGGGGTTTTGCGCGGTCGGGTTTTCGGATGGCTTTTTGGGCCGAGGCCCAAGTGGCTGGTATCGCGAGGCAAGCGAGAACGCAGCAGATTTGGAAACGGCGAACGGAGGTCTTGGTAACGGTTGATTGAGTTGTGGTGGGCAGCTTTGGGTGATTTTGATTCATAATTGTTAACAGGCCACGGTGCGGAAATAAGTCTGACTTAATCGCTGGGTTGTAACTCCGAGCCCATCTATCATACCAAAATACCAAATAATTGACTGTGGATTTCAGGACGTTCAATTAGCTGGACGAAGGTGCTGTGGAACTTGTGTACCGGAAAACTCTTGGGTGGTCATTTCGACAAGGGAATCGGTTTGACGATTCGCATTCCGGTAAACCAACTTGTAGAGTAATGGTCTCGGCAAGTTCGAAACGCTAGATTACAGTAATCGGGATTAAAAATTACGGATCCACCACGAACAATATGACGTCTTTTATCTGCGGCAATTTGCTCTGTCATCAAAGGATTGATCATGATGGGATCGGAGTCTGTGTTGCCATGAAAATAGTTTTGGTTGAAATCATCAAGACACCACTCTTGTACGTTACCTACCATGTCATGAATTCCGAATGGGTTCGGGTACTTTTGCCCGCGTTTCTGCACCTGACTTCCCGAGTTTCCTAAAAACCAAACTTCTGCGGAGTATGAATTTTGGGAAGGAGACCACAAACCGACTCTACCGGCTCGAGCAGCCCACTCCCACTCAGCATCCGTAGGCAATCGATAGAGTCCTGAGGAAAGCTGATTCCGAGAAATCACAATCTGTTCACTTGCATCAGTTAAACCCTCGATTTGATTTAGTTTATGACAAATCAATAGCCCCTCATCCCAAGGCACCCGTGTGACTGGATAATCATTGGATCGCATTCTTTGGCGACGAACTATCGCCCCCTCAAGATCCGTAACGGAAGGTAATGAGTGATCTGTCCCAAGAATCTCAAAGCGTTCGACCTCACTCAGTTCGTATTTGCTCATGTAGAACGGAAAGTCTATTCGAACCCAGGTCGGTGTACTCGCTGAACTTAGCATCTGGGTAATCGCTTGATCGCCTATCGCTTGCTGCAAGGCCATTGCGGACTCTTCAGGCGTATAGCCGATCATATACTCGCCAGGCGGAATGAGAACCATCTCAATCCCCGCGGTATTTACGAACTCAGGTTCAACTTCAAGATGTTTCGCCCAGCGCAATTGGAATTCTTTTGCAACATCCGAAGTGAACGGAGCGCGTAAGGATCGGATCCAAGAGTGCGATGGGTTCGATGTCAAGTCAGGCTTGCCTGTAGTCAAGTCATGCTTAGTCAGTGGGAGAACCTTCCCCGATTGGATCTCTGTAGGGGGCACGACACGATAGCGCGATTTGAAGGAAACCGCAGCGGCGATGAATCCAAGTAGAATTGTAAGAGCAGCTATGGTTGATTTTTGAATTCTCATCCATGAAAGCACATTAAACCAAAGCGCAATCAAGGGCTCAGGTTGGTCATGCAAATGACTTGCTTTCTCGAGATCACGTTTGACTTCCGCCGCCGATTGAAATCTATCATTCGGGACTTTCGCTAGCAGTTTGGAGATAATCTTTTGTAACGCAATTACTCGGGGACTGGACGTTCTTGGAAATGAACTAGGGGCTGATGAACAGATTGCATTCATGACCGCATAGTCGCTCGGACCTTCGAACGGTCGTCTAGAGCAGTACATTTCGTACAGGACAATTCCTAGACTGAATAAATCACTACGAGCATCTAACTCAAGATCGTTCACCTGTTCTGGGGACATATAGGATGGCGTTCCGGCAATTTTCCCAACTCTTGTTACACCTCGATCCGCGACATGCCGAGCGAGACCAAAATCTGTAATCTTCACATGGTGTGGGGTTTGTGTACCCAAGAGAATGTTACCCGGCTTGATATCTCGGTGGATAAGATTTCGTTCATGTATCGCTTCAAGACCTGATGCCACTTGGGTTGCGATAGAAAAAATGGTATCGATGGAAATTGGCACATTTTTCTTCAGCAGTTGCGCAAGCGATTGTCCTTCCACGTACTCCATTACCAAGAATGGCACAGGGAATTCTTCAACACGATCGACTCGTACAACATTTTCATGATCCAACTGGCCAATCGATCGAGCTTCACGCATAAAGCGTTGATGAGCGATCGGATCTAAGCTCTCTTCGACGTTCATCACCTTGATGGCGACCCACTTAGATAACTTAGGATCTCGGGCTTTTAGAACAACACCAGCCCCTCCAGAATCGATTACTCTGTAAACCTCGTAGTGCCCCATCCTTCCGATCGCTTCAGGATTTGAGGATTTCTTCAAAAGATACTGAATCGATTGATCTAGCTTGCCCGGTTCCGTTGAGTCATTTTGGCGGTTACCAAAGTCGATCGCGGTAGATTCGTCGGGGAATCTAAAGACCGCTTCGATTGCCGGTCGTTCCATGAAGTTATCGCATTGATCACTGCAACGCATCATTCGACGCAATAATGCGGCCTGATCAGGATCCACAGATTGAATGTCTGTAAGGAAATGTTCACGATCCTCAGACGTGTACATGGATGTAAGCTTTACGAAGTTTTCGATAGGATTCATGGGAGGCGTGATACCCAACCTACAGAAAGGATTTAATCCAAGTCCTTCCAAAAGACCAATGGGACTGACTCACGTCGACTGTAATACCTAGAATTGCTGATATCTCGTCATGGGTATACCCGCTAAAGAACTTCAGCCGGACGATTTGAGCTGTAATCGGATACTTATTTTCCAGCTCATCGAGTGTTTCGGCAACTTTGATCACAATGTCGCTCGAATCTCCGTTGGGAAGATTCTGTATGTCGTGCGCGATTTGTCGAAATGCCCCACCCCGTTTCTGCGAATTTAGCTCTCGAAGTCGATCTATGATGACTTGTTGCATTTTCCTCGCGACGGTGTTGAAGAAGTGTTCTCGACTCTTCCAACGATCACCAGATTTTTGCCCATTTAGAATTCGGACCCAAACCTCGCTGATCAACTCAGTGCTACTAAGGTCTCCTCCTAGAGATCGGACCCACGATTGGGTTGCGATACGACGCATCTCGCAATAGACGAGATCCATCAGGGGTGCCTCGGTGTATGACTCAGCGGCCCCCCCCTGCAGACATACTTTATCGAGGAAATCAGTAACGCAAGTAATGGACTCTAGGCGCAGTTGGTTCACTGTAAGTTCATCTCACTCGGGCAGTGAAAAGTTATCGCTTTTGCAATCGGTTTCGATGGTAACGATTCACGCAACGGAAATCTCGTGTGTCAAATCTAAGTTCAAGAGAATCGCAAAATCTTAAAGATCTTTAAGAAGAAATCAAAAGAAAAATTAGAAATCCTGACGGAAA
>CAZACJ010000090.1:0-18364 GCA_964483385.1 uncultured Pirellula sp. | reverse complement strand
TGAGCCGGAATGCGCGAGCACCGGGTGGCTTGAGCCGGAATGCGCGAGCACCGGGTGGCTCGCGGTACCCGGCTCTATTCATCAACACACCCAACCAATCAGCATCTACAACGATGTGGTTTTCGATTTGATTGGAACCTGCAATGAGGTGAGCGTGGCCGATGCAAACACCCCGCGGCTTGCGCGAAGCGGGCTCAAAAACTCGGGAACAGAGTCGCTATCGAATTGAAGGTTTTGGGGCTTGCCGGAGCGATTTTTCCGTAGGGTGCGGTGAAGCGGTCGCACGTTTATTGTTGCGTTACGCCCAAATCACATACCGCATTTTTATGTTCCCAAGGCCTAATGAAACGACCGCGAAACCCACCATTGCGCGTTAGGGTACATTCAACTCACCAACCTTAATACTGAAAAGCAAGTGACATCAATCCGCCATACCAAGTCAACGGGTCGTTAATCAATGACCGGAGCCCCTTCCCTGGTACCGACACAGCCACTCCAGTCGTCAGATACCAGTTTGGACTGATGATGCGAAAGTTCTCAAGATAAAAATCATCCGAGAGATGAGCGTTCGGTACACCACTCACCAACTGCGGCTCACCACCGACAACCACAACTCGCCCCGCTTGACCGAACTGCAAGGGGCTGTCGATCTGATCTGCTCTCAAGTGCCAGTAATAAAAACTGACGATATCCCTTTCCGTTCGATTAACGCTGCACTGCAATCGATGCACTTGCACGTTGGAATTAAGGAATGAAAATGAACCATTGCTACCTGATGCCCATAATGGTGGCGCTCCTTCATAAAACAAAGGATCGAATTTCTCGTAACGCGATGTCCTCGGGTCATCCCCTTCAAAGGCTCGAAAAGCATAAGCTAACTTGGGTCTCTTCGGTAACTCAACAAACTGATTTCCTACCTCCGCACTAAAGGCGTTGCTTCGCATTGCGATCCGATCGTTCCACTGAAACGCATAGTCACCCGCGATGTAAAATCCAGACAGAAGATCCTCCGCCGGTTTCCATCGCATGTAGTTGTGCACCGCGTTCAACCCTTCCCTCCCCTGTGGAATCAGAGCTACCGGAGCTTGTACGTACGGATACTCCGATTCAAAAACATTCATGCCGGCGATTCCGATGTATTGATCTGCTCCCAATGCCCCCTCTAACTTAGCCCCTGCCAATCGTGTAAAAGTATCACTCGATCGCAATTCATTAGGATTGAGATAGAACCCCTCAAGCGAGATAGGACCACGACGCAACTTCACCAATCCAGCCTCTCCCCAAGCTCTTCTCGCAAAGGATGTTGTCGCACCGCGCTCAAATCCATTGACCGCTCCCACCGAAATCAGCATCCCTGAACCAATCTTGTACGGCTGACTGCCGTACGAAACATCGAGATTCCAATCGTCCGGGTCCGCTCCAAACCGCGTGCCTAGAAAAGCATCCTCAACTGCGTAAAGCCCCTGATTACCTTGCTCAAAGACATCGCGGCCAATGTTGCCCGAACCTACAAAAGATAAACCGGAATACAGTCGCATCGCCGGATCAACCGAGTACTCACCCATCGCGGAGGGTTTTAGCCATGTCTCACCCCAAGCACGGTCGGGGTTGTAGTTCGCATCCGGCGCATACTGTTCGGATAAATTCCACCACGATCCCAAAACCCCCGAAGATTGAAGCACACCGCCCAAACCAAACTTGATCGTCAATCGATCATTGGCAAACATCAAGGGATCTTTGGGTGGCCCCGCTGCTACCTTTTCACCCACTTCACCCGTTGTTACCAACCCCTCCGCTTCCACGGATTGACCGTCGTACTCTGAGTCAGTACGAATCGTCCCATCATCCTGCAACCGCCCCCCTGAGCCCGGCGCAGTTGCGGCAACCTGTGATCCCTCAATGGAGTCTTGCCCCCATGCAACCCGTGCCGCAACATTACCGAACCATCCCCCCAAACAACCAATAAACACGATACCAAATACGATCTGATGGACACCGCAACGCCGCAGAAATCGGTATGAAGCCCCGTTGCGCAATATTGGCATGAAGCCACCCTTAGAGATGTAACAGGCAAACGAGTTAGATGGAATTATTGTTACAATCGCCATCTCCCGGACTTGATCTTGAGCGATACTACCTGCTGTTTCAGCTTCCCCTTAAGAAAGGACTGTATGAGTTTTCCAAATCCTACCCGCTGGCTAAAGCCAATTGCTAGCCTCTCAATGGCACTAGCATTCACATCAAATCTCAACGCCCAAACGACCGAGAAAACAAACCAAGTACCCAATATTTTGGTGATCATGCCAGACGACGTCGGGTACTGGAACGTCGGTGCCTACAGCCATGGAATGATGGTTCCAACTCCCAATATCGACCGTATCGCCAAAGAAGGAATCCTCTTCACGGATCACTACTCGCAACCAACGTGCACCCCAGGCCGCGCTGCGTTTCTTACCGGCCAACTCCCCATTCGAACAGGACTGACCACCGTCGGTATGCCCGGCTCACCGATCGGTCTGGACCAACGCGAGCCGACCCTCGCAGAACTCCTGAAAACCCGAGGATACCGCACAGGGCAATTCGGAAAAAACCACCTAGGTGACCGTAACGACCACCTTCCCACCGTCCATGGCTTTGATGAATTCTTCGGTAATCTCTATCACCTCAACACCGAAGAAGAACCAGAACTGGGAGACTGGCCGCAAGACAAAGGATTCAACGACCGTTACCTCCCCAGAGGTGTCCTTGATTGCCGCGCCAGCCAAACCGATGACCCAACCGTCGACCCGCGATTTGGAAAGGTTGGAAAACAAGTTATCAAAGATACTGGCCCACTCGATAGCAAACGGATGGAAACGGTCGACGAAGAGTTCTTGGCCCGCACGCAAGACTTCATCTCCAGGTCGGTCAATGCCAAGCAACCCTTCTTCGCTTGGTTTGCACCCAGCCGGATGCACATCTACACCCACCTAAAACCTGAAAATCAAAAACTTGCAAAACCGCATTCGTCAGAATTTGATATCTACGGCAGTGGCATGATGGAACACGACGGGCACGTCGGGCAACTCCTCGAAACATTGGACAAACTCCAAATCGCAAAAAACACCATCGTGATCTACACCACCGACAACGGCGCAATGTCAGCCTGGTGGCCCGATGGTGGCGCAACCCCCTTCCGCGGTGAAAAAGCAACCACCTGGGAAGGTGGTGTGCGAGTCCCTATGCTCATTCGCTGGCCCGATCGAATCCCTGCCGGAAAAAAGTCGAACGGTATCCAAGAACACCACGATCTCTTCGCTACCCTCGCTGCTGCCGCTGGTATCGAAAATGTTGCTGAGATGTTACGAAAATCTGACAACGTACACATCGATGGCGTAAACAATCTCGCACACTGGACTAGCGATGCACCATCCGCTCGAAATGTCGTCTATTACTACAACGAAAAAGAATTGACAGCCATCCGAATCGGCAATTGGAAGTCTCATTTCCAAACCCGCGACGGCTTCTTTGACTACCTCCGTCCCTCCGCGCTTCTGTTCAACTTGCGCATGGACCCATTCGAAAAACACGATGGGCAAAAGAACAATGATATCGCGATGAAACTCGGAATCGCATGGGGCGGACAAGTCCAAGACGCACTGAGAGAACATATGGAAAGCCTCAAACAATTTCCACCTCGACAAACAGGTGGCACCCTACGTCCAGGTGGAGAATAACCTTCGAACCCCGTCTTGCATCCACTCTCGTTACAACTTAAAAACCCACGCACTCCAAGCACCCCTAGTTCGCATACGATTCGCATACGATACGAGTGCTCGGAAAAGAAATGGGAATAAGTTCGCCAACGAGAGCGGAGATTAGACATGCAAGGGCTTTGCTCATGATGAAACCCAGCGCGTTAGCCACCCAAGCGGGTTGGCTTATCTCGTTCTTACTCTTTTCTATCTGGTGGGGTGGGCTGACCTTCTACGCACTAGCCGTCATCCCCCTGGGCACCGAAGAAATCGGTAGCGATGCGCAAGGATTCATCACTCAAAAAGTAACCCTCTGGCACAATCGCATAAGCCTCGCCGTACTCGTCTTGCTTGCAATCGACGCCTTCCAAAACTCCTCGCGATGGCGTTGGCTTTTTACTGCTTGGTTGACTCTCTGCACGTTGCTGTTAACGAGCCTCCATGCTCACCTCTCTCAACAACTGGACTTCCAAACCAAAAGCGTACCAGAGTCATTTTATAACCTGCACGCGATCTATCTTTGGCTAACGACTGCCCAATGGCTATCCGGAATTCCCATCGCTTGGAATCTCATCCATCACGCTGTTAACAAACAAAAGATAACCAACGACGACGGCCAACGACAAGGATCATGAAGAGCATGATCCCGCTGCCGCCCCCGTTAGATTAATCCATCACGGTACATCCGGTTCCTTCCGCCACTGTAACCAATCCAATACGATCGGTGTTCGACCGAATCGAACTCTTGGGCTCTTCACAACCCTACCATCGCCAGAAAGACACCAACCACTATCCTCATTCGAAAACAGTCCATGCCAATTCCAATCATCTGCGTCAGCCCATCTTATGCTCACCAAAAGTCGGCGAATCAACCCTAGCAACAGAGATCAATCATCACCCCAAGAGACGCTTATCTTCCTCGCTCGTTCCAAATCTTCCAACATCGATATCATGGCGATGAAGCAACTCAAGGTACAAATTACACAACGGGGTCGCTCGCTCTAACAATCGATACCCTTGATGTTGATACCCGCCCCCAGCGATCAATATCGGTAACTCATTGCACGTATGATTGGAGGAGTCCCCAAAGTTACTTCCTAAGACAACGGTGGTGTGATCCAATAGACTTCCACCCTCCTCTTGAATCTGATCCATCCCCCACAACAACGCTTCGAAATGCTTGAGGATGTCGCGTTCGACGCAACTCAAACTCGATAACACCTCCGGGTTTCCTCCGTGGTGCGATAAAGTATGCCACCCCCCAGTCGCTCCAGGCACCTTGATCGCTCCGTAGATCCAATCCAACGAAATAGATATCACGCGCGTCGAATCTGTTCGAAATGCCAATTTCGCTAGCTCGAACAAGTTATGCACTTTGGCAGAAAATTCGAACTCTGGATCTTCTCGGAGTGACTTCTCAACCTTCGGCTTGCTGGTACTCAGCCAGTATTTTTCCCTTTCGAGTCGACCTTCTAACTCGCGAAGCACTGTCGTGTACGTCTCCAACGACTCTGTCGACTGGCTGCCTCCCTGCAACAATTCAATGTCGCGCCGCAAAGCCTCGACAACCAACATGTCTTTTGCGATCAACTCCTGCTTGGCCTGTAAATCCTCAGCACCAAACAACATGTCAAAGATCGCTTCCTCATCATGCATCGGAGGAATCGCAACCCCGCGGTCATTCCAGCTACAACCCCACCCACGGTTGTAGATGCTGAAACTCAAAAATGGAAATCGTGTTTGCCCACCCAACGAATTCGCTAACACCTGATCTAACGAAATCCCATTGACGAAGTTGGAGGCCTCAGGATTGGGCTTGCCCGTCAAAAAGGACTTCTCTGAATCGTGATTGCTCGTATCCATCCCAGGGTGGTACAGATTCCGATACACAGTCATCTTCTCGTGTAACCGCATCCCTCCTAGATACTCGGACTTGCTCAAACCCTCCGCACCAACCGGAAAAAAGTACGGTGCATGGAATCCCAGCGAATTGCAAATGAACAATACTCGGCGAGGAGGCGATTTCCGTCCCCCAACATCCGGCACTCTCTCATCTCCAAATAACTTCGTACGCACACTCGACAACGATTGAATCGCGATAGGCAACGCTAAGCCGAATTGCAAGAGTTTGCGTCTGAGTATCTCTCCCTGTTGATCCCCACTCATGGCTGTCTTCCCGGTATCGAATCGAGTATGGAATATACGAGTACTCTACGCACTAAATCCCCAAGCCGACACTTCTCGGGATCATCTTTGATCATCGCAAAAAGATCGAGACGTTGCTTCAATGTCGGTTCGTAACCGTTTGCATATTCGAAGAACTTCTTGGCGAAATTATAAGCGATCTTCTTGTGGTTCCGCAAAAGCAACCGCTTCAATCCCTGGATATCCTTAAACTCAATCCCTCCAACCTCTCCCGAGGCATCAACCGAATGGCCTGTGCGAAAGTAGCCTTCGGGTCGATAAGAAAATGTACCTTGATGAGGTAACTCCTCACGATAATTTTCTCGCCACTTTCCAGTCGCATCAAAACTCTCCAACGCAAAACCATAAGGATCGATGCTTTTATGGCAAGCGTAACAAGCGGGGTTGTTTTTGTGCTCAGCGATTTGCTCCTTGAGTGTCGCCCCTGAATTCACTTCTGGCTCGATCGCCTTCACATTCGCGGGTGGTGGCGAAAGAGTATTCCCTACAATGTTTTTGGAAACCCAAGCCCCCCGAAGAATTGGGGATGTTTGAAATCCATCCGATGTAACTTTCAAAATACTCCCCATCGTCAACAGCCCACCTCTTGGACTTCCTGACGGTAATGATACAACTCGCAAATCCTGGCCAACGATACCATCTACCCCACCATCTACCCCATAGTGCTCTGCCAGGCGTTGGTTCAACACTGCAAATTCAGAATCGATCAAACTAGATACCGGCAGATCCTCAATCAGAACATAACGCAAAAACTCTTCTGTCTCTAAGGGAAGGTAATAATTCAGCGAATCGTTGTAATCAGGGTACAACTTCAGCGACGGGGAAATCTTGTTGAACCCTCTCAAATTGAGCCACTGATCGCAAAACGAATGGATCATCCGCCTCCCCCTGGGGTCTTTCAGCATTCGCTCAATCTGCACAATAAGCACCTCCGGCTCTTGCTCAATGCGATCACGCTGAAACGCCCCACGTTCCGCGAGCCCTAAAAGCTCTTCATCGGGAATAGAAAGCCATAAAACTCTCGCCAAATCCGAAGCGACCTTGTAGGAACTGCTTCTAGGAACCCCAGATACCAACAAAAACCGGTGCGAACAAAGCACCGATTTAAATCCAGCCCGAACACCTGCGACAAAATCCTCCTGTTTCGTCCACGTTGCCATCGCAACGTTGTAATAGGGTTCGAGATCCTGTTCTGTTAACTCAGCACAAAATGCCCTTTGCGCAAACTTCCGAACCACTCGCTTGAGATCCTCCTGCGTCCCATCTTCAACCGAGATCGAAAGCATCTGAAACGACTGTTCCTCGGATGAATTTCTTTCCAGTATCACATCAAGGCCACCAATCGAAGCCAATGACTTTCCATCTAATGAAACAGCATCCTCCACACGCAACTGAAGAAACCTTTTATCGGTCGATCCACGAAAAAGAATCTCTTGCTCTGCCGCATGCATCACTTCCAAACGCCCCTCCGCAATCGGCTTGCTCCACTCCTCCCCATCGTCAGATTCTAAAACACTATAGGACTTGAGCTGCCCATTTCCATTGCCACCCGTCCAAGTGGAATAAGACAGCCCAGCTATTCGTTCCCTGCGTGGATTCTCGATCATCACAAAGTGAGGAGGTGTTGCTACGTCCGGTGTAAATCGAGTGTGCCAAAACGTCTTGCTCGATCGATCCAGCATCTTCTCTTTTTCCATCCCCACCTGAAAACTGCTCACGGATACAATACCACCAATGCGTTCTAGCACCGTTGGACCTTGGTCAAATCGTTTCGCAACGCGTTCAGGAACCCTAAGTTTCACTCCCTCGATATTCTTCTGAAAGGAAGTGGGCGGCCATTGCTGCTGCAATGGACCGCGTACTTGTAGCCTTTCAATGTAAGCTCCCGAGTTACCTTTTTGCTGACGCCACGTATGCGGGGAATAACAATGAACCGATACGTTCTCACCCGGATGTAAAAAACCACGCAGCGTCTTCGGTTGCACATCTTTATTGCCCACCGAAAGAACTCCTAACAAACGCTGCGGCTGCGGACGATCATCCGCGTAGTAATACTTACCGGCGTAAACCAAAATGCTTACATCGCCGGGAAACTCACCAACCTTTGAAGCATCAAAGGTCATTTCGTACCATCCTGATGTCGGCGGCTCAAAGTGATCGTAAAAATAAGAATAACTATTCCCGTTATTCGCCCGAGTCCACGAAAACAACAGCCCCTTTTCATAATCGCGCACATAGATGTTGTACGTCTCATGACTGTCTTTCACCGTGCTAGTCGTCCAAATCCTCTCCTCCATAAAACCAGCCTTTGGCAACGCATGATCCAACAGCGACTCCACAACACTAAAAGAACCCGCAAGCTGCTCATTGGATAGCTTAATTCGCCGATCTGAGTCAAACGTGTAGGTACCGCGATCCTCCGGAATATCATTTGCTATATCGATATCAACACCGAGTAAGTCATTCAAACTATGGGTTAGCTCGTGTCGGCTTAGGCGTCGATAACTCGGAACTGGTCTCCCGCTCGTCGCTTCAGCAAACCAAGCCAATAATTCCGCCCGTTCCAAGGCTGTTGGCTGCTGAGAATCCTCTGGAGGCATACGCTCAGTTATGACATTTTCAAACGGCAACAATCCATCGAAACGCACGCGCTCCGTGAGGGCCGCGAGGTCCAATTCCCCCTCAACGCTTGCCCCGCTGTGACAATCCAGACAGTATTTCTCCAATAGACCGCGGCCCGCAACGACTTCCCGAGTCAAGCCAGTTTCGACAACTTCTTCTAGCCCTTGGCAGTTACCGACAAGCGGCAAACCAGCAACAATTCCCAACCCGCACAGAGACCGGTTAAAAAACCCAACACCAACTGATTGAAACCTCAACCGAAAACTCCTTATTCTCAGTCTCCCACCCCCATGATTCACAGCGATGTCACCAAACGCCACCGACCCGAACCTTCTATAGACAGGACTGGGCGGAAAATCGACGTAATAATTGACTGTAAATCCAATATCTTCACGAAACTAATGTCGTGCCCGTCCCGCCACGTGTCAATTCCTGGACTTGAGACTTTGGGGCCTATCGCTCAAAATACGTCCAGTTAGACTCTCTACACGCCGAGTAAAAGTCGTGCGACAGGCATTGATTGACGGAGAACTAGCACAAATGCCTTTCGCTCAAGTGGAGAAGTAAAGTGAGACACCAAAGAAACGCTTGGCTAGACACACTTCGAGCGCTCGCGATAGTCATGGTTGTCGCTTGCCACACCAATTCAGCATTTTTCGATCGGTATGAAAAACCCGACCATTCATGGTACAAAATCGTTGGGCTTGGAAGTCACGGCGTTGATCTTTTTTTTGTCTTGAGCGGATGGCTGTTGGGAAATGTCCTTCTGCGCGAGATGAATCAAAGCGGAACTCTGAATACCTTACAGTTCTGGAAACGTCGTTGGTGGAGAACCCTACCAGCGTACTTCGCCGTACTCGGGTTCACCCTGCTTCAACGCGGACTATCGGGCAAACTACACTGGACGGATTCAACGTACTTTTTATTCCTACAAAACTATTGTTATGACCAAACTCCCTTTTTTGGAATCAGCTGGTCACTTTGTGTCGAAGAGCACTTCTACTTGCTCATCGCTTCATCCCTGTTTTTTGTCGGCAACCGAAAAAATGCAATTACTGCGCTGTTGCTATCCTTGATCGCTATCCCGATGATTTGCCGGTCCCAAGGATTCTATGGGAATGATCTTAATACTCACGTGCAAATTGACGCATGCGCCTCGGGCGTTCTTCTCGCACATCTTATGCAAAACTATCCAGAAGTATGGAAGCACTGGTTGCGAACACTCGCTGCCCATGTCCCTATGGCAATTGCCGTCCTCGCAATTGCAGCCTACCGTCGATATTATGCCGCAGGCCCAGATCTTCCTCCCGAAGCGTGGATTTATGTCTCCATGGTCTTGATCTCGTTAAGCGAACTAAATCCGTTTTTCCGAGACTCTTCGTCGAATACCATCATCCGCTATATCGCTACTCGCTCATACGCCTTGTATCTAGTTCACGTAGAAGGTATCGCATTGGTAAACAAATTCGGCTTCAAGAACTATTGGATCTACGGTGCTGTAGTCGTCGCTGTCGGACTCCTCGTTGCTGAAGTCCTCCATCGATTCGTCGAAAAGCCAGGAATGAAGTACCGCGACTCACGCATGAAACACTGAGCCATTTAGTTGGCAAATCGAATTTCAACACTTAGCGGCATTCGGAGCGGAAATTCAGATGCCAATGTCGCAACATCCCCTTCGACCCTGTAAGAAAAAGCTTTTCCCGTAAATGGATCCAAAGGTACAGGTACCGGAACCGACTCGAGAGATTCAGGCAATTTTCCCTCATTCTCTGCGCCCGCCATACGTATCGATTCAATCGCTTGAATCATTGCCAGTCGCTGCTTTGACCGTGTTACCGACTCGTGAAATGCATCAAATGATGGTAACAGTCCCTGTGGAATTCCCGTAAACCACCCAAATCTCTCCCGAGTCTGCTTCATTTCCTCGTTTACGCGAATGTATCTCTCTCTGGCATCACTGTAAGGTAACCGAAGCCACTTGAACGGCTCGTCTCGCGAAACCTCAACCATGTCCTTCATCGCTAAGAAAACCAAGTGCTCGTCAGAATAACCATCGCTTCTCTCCTTTGAGACTATCTCTCGCTCGATTAAGTACTCTTTGGCTTTCTCTGCATTCGCGGCGATCTCTTTCAAGATCGAGACAACGCGTTTCTCTCCAAGCTCCCTAGAAACAATCGGTTTTTCAGTTCGATTATTATATTCATCAATCTCACGTGTTCGCTCTGCGAATTCGACGATGAATTGTTTCCAATACTCCTCTCCCTTAGGATCTAAATCTATCTCCCTGAGACGAGGTATCTGTAGAAATATAAACTGACGCTCCATCGCTAAACAAGCTTCCATGTCCAAAAGTGGATCTGGCAGTTGCGAAAAAGCCCAATACAGATTCGGACACTCAGAATGCTCAAGCAAAACAAGAGTGTCATCCAATGCCATGCGCAACACTGCACTACCGACCAGATAACTCACCAGAAAGTCGTCCATGCTGATATGACGACTCATGCTAACTTGCTCACCAATCACCTCGATCGCGTCGTCAATTCGCCCCTCTGCAATCGCCAACCTACAACGAATCCTTTGATTGCGAGCTAACTCACGCAAGGATTGCATTTCTGATAAAACATAGCCCATTGGATTTTCTGAAAGATGAATGTTGCGATCCATCGAAAAATCTCGATAACGCCTGGCTTCTCGCAAGATCGGAACCTGAAACGACAAAAGCTTCAAATACTCCCGTACCTCCTCCTTCGGATAGTCCGAAGGTCGTAATTCTAAATAAGAATAAGGCGGAAACTCGGACGCTTCCCGGTTCGTAGACTTCGCGTCCTCACTTGCTTTCTTGATCACTTCACGCAATCGATCACGAACATAGTCTTGCTCAAAAAAACCCATCGCTTTGAGATAGTAAATCGCTGAATTCCCGTGCAATTGCTCAGCAGCATCAGGCACAAGCCGAATTTTTAATGCCGGTGTTGGTGCCCCCTTAGGATGAACCGTTAAACGAATCAACTCGCGTTCGACTTTTCCTTCGGTCTGTGTACCGTCTTTGGTCGACTCTTCCGCCACGCTCCGATTCGCCAATCCAACAAGACACACACCTCCTAGCATCCCGATAACCATGATCCGCCCCCCAAGACGCCGCACACGCATCACGGCATCCTTTCTCCCTGACAGTGCCCTGCCCACAAATGCGCACAATTCGATTCTCATCAATCAAACCCTTTAGTAAACGAAGTGTTTTATTTGAACCAAGTTCCCTAACGATCCAAGTGCCCTAACGAATGTCGCTCAATAGTTGCTCAAGTAACTCCCACCGACCGACCACCGGCGGAACTTCATCAGCCTCATCAATCAAGTTACCTCGAAACGCCAATGAGTCGTTTCCATCCTCGATCGAACCAATATCCGCGGACTCCAACTGATCTATTTGATCCAATCCCGTCATAAATACTCCATCACGATAAGATCTTACAGTCAACGAAGGACTGATCCGAAAGGGTCTAAAATCACCTGCAGTATCCGTATCTTTATCACTATCCTTCGCCACTTCTGCTGCCTGACGCTCAAACGTCCTCAGCGCACCTATCTTCTTGTCTTCATAGCTACGCACTTTCGATTGTAAATCACTGATCACAAACCACTGCATCAACAAACCCGCGACAACGGCACCGCAAGCAACCCCCGACCACCACACCATCAAGTTCGATCCAAAATTCGACGTTTTCCCCACCACTCCCGCCGACGCCTCAATAGCCTCTCCCTCTGAACCGCTCCGCGCCGCATGAATTGCTCCCCAATCCACCTTTGGTGCGAGTGGCTGTAACGACCGCAATGCGTCGACCAATTCTGCGTCAGAATCCCCAGAATCGAACTGCCCATCTAGTTCTTTCATCCTCTGCTCCCCTCCGATTGATTCATCTGCTGGCGAATCGTCTCAAGCGACTCACGATAAACCCGAAATACCGTAGCGGTTGGCCGATCAACCAAGTCCCCAATCTGCTCAAATGTCAACTCACCCCAAATACGGGCCACCACAATTTGCCTTGGAAGATCCGGTAGATGCTCTATCCAAGTTGAAACGGTCTTGGCATCAACCTCTTGCTCTAAGTTCGGTTCAAACCAACCGGTCTGCATCGCAGCGAGCGTTTCATGTTTTGCTCTGCGTCGTTCCGACCGTGCTAAATTCATGGCTTTGTTGCGAACGACTCGAAACAACCAAGCCTTCGGCGACACGGGTGCCGGGTCCTTAGTCGCCAATTCAATTAGCGCCTCCTGCAATGCATCCTCAGGATACAAAGTCCACTGACGCGCAAACAAAACCAAAGCCGGACCCGCCTCAGCGACGAGTTGAACGAGTTCAGATTCATTGATGCGTGTCACTGGATTCTAAAACTTCGAGTAGATACGTGCTTCTGCCATAGATCGACAGACCTATCGATCGACATCGCAACAACCGCTACCAGTAAATCACCGCCAAACACGTTCCATTTCAAAATTCTTGAAAATTATTCGCCGGAACCAAAAAACCTGTAATCGGCCAAGCCCTCTCTCCCGGTGCCCAATCCCGTCCAATAGATCCTATAAATCGTTTACTTTCGGCTCACCTCCGAAGCAACACACGATCATCGCCACTCTCAGCATTACAATTACACAAGACTTCCAAACCGCTTTGGGAACGAGCATGGTTAAATCCCCTTAATTTTTCTTTACCTCCAAAGTCCTAAAACGATCAAATGATTAATTGCAAGTATTAATCATTCCACCATTGTAACAGTTTCGTGGGACAATATTTGCAGGGCAGAGCCAAAGCAACATGCGGAGGATAAGGCAATACGAATACCGGCATGTAACTCTTCTCGCGTATTCTTGCTAGAACGAGGTCGTGAAAGTCAACGTCGATCCGAAAAAATCGATTTCACGCTGAACCTAATCACAGTTCTCCGCTGATGAAGACGAACGCGTCGGACCCAATATGATCCCGAAGAAACAATTCCACCAAAATTTCAAGATTTCTTTCCGCTTCCTTTTCTATTTGCGTTTTAAGTAAAGGGGAGACGGTTCGCAAAAGGTACTCCGTCGCAACCCTTTTTATGTTTCGCAAATGTATCTTAGGGGGAACTGAATGATGAAGGCTCAAGTGCAACTAACCAGGGACAATTGGCAAGCGACCATAAGCCGTGGATGAAGCGATTGGAACAAAAACGGTAAAGCACATTTTAATAAGTAGAGAACGTGTCCCATATCCGAATTAATCCGTCCTTACCCCCGGATATAATTTTCGTTCCATCAGGTGTTGCGGCCAAACATGTAACGCCTTGTTGATGTGCCTTGATCGAAAGCACCAGAATTCCCGAAATGGGGTTCCAGATGTTCAAACTACCGTCATTGCCGCCATGAATCAATCGTTTGCTATCGGTGGTCCAACAGATTGGAAATCGACCTTCTTCTGTGATCGGAATCTCTCTGATGATTCGACCAGATCCGCGGTTGAGAATCACAAGTGTGTTTTTCTTGAGTGGACCCGCAATCCACTGTCCGTTGGGACTGATTTTTATCTGGCTTGGATTCAATCCTTCCAGATGGCTAGTAAGTGATTCAGTCGACTTCTTAAAACCGTTAGCCGCACTGTATATGTCAGTCCCTCGGATAACCTTCTCCCAAAAAAGTTCACCCGTTTGCGCATCGAGCAATTGAATCAAATCAGTGTTCGCGTACTCTCGATTTTTGTTCCTCTTGAGAGGGTTTATCAATAAGTATGTTTGACTGAGATTTTGGCTCCCTAATATTGATAGGAATCCAGCTCTATCAATCTCGCGAGTTCTGAAGCTGGTTTCTTCTTTCGAAAAATCGAACTCGTTAAAGGCTCCGTCCATGACCGCCAAAAGTTTAGAACCTGTTGGGGAGGCTCTAATCATCGTTCTTTCGCAATGCCGAGTTCCTGTATAGTTCGAATATTTGTGGCCATTCGTAATAAAATTCGCATCAAACCTTTTTGAACGCTCGCCGGTTTGCGTTTTCCATTGGTTCATTGTTTTGCGCGCTGATGTGGAATAAATCCATTGGTCGTCCGGCGAGAAAACAACACACAGATCGTGTTCTATCCCAAATATCTTCCATCTATCTTCAGAATTGACTTTCTCGTGGCTCTCTGACGCCCAAGAGCACGTACCCTTTTGAATATCAAACAACCGAAGAGTCCCATCTGTCGAAACCGACGAGACATATTTGCCGTCCGAGGAAACATCGATCGAAGCGATGGTATCGGTATGTCCACGTAAAACCTGCCCGCCGCGCATTTCTCTCAAGTCCCAGACATCGATGCATAGCTGCGCGCGATTTGAGTCCAGTTCCATCTGGCCTGGAGTATCCAGGCGGACCCCAAGCAAACGATCTGCATCTCGGGTAAAACGGAACTTGCTAAGGAAACCATATTCACAATTGAGAATCCCAAGAAGGTATCCGGATTGTGTGTCATAGATGTCGATACGCATCTGATAATCCGGCAAAACCCCCGTGGAATTGCTCCTCGCGACAGCGAGCCTCATTCCATCATAAGAAAGTGCCGTGTGATGGACCATGCGACTCCATGGCACCATTTTAAATCGAAAGTCTTCGCTACCTTTCCTTTGAATTAGCACTTCGTTATCAAACCCATCAACCACAATTGCAACGACGGAATCGTCTCCAGAGAGAGCAGAAATATAAGAGTTCCACCTCTCACCTTTGCCTCCTCGACCTGGATTTAGTCCGGATCCTGAAGGTATTTTTTGTTTGGAATCAATGTCCCAGATATCGTGTCGACTTCCTTTCTCGAGAGTTGCCACAAGTGTTCTTCCTTGGTCTATCAACTCCAGTCCTGCTTCTCTGTCCCATGGGTCCAATTCAACTGAATTCTCGACGAATACCGACCAGTCTGACTGTCCCGAATCGAGAAGATATCTTTTGATAACACCGCCCTGATAGACATAAAGTTTTTCATCGGATGAATACGTGTCGCAGGCGACCATCGCATCTCCTGAAACCTCTAGAAAGAAAGATTCCTTACCGCTTTGGGTATCCAAAACCATGATCCTCGATGAGGTAATTTTTGGGGGAAGACTCGGTACCGAATTGCCGTTTTGCGTTTTTGGCTCCGGAGGCAAGGGGTTGGAAACTAAAACCATCTTCGAGCCGGTCGTGCTCATTACTAGTCTAGGGGCGTAGTGTCTACCTATTTCTCCAAACCGCCACCTCGCATAAGGACTTACGTAATTGAGCCGTTGAACGTAGCGCCACTCCCATTCCCGGAACTCCGTGGGTAAAGAATCGAGAACCTGCTTCGATTCATCGAGTAAACCCTCTCTGCTACTGAGGTACGCCACCTTGAGATCGTTTGCGTAACGGTTTTCTCTCTGATTGGTGACATAATGCGATACGAACCAAAACCCAGCCAGGAGAATGCTCACAAAGGCTAGCCGTTTAAGGTACAGTTTGGCAGAATGTTGAATTTTTGTTTGCTCTTTAAACCATCCAAGGATGGACCAAAGAAGCAGAATATCCAGAGCAAAACTGAACCAATAGGCAGGCAACCATTCGAGGCGCACCGGCGGGGGTAATCCTTTGCGACTCCAGGGAATACCTGTCAGCGTGGCTAACATATCGAAGGGAAGCTGAAAAGATAGCTTCAGGGCTATCGCGAGAAGCGTAAATATTGTGAGCGTTCGTGCGGTTCGCCCCAGTAAGGTGCGATTCGAGTGAAAGATCGTGCAAGCGAAAGATAAAGTCACCAGCCCCAAAAACGGCAGAACGAAAATCAACGGGACAAGGATGAGTGTCGGAACGAACAAGTTCGTTACGAAAAAAGGTATTGTAGGTGAGGCTTTTTCAGTCTGCGTGGTTCTGGTAACACCTTCGGCTTTTGGAGAAAAACGTTTTGTGACTGGTTCGCAAGCCAGTTGAAATCCGTTGTACGTGCGCCACCCTTGTTGATTGAAGTACCTGTAATCCACATTTGTACAGGATAGGCTCGCGAAAGGCAGAAAAAGAATCCCAATGCACCCCAACTGGCAGATCCATGATGAGATGAGTTTATAAGCACTGGGCATTGCGTGTGGTTTTTTTGAATTCTCCGGCGTTTGTGGCAATGAAGCGGTCATTACAAGTTGCTCCGACTGATTCGATAACAATAGACGTCAACTACCCTATCCTAAAACAAAACCCCGCTATGTGGAATTTCTACCCTCTGTCGGGCCCCCTCCGGCCTCTGTTCAACACTCGATTATAGCAAGCAACAATCATATATTGGATTTTATTCGTGAGCTTGAATATGCCAGCTTACGAAGTTTGCATGTCACTGTCGATAAGAGTAACGTGTTACTGGCACGCCCGGATTGATGAAAAAACGGACTTCTCATCGGCAGCGATGCAAACTATTTGTAGGCCCCTCATTTCTGGAAGACGCAATCGATGTTTGAAAGAAGTCGACGAAAGATACACCAAATCGCAAATTACTTCATGAGAATCCAAGGCTCTGGTGCATGGCTTTGTATCCTTGACTCCATGTTGAACAGAGAGGTAATACGACTCGTTTCCATAAAAGGCACTCAAGTATATGTTCGCTCGAATACGCCTGACCTAGAAGTGGCTTTCAGCAGTCTGTATGACGAGGAATTTGGTTCTATTCGCTTGCCACACCCGAAGATAATTATTGATGCTGGTGCCAATATCGGCACGAGTTCGATTTTCTTCGCGCGAAAGTTTCCTGACGCAAAAATCTTTGCCGTGGAGCCGGAAGCGAGCAATTTTCAGCTGCTTCGAAAAAACCTCAAGCAATACCCTAACGTCGTTGTGGTCCAGGCCGCATTCTGGGGGACAAATGGAACGAGAAAGATTCGGAACAGATTTACTGGCCACTGGGGATACACGGTGGCGGAAACGACAAATAGAACCCAAGAAACGGGGCAAGAGATTAACTGCGTGACCATCGATTCCTTCATGAAGGAACACGGGATTGAATCTATCGACTTACTAAAAATGGACATCGAGGGTGGAGAGAAGGATGTGTTGGAGAATTCGCAAGGATGGATAGATTCTGTGAGCACGATGACTGTCGAGTTGCATGACAGAATAAGTATGGGATGCAGCAGAGCATTCTACCTCGCAACCAAAGATTTTCATGTCTTCGAGGAGCATGGTGAGAAGGTCACGGCATACAGAAATTGAAGAGCATTTGGCCTTCGAGCGCCTTTAGGTCGCTGTTTTGGTCAATCCTAGCTCGCATGCCAATTCTATGGATCCATTGATGTTTGCGAGTTGGATGCCGATGACAGAAATGTCGCCCTTGTGACTCGCTAGCTTGGTTTTGCATGCAACTGCCATAGGCCATTACGTTTGTCGCAAAAAATTCAGCATCTCAAAAGGGTCGACGATTTTGAATTGCCAGTCCAGCTTTTCAAAGTTCTGGGATAGCCGCTTTTTGGCGTGAAGTACTGGTAGAAATTCGATCTTCACTTCATCGAGGATGCCCTTGGTAACCACCATCGATGCACCACTGCAATGGGTCGAAACCGTTGCTACGCTCAAACTGCCAGACCAAGCAGACCTGCAATTGCAGTATTTGGTGGATCGTAACAACGAGGAAACCCGCTCGTCTCGCGGACTATTTATGCGTGCCGTCGGGACTCGACGGCGGCAGTCTAAACGATAATGGCTTTTACCACTTCACCATGGACGTCGGTCAGGCGATAGCCTCTGCCCCAGCGATTCGATTCTACTTTCAACTTTCTACAATCCACTTTCTAGCCGCCCAGCGGCTCGCCGAGTTC
>CAZACJ010000089.1:2771-18590 GCA_964483385.1 uncultured Pirellula sp. | reverse complement strand
TGTCTGCATGAGCCCGCTTCGCGCAAGCCGCGGGGTGTCTGCATGAGCCCGCTTCCCTATTGGTAGTCATCAAGCGAATTACGCACGCTTTCTCAACGATACGCTATGGCGAGGGCGGTTTTCCAAAGGTATCATCGAGGGTAGTTCAGGCGGTCCTCCCCCCTGCACTGCTTCCCTTCACTCTGCCTCAAAACTATTGGGGAACTGTCGGGGGGAAATATGCGAAAATGCTCACACATTTCGTTTCCCGTTTGATCCCTTTCGAAGTTTCTCTGGCAAACTGAATTAATTATGGCTATTCAATTCTCGATGCGATCCTGGTTCTCTGCCTTACTTCTTGCCGGCACAATTCTTAACGGCTCGTTGCTGCTCCAAGCTAAGGCACAAGACACCGCTGCAGCAAAATTTTCCTCTGAACTTCAAAAAGCGATCGTCGCGAAAGACGTCGACGCGGCAAAGAAGTTAATCGAAGAATCCTCCGATGCACCCTTGAGCGGTCGCGTCAACGGTCGCTTACAACTCGGTTCCCTCCTGTTGCGTGAAAATCGTCGCGAAGAAGCGATCGAACAATTTGAAATCGCCGTAAATGCTGCCTTCGAAGCAGCGGAAAAAGGGGACGATCCACAAGCCCTCTCCAGTCTACCGCTGGCTGTGATGATGGCTCGCACAGCTGCTCCAGAAAAAGCCTCAGGCTGGGTCACCCGCGGCGTTGACCTCGTGAAATCGCGTCTTAAGTCCGATGAGCTTTCGGCTGACCACCGAGCTCTCGCCGATATGCTGCGACTCAAGTCACAGATGGTTCCGCCTAATGAACTCGATTCGCATCGAACTGCTCTATTGGAACATATCGCGAAGTGCGAAGAACTATTCAGCAAAGATCAAGCTGATGCAGGTAAGCAAATGCTTATGCTGCAACTTTGGAATATGCAATCTCAAGTTGCTGATGCAGAACAAGCTGCCGCGATCTTCAACAAAGCCTCCGCACTCGCGGAGTCGATCCTGAAGGATAAGCCAACTTCTGCAGTCGTTTCCAATTACGTCTCAATGGTTTCATCCTACGTGAGTCGCAACGCACGCAGCGCACCGGACGAAGCCGGAAAAGTTCTAGAAAAGGCGAAGTCACTTCTCGAAAGCGTTGATTCAGACGATCGATTGGTCAACCAATCTATCGAGAACTTCATGAAGAACACCAAAGCCATGGAACGCACGATCGAAAGTAGTCGCGCCCTGGTGGCTATGATCGGTAAACCCGCTCCTGCAATCGATCCGTTGGAATGGGTAAATGGCGAGCCCCTCAGTTCACTCGAAGACCTTAAAGGAAAAGTTGTTCTCATCGACTTCTGGGCTGTTTGGTGCGGACCCTGTATAGCAACCTTCCCACACCTCAAGCACCTCGACGAAGAATACGGACCAAAAGGCCTGACCATCCTCGGGGTTACCCGTCAATACAACTACAGCTGGGATGAAGACAAGTCGACCGCTGCTCGAAGCGAACAACCTGTTTCGCTCGAAGACGAAATGAATATGCTTAAGAAATTCATCGACAAGCATGCCTTGACACATCGCACCATGATCACCCCCGAAAAGAGCGATATGCAAGCCCGCTATTTCGTCACCGGGATTCCTCATGCGGTGGTAATCGATAAGCAAGGAATGGTGCGTTTGGTGAAGATCGGTTCCGGAAGCGAAAACGCTAAGGAAATCGAACAAACCATCGCTAAACTCCTTGCTGAGTAACATGCCTCCCCTCAGACGTGAGAGTGCATCGGAATTGCCATCAATGACTTTTTAGGGCGGAGAGAAAGTTCGAACTTGATGAAGAGTAAATGGAGAGCAAGGCTGCGGCTATGGGGCAAAAAGCGTGGCGGCCGCATGTCGGGCTGGTGGTTCATCGGCTCGCTAGGCGAAGCTCTTTTCTTCGCGGCAGTATTCCTCCTAGGAGTCTTCCTCTCCTCCGTTCTGATCGCTTGGCAAGTGATGTCACCAAGCACCCAAGTGATCAAAGTCTTCCACGGCTTTTGGCTCTTTCTCGGTGTTAGTCTCTCGTTCGCCATCCTTGGTGTCGTCGGGTTCTGGTACCGAGTATTAAAAGTCGTAACCAGCGATGAACATCGCGAAGTGATCGCACAGCGAAGGCTCGTCGCTGAACCCGCTAAAAAACAAACTCAAAAAGTTCCTCCGCCAAACATCCCTGACCTGCGACTCTTTACCGATAGCCCAGGTGGTCGACTTGCATATCGACTCCCAAGCCACCTGCGAGAAAACGCTGGACTCGTTGCAACCGGGATCTTCGCCATGGCTTGGAACGCCATGATCGCGGTATTTATTGTGTACGCCGCCGGAACCCTTTTCGGGTCGCGATCCTCCTGGCAGTTGTTGCTTTTGCTCATCCCAGGCATCTACATTGGCGTGCAATCCGCTCGACTCTTCTTTCGTTCTTTTGTTCGCACGATCGGAATTGGCTCAACCACCGTCGAAATCGAAGACCTACCTCTCTTCCCAGGTCGCTCCTACCGAGTAGAAGTCGTCCAATATGGCCGTCTAGTGATCAAGAAAATCTCAGTACGACTAGTTTGCGAAGAAGAGAGCACGTATCATTTCGGAACCGATATGCGAACCGAACGAGTGACTGTTTTCAGCCAAGAAATCGCGACGCATGGTAGGGATCGTATCGATTGGGGATACCCATTGCGGCTCGAGTGCCAGTTTTGTGTTCCCTCCGATGCGATGCATTCGTTTCAAAGCATGCATAATGCGATCCATTGGAAAATCATTGTCGATGGAGAGGCAAACCGATGGCCCTCGTACTCCCGAAGTTTCCCCGTCGTGGTACATCCACCACAACAACCCAATCGCACATCGGCTGCGTCATGATCAGGTTACTCGGCCTACAACCTACTTACATGCCAGGTGATACCCTGGAGTTCGAGTACCGCGTTACGAATATCGATGACGCTGCAATCATTGCAGTGGAAAGCTCCGTCTGCTGGGTCACCGAAGGCAAGGGTACGGAAGACCTTGGCGTACACTACTTCCAGCGTCTTTCTGGGAATTCCCTCGCCGCGATCGATTGGAGTATCGCCCAACGGGTCGCTTGCCCTCTGCCATCCTCCCCTCTGTCCTACGAAGGAAAACTGCTCAAGATCTCTTGGTGCGTACGTGTTCGCTTTTTCCTCAGTGATGGAACCGAATTGATGGCTCAGCAACCCTTCTATCTCGGAACGATCACTCGGGAGGTATAATCCGCTCCGTTCCAAAGAACTCCAAGGAGTATTTGCCGGTCGCAACGGGTCATCATTCCTCGATGGTTTTCGATGAGTTTATTTCGCAAGCCAATTATTCATCCACCCCCGAGTCGCAATAGCAATCCTTTTGCGACGCGCTTCTTTACCCCAGGTGCAATCCCTTTTTACTTCGATCGCGTTCCGCTAGTCTCATCCGAAAACCAATCAGCACTTCGCGAAAACTCACCAGAACACCAACAAGCCATCTTCGATGCGCTCCTCTCGCAAATCTTCGCCGGTCAATTCAACTTACAGGGCGAACGATGGGAACGCCCCAACAGCAAGTCGACAGCTCGAGATCGCTCCAATCGACCAAAACGCTGTAGTTGCTTCGCAATCGTTGGACCACATGGAACGGGTAAATCCACTCTGCTCGCACAACTCGAACAAGCGATTCTCGAAACGTATTCACATCGTAGTTGTCAAAGCTTGTTTCTGAATTCCTCGAGTTCCTCCCGCCAAAGTCTTACAAGAGCATTGCGACTTCTCAAAACTAGTTCGATTTGTCTGATCGATGGATTTGAACAATTACCCAAGTGGGGACAAACTCTGTGCGTCTGGACTGCAAAATCACTTCATCGCAAACTGATTGCAACCTCGCATGTGTTGCCCAAAGGATTTGTTCCCTTATGGAACACGCAGATGTCTCCCGAAATCGAACGCTACGTCATCGGGCAATTATTGAATAACGTCCCCGCGGTTGAAAGCGAGGATGATCTCGAGCAGCGTTCGTCGAACTTCAAAAATCGCGAATTGCTCGAGTTGCTTTTGCAGTCCGAGGAATGGAAGATTTCTAGGGCGAAACATCGCGAAAATCTTCGGGAATCCCTCTTCGACATGTACGATTGGTGGGGGAATCGAGTCGACGAAATTCCCGGCAATCGCTAGACTTATTTCGATTACTAATCCTGTCAGAAATGCTCTTAGGAACAGACACGTATGTCCGTCGTGATGAATCTCCCCGGAAGTTTTTATCTAGGTCGCCGTTACGATTTAGCGGAGAAGAAACGAACGGAGTCCCAAGTCCATTACGAATCAAAGCACATGACCACCCACGCGCTGTGCGTCGGGATGACCGGTAGTGGGAAAACCGGTTTGTGCGTCAGCCTGCTAGAAGAAGCGGCACTCGATGGAATCCCGATCATCTGCGTTGACCCCAAGGGAGATCTTGGGAACCTCTTGCTTCAGTTCCCGCAATTGCGTGGCGAGGACTTTCGGCCGTGGCTCGATAAATCCGAAGTGCTCGCGAAACGCACCGACGAAGATGCCGCACTGACCGATGACGAAATTCTCAATCGCACCGCCGAATCAACTGCGTCCGCTTGGGCAAATGGCCTGAAGGATTGGGAGATGAATCTTGAGTACATCGAGTCCCTTCGCAAGATCGAAAAAGTCATCTATACCCCCGGGAGCAACGTCGGCGTTCCTCTGACAGTTCTAAATTCACTCGATGCACCTTCGAAAGAGGTGCGAGAAGACGAAGAAGCCTTCCGCGATCAAATCTCCAGTGCCGTCTCTGGATTGCTCGCACTGTTGAACGTTTCGGCTGATCCGCTCACAAGCCGCGAACATATCCTCCTCTCGAACATCCTGATGGACGCTTGGACCAAAGGGAACGATCTTTCGATGGAAAATCTCATCCGTTCCATCCAATCACCTCCGATCAAAAAAGTTGGGGTGATCGATATCGATTCGTTTTATCCCGCAAACGATCGCGCCAAACTGGCCATGTCGCTCAATAACCTGATGGCCTCTCCCGCATTCGCAGGTTGGATGCAAGGTCAATCACTTGATATCGACTCATTGCTATATACTCCCAGTGGAGCTGCAAAGATCTCGATTATTTCCATCTCTCACTTGAATGATTCGGAACGAATGTTTTTCGTGACGATTCTCCTCAATGAGTTGCTTTCCTGGATGCGAGCCCAAAATGGCACCGGCGCACTGCGAGCCATTTTCTACATGGATGAAGTCTACGGTTATTTTCCTCCTTCGGCCAAGCCACCAAGCAAAGCGCCGATGATGACTCTGCTCAAACAAGCACGCGCGTTTGGGTTGGGGATCATGCTTGCAACGCAAAACCCAGTCGACTTGGACTACAAAGGTCTCTCGAATATGGGGACTTGGTTCTTAGGTAGATTGCAAACGCAACGCGATAAAGATCGAGTGCTCGACGGTTTGGAAGGTGCTTCGTTGCAACAAGGCTCAGCCTTTGATCGCAACTCGATGGACAAGAACCTATCCGCACTCGGAAAACGAGTCTTTCTGCTCAACAACGTCAATGATAACGCGCCGACGATCTTTCAAACACGTTGGGCCTTCTCCTTCCTTCGCGGGCCACTCTCCAAGCCTGAGATCGCCGGATTGATGCAAGAAAAGAAGCAGTCCGCGAAAGGATCAGCCAATTCCTCGGCTGAATCCGGTACCTCTGCGTCCTCCGCTCCGGATTCCGCCGGGACAAATGCATCGAAGGGACCAATCAAAAATTCTGGCACAGCACCCCCGATCGTGCCCGCAGGGATCGACGTGAGATACTTCGTACCCAATAAAGCGTTTCGAGCGAGCAATCAACTTGAGTATCGTCCCGCGTTGATGGCCAGCGCTAGCGTTCACTTCGTTCGCGCCGCAAGTAATGTCGATAGCTGGTCAGATCTCCAAGTCCTCGCAGAACTCGGAGAGACCGTACCGGAACATCTTTGGGAGTCCTCAAAACGACTGGAACCCGATACCTACCAGTTCGATGAACCAGAAAGCGGATTTCGGTTTAGCGAACCACCTATCGAAGTCCTACAACCCAAGAACTACAAAGCCTGGGAAAAAGAACTTGCAGAGTATTTATTCCGACATGAAAAGTGTGTTGTGTATAGCTGTAAAGCGCTCAAGCAGACCACTGCACCGGGATTGACGGAATTGGACGCACGGATGGAGTTTGCCCAAGCAGCGAGGGAAGCACGCGATCGAGAAATGGATCGTATACGCGACAAGTACGGTGACAAGCTCCGAACGCTACAGTCCAAGGTGATGATCGCGCAGCAGAAGGTCGACAAACTCGTAGAAGAAGCAAAGTCCAAGCGGATGGATGGATTGGTTAATATTGGTACGTCGATCCTCGGAGCTTTGCTTGGGAATAAGAGCAATTCGAGGAGCGGGTCGCGAACCAGCTCCGCTGTTCGGGACCTGACAGCCGCTTCGAATAAGCAAAGCGATATCACGCGAGCACAAGAATCGCTCGAAGAACTGATCCTTCAGAAAGATGAAATGGAGCGAGAATGCATCGCCGACGTCGAGCGAATCAAGACTGAGTACTCAGTCGAGAACCTCATCTTGGAAGCGACCGAAATTCCGTTGAGGAAGGCCGACACCAAAGTTAAGCAACTATCGCTCGTCTGGGTTCCGTGGCAAATTGATTCGTCGGGCAACGCAAGTTGTTTGATTGAAACCCAAGAGTCGAACAACCCACTCGCATAGTGAGTGTACATCGACTCACACTGCACAACGAATAACTCCCTGGGATTTTCCTAAAGGAGAGTACAACTTCTTTTGAGTACCAAATTCTCCGATCGCACAACGAGATTCGTCACGGATGAGAGACTAGAGCTTGATTCGCAAATCACCACCGTTGGTAAGGTAGTTGACTGCTGTGAGCAGACCGTCGATCGCTGAGGAAACAAGATGAACAGCAACGGACATCTTTTATGGCAACCGAGCGTTTCGTCGGCTCAGGGATCGAATCTGTTCGCGTTCATCCGAGATCAGTACCCGGATATGCTTGAAGGGTTCGCTTCGAAAAATTCGGATGCTTCGCAGAATGCCAATGCACCTTTTGATGGTGGGGAGCTTTGGAGCAAGTTACATCGCGAGAGCATCACACAGCCGGGTCTGTTTTGGCGCCGAGTCTGGCAGCATTTCGATTTAATCGGTGAACTCGGATCGCGCGATTCGAACGGGGCCGTTGAACTTTGCGAGCATCGGTTTTTCCCAGACGGCAAAATGAACTTTGCCGAAAATCTGCTTGCCAGTTGCGATGCAGACGAAACTTGTGCTGTGATTGCATGTGATGAATCCGGAGCTTCTCGCAATTGGAATCACAGGGAATTGCGCGAACAAGTGATAAAGTTGGCGCAGTGGATGCGGTCAAAGGGGATTCGATGTGGAGATCGCGTTGCGGGAGTACTTCCTAATGGTATGGAAGCCTTAATTGCGTTTTTAGCAACCAGTTCGATTGGTGCAATTTGGACATGTTGTTCCCCAGAGTTTGGGGATGATGCGATCGTAGATCGATTTGGGCAGACGACCCCTAAGTTGTTAATCCTGGCCTTGCGATCCCAATACAATGGGAAGCGGTTCAAGCTCGGGGAGAGACTTACAAGTTTGATTCAGCGATTGCCGAGTCTAGAGGGAGTTCTCGTAACGCAAGGCTCACCTGCTGAGCTCCCCCAAGAGAATCGCATCTGGTTAGAAGATTGGGATGATGCGCTCCAATTCCCTATCGATGGCAACTGGAGTTGGGAACGGTTCGCGTGGAATCATCCGCTGTATATCTTGTATTCATCGGGAACAACGGGGGCTCCGAAGTGTATTGTTCATGGGGCGGGAGGAAGCCTACTGCAACATGTCAAAGAGCAACGTTTACATTCGGATGTTCGTGATGGAGATCGGCTTTTTTATTTTACGACCACCGGTTGGATGATGTGGAATTGGTTGGTCAGTGCCCTGGCGTCTCGCGCCACGATTGTACTTTTCGACGGTTCGCCGATGTATCCGGATCCGGGGGTGCTTTGGCGGCTAGCGCAAGAGCATCAAGTGACCCATTTTGGTGCGTCGGCTCGTTACTATGCGGCGTTGGAGAAGTTCCCTTTTGAGCCAAAGACACATGCGAATTTAGAATCTTTGCGCGTATTGTTGTCGACAGGATCGCCGCTCTTGCCCGAGCAATTTCATTGGCTGTATCAAGCCGTCAAAAAGGAAATGCATTTAACCTCGATCTCGGGTGGTACGGATATTGTGTCTTGTTTCGTCTTGGGCAATCCGCTTTTGCCGGTTCATGCTGGTGAGATTCAGAGCAAGGGATTGGGGATGGATGTCCAAGTGGTCGATGAGTCCGGGCTAGCGGTTTGTCAACAGGCTGGAGAGCTGGTGTGCAAGAATGCGTTTCCGAGTATGCCGTTAGGATTTTGGCAGGATCCGGATGGATCTAGGTACCGTAAGACATATTGGGAGCGGTATCCGGGTATATGGTGGCATGGTGATTGGGCGATGGAGTCACGCCACGCTGGGATGATCATCTACGGGCGGTCGGATGCGACCTTAAATCCGGGTGGCGTGAGAATTGGAACAGCCGAGATTTATCGACAACTTGAAGGATTTCCGGAGATCATAGAAGCCGCAGCGACGGCATGGAAAGAAGACGGCGACGAAAAGATCGTATTGTTCATCAAGCTCAAACCAGCTGTCGCGGGTGAAGTCGTAGCGCAAATGGAGGCGGGGCTTGCGCAAGCGATTAGGCAACGGATCAGATCCTTTTGTTCCCCTCGGCATGTTCCGACTTGGATCGTCGTCGTTGAGGATTTACCCAAGACGATTAATGGCAAGTTATCTGAGTTGGCGGTCCGCAATGCGATCACAGGATTGGCTATTGGCAATGTCGGAGCGTTAGCGAATCCGGAATGTTTAGAGTTCTTTAAGGCTTGGAGGCCAGTGGCGGAAGACCGGTAGTGCATTGGCTAGAATGTGCAATCTGGACAAGTCCGAGTAGAGAAGAAGACAGAAAACAGAAGATAGATCCGTTGAAATACAACCAGTTAGTAGATCCAAGCAAATAGGGGAAAAGCGATGAGTGCAAAGGAAGACATTCCAATTCGGAAGATCGATCACGTTCGATTTTTTGTGGGGAACGCGAGGCAGTCGGCTTATTTCTATCGCAATGCCTACGGATTTGACATTGTGGCTTATGCCGGGTTAGAGACAAAGATGAAGAATGAGGCGGGATATATCCTCAAGCAAGGTGGGATTTATTTTATGTTGGTCTCACCGTTGCGGGCAAATCACCCAGATGCCCATCGATTAATTTTGCATGGGGATGGGGTTTCGGATATTGCGTTGCAGGTTGACGACGTGAAGCGGGCATATCAACTATCGGTGGAACGAGGTGCTATCGGTGTGGTGGGGCCGCAAGAGATAGTCGACGAGTATGGAACATACGAGATGGCAACGATTCGTGCTTATGGGGATACGACCCATACGTTTGTGAATCGAGATCGATACCAAGGAGCGTTTGCACCGGGTTTTAAAGCGATTGATCCGTCGCGGTATAACCCAGCTACGTATCATCCGACGGGGTTGTTGGGGATAGACCACATCGTGGGGAATGTGGAAGAAGGGAGAATGAACGAATGGGTCGACTTTTATCGGCGTGTGTTAGGTTTTGAGCAGTTGGTGTCATTTGATGACAAGGACATATCAACGGAGTATTCCGCTTTGATGTCCAAGGTAGTGCAAGGGGGACGAGGGCGAATCAAGTTCCCGATTAACGAGCCGGCGACGGGGCGCAAGAAGAGTCAGATCGAGGAGTACATAGAGTTTTACGGAGGTGCCGGGGTGCAGCATATTGCGTTGGCGACCAATGACATTGTCAAAACGGTCCGAGCGTTGCGAGACAACGATGTGTCTTTTTTGCGTGTTCCGAAAGCGTATTATGACACTTTGGAGCAGCGGGTTGGAACGATCAAAGAAGACATAAGTCAGCTAGCGGACTTGGGGATTTTGGTCGATCGGGATGACGAGGGTTATATGTTGCAGATCTTTACGAAGCCCGTGCAAGACCGTCCGACATTGTTTTTTGAGATCATTCAGCGAGAGGGCTCGAAGAGTTTTGGAAAAGGGAATTTTAAAGCTTTGTTCGAAGCGATCGAACGCGAGCAAGAGACCCGCGGAACCTTGTAGCCACCGTTCTCTCATAGCCACCGGTCGCCACAAGGTGGATGCCCGTGAATGCTCCTCGAGCAGTCGAAGACGTACTCGCTATTTCACCGTCGAACGCAAAAGTACGCCTCCGGCTGACTGCTAAACGATTACTCGGGGCTGCAACATGAGGACGATTATCTGTGGTTTGGCTCCTTCTCTAGAGCCCCAGGCGATTTAATACTTGAACCCTTGTCGGATTCATCTCAACTTAGGACTGGATTCTTTGAAAAACAATATCGTAGTAGCTTCCCCGCCCAGGCGATCTAGCAAATTCGACACGAGAGATCTCACGAAGCCCATGGACCTCCATAAACGCTTGAATATCGGATAGCTGACAGCATCCTTCATAAGACTCAAAATCGGGGACCTCTGTCTTGATAAATTCAAAATTACGCAGGAGCGGTCCGCACCCACGCAGAACAAGAAGTTCGGAACCCTGGGTGTCCATAACTAACGCTTGGTATTTGCTCCCATCGATGTTTTCTTTTTTGAACAAAGTCAACAGCGTTGTGCTGTGCACGGTCAAGCTTTTCACATAGGAGACATTTGGCCAAATATCTCGATGATGTTTCAGTTCGAATATGGACGACGAGAGACCGTCGTTGCTGGAAATATGAAACGTATACTCTTCATCGTCTACATCAGTAACTAAGGCTTGCAAGGCAATTTGTTTGTCAAAGCCTCGGAGATGCTCAGCAAGTCGATTGAAGACTTCTGGAATTGGCTCAATCCACACGACATCTAACGAATGGTTGTGATACAGTTGGCGCTCCTGACCGGTATTTGCCCCCACGTGCACAACCCCAGTGACTTGCCGTAGGAATAGATTAGGGTTCTTTCTAAAAACGTTTTGGATCAAACGACCAAGTGACCAGATAAAATTCAGCAATATTCACTCCTAAGTGCATAAATAAATTAGCCGTCACCCATGGCCCTGCGTTCAGGAGGGTATGCGGGTTGTCAATACAGTTACCTACCCCGCCAGCCTCGCAAGGGTCTCACGCAAAGAAGCAACGACTCAAAGAAGCAACAACCAAAGAATACCGCGAAAAACTTGTGACGGCAATTGAGAGCTAAAAACGGACGTAAACTGCCAACTTCGTTAATAGAGTCCATCTAAGCTTCGAGTTCCTAACCCATTACTTGGCCATGGCATGTGAGACTTGACACGTTGATCGCCCCAATACAGAATCCCCACTTCGGCAAGGTCAATGCATCTGGAAAGACACCTTACCATTCCATTTTGTCCCCCCCGCTGTGCACCGATTTCCAGTACAGTTCTTTCAGGCCTCAAAATCGAAAGATGTTCAGGATCAGGGATAGTTGTTGGACAATTTGGAGCGATCACTAAGACAGCCCAGTGGTAGTTGTTGAGCAGACTCAGGATGATAACGAGCGAAATTGAAAGGAACAGTAAGGACGATCATGTTGATTCCTGTCATCAGTGTCGTTATTCCAGTCTTTAATCGAGAAACGGAAATTGGCAACTGCCTGAAATCACTGTTGCAACAAGACTTTCATGACTTTGAAGCAGTTGTCGTCAATGATTGCTCCACAGATGGTACCGCGACTGTTGTTGCGTCTATCGGGGATCCACGTATCCGTCTGATCAATCTTCCAGAAAATCGCGGACATGCAGCGGCGGGGAATGTTGGGATTCTCGCAGCGGCAAGCTCCTTGATCTGTTTTCTTGATTCCGACGACGAATTCCTTCCTTGCAAGCTTAGCTTTATTCACCAATTCTTCTTGAATCATTCTGAAGTAGATGTGTTGGTTGACTCCTTCGAATTCCTAAACCAAACCCATCATGGAAATAAGCTGAAGCTACATCGAAACCCAGAGCTGAGGTGTAGCAGTGACATCGAAGATGCTGTTTATCGACGAAGACTCTACAAGGCGACAGGAGCAATCAGTGCAAAACGCGAGGCTCTAATTAAGGCGGGGTTGTGGGATGTGTCTCTAAGACGACGTACTGATATGGATCTTATTTTACGCCTTGCGCAAACAAGCCGATGCATGTCAACATCCACAGTGCTTTGGAGAAAGCACGGCAACTCAAATGCCATATCAAGTCATCGGGAAACGTTTATCGCAGCGGTGATCGACATTGTGCAGCGTCATCCAAAATATACGTCTCGATTTCGATGGCGTTTGGGACTGGCGAAAGATATTGCGTCCCATATGCTGGCACTTCTGCTGTATCCTAAATTCGGGCTAGCCCTTAACGATTGGAAACAGTTGGTCAGGTTTTTTGGGCCTTTAAGCACCACTTACTATTTAGTACTTGGTTCGTTAATGTTTTTTTTCCAAACCTTGCGATATGGAAAGCCAGTGTGAGTCAAAACATGCAAACCACCAATAACGAGCAATCGGTAAGAATTTTTATCGGGTCCGGTGATGCTAGCGCGTTGGAACGCAAGACTTTGATTCACTCAATCAAGAAGAATACATCCCGAGATTTGGAGATTTGGCATTACAACGGAACCAACAATACAATCGAAAATGAGACCGGGGGACAGCGACCGTGCCCGAAAAAACCCGAATTGGCAAAGCATCATCGGTATGCAACTGAATTCAGCCTTTTTCGTTTTTATATCCCCCAGTTGTGCGACTTCCAGGGGAAAGCTCTATACCTCGACTCTGATATGATTGTTTTGAGTGACATCGGCGAACTCTTTGATATCTCGCTCGAAGGTTTTGATTTCGCTGCGGTCCCAGACGCTTACCCCTCCATAGCGCCAAACCGTTGGGCCCTCAGCACAATGCTAATCGATTGTGACGTTTGCCGATTTGACCTCGATTCGATCTTTACACAAATACAACAGCGACGATTTTCCTACTCCGAATTCTCGCAAATGGGACAACGTGTAAGAAACGCTCTTCCCCATCGAATAAAAGAACTTCCCAAAATCTGGAACCACTTCGACAAGATGGAAAAGGACACAAAGCTAATTCACTATACGGATCTCGACCGGCAACCATGGAAGTTTCGCTATCATCGATTCGGAGAAGCTTGGTTCGAATTTTTCAGAGAAGCAATCCAATCTGGGAGTATCTCGGAACAAGAGATCGAGACTGCGATTAACAAAAAATATGTGAGGGCTGACATCATGAAGGGAAATCGCGGCGAAGATACGGCACTGACAAGATCGCTGGGGATGCTTTATTCGATTCGGTTAATACTCAGGGATATTAAACGAAAAACAGAACGATCTATCGTGGGCGCCAATGTCTAAGAAACTTCCCCGAATCGGTATTGTTGACTGGCATCAAAAAAAAGGATTCTACTTGCCACTGACGAGCAGATATCCTGCTCAATGGATTGATGTTTCCCCAGCTAAACTAGCGCATCAACCTCCCGAGATGGACTTGGTTCTTGTCAATGATGAAACATGGCCCTACTGCGCAGCAGGACTTGCGAATGCTACTAGACTCGGAGTCCCTAGCCTCCATCTACCAGATGGCTCATGCGAATGGCGAAACACATGGCACAACCATAGGCCAGTGCCCTTCATGCAACCAATACTGTCAACGAAAATTGCCTGTCTAGGACAGTCTCAAGCTCGCCTTTTGGATTCGTGGGGAAATACTGGAAAGTGTGTGGTTACAGGTTCCCCGAGATTTGATTGGCTTGTAGGAAAGCGGCCAAGAAGTCCAAGGCAATCCTCTGTTCTGATCGCCACTGCTCGGCAACCTTTTTTCCATGAAGAAGACAAGCACGCGGTGATCGCATCCTTGCTCGATCTCAAAGAATGGTTTTCTCAGCACCCTGCCATTACGCCTATTTGGCGATTGACCGCTGGACTTGAAGATATCATTGAGGTCAGAAATTCTTCCGTCGTTTCTTTGGCTGATCAGCTTGCGTGTGTCGACGCCGTCATCTCGACTCCCAGCAATGTCATTCTAGAATCCATGGCATATGGTTTGCCCGTAGCATTATTGGACTACACCAACAGCCCTCAATACATCAGAGCCGCATGGTCGATAACAGCCAAAACACAACTTAACGAAATACACGGGCTTCTGACGCCTGATTCATGCCGCCTGAAATGGCAAGCCACCCTGCTAGCTGATCAGCTCGAATGTCAAACCGAATCGACTCCACGGGTGATAGCGTTAATGGAGAGTCTCATGAGCGGCAGTCCATTCGTTGTGCAAACGTCGTCAGCCCAGACTTCCAAGGAAGCGGAGTTGGAGGCGGAGATCGCCCATCTACGCAAGATCATCTCATTGAGCCCAACGCAGATCGCCTATCGTTGCCTTAGCGAGATCTGGCGATGGATTGGGTAAAACATAAGAAGTTTTGGCCCCAGTGAATTCGTTCTCGTGCTCAGTGAAACGGTGCTCGTGATCTTAATCGGAAAGCAACCGTGGCTAACGAAATGGTTTTTGGATCCTTGCGGATTGTTCAATAGTCTAGTGGCCCAAACTCTGTCGGAAGGGCTTCGACGTCGAGCAGGAGCACAAGCACGAAGATTGCCAGTGGCATCTACTCCTAGCTACAATAATTCCTGAAGAGCCTAAATACGGATAGCAGGTGCGTTAGTTGTGAATGTTCGTTGCGAATTGAATTAGGGTTTTTCCGATGGGCCATCCGGTAAAGTAATTGCAAGTCTAAAGCTAACCGGGCGATCTAGTCTGCTAAGGACTTCTGTGGCCCATGAACTCGAACGCGTGCGTTCGACGTCTATCGCATCTCCCCCGCGTAAAATCCCAAGATGCTGTTGGTCGTTGGGAGAACCATAGATGCTATGCTTGCTCCGGTCATTTACCCATTCCTCGTAGTTGCCGTGCATATCAAACATGCCCCTGAGATTCGGACGAAGAGCCCTTCCCTCCATCCAACGCGAACGGCTTTGACTTGTACTCATATGTCTGTAATCGCTGTGTTCGCTCCATGCAAATTCGGGCAATAGGGATTCATCATTTCCAAACCCGTAAGCGGTCGACGTTTCCCCTCTGGTAGCTATCTCCCATTCGGTATTCGTAGGCAATCGGAATCCAGTCTTTTTTAAATCATAAGGCCAATCGATCGGGTAGTTTCGAGCATTATAACTTCGAAAAAATGGTACTGAACTTGCGTCTAGAGTTTTTGGGTCTACGTACACCTGAGATTCTTCACTCATACCGGCCTTCGCGGTCAACCATCGGCAGAATTCCACCGATTCATACCAACTGCACTTCATGGGATGAGAATCATGGTAAACGACCCGTCCGGAGCGAAACGCTTCTAATTCTTTTGGCGAAATTTCTCGGTCAAGAATGGCGATCGGACGATCAAGAACGAGCGTCTTTCGGCTGATTTTCTGGCCTTGGTTATAAGTGATCTCCATGGGCTCAACCGTATACGTACCGGGTTGAAATACTACAAAGGTCAAGCAAGTGTATTGATCAGGGTCTTGTGGAACACTCGGGCTTTTAGACTGTATCAACGGGATTCTCATCGTGAACCACTCTCGGTTGGGAGAATAAGGTACCGGAGTTTCATCGAGTTTATCGACCAACGAATGCTTGCTATTTTTCTTCAAGTACCATCGTAACGCGCTATGGACTGCCGAGCTCGGCTCGTTGG
>CAZACJ010000089.1:0-2671 GCA_964483385.1 uncultured Pirellula sp. | reverse complement strand
TTTTTCTTCAAGTACCATCGTAACGCGCTATGGACTGCCGAGCTCGGCTCGTTGGTATACCAATCTAAAACCTGATTCCAAAACTCTTGTTCATCCGATGGAGCCCCAGGCGGCGGCCCTGTGAAGCGATTGGAATTGGAAAGCAGGGTTGCGTAAAGAGCCGTGTCCCGAGTCTTCCCCGGGGGTAATTGGGAAACGAAAGTCAAGAATTTATGATTTGCCATTCCTTGCAACATCCATTGCGTGACTGTTTCCGGATCGTCCTTCCAATCAAAGAGCGGTAGAACCTTCTCAAATTCATATAATTGAAAAAAATAACTTGCTGCATTCACCCGTCGCTCCGCAAACCGTACGCGTTGCGACGCGTCAAGTTCACTTGGGGGAGGTGTTTGAATGACCTGTGAAAGCTTGTCCAAAATCTCAGGGCCAATGGCTGATCGATCGATTGTGGACTGCCCTCCAACCATTGGGTATCGATACAGCCCGCTTAAAGCATGGAGTGCGTCACCGCGTCGGCCTCGCGGCGCATTGATCAACAAATCTGCGAGTAACGACGGATCGTCCGAGAAGTAAGTGGACAATACAGCCATCGCCTGATTCGTTTCTTCGAGTTCGAACCTGTTCCGCGGTATTCTCTCGAAGATTTTAATTAACTTGGACCGTAATTTCTCGCGACTAGGCTGAAGCACCTGTTGGTAAATCGCTCTATTCACCCATTCCAACTCAGCAGGCAATTCAACGCCAATTCGGTTTGTCAATTGTCTTGCGAATAGCTCCTCCCATGATTCGTCCCAGATCGAATCCAAAACCTCCGGTGCAGTCCGTTGCAAAGCATGCAAAGCGAACATCCGTCGATGTAACGCTTCTTTCGGATCCACTAGCACCTTCTTCAACTGCCCTTGAGCTGCAACGAACTGGGGCTCAAGGATATCCGAGATCTCAAGGAAGTAATTCATGTGCTTTATCGAAAAATCCTCGAAAACTTTATCGAATCTACTTGGATCTTGCGCAGCAAGCACCACGCGTGCCAGCAACCTTTTAGTTACTTCCTCGTCCGTGGTTGCTTTCCCATCAGCAATTTCAATTAGGAATGGCAGAGCCAATTTCCATCGCGCTTGGATGAGTTGTATGCTTTGCCGTAGCAACTTCGGTTCGGCTTCCCATAATTCTCCGAGCGCATCGGCAATTTCAATGTCGCTTGCTTGCTGCATCACTACGCGGAAACCTGTCCTTGGATTGTAACTATTCCCTGCTATTTCTGAGGATCGTAAACCCGAACACATCCATTTGAGCAGAGTTTCATAACAACCTCCGCGTAGAATACGCACGGACCTTTTGTTTTCGGCGGGGCCTCGGGGATCTGTGATGCTCTCAGCGGGATAATCGTCCGCATGCCAATCAGAACAGTATTCCTCCACATTTCCAGCCATGTCGTAGAGCCCCCATGCATTCGGGGATTTCTCGCCCACCGGTTTCGTCCGAAAATTCGCATTACCAATCCACCAAGCGACTTTGTCAAGTTCTTTTTCATCCTCTGGAAGATAAACCGGATTCGCTGCCCCAGCACGGAATGCATACTCCCATTCCGCTTCAGTCGGCAAACGATATACATGCCCAGCGGCTTTTTCTTCGGGCAATTCGGATAAACGATTGCAGAACTCGACTGCTTGTGTCCAAGTGACCATTTCCACCGGACAAGTCGTACATAGCTTTTGCTCCGCAACACCTCCTCCGGGTTGCTTCGGGGCTCCTGTAGCGGGAAGACGCTTAAAGGCACTTGGGTTTGTCCCAATGACTTTCTCATACTGCGCCTGAGTGACTTCAAATGCCCCCATGTAATACGACTTACTAAGCGTAATTGTATGACTGTACGTCGCCTTAGTTGAGGCTTTAGGCTTAGCGTATCCAGTCTCTGTGGAAAAGCTTCCCGCTGGAATCTTGATCAATTCCATTCCAATACTATTTACCAATTTAGCCGTGTTTCCTGGTCTCCCTTGAGACGTATCACCAACGGTCTCTTGTTCATAGAAACCATATCCAGAAGATCCAAAAAAAATTAGCACCATCAAATACAATCGCATCACGGATTCTCCAGCTTGAAGACATCGGTTAGCCATCTCTCCATCAGTGATACTAACAAGTTAGTCGGGGAGCGTGCAAGCTTCTTGTCGGTAACTCTAAGATAATTTAACGAAAGTTGCAGGGCATTTTCTCCTCCCCAAAGAGACCAGATGTTGAGATTATTCTATTAAGCATCCGTACGATGACGATTCAGATTCGAAACGGCAAGCGAGTTGGCATCCTTAAACTTGAAGAGTTCGACAGATAATAGCTTCTTTATGCTCCCAGCATCCTTACTTGTTTTGATTGATTGAAAGCTGTGAAAATGGGCTCTAGCAACAGCAAATCGCTGTCGTGTAGATAGCCGTCGTACTAATCCGTAGAAGGGACATAAGATTGGTGCAACCGCCCTGTATATGGGGATAACTGATCTCCTTGTGACTTCGGATCGATCCCGAATTGTATTCTTCGCTAAGAGCGGTATGGAGTAAGAAATGCGCAATTTAATTTCCCGGTTTCTCTATAAGCTTGCGGGAACTTTATGTCACGCGAAACGGAGACAGGCTTATGTCAATGGCCTAATAGAACTAGCTTATGTAGCTGGAAGTAT
>CAZACJ010000088.1:15403-19627 GCA_964483385.1 uncultured Pirellula sp. | reverse complement strand
ACTTTCTCGAATCAACTCTCTCGAGCCGGAACGTACCAATGCGCTAATGTATCACGCCAAGACGCAAAGAAGATTGCAGAGCGTTTGGGTCGCAGGTTAGATCCAGCCGGAGCGGGGGACGGCAGCGGTGTCTGCGAACCACCAAAGTTCACCGTCCGTGGGGTGAATCATTTGCGCGGGGAATTTGACGTGCTCTTGGGGACCATGCCAAACGACTTCCAGTGCGGGGGCTTTGGATGCTCCGCAAACAAGAAATGCGATTTTTCTAGCGCGGTTGATCAGCCCTGCTGTCATAGTCATTCGGAATGCGTCGAATTTTGGAACAAAGTTCGCGACGAACCCATCGAGACTAGAGAGAGCGGACGTTTCAGGGAACAAGGAGGCGGTATGTGCATCATCTCCTAATCCCAAAAGAACAATGTCGATGGAGGGGGAGTCCCCGAGGACTTGGCGAATGGTTTCGCCGTATGTTAGTGCGGCGTGTTCTGGCGCCGTAGTCTGGATCGGCACCGGATAGACTTGGGGAATCGATTGAGGGTTCTTGGTCGCTTCCGCTTGGTCTAGCCAAGCCTTTCGGACCATCAAATAGTTGCTTTCGTCGGAGGTGTGGGGCACATTGCGCTCATCGCCCCAAAGCAAATGGACACGACTCCAATCGAGGCTATGCAAGTGCCGTTCGGCGATCAACTCGTACAAACGCTTGGGTGTTGAGCCGCCGGAAAGAGCCACCACGCACCGCCCGCGAATAGAAATCGCCTCACCGATCGCGCCGATCAGCCAATCGCAGGCACTTGATGCGACTTCTTCGGAAGTCGGTTTCACGATGAGCTGAGAAGCCATTATACTTAGGAGTCACTATACTAGGGTTGAGTTTTTTTGAGCAATCCGTGGAGTGCCGAGAACCAAGTCCTCGCTCGGCCATAAACCTATTGCCAACACGACCGATTTGCAAGGGATCTCATTTCGGATGTCATTGACCACCGCACAGCTTTGGGAACGCGTCCACCTTGCAGGGCTTGCTACGCCTGAGCAGTGCCGTCAATGGGCCAGGGGTGTGGCCGAAGTGATTGGCCAAGAGAATCAGACCGATCCAGCGTTGGTGATTAAAGAGCTTGTCCATCAAGAAAAGCTCAGTGCCTACCAAGCCAATGTTCTGTATCGAGGATTGTCCCACCCTTTGCAACTTGGCAAGCTACGAGTAGTCCGATCCCTGGAATCAGAGCGTGGGCCTGCTTGGTATGAAGGTGAGGACACGACGACGGCAAGATGGTCGGCTTTTCCTCCCAAAAACTTATGGATTGTTGCACTTGCAGATGAAAAACTTGCCAGCGATGCCGTGCAAGCTTGGCCACCAAGTTTGCAGTGGGCGGAACGGCATTGCAAAGTCCATGCACCCCATTTGGATCGCTGGATGCAATCGGGCGCGACACTCAAACATCTTTACGCCGTTTGCGAAGCTGTACCGGGGCTGATCTTGAGAGAAGTGCTCGAGCAAGGTCCATTGTCCGTTTCGCAAGCGTACCAATTGGTGCTTGATGTAGCAGCAGGTTTAAAGTTTCTGCATACATCCAAGATGGTGCATGGACACTTGTGTTTAGATGCAGTGGTTTGGAATGAGATGCAAGGGTTTCGGTTGCTTCGAGATCCGCTGTTTCCACCGAGTTCGCCCTATCATGGTTCAGTTCAAAGCGTTCTCGGGGGGACCGAGCACCGTCTAGCGCTCGCAGCACCAGAATTATTTGCACCCAATGCTGTTCCTAGTGTGGCTACTGACATGTACGCCTTGGGGTGCTTGTGGTACCGATGCTTGACAGGTCAGTGGCCAATCGATCCGGGCAAGGACGCTCCGGCGGAGAACTGGGCCAAGTTGCATGCGAATGTCCCGATCACTTCTCCGGAGCGAGTCCCGGCGACACAAGTGCGTTGCTTGATGCACTTGTTAGCGAAAGATCCAGCTGTTCGGTTTGCCAACGTGGATGCGCTCCTGCGAGCACTCGATCAACTTGTATTACCATTAGAATCTACGAATCCGGCATCAGCCACTGCACCCACTGCTGCTGCTGTGAACCTTGCGGCATCTCAATCTTCTCCAGCTACTGTTGCCCAGTCCGTTGCTGCTACGGCTGCACCTGCAGTGCCGCTCAAGCCTGCGTCAACTACGGCAACAGATGCGCCCGCGAAATCGCCGGTCGCATCCAAAGCCCCGGCGGCTTCAACTCCGAGCGTGGTGACAAAATCACAGACACAGCCAGCAAAGCCTGAGGTACCGCGCAAGACGACTCCGGTTGAAAAGTCAGAGAATGCTGACCTGAAGGCAAAGCAAGTGGCTGCGCCGAAACAAGAAGCTGCACAGAAACCTGTATCTACGCAGAAGCCAGATGCTGCGCCCAAACAAGAGACTGCACCGAAGCAATCGCCAGTTGTGGCAACTGGTTCTCCTGCTACCAAACCGCAAACTTCCAATACGACGACACCCGCGGCGCCAACAGCAAACTCTGCTACGCCATCAGTAAACTCTGCTACGCCATCGGTAAGCAAGACTACACCTGCCAAAGGGGCATCAACACCGATAGTCGCTCCCTCTGTACCGAACACTACCGCGCCCAGCGCAACGGCGAAGACTTCAGATGTTGGCAACAACGTCGATAGCAGGATCGTCGCCAGAGACGCTTCTGCTTCTGCTTCTGCTACACCTGCGACCTCAAAGGGTGTCGAAACCGAGCAAATAGGTTCTGTTAAACCTGCGGTAGAAGATGCTGCCAACACAAATGCCGCAAAGAAGACCGGATCGCAGAATTCAGGGGCGAAGAAAAAGCGACCTGATGGAGCGAAGGGAGGAAAGGCAAAATCGGGAACCAGTTCTCTCGCAACGGCGGTAAAAAAGAAATCCAAGCCAAAGAAGCCAGTATGGTTCCTGCCGATGGTGATCGGTTGTTCGGCTTTGCTGTTAACCCTGTTGGTTGTTGTGTTGGGGCGAAATCAAAAGGGACTGGTGACAATTCAGCCGGGCAAAAAACCGAGTACGGAGCAAAGCCCAACTCTGACGAACTTGCCAGTCGGTGGTACGGGGGATAAGGGGACTGGGGCAACGGTAGATCCAATACTGGAGTATTTCAATCTCCAAGACGATTCAGCGAATGTGCCTTGGGCTCCTCCGACTGTAGGGACTCCGTATTCCACGGAGATGCTTCCACCTGGGCTCGAAGCCGTCCTCTTTTTGACGAAGGATGTGTTCAACGATTCGGGGGCTTTATCGACAATTCGCGGTTGGTGGTCAGAGGTGTATCCACAAAGCAAAGGAACACCGGAACTGGAGTTGGTGGCACCGGATGCGTTTGCGAATTTAGCGATCGGTTGGTATCCAGGAGCAAGCGTTGGGACTTATCATCAAGTGTTTCGTTGGACAAGGAAAGACCCAGGGCCACTGGATGAGTTGCTGCTAGAGGTAAGTAGTTGGAAGTCGAAGACTGCGGATACTGGAGGAAAGAAGTATCGGTATTGGACCAAAGAGTTGAGTGGAAGCGAGATCGCAGTTGTCACAGATGATTTCAGCACTGATGGAGATCAGCAAGTCAGGCGATTGACGATGGGGCCTTGGGAGTTGCTCAAGCCGATGTTGGAGAGTGAGGGGAAGTCGGGGCCATTGCGACGGCAACTCGATACGCTTTTGCAGAACACCGATTCTCGTGCGGATGCAACGTTTCTTGCTGCTCCGAGTTTCCTGTTTGGAGACGGCAAGGAGTGGCTTGGAGAGCATTCGACGAAAGTTAGAGATTTGATGAGAGAGGTCATCGATGATCGTGTTCAAGCCATCTTGTGCCGCATTCACTTGCAACCTGATTTGTATCTAGAGTACCGGATGTTGGGGAACGACTTGCAGAGCGCAGCGCGGGACGCAAGTGAATTGCGCAAAAAGCTTTCGAACACGGCAGATGCTGTCGAAAGTCAACTCACGGCACAACCAGCCACCGCCTATTGGCGAGCGATTGCGAACCGTTTCCCTCAGATGCTTCGAGCCTTGCACAAGTACTCGCGGTCTGGGGCTGAGGACGGCCAAGTTGTATTCAATGCATATTTGCCCAAAGAATCTGCGACCAATTTAGCGATTGGATCTTGGATGGCCTTGCAAAGTGGGGTGGGAAGTGGCGCTGCGAGCACTGTGGCCTCAACGGGTGGTGCGAAAGGTGCTGCGAATGGTGTTGGCGGTGCTGGAATGGGGAAAGG
>CAZACJ010000088.1:0-15303 GCA_964483385.1 uncultured Pirellula sp. | reverse complement strand
GGGGAAAGGTACGTCGTCCAAGACAGGATCGATGGAAGGGAAAAGCATCGATGACTTGTTAGCGACTAAGGTGAATCTGCGGATTGAGCAGGAGTCCTTAGAAGTAGTGCTACAAGCGATCGCAACAGAACTAAAAGACAGTCTAGGTTTAGAGGCTGAACCGATCCCGATGTCGATAAATGGCACAGCCTTTCAGAAAGACGGGATTACTCGCAATCAGCAGATTCGAAACTTTGAGTACAGCGATACATCCATTCGTGATTTGTTGACCGCACTGGTACGTCGAGCCAATCCTGTTACGACTGTACAAAGCCCGAACGAAAAGGATCAAAAGGTCGTGTGGTTGTTGCTTGATGATCCGAATAGCCCGACAAAGAAGAAGCTTGATCTGACCACTCGAGCTTGGGCAGACTCCAATAATGCGGCTTTGCCTATGGAGTTTCAGCTTCCGAATCCATAACCTATGTTTTGCTCTTAAAAATCTAATCCTCATTTCCTGATTACGCTTATGTTGCTTCATGAATTGCCAGCCCCTGCCATCCGAGATTTGGCACCGGACACTCCTATTGTGTTTCCTTTGGCCGCGATTGAGCAACACGGTCCGCACTTGCCTGTGATGACCGATACGATGTTGACGCAAGCCTTGATGGACCGGGTCGAAGCCAAAATGCATGATCGTGTGCTGTTCGCACCGGTGCAATGGATGGGAAATTCTCATCACCACTTGGACTTCAACGGTACGCTATCTGCAGCACCGAGAACTTACTTGGATATGCTTTGTTCGCTAATGGACAATGCGATCGAGCAAGGGTTTCAGCGGATCGTATTTATTAATGGGCATGGTGGTAACGATGTGCCGGCGAAACAAGCGACGTTTGAAATTCGTCAGAAGTACTCTCATCGGGAAGATTTATTGTTGTTGATGACTACTTACTGGGGGCTTGGAGTGGAGCCTTGGACAACGGATTCAACGATTGTTCAGCGAGACATGGGGCATGCATGTGAGTGGGAGACGTCGATGGTGTTAGCGTTGCGTCCTGATTTGGTGGGAGAATACAAGCAACTCGAATCAGTGTCCCCCGGCAATCCTTTCCGTCCGGGGGTTCGAGCTTGGAAGACACAGGACCGAACCGGTCCTGGATACATTGGTGAACCTCGTTACGCATCGAAAGAAAAAGGGAGCTTGTTGTTAGATCTCTTTAGCGAAGCGTTGGTGCAGTGGTTGGATCGCGTCGTCGCTTGGGACGGCCAATCTTGGGACGGCTAGACCAATGTCGCGGATCGCTTCTGCGATCCGTAGTGCGAGCCTGCGGCTCGAGAGAGTTGATTCGAGAAAGTTGAGAGTAGAGCAATAGGGCCAAACGCGTTGAATTAATCCATTGCGGTTTGTTTCGCATGAGTACGCCTCCGGCTGACTGCTAAACGAAATCGCTGGTCTTGGCGGGGGAGATTGACGCATTGGTATGTTCCGCGGTCCGTTGTTTGAAGGGCAAGCATCGAATGGATGGCGCTTGGTGGTTCGACTGTGGCGGATGATGTTTTACGTTAGGACCGCTGCACATACCCTACGGCTCGAGAGAGTTGAATCGAGAAAGTGGGGCGAGCCGATGGCTCGAGAAAGTTGAAAGGAGAAAGTTGAGAGTAGAGCAATAGGGCCAAATGCGTTGAGTTAATCAAACGCGGTTGGTTTCGTACGAGTACGCCTCCGGCTGACCGATAAACGATTGGTAATGTGTCTGTCTCGCAGGGAATGCAGGTAAAATACCTTAGGTTTTTTGCGCAATTTTTCATGGCAAGAAAATCTCCTCTATGGGACATTGAAGGTGGGAAAATTCCCGGTGTTCCGTGTTTAGGGGCATTTCATCCTTTCCAACAATCCTTCCAACAGCATCCATTCGAGGAGTTACACGATGGCGAAAAAAGTGCGAGTGGCCATGATCGGCCTGGGGTTCGGTTCGGAATTTATTCCGATTTATCAGCGTCACCCCAACGCGGAAGTTGTCGCAGTTTGCCGACGCAACGAAGCCGAATTGCATGCGACGGCGGACAAGTTTGGGATTGCGAATCGCTATACCGAATTCGAACAAGTTCTTGCGGATCCCACGGTCGATTTTGTTCACATCAATTCTCCGATCCCAGATCACGCTTGGATGAGCCTCAAAGCGCTCAACGCAGGCAAACACGTTATGTGTACCGTGCCGATGGCGACGACCATCGAAGAGTGCGATCAGATTTGTGAAACGGTTGCGAAAACTGGGCTGAAGTACATGATGGCCGAGACGGTCGTCTACAGCCGCGAATTTCTGTTTCTCAAGGAAATGTATCAAAAAGGTGAGTTGGGCAAGATCCAGTATTTGGCAGCTTCGCACCCTCAAGACATGGATGGCTGGCCAGAATATTGGGAACGAATGATTCCGATGCACTACGCTACGCACGTCGTCTCGCCGGTGTTGGGGTTACTCAACGGTCGCGCTGAGTATGTCTCGTGTTTTGGATCGGGAACGATTCGTTCGGAGTTGGCAAAGAAGTCGGGCAATCCATTTGCGGTTGAATCTTGCCATATCAAGATCAAGGACAGCGACGTTGCCGCCCACATTTGGCGTTTCCTTTTTGATACGGCTCGCCAATATCGCGAGAGCTTCGATGTGTACGGCACGAAGAAGAGTTTTGAGTGGTCGCTCGTCGAGGGCAAGCCACACATCTTGCACACGGCAAAGAAGCCTGAGCATGAAATCGCCGAAGAGATCTCGGTTCCGGATTATGCCCATTTGCTTCCTGAGCCGATTCGACCATTTACCCAGTCGATTCAGGACGCTGATCACTTGTCGTTCATCCAAGGTGGTGGGCACGGTGGTTCGCACCCGCACTTGGTTCACGAGTTCGTCAGTGCCTTGGTTGAAAACCGTGATCCATGGCCAAACGCTGTGACTTCGGCGAACTGGACCTGTGTTGGTATTTGTGCACATCAAAGCGCGGTAGAGGGTGGCAAAATCGTTCAATTGCCAGCCTTTACGTTAGGTTAATCAGCATCGCATTCTCCAATTTCGAAAGAAATCAAACTAGGATTCTTTATATGTCAGTACAACTCAAGCAAGATTCGGGCCCGATGGGCCGAGTGCGAGGGGGAGCCCCTCGTTGGATTGCGAGTGTAGCAATCCTGATGTCGCTCTTATGCTCTTCTTGGTTCAGCGGAACTGCGAATGCTCAAGGAGCAGTTTCAGGCGCAGCAGGAAAACCTCTGAAGGTGTTGTTTCTTGGAGATCAAGGCCATCACCGACCGGCGGATCTTTACCGTGTCCTTGGACCATCGATGAAGAATTTCGGAATCGAGCTGACTTACAGCGAAGATGTCCCGAGTTCGTTGAATGAAAAGCGCCTCTCTGAGTTCGATGCATTGTTGATCTATGCCAACATCGATCAACTTGGGCCTGAACAAGAGAAGGCAATGTTGGACTACGTCGCACAGGGCCACGGAATTGTTCCGTTGCATTGTGCGTCATACTGTTTCCGCAATTCCAAGGCCTATGTGGAGCTGGTCGGAGCGCAGTTCAAAGAGCACGGCGGCGAGCGATTCTCGACGCAGATCGTAAACGCCGAACATCCGATCATGAAGGGATTTGGCGGATTCGAAAGCTGGGATGAGACGTACATCCATCACATGCATAACAGCAAAGACCGCGTTATCTTGGAAGAAAGACGCCAAGGCAAGTTAGCCGAGGGGACTTCTGCGGAACCTTGGACATGGGTTCGAACCCACGGCAAGGGACGCGTCTTCTACACCGCTTGGGGACACAATATGGATACTTGGGGTAACCCTGGTTTCCAAAATTTGGTCGCTCGCGGCATTACATGGGCTTGCCAACGCGATCCAGCGGCGTTGCCAGCGTTCCGCGATACTACCCGTTTTGAAATTCCCAAAATGGCGGCAGCTCGAACCGATGTTGCTCCCTTCACATATTCGGATGTCGGCAAAGAGATTCCGAACTATCAGCCGGGCGCTCGAGGTGGTCAAGCGGAACCGATGACCAAGATGCAAAACCCGATTCCCGCGTCGGAATCGATCAAGCACTACGTAGCCCCAGAGAACTTCAGAGTGAAGTTGTGGGCCATTGAACAAGACGTATTGGATGGTGAAGCTGACTTGAGCATCGCTGGTCTTGGCGGAAAGCCGATTGCGATGAACTGGGACCACCGCGGTCGCCTATGGGTCTGCGAGACCATCGACTACCCGAACGAACTTAAGCCGCAGGGCGAAGGTCGCGACCGGATCCGTATCTGCGAAGATACGAATGGCGATGGCAAAGCGGACAAGTTCACGCTCTTTGCGCAAAACCTGAGTATTCCGACTGCAATCGTTTCGTACCGAGATGGTGTGATCGTTCAAGACGGTACGAAGACGGTTTACCTCAAAGACACCGACGGGGATGATGTCGCGGATTTCCGCCAAGAGCTCATCACGGGCTGGGGCATGGGAGATACCCACGGTGGTGTAAGCAACTTCCAGTGGGGCTTGGATAATTGGGTTTGGGGGATGCAGGGGTATAACGATTCCCGACCTGTGATCAATGGAGAACGCCAGCAAGGATTCCGACAAGGGTTCTGGCGTTTTGCACTGTTGCCAGGAGCTTCCGATGAAACCGCTCCAGTCTTTGCAATTGGCAAGGACGGGAAGGTGATTGCTGAGATGACTAATTCGTTCGACAAGCACACGGTCCGTGTGTCGAAGTTAGAGTTTGTTCGGTCTACCAATAACAACACTTGGGGGATCGGCATCAGCGAAGATGGATTGATTTTCGGTTCGACCGCAAACGGTAATCCGAGCATTTTTATGCCGGTTCCGAATCGCTACTACGAAAAAGTATCTGGCTGGGCACCGCAGGTGTTGAGCAACATTGCAGATGGATACAAATTCGCAACGGTCACTGACAAGGTGCGTCAGGTCGACTGGCACGGTGGCTACACGGCAGCTGCTGGGCACGCCTTGTACACGGCACGGAACTATCCAAAAGATTGGTGGAACCGTATTGCGTTTGTTTGTGAACCAACCGGTCACCTGGTTGGCAGCTTCATCTTGAACCGCGATGGCGCAGGTTACCGTTCAACCAATCCTTTTAACCTAGTTGCGAGCGATGACGAATGGGCCTCGCCAATCATGGCCGAAGTCGGTCCTGATGGAAACGTTTGGTATCTGGATTGGTACAACTTCATCGTGCAACACAACCCGACTCCAAATGGATTCCAAACGGGTAAAGGGAACGCTTACGAGACCAAGTTGCGTGACAAGCGTTACGGACGCGTGTACCGTGTCGAGTACCAAGGCGAGCAAGGCTTGTCGGCGAAGGAACTGGCCGAATCGGATGCATTGGTTCAAGGTGGCTTGACGGTTGCCGATGAAAAGAAATTGGTCGCAGCGTTGCAGCACACCAACATGTTCTGGCGCAAGGCTGCACAACGGCTCTTGATTGAAAAAGAGAATTTGTCGGATGAGACGATCAAGGCATTGGTTGGATACACCCAACGCACGAAAGTGGATGCTATCGGAATCGATCCAGCCGCGATCCATGCAATTTGGGTTCTCAGCGCGCACGGCAAATGGAATGCGGATGCGATGCTTACGGCGCTCCGCCATCCTAGCGATGCAGTAGTGCGAAATGCGATTGCTGCGGCTGAACCGAACAGTGCAACACTTCAAGCAATCCTTGGTAGTCGAGCTTTGGAATCGGACGACCCGCAACTGCGACTCGCCGCGATGCTCAAACTCGCTGATTGCCCGACGGAAGCGGTTTCGACTGGAACCAAGTCCATTGGAGAGCGATTGGCAAATCCGAAGGTTGTCACCCTCGGCGGAGGTCCGGAAGATCGTTGGCTACTCGATGCTTGGACCAGTGCTGCAAGTTCTCATGCGGCAGAGATCCTGCCACGATTGATCCAAGATAAGGGACTTCAACCAAGCCCTGAGTTTCTCAATCGTATTGCGATTGTTGCTGAGCATGCGGCTCGAAACAAACTCTCCCCACAAGCCTTCAGCGGTTTTATCGCTAAGGATTCTAATCCGCAGATCACCGGTGCGGTGATTCGCGGACTGGTGGAAGGGTGGCCTAAGGATTACCAAATAACATTGCCTGAAGAGATCAGCAATCGATTGGTTTCCGATTGGCTTTCTGGCGAAATGCCACTGGAAGCGAAGGGACAAGTTGTTCAGTTGGCGAGTGCTTTGGGAGTGAAGAAACTCGATGAAGCGATTGCTTCGATTCGCCAAGAGCTCGTAGATCGTTTGGGCAAACAAGATTCCCAAGTTGAAGAGCGAGTTCAAGCGGCTCGGCAAATGGTGATTCTCGAAGCGGTCAACCCAAAGGTGGTCGATACGCTGCTTGCGCAAGTCACCCCGCAATCAACGCCAGAGTTTTCGTCCGGCATTGTTGCAGCTCTTGGGGCTTCGAAAGCTCCTGGGCTCACGAAAGCCTTGATTGAGAAGGCAAAGTCTCTGCCGCCTGACTTTTTGCGAAACGGCATCCGCGTCATGCTGGCTCGTCCAGATTCCACCAAGGATTTGATCGAGTCGATTGAAGGGGGTGCATTGAGCATTAACGATTTGCAACTCGATCAGCGACAACTTCTTCGCGATTATCCAGATGCGAAGATTCGTGAGAAGGCTCTTGCGATGATGAAGTCCTCCGGTGGGATACCGAATGCCGACCGTCAGCGACTTGTTACCGCTTGGACCGATACGACGCACGACAAGGGTAACGCAAACAACGGGAAGCTGGTTTATCAAAAGCACTGTGCCTTGTGCCATAAGCACGGCGAGATGGGGAACCAAATTGGTCCTGAGCTCACCGGCATGTCGGTGCATCCGAAGGAAGAGCTTTTGATCAATATCTTGGATCCGAATCGTAGCGTCGAAGGAAACTTCCGAACCTACAACGTGCAAACGACCGATGGAACCGTGGTCACTGGGATGATGGCGGGTGAAAGCAAAACCTCCATCGAACTGATCAACGTTCAAGGCAAGCGCGAAGTAGTACTGCGTGAAGACATCGAACGGATGACCGGATCTCAGAAGTCTTTGATGCCAGAAGGCTTTGAAAGCCAGATGACCAAAGATGAGATGAAGGACTTGCTCGAATTTCTGACGAGTAAAGGGAAGTACGTTCCGTTGTCGATCGCTTCGGTCGCAACTTCGATCACCTCCCGTGGGATGTTTTTCGATCCTACCGGGATGGTCGAACGCTTGGTGTTCCCAGATTGGAAGCCCAAGATGTTCAAGGGAGTCCCCTTTGTGTTGATCGACCCGCAAGGAGACAGAGTTCCGAACGCGATTATGCTTTACGGACCGAACGGTGTGATGGCTCCAAAGATGCCGAAGAGCGTCGATGTGACCTGCAACGCTTCTGCGGTTTCTATCCACTTCCTCAGTGGTGTGGGAGGTTGGTCTTGGCCTGCAACGCGTGAAGGTTCAACGAGCATGATTGTTCGGATAACCTATGAAGATGACTCCACGGAAGAGCATTCGCTGATCAACGGGGAACACTTCGCAGATTACATTCGCCGTGTGGATGTGCCGAAGAGTGAATTTGCGTTTGATCTAGATGGACGTCAGATTCGGTATTTCTCCGTGCAACCAAAGGAGAAGAAACCGATGAAGAAAATCAGCTTGATCAAGGGGCGCGATGCATCTGCTCCGGTGGTTATGGCGATGACGCTTCAGACCGAGTAGTACAACCAAGTACGAACTACTCAGTCGAGTTCATACGAGCCCAGGGAGGAAGGTGATTATTCCACCTCCCTGGGCTTTCTTTATTTCCGGCAACGCCTTTAAGCCAGCCGAGGGGTTTATTATGCCATTGTGCTACAGCCCAACCGGCTCGAATCTGTTGTGAGGGTGTTCCTTCAATCGCTTGGCCTTGCACAAACCGCACTGCTTGCGAGTCTTCTAAGTTGGCGATAGCGTGAGGGACAAAGAAGCGATCTTGCAGCATAGCCAGCGCATGGTACGGTTCTGCTTGTCCGGAGTTCACTGCGCCAGAACGGCTGGTGGTTGCACCGCTGCGGCCAAAGGACTTGTAAGTACAAAGAACGGAGCCCAACCCAAGTTCAGGGAACTCCGTTGCAAATTCGGCTGCCCCTGGTTCCAACCCGATGATTTTAGTTTCATTGGATGTTTTGGATGTATGAGATAGATGCAGAGGTTGCAATTGCAAAGTGCATCGTCCAAAGTGCTCTTCGATTTGTTTCGTGATATCGAGATCTTTCTTTGAAGTAGCTTGGTTTTTGCGCGGAGAGCGATGTTGCTGCGGAGAGCGATGTTGCTGCGGAGAGTTAGGAGCGTCGTTGTGGATTGCATCGAATGCGAGTTCGGGGTCCCAGTCTTCGGAGGACTGAAGGGCTGCGGCGAACCCTCCGGAGCAGTTGTCTCGATGGGGCCAGAGACGCCAACACCCTGCATGAAGCTTGGATTGCCAAGGTGTCAAACCAGGGATGGTTGCGGGAGCCCAAAGGCCCGGGAATTGCTCGAGCATCCATCGGACTTGGTCTTCGTTTTCTTCGATGGAAAAAGTGCAAGTTGAGAAGATCAGTCTTCCTCCTGGCCGAACCATTGCCATCGCATTGCGGAGGATTCTCTGGGCGCGGGCGGCGCAGTGTTGAACGTGTTTGTCGGAGAATGCGCTTTGGGCCTGTTGATCGCGGCCGAGAAGAGATTGCCCGCTACAGGGAACATCGACGAGTACTTTATCGAAGCGACCGGGCAGTTTAGAGGCCAAAACCGCGGGGTCGAGATGAGTTTGAATTGTATTTGCCCGACCGGTACGAGCGAGAGAATAACGCAATACGTCTGTTCGACCGGCGATCGCTTCGTTGGCGAGCAGTAGTCCATGCGTGCCTAAGAGTTCTGAGATCGCTGTGGCTTTTCCGCCCGGTGCGGCGCACAAGTCGCATACCCAGTCATTTTCCTGCAGTTCCAAGAGTTGCAGCGGCAACATCGATGCGGAATCTTGAATGTAGTAGTCTGCCGTAGCGTAGGACAGAAAGGCACCTGGCCGAATCGTGTTGTCGGTTACAAGGCGTCCGAAGGAAGGGTACCAATCGACGATTTGGGTTTCGAAAGGGAGTGGTTCCTCGACACGATCTACTCGGCATCGAAGCGATTTCAAGGGCCGAAGCCGAAGACTTTGAAGGAAATCATCGATTTCTGATTGGTCAAGCAAAGAATCAATACGAGAGATCATCGGCTGGGGGTTGATTGTGGATCCATTTTCATGCAAACTCGTAGCCATCATCATTGATCCCCGCCAAGAACATTGCCTCGACGAGAGCACCATGACAAGTTGCATTGTAGATCCAGTTTTGTTGCCCGCCAAAACCATTGATGGGAAAACGCCGAAACGCGAAGAAGTCCCACAAAGCGAATGCTTATGCGATTACTGTACCGCCAAGTGCTGCCGATACTTTGCCCTTCCGATTGACGAGCCGACCAGCGAGCAAGATTTTGATTTCATGCGGTGGTATCTGTTACACGATCGAGCGAGCGTGTTTGTCGAAGATGAGGTATGGTATCTGTTGGTTCACACGGCTTGCAAGCATCTACAGAAGGACCACCGTTGTGGAATTTACTACACACGACCGCAGATTTGTCGGGATTATTCCACCGACAATTGTGAGTTCGATGAAGACGCGGTTTACGAGATGTACTTCGAGACGGCTGAGCAGGTAGCTGAGTATACCGAAGCTAGGTTTCACAGTTCGGGTGATTCGATCCGCTCACCGGAGCCAGAATTGCTACCGATTCTCTAATTGAAAGGCTGCCAACAACACAATTGATAGCAAATCAATGGTGGGAGGTCATGGGCAGGGTGAGGGTATTGGGGTAACGGTGGGATGCACGGTTGGTTTTGGTAAGTCGGTTTTGGGCTTGGTCTCTTTGGAGCGGATTTGCTACATGTAAGGGTCTATGAAGCCATGGATCCGCCTAGTTGAGACTTTCCGTATTTTCCTGATGCGTAGCAATGCGCAGACCAGGATGGCATTGTTTTTTTGCACTGCGCTTCTGGTGATTGGGATTGCGCTGTTGGTGCAGAATGCGAATTTGTTTTCTAGTCGGATGGAATACTTGCTCGACGGACAAGACTTCTCGACGGAGCAACTCGATCAATTTGAGTTTGCGTTTAGCAAGGCGGGGTTGCGGGGGTATGAGCGTGCTTCGAATCGCATGCGGGTTCCGACTGCTTCTCGCGATTTGTATTTGAAGGCGTTATCCCAAGCAAAATGTTTGCCGACGAAGGCGACGTTGGATCCGCAGCTCGAACCGAGTTCGTTGCAGATACTTGAACCGAGAGCTTTGTCGGAGCGCCGTGATCGGCTGTATCGCATTAAGCGTGTTGAGGACACTCTCAGTGAGTTTCCTTTTGTGCGGCAAGCGATTGTTACTTATGACGAGAAGACGGATGGTTTTGCGGCGGAGCGAAAGCGTTCTGCGACGGTTTCGATTCAACCGAGAAGCCATGCTGAATTGACGCGATCGCAAAAGGGGAGCGTTATCCGTTTGGTTTTGAAGTCGTTTCCTGGATTGAAGGCCAGCGACATTGTGTTGGTCGACTTGAAGCGAGGGGAAACGTATGCGGACCCAAGCTTAGAGTTTGAATCGACGGCTGATGTTGCAAGTTCTGGGCAGGAGTGGAAGTGGGTCGAGCTCAAGAAGCATTACGAAGAAGATTTACAGAGGAAAGCGTTAGCGTTGCTCAGTGGTTACGGGGAGATCAAGGTTGTCGCATCTTCGGAGTGGAAGTCCGAATCGGCGACTGGATCAACGGTGCCTGCTGATTCGAGTGCTTCTGGGGGGAATGACGTTGCGTCTGGGAATCAGCCAGCAACGGCACCAAGTATGATCGCGAATCGGAAGGCAAAGTTAGGGTCTCGCAGTGTTGCGAGCGAGTCTCCTGCCACGCGATTGGTGCCAACCGCTGCGACTTTAGCCGTTTCGATTCCGACTTCGTATTTTCAAAAAGTCTATTTGCAGCAATGGCAATGGGAGCACCCGGGTTTAGCGGTGGCATCGGCGCCGGCGATGACAGGTGCATCGTTACAGAAGTTGCGGGAAGAGACGAATCGGAGTGTGCGTGAAAAGTTAGCACCCTTGTTGTCGATATCATCGTCGGCGGGTGACATCGCTCAGAGAATTGTTGTTTCGGAGCATATCGATGCTGCGGTTAGTACAGGTTTTTCTTCGACCGATCTGAAAGAATTGGCTACCAAATCACTGCATTGGCTTGAGGACTCCTGGGGAACTCTCGCGATACTTGGTTTGGTGGTGATGGCGATGTTTATGTTGCGTTCGTTAGCACTGCAACGCCCTCGTCATGCTAGTGGTGCTGGCTCGCACTTGGGGCAGCGCGCACAAGGTGCTGGGAGCGATTGGTTATCGCGCGTGGAGGAACCGATGGATCGTTTTGAACCATCGGTAAGACAGTCTGATTCTTCGGCAGGGTTGGACAGCAAGGGGGACCTTGTCGAGACAAGTGAGTCGATAGACAAGGTTGGTGAAGTTTTGTCGATACCGGAAGTGCTCGCCAAGGACCGTTTGGGTGCCATGGCGAAGCGGGATCCGGAGAAGCTAGCTGCAAGGCTTTCTGCTTGGATCTCAAGCAACTAGTGGCTTGATCCTTTGGCTGCGATTTAGGGAGCTATAGCTGCTTCGGGTGATTCGTAGCTTGACAGTGGTGGGCAAGCGCAGACGAGGTTTCGGTCACCGTAGACGTGGTCGATACGAGCGACGGGTGGCCAGTACTTGTTCGCGTTTGAGACCAGTGGATCTGGTGTACAAGCTTTTTCGCGAGAGTAGGTTCTTGGGCCATCGGTGAGAACATCTGCGAGAGTGTGAGGAGCGTTGCGCAGCGGGTTATCATCGGAGGGCCAAACACCGTCACGGACCGAGCAGAACTCTTGATGGATAGTGATCATAGCGCGGCAGAAGCGTTCGAGTTCTTCGAGAGATTCGCTTTCCGTGGGTTCGATCATGAGAGTCCCGGCTACGGGGAAGGACATTGTAGGTGCGTGGAAGCCGAAATCGATGAGGCGTTTGGCAACGTCGTCGACACTCACGTGTGCTTCTTTGTCCATGGGGCGTGTATCGATGATGCATTCATGTGCGACGAGTCCTTGGTTACCGGTGTAGAGGATCGGGTAATGCTCTTTTAGACGTTGGGCGACATAATTTGCATTTAGGATTGCGACTTGCGTGGCGCGTTTCAGTCCGTCGGGGCCCATCATACGGATATACATCCAAGAGATCGGCAAGATGCTTGCGCTACCGAAGGCTGCTGCAGAGACTTGTGGGCCTTGTCGCGATGAGTGGAAAGTATCTTTAGGAAGGAAGGGAGCGAGGTGGCTTTTTACTGCTACGGGGCCGACACCTGGTCCGCCACCACCGTGAGGGATACAGAAAGTTTTGTGGAGGTTAAGGTGAGAGACGTCGCCACCGAACTTACCGGGTTTGGCGACACCGACGAGTGCGTTGAGGTTAGCACCGTCGATATAGACTTGTCCGCCGACGCGATGGATTTTCTCGCAGATAGCGCTGACACCCTCTTCGAAGACACCGTGGGTTGAGGGGTAGGTGATCATGATGGCGGCGATTTGATTGCCGTAGCGTTCGATTTTTTGATCGAGATCATTGAGGTCTACGTTTCCTTGGGAATCGCATTGCACAACGACGACTTGCATATTTGCCATTTGAGCGCTGGCTGGGTTGGTGCCGTGCGCGGAGCTAGGGATTAGACAGATATTTCGGTTGGTTTCGCCACGTGAAGCGTGGTATTGCATGATGGCGAGTAGCCCAGCGTATTCGCCTTGTGAACCGGCGTTAGGTTGTAATGACACCGAGTCGTAGCCAGTGATTTCGCTTAGCCAGTTTTCGAGTTGATCGATCATGATGCGGTAGCCTTCGCATTGATCGGCGGGAGCGAGGGGGTGGATGGAGTTGAACTCAGGCCAGGTGATTGGTGTGAGTTCAGCGGCGCTATTGAGTTTCATGGTACAAGATCCGAGTGGGATCATAGCGCGGTCGAGAGCGATATCTCGATCGGAGAGTTTGCGCAGGTAACGCATCATTTCGGTTTCGCTGCGATAGCGATGAAACACGTCTTGGGTGAGGATAGAGTCTGTGCGGAGGAGTGATTGATCTAGAATGGGGCTGTCGTCGTCGGAGGTTTGTTGGACGCCGAAGGCTTTGGCGACGGTGGCAACATCTTCTGGGCTCGTGGTTTCGTCGAAGCTAACGCCGACGGTGTTAGCATCGATGGTTCGGAGGTTGATACCTAGTTCGAGGGCACGCCGCACGATGTCTTCGGTTTTTCCGGGGGTAGCGACAGCTAGGGTATCGAAGAAGGATTCGGATGGGATTTGATAGCCGGCGGCGCGAAGGGTGCGAGCTAATTGCGCGGTGCGGCGATGGGTTCTCCAAGCGATAGCGCGGAGTCCTTCGGGGCCGTGGTAGCATGCATACAGCGTTGCGAGAATAGCGAGGAGTGCTTGGGCTGTGCAGATATTCGAAGTTGCTTTTTCGCGGCGAATATGTTGTTCGCGGGTTTGAAGGGCGAGTCGAAAGGCGGGGTTGCCAAGTCGATCGACGGATTGGCCCACAAGTCGGCCAGGCATGGTTCGTTTCAGAGCGTCTCGGGTGGCGAAGAAGGCGGCGTGTGGGCCACCGAATCCGAGAGGGATACCAAAACGTTGAGAGCTACCGATGGCGATATCTGCGCCGAGGGAGCCGGGGGAAGGTAGTAGCATTAGAGCGAGTAGATCGGTGGCGAGAATCACCATCGCGCCTTGTTGTTTGGCTTGCGCAATCCAGTTTTTCGGGCAGACTACGCGTCCGTCGGTGGTGGGGTATTGAGCGAGTACCCCGAATACGTTTTCGAAGGAAGTCGAGGATGTTGTTTCATCAAATTCGACAACTTCGACATCGAGTGGAACTGCGCGAGTGCGAACGACTTCGATGGTTTGAGGGTGGCACCATTTCGAGATCAAGAAACGTTTTGCACCTTTCGCGTTTCGGAATGCCAGTGCCATGGCTTCGGCTGCCGCAGTGGCTTCGTCGAGCAGGGAGGCGTTCGCAATTTCCAACCCGGTCAATTCGCTGATGAGGGTTTGGTAGTAGAAGAGAACTTCCAAGCGTCCTTGGGAGATTTCGGGTTGGTAGGGGGTGTACGCGGTGTACCAAGCGGGGTTTTCGAGGACATTGCGCTGGAGGACTTTGGGGAGGAAAGCGTTGTAGTAGCCGGTACCGATCCAAGATTTCAGAACGCGGTTCTTTTTTGCGATGGAGTGCAGTTCGTCTAACGCGGATTCTTCGGATACACCTTCGGGAAGGTGCATTGGTTGAACATCGAGGATGCGCTGGGGGATGACTTGGTTGGTCAGTGCATCGAGGGAAGGGTAGCCCAAGCGATTGAGCATGGTTTCGACATCGTGCAGACGTGGTCCGATGTGTCTTGCAACAAATTCAGAGTGGGACGTGGATTGTGGATTTTGGTTGGATTGCATGATGAATAAAGGGGGGTGAAAAAACGGAATCGGATGGAGTGCGATTGGTAGCTCGGGTACTAAGGACGTGAGAAATCAGGACCCGAAAATTGGGGCCTACGTGGGGACAGTGACAGGTAGAAGTGGGGACGAAAAAGTTACATCGGAGCCGACGAAAAATTCGGCGATGCAATCGATTGCCCCTCTGTCCATGGACCTGAGAGATTCACTGGCTCAAGCCAGCTTGCCCCTTCGGTGGGTACTGAATGCGATTTCCGATCCCTTTTCCATTACCTTTTTGGGAGGTGGTTAAGGGTGGTTCGGAATGCGATTCAGGACCGCTCTCCAGAGATTCTGTTTCGTTCCAGCGGTCCTTTTGCCTGAGTGTTTGTGGGACACTTTACACCTTCGGCGGCCCGATGACTGGGAAGGGGCCCTCTCGCGCTGGACTTTCAAGAATGCCCATAGTTTAGGGGGAAGGTGTTGGAAAAAAAGGGGATACTTGTCCGGAATCCGCAACAATTCGCTTGGTTAGTGTCCGGTTTAATCGCAATACCGTTAAATCGACAGCCACCCTGCTTGAGCCCGCTTCGCGCAAGCCGCGGGGTATTTGCATCGGACACGCTCACCACATTGCACGTTCCAAACCACCGAAAACCACAACGTTGTAGATGCTGATTGGTTGGGTGTGTTGATGTATTACACAAGGTACGCCATACCACCCGGAGCTCGCGCTTTCCGGCTCAAGGGAATCACCCGGAGCTCGCGCATTCCGGCTCAAGGGAA
>CAZACJ010000087.1:9020-19683 GCA_964483385.1 uncultured Pirellula sp. | reverse complement strand
GCGCATTCCGGCTCAAGAGGGGCACCCGGTGCTCGCGCATTCCGGCTCAAGAGGGCTACCCGGTGCTCGCGCATTCCGGCTCAAGAGGGCGCTGTTGAAACCAATCGAAGTATCAATGGAACTGTATTAAGCTTGCGGCTGACGGCGAAACGACTTGGTGGGTATCGTGAATAAAAAAAGGTACAACTCGCGTTGCACCTTTGGGGTGAGCTTTATTTCTATCGCCTTGATTATCTGCGGCGGAGGCGACGTGTGGCCCATCCACCGAGCGTGACCGATCCGAGCAACAACATCGAGGTTGGCTCAGGAACTGCCGTTGCGTTGAATTGGAAGTTATCGAAACGGTTGTTGCCAGAGTTTGTTGTGGCTCCTGTGAGGGTCAATCGCAGGTAGGCGTTGCTTGCATTATCTAACGCTGAGATGGTGTCGAGCGTTTGGGTAGCAAAGCTTAGAGGCATGGAGTTAAAGACTTGCACATCCGTCCAGTTCGTCGCATCGGTGCTATAGGCCCACGTTTGGGACGTAAACCCTGATGATGTACGTTGAGTTGCGTAACTGACGATCAAATCTTTGAATCCGGCCATGGAGAACTTGAAGACTGCGGACTTCCCATTGGCGTTGCTATTAATCAGAGCAAGGGCTGCAGGCGAGGTGGTTACTGTCGAAAAGCCTGGGCCAGCATTAACAATCGTTCCACTAAAGCCAGCGAGTTCGTTTTGGTTTGCTGTAGCAGACGCAACCCAAGTGCTGGAACCTTCTTGCCCGTTGAGGAATAAAGTTCCTGAGCCGAAGTTCGCCACATAGAGGTTAGGGGTGTTTGGTGCTGCGACAACTGCGGTACCACCATTGGCGGTGGTTTGGAAGTCCCAACCTGCAACGAGGTCGGCTCGTGCAGTGCTGTTGATCAAAAAAAGAGCCGTTGCAACGAGAGTTGTTACAGACTTATTCAGCCAGGACTTGGAAGTTACTAGGTTCATGTCATTTACTCCTTCGGGAGAGAAACATTCCGGCGGAATGTACGCTCTGGGGAGGGGGTGCGATTGGAAATGAAAACTTGGAGGAACGCCTATGATAGCTAATGCAAATCAGCGCAAGTGGGGAAATCATAAAAAAACACCTAAATCCCCCAGATTACCAATTTACTTGTCTGGTCCTCAGTTCCGGTGGATCTTCAGGCATGGGGAAAGCGCGGGAGCGTTAATTTTCAGTTAGGAATCGGTTGATTGCCGCCGCAACGTCTTGGGGGACGGTGCCGTGGAGTTGATGGTTTTTGCCTGGGAATTTTTGCAATTCGCAGTGCGACGATCGGTTGGTAAAGGCTTGGGCTTCTGCGTCACTGAGGGCTCCACCGGCTTTGGGATCTGCTTGGAGAAGAGTCGCTGGACACTTTAGTTTGATCGCAATTTCATCGGGGGAGTACCCATCGAGCCAGGAGCCAGCGACGAGGGGTGCGAATACTAGTGGATCGACGTTTTTGAGGCATTCGGCGCTCCAGAGGATCGATTCTTTGTTGCGTACATCGCGAAGTCGGATCGGTGTATTATCGGATGTGTTTGCGACGACGACTTCGCTGAGGAGTTCCGCGATGGCTTCGGCGCTCATTCCTGCGGTGAGGTTGTTGGAGCCTTGAGGGGAAGCGGCAGTTTGGCAGACATGTTGCATTCCACGAAAAAGGGATTGCCAAGTTGAACCTTCGATAGCGTTTCCCATCGATTGGAATGGAGGATCTTCGAGAACGACGCCCCGTACGGCTTCGGGTATTTGTGCAGCAGCATAGGCAGCGACCATGGCACCGAGGGAGTGGCCGGCGAGGACAACGGGTGGGCTTGATTGAGTTTTTTGATGAAGGATATCGACCATATCCTTGGCGTAATCGAGAACGAAGTAGGAATCTGCGCGATCGGATTGTCCGTGACCTCGTTGATCGATTGCAAAGATTGTCCAATGTGGGCTTAGGAACGGGATGATAGGTTCCCAGTCTCTCCATCGGCGGGTTACACCATGGATGAGGAATAGCACGGGAGCGGATTGCGAATTTAGGGAACTGGGGCGATAGCTGGCGAGGATTTTTCTGGTGGCGTTGTTGACCAGTAGCCAGCGGTCTTCGAAGTTGGACACGGTATAGCTCGTCGATTTGGGGCTGATTCTGATGAGTTAGTTCGTGAGGAGGCACGAACGACATGTCGAGTGTGAATCGATTTTAGCAGGAAAATCTGATGCGAGTTACGAGGCCACTGGTGGAGAGTGGTAGGTAAAGCTGCTTGTGTTTCGGATGGTCCGATGACCTTACTTTTCGCTCTTGATGATGGTTGGGAATGGCTTGGCAAGTTGTCCGGCTTTGATGATTCCGCCTTGCAGAACCGCGACAAAACGTTTGCGATTTTCAAGGAGGGTGATATCGGCGAGGACATCGCCATCGACGATAAGTACATCACCGAGTTTGCCGACTTCCAGGGTACCGAATTCTTTGTCGCGTCCCATGATTTCAGATCCAGTTTTTGTGGCGCAGGTGATGACTTCCAGCGGAGTGAATCCGACTTCTTTTACGAAGAACGTCAATTCGCGTGCGTAGTCACCGTGGGGGTTCCAGCCGAATCCGTAATCACCGCCCATGCCCAAGCGGCCGCCGGCTCGCAGAATCTTCAGAGCGCTTTCGATACCGCCATCGAGGGTTTCTTGATGTCCGTCGATGACGCTCTGAGGTAGACCGAATTCGGGGCCAAGTTCCACGCTAGCCTTTTCGAAGTAGAGGGCGGGAACGCAGGGGACATCGCGTTCGAGGAGCAAGTCGAGTGCTTCGTTATCCATAAAGGTACCGTGTTCGATGCAATCGTATCCAGCGCGTAGAGCGTTCTTGATCCCTTCGGTTGCTCGGCAGTGCCCGGTGACTTTGAGTTTGTGGTTGTGAGCGGTAGCGACGACTGCATGCATTTCTTCGAAGGTCATACAGAGTGTATGGTGGTCGTTTGCATCTGGAGAAGCGGCATCACCGGTGGGATAGGTTTTGACCCATTCAACACCATCTTTGACCAGTGCACGGACAGCTTTGCGGGCGTCTTCAACGCCGTTGATGATAAATACTAGTCCTTCCATACCGATTTTGCGAAATTCAGGATTCCAGTCCATCAATCCGCCAGCGGAGCAAATTTCACGTCCGCTTGCGGAGAGTCTAGGGCCAGGTACAAGGTCTTCTTCGATGGCTTTCTTTAGCCATACATCGATATTAAAGAGGCAGCCTCCGGATCGTGCTGCGGTGTATCCGCATTCGAGGGCGAGTCGTGCATTGACACTTGTTAGAAGTGAGACGTATTCGACAGGATACTTGATGTCGAGATCTTCGAGAGCGGCGATATTGAAGTAGGTCGCATGGAAGTGGGCTTCGACGAGTCCTGGTAGGATAGTCCCCCCTTTGGCATCGATTGTTTCTGTATTTGGTGGAAGTTGAGGTTTGGCATCATCTGGCCCGACGTAGGAGATTTTGCCGTTTTCGATGACAACAGCGCCGTTAGGAATGGCGGGCTTACCGGTTCCGTCGATAACTTGGCCGTTGTGAATCAGGGTTATTCCGTTTGCAAGTTTCATCGCAATCGCTCCGTCCTAGCATCTTGTTTGGAGTCTAGGTGCAAAAGAGGTTTGGGAGAGGAGAAAATTCTGCTGGGATATATTCTGTTTGGATTTGTTCTGTTTGGATTCGTTCTGTGGATCGCTTAGGCGAGGATAGGTGCAATGAGATTGCCGTGGATATCCGTCAGTCGGAAGTCCCGGCCTTGGAAGCGATAGGTGAGTTTTGTGTGGTCGATACCGAGCAGGTGCAGGATAGTGGCATTTAGGTCGTGCACGTGAACGGGATCTTTGGTGATGTTGTAGCAGTAGTCATCGGTTTCACCGTAAACAGTACCCTTGCGTATACCGGCACCGGTCAGCAAAGTGGTAAAGCATCTTGGGTGGTGATCGCGTCCGTAGTTGTCTGGGGTGAGTGCACCTTGGGAGTATACCGTGCGACCGAATTCACCGCCCCAGACGATGAGGGTATCGTCGAAGAGTCCGCGTTGCTTTAGGTCTTCGATTAGGGCTTTGGTTGGTTGATCGGTATCGCGGCATTGGAGTTTGATTGCGTTTGGGAGGTTGCCGTGCAAGTCCCAGCCCATGTGGAAGAGTTGGACGAATCGTACGTCTCGTTCGGCGAGTCGTCGAGCGAGGAGGCAGTTCGCTGCGTAGGAGCCAGGTTTTTTGACATCGGGACCGTACATGTCCAGCACGTGTTGAGGTTCATCGGAGACATCGAGGAGTTCTGGCACGCTGGACTGCATGCGGAAGGCCATTTCGTATTGGCTGATTCTGGTTTGGATTTCTGGATCGACGAGTTGGGAGTGATGTTGAGCGTTTAGTTCGCTGATACGGTCGAGCGTTTTTCGGCGGCGCTGGGTGTCGATACCTTTTGGGTTAGACAGAAACAAAACCGCGTCACCTCGGTTACGAAATTTAACACCTTGATGTTTCGAGGGGAGGAAACCAGAACCCCAGAGGCGGTCGTAGAGAGGTTGGTCATCGGGTCGACCGGTTCCGAAGGAGGTCAGGACTACGTAGGCGGGGAGGTCTTTGTTTTCGCTTCCTAAGCCGTAACTGATCCAGGAGCCAATACTGGGTCGACCGGCGAGTTGAGAACCGGTTTGGCAGAAGGTGATTGCTGGATCATGGTTGATCGCTTCGGTGTGCATGGAGCGTATTTGGCACCAGTCGTCAGCGAGCGATGCCATGTGGGGCATAATTTCGCTGAACCACATGCCGGCGGAACCATACTGTTGGAAGCGGAAGGCGGTCGGTGCAACGGGAAAGGTCGACTGACCGGAGGTCATGGTAGTCAGTCGTTGTCCTTGTCGAATGCTGTCGGGTAGGTTTTCTCCACGTCGGTCCGCAAGTGATGGTTTCCAGTCGAACAGGTCCATTTGCGAGGGCGCCCCTGACTGGAACAGATAGATTATACGCTTGGCTTTTGGAGCGTGGTGCTGACCGATTTGAATAGCATCCTGGGCAGTTGAGAACCGAGTGTCGATGCTTGCTAGCGCACCGATCCCTAAGCTTGCTGCGGCGGAGCGAAGAAAAGAATGACGGGAGAAGCGGGGGGATGCCTGCTTGTCGAAAATGGGCTTGGAGGATTGGCTCATGATATTATTGATCGCTGGAACGATTATTCGCGTGTGATGACTTCGTCGAGGTTCAGGAGCACGTTCCCTGCGAGGGTGAACGCGGCTAGTTGGGCTGGATGCACGTTTTCGGATTTTGATTCGCCTAGTTGTCGCAACTGTTCAGCTTGTTCGAGGTGTTCGCTGTAATAGGCAACGTCCTCATTCCAACTTGTTACCAACACTTGGAGTTCTTGGTCGGAAGGCAGACGCGAGGTTGCCAAGCGGAAACCGAATTTGAGTTTTTCTTCGACTGATTGCGCTGGATGATCGAGCATACGTTGGCCGAGTTTGCGTGCGGCTTCGACGAAGGTGATTTCGTTGAGCAGCGAGAGGGCTTGCAATGGCGTGTTGGTTCGCGAGCGTTTGACGGTACAGATTTCACGGTTGGGGGCATCGAATAAGAGCATTGTGGGTGGAGCAGCCGTTCGCTTCCAAACGGTGTAGAGGCTACGTCGGTACAGATTGGCATCTTTATCGTGTTGGTAGTTGCGCAAGTCACCGTAGACACTGGTTTCATCCCAAACACCATCAGGCATATAGGGGCGAACGCTTGGGCCACCGATTTGTTTGGTCAGCAGGCCGCTGAGATGGAGGGCTTGGTCTCTGAGTAGTTCGCCGGAGAGTCGGAATCTTGGACCGCGTCCGAGCCAGCGGTTATCGGGATCGAGTTCGAGTAGTTTATCTTTGCCGGCGAGGCTAGCGCTTTGTTGGTATGCGTAGCTCATAACGATCGTTTTTTGAAGGGCCTTCATGTCCCACGCGTGAGACGCAACTCCCGCGGCTTGGGCGGTCCAGGTCGGTTCCATAAATTCGAGAGCGAGCCAATCGAGGAGTTCGGGATGGCTGGGCCATTCCGCTTGGGATCCGAAGTTTTCGGTAGTCTTTACGAGTCCGTTCCCCATGAATTTTTCCCACATGCGATTGACCCATACGCGTGCGGTTAGAGGGTGATTTCGGTCGGCGATCCAGCGAGCGAGTCCTAATCGATTGTTTGGTTCGCCGTCGCGAAGTGGGGGTAGGACTTTGGGGAGTGTAGGCTCTACTTTGTCGCCTCGTTTATCGTATTCGCCACGTATCAAAATGAACGCATCGCGCGGTTTGTCCATTTCTTGCATGACCATGACCGTGGGGAGTTTGGCCTGTAGGTCGGCGATCTGTTTTTTAGCTTGTTCGACCCGCTGAATGGCTTGTTGGTATGGTCCGGATCCATTTTTCTTGTAGTAGTCGAGCAACTCGTTGCGTTGGGATTCAGAGCGTTCGGAATCTGGAAGAGCAAGGAGTGTTTTTAGGGATTCAGGGATTTGAGTCCCTGCGATAGCGACGGTACCCTTGGGGAGTGACGACGTAGAGAGGCGAAATCGTCCGATATTGTGTTGGCCAAGTGTTTGCTGGACAAGCTTGATCGTAATTTGTGAACCGGCTTGGATTTGAAGTGGTGCATCCAAAAGAAACATTGCCCGGCAAATTTCTTTACGTGTTGGACCATCGACGGCCCATCCTTTACCTGGGTTGCCGCCAATGGTATTGCCGATTTCCCAGCCCTTCTGAGAGTAGTCCGCTTCGACTTGCGAGATCTTTCCGGTGAGTTTTTCCGCATCCTTATTTGCATCGGCATTATTAGGGTCGGATGGTGGAAGGACTTCGATTTCCAGTCGGGTCAAAACAAAGTTACCATTGGGGTAACGTCCGAGGCTTTGTTGAGGCAGGCTGGGGTCAGGAAAGCACTCCAGGAGGATACCGGAGATGCTTGTCTCGGGAGAAGTTGCGATGATCTCGTAGATATCGTCGTTTGGGTTTGGGCCACTAGCGAGGTAGCTACCGTCGGGTTGTTTGGTGAGAGTGGCACCGCTTTTGGCAGAGACAGCGGTAGGAGCAAGGATATTCCAAGTTGGGGTTTGTGAAGCGATTGTTTTTTTGAACTCGGTTTCCCAAGGTGTGATTTCTTGAGCGATGTTTTTTTCTGCGGATTGCAGAGCGGAGGTTGCGGCTGTGAGTTGCGATTCAAGTTTTGTGAATTCGTCGCGATGGGAAGAGGTGGGGACTTGGAGTACCGGTTCGGTGTTGCGTGATTCTCCTTGAAGGGTGCCACTCTCGGCGACATTATTGAAGTAAGCGAAGAGCGAGTAGAACTCGCGTTGGGAGATAGGATCGTATTTGTGGTCGTGGCAACGGCAGCAGTTGAGTGTTAGAGCCATCCAAGTCAGACCAGTGGTTTCAACTCGGTCGATGACCGTTTCGACTCGCCATTCTTCTGCGATGATGCCACCTTCGCCGTTGAGGCGGTGATTTCGTTGAAAGCCGCTAGCGACTTTTTGTTGCAAGGTCGCATTGGGGAGCATATCGCCGGCGATCTGTTCGATGGTGAATTGATCGAAGGGGACGTTTTGGTTGAAGGCGTCGATAAGCCAATCGCGCCAGGGCCATTGTTGTCGTGAGGAATCGACTTGGAATCCGTTGCTATCGGCGTAGCGGGCGAGATCGAGCCATGGGAGAGCCATTTGTTCGCCATAGTGTGGAGAGGCGAGGAGGCGGTCGACAACTTTTTCGTAGGCGTCGGAGGAGTTGTCCGTCAGGAAGGCATCGATTTCCTCGAGGGTTGGTGGCAGGCCGGTGAGGTCGAGCGATAAGCGACGGATCAGCGTTTCTTTGTTTGCTTTTTGGGCGAAGTCAAGTCCGTTGGATTGGAGTTTGGCGAGAAGAAATCGGTCGATGGGGTTTGGGTATGTGTTGGCGAGGTTGGCGAGGGGGGCATTGGGACGTGTCGGTGGGATGAAAGCCCAATGTCCTTCGTATGGTGCACCTTGGTCGATCCATTGGCGTAAGCGTTGTATCTGTGAGTCGGTAAGTTGTTTCCCTGTTGAGGCAGGGGGCATATGGAGATCCGCGTCGGGGGTTACTAAGCGCGCGATCAGTTCGCTGTGATCAGATTGGTTTGGGAGAATAGCAGTTTTTCCGGAGTCGGCGGGTGCGATGGCAGCATCGCGTTGATCGAGTCGAAGGTTACCTTGGCGCTGTTGAGCATCGGGGCCATGGCATTGGAAGCAATATTCAGAGAGGATGGGGCGGATATCGCGATTGAATGCGATGGGTTCCTCTGCGTTGCAAACCAGTGATGCGAGGGGAGTGAAGCAGAGTAAAGCAGTGATTTGTGTGCTTCGGATGATTTTGATTGACGAGACGATTAGGGCTGGGGGGAGTTGGCACAAGAGCATCGGGAGCATCGCCGTGGATTCGAGCTTGGGAGGTGGGAAGGCAGTGGCCTTCGAAGGTTATACCCTACAATTTGTCTGGAACCAACCTTGAGCAACCAAAGAATGGGTATCGTGAGGAGCAAAACGGTTGGGAGCGTATCGAGTACAATGCGGCCGGTTGTTTTCTTGGTTGATTGAACCGAGTTGCTGGTCAATTAGCGTTTTCGATTATCTGAGAGTGTTTCATTGAAGGTGATTGCCGATGGGTGAAATGGAAACGCGTAGAAGCGCATGGAGTATTCTTTCGGCGTATTCGATGGTGTGGGTTTTGCTAGGATTGTGTTTGTTCTTTTCGTTAATGACGATACGACGGCAGCAACCCACCTCTAAAGAAGCTGCGAATTTGTTGTGGGGAAAGGATGTACCGATCGCTTGGGGGACGGTTGTGGTTGGGAGCGAGAGTCCGGCGGATCGGGATTTTGCTGTAGAGTTTGCGGATCGGTGGAAGAGTCGTGGGGTTAGCGACCCTTGGGAGCGAATATGGTTAGGGACGCCGCAAGAGGTGCGGAAGCGGATTCAAGGGGATGCATCAACGGAATTGGAGTTGATTTTAGCGCCCGGGGCTAGCAAATGGGTTTTGTTTGAGGGATTAGAAGAGAAGTTTCCGGGCAAGCGGTTGAAGCTGACGGTAGTGGATGGTTCGAACTGGCCGATTTTTCTGAATCCACAAAACTTGGTGAACATTATTGATCGGATTGTTGAGATTGCTGTTTTGGCGGTTGGGATGACGCTCGTGATACTAACGGGCGGGATCGATCTAGCGGTCGGTAGTCTTTTTGCACTCAGTGCGGTGGTCACAGCGACATTGATACGAGATGTTGCAGGGGGGGTGGATGCCACGACGTCTGGAATGGTTCTTGGTGCGTTGTTAGGGATTACTCTGGCAGGGATGTGTGGACTGCTCAATGGGGTTCAAATTGTTGCCTTTGGGGTGCCACCATTTATTGCGACTTTGGGGATGATGATGATAGCGCGTGGTTTAGCGTTTATCATTTCGCAGGGGCAATCCATCGACCAAGTCCCAGCGGGTTTCGTGTGGTTGGGCAAGGGGACTTGGATGGGGTTACCGGTAGCGGTTTGGTTGATGTTCGGCATTGTGGCAGTGGTGCATTGGGTCACCAAGTACACAACGTTTGGGCGAAGCATTTATGCGATTGGTGGAAATGAAGTTGCAGCGAGGCTCTGTGGGGTGCGTGTATCGAGAGTTTTGATATTGACTTATGCTATTTCTGGATTGTTAGCAGGGCTTGGTGGCGTCATCATGGCGAGTCGTTTGGGTTCTGCGGAAGCGAAGTATGGGACGACCTATGAGTTGGATGCGATTGCGGCAGTGGTCGTTGGAGGAACATCATTGCGAGGGGGTTACGGTACGATCGTGGGAACTTTGATCGGCGCATTGATCATCGCAGTGATTGAAAATGGAATGAACTTGATGCAGATCGACAGTTATGCCCAGAAGGTTGTTTTTGGTGTGATGATTCTCGGTGCGGTGATGATTGATCGCTATCGCCACAAAGGGTGATATGTGATTGGTAGAGGTAGGTTTGTGGGGGAGCGATGAACGAGGAATCGAACCAAGAAAATCCGTTTGCCCCATCGACATTTGGGACGTCGGAGAGGTTGCCAAGTCAAAGAGTGGTGGCAAGCTCGTGGGTAATGAGTCTGGAGTGGATCGCGGTCGTTCTCTTTAATTTGATCGCACCGCTGTTGATTGGTTGGGGGTTGATCGACTTGGCCGCACGGTTTGGGGTGGCATGTGCGGTGGTGTTGGTCTTGGGAATCGGGACTTTGTTTTGCATCCAGTATCCGCTGCTTATGTTATTTACTATTCGAGGTGCGGTCTTGGTTGGCTTGACACAGGTAATCCCGGTGTTGCATTTCGTTGTTGGAATACTCAGTGCGGCATTTCTTACGGCCAGTGGAGTGATTCCGGCAGATCAAGCCCCGCCTAAGATTGCGGAGGGATTTGTGGGTGGATTTCTGCTAACAACGGTCATGGGTGCGCAGTTATTGGTATTGAGTTTGGTGATTGGAGTATTGATGCGGCTGGTCACGCCGGATTCATGGTGGTTAGCTAAAGAGCGGTGAGGATATAATGGCTGTCGTAGGATCGCTTATCGAATCGCGACGTGGATGTTAGACTTTTGATTGACTCAAGGGTGGAGCGATCCAAGTGGTGATACAATTCTGGTGTATGCTTGTGCTGGGATGCTTGTGCTGGGATGC
>CAZACJ010000087.1:0-8920 GCA_964483385.1 uncultured Pirellula sp. | reverse complement strand
ATGCTTGTGCTGGGATGCTTGTGCTGGGATGCGTGTGCTGGGAGAGAGTTAGAACAATATAGGAGCGTTGACGCGATGAGTGTTGAGAGTGGTTTGGATGGGAGCAAAACGAAGGGGCAGAAGAGATTACGGTATGGCGTAATAGGTTCCGGGGCGCTTGGGGGTTATTACGGTGGATTGATGGCGCGAGCTGGATTGGATGTGCATTTTCTGTTTCATTCTGATTACGCCCATGTTTGCGAGCACGGTTTGAAGGTTGATAGCAAGAACGGAAGTTTTCACTTGCCGAGAGTACAGGCATATGAAAACGTGGGCCACATGCCCGAGTTGGATGTTGTGATACTTGGGATCAAGAGCACGCAGAATCACTTGTTGCATGATTTGTTGGCACCGTGGTTGGACAAAGAAACCGTCGTGCTGGTGCTTCAGAATGGACTGCATGTGGAGGAAGCGGCTTGTGGAATTGTGGGGGAGGGGCGAGTGGCTGGGGGTTGTTGTTTTTTGTGTTCCAACAAAGTCGGGCCCGGACATATCCGTCATTTGGATTATGGTCGAATCGTTTTTGGAGCTTACCGGGGGATCTCTGAGACGGGTAAGGAGCCGTCTCGGGAGTTGCTTGAGCAGATCCATCGCGATATGAATTTAGCGACGATCGAGTGTCATCTTACAGAGGACTTGCCGACGACGAAGTGGAAGAAGTTGATGTGGAACATACCATTCAACGGGTTATCGGTGATCCTCAACGCGAGTACGGATGCGATCATGAAGGATCCCGATTCAAGGTTATTGGCGCGGCGGATCAGTGAAGAGGTGCGTCAGGTGGCATGTCAAGCGGGTTCGGGGATTGATCCAAGTTACGTGGATTGGGTTATAGATCATACGGATGATATGGTGCCTTACGATAGCAGTATGCGTTTGGATTTTTTGAATGGTCGACCGATTGAGGTGGAGGCGATTCATGGGAACGCATTGCGTGCGGCTCAGCGTCATGGCGTTGCAGCACCGATTCTCGAGACACTCTATCAGCAACTGAAGTTTTTAGCGGCGCATCGATCTATTTAGTTAGGATGTACAGCGCTGTATTCTTGGTCAATGGCAGTACTTTGTTGTCATTTGAGTTGGGCGGGAAGAGATTGGGGGAAGCGATGATGTACAAGGTTTGCGAAGCGTGGAGCTGGAATTCAATTTTGAAAGTACAACGCTTCGGTAATGTCTTTCAGCGAAGGCTGTTGGACGTACTGTTGTTAAGCTTAGTTTCGCTAGGCTTTGCTCAGGAGTTTATGGTTGCTCAGGAGGCACCGCCGAAGCAGCGGGAAGAGAAGGTCCAGGAGGTGCAATTGAAGTTACCCGATTTCGTTTCCTATAAGAAAATTGAGCGGATCGAGCCTAGGAGTTTGCAGATTCATGTCTTGACCATTCACGATGTGAAGAAAGCTCGCTTCGAGGTGGTGGCAGGGGATGATCCTGATGGGGAGGGGGAGGTAGAAGCGACGTTGAGTAGTCCGAGGACTTTAGCAGAGTCGGTAGGGGCGATTGCAGCGATCAACACGGCGGCTTGGAGTATGTTTCCAGATCCTGTGACGGGGAAGAAGACTGGGTATGTGCTTGGAGGGCGGGCGGACATACAAGGTTGGATCTTAACGAGCGTGAAGCAAGTCAGTCCGCCGCAGGCGGGATATTGGTCGGTGTTATTGGATCGGTCGGGTCGAGCGAAGATTGAAGAGATTGGGACATTGAGTGTAGCGCGTGACTTGGGGCTAGATCCGCAGTGGGTGATCTCTGGTTTTCGCGGGATACTCAAGGAGGGGCGGGTGTTGGTCGAAGTATCGGATGTGCGTCATCCGAGAACAGCGATTGGATTGAACGGTGATGGCACTTCGATGACTTGGGTTGTCGTCGATGGGCGACAAAAGGGGTATAGCGAAGGGGTCAGTGAGGAGGAGCTTGCGAAACTGCTACTTGAGCAAGGGTGTACGGAGGGGATCAATTTGGACGGAGGTGGGAGTTCGTCGATGTGGATTAGAGATCAGCGGGAAGCATTGCGATTGATGAATCGTCCGAGCGATCCGACTGGAGCGCGTCCGGTTCCTGTGATTTTGACGCTTGTTCCACAGTGAATGGGAGGTCATAGTATGCAGCTTGATGCGTGCTTGATCGAAAGTTGATTTTCAGGATTGGTTGGATAGGGGTGATTTGGATGATAGAGGATCAGTTTGTTCGACCGGTGCGTAGATGGCAGTTACGCACGCGGGAGTTAGAGTTTGGTGGTGTGCCGTGCATCATGGGTATTTTGAATGTGACGCCGGACAGTTTCTCGGATGGTGGTTCGTTTTTTACGGTGGAATCTGCGGTCGATCGTGCATTGAGAATGGAAGACGCGGGAGCGGGGATTCTCGATATTGGTGGGGAGAGTACACGGCCTTACAGTCAGGGGGTTGAGGAGGATGAAGAGTTATCGCGAGTCGTACCGGTCTTGGAGAGGTTGGTGGGGCGGTTATCGATACCGATATCGATTGACACGACGAAGGCGAGGGTTGCGAGGGCGGCGATTGAGTTGGGAGCGGAGATTCTCAATGATGTTTCGGGGTTAGAGGCTGACGAGGAGATGGTTGCAGTGGCGAGGGAGACCGGGGTAGGAGTATGTGCGATGCATCGGCAGGGGACGCCGCAGACGATGCAGGAGAATCCAGCTTACGAGCATTGTGTGATTGAGATTTTGCAGTATTTATGGGACCGAGATCGGGCTTTGATTGCGGCTGGTATTTCACCGAATCGCATTTGTTTGGATCCTGGGATCGGCTTTGGGAAGTTGCATGAGCACAATTTGCAGTTAGTACGTTCGGCGGAAATATTTCATCAATTGCGTCGTCCGATTTTGGTTGGTCATTCTCGCAAGGGATTTATTGGGAAGGTGTTAGGGAGCAAGGACATCCCGAGGGATGCGGGGACGTTGGGAGTATCTTTTGCGTTAGCGCGTCGTGGGATACAAGTTTTGCGGGTACATGATGTGGCGATGCATGTGCAGGCATTTCGGATGTTGGAGTCGGTAGAATCTAATAGCTAGCAAGCATTTCTTTTTCCATCATTTTCGGTGGAATGATTCAAGATTGCTCTGGAGTGATTTCACTTGTCTTTTCTAGACTCGTCGACCGGTCAGGATGACCATCGAGAACAACGACGAACGAGGAAAGACGGCTTAGTATGGATACGAAGCGCGTGCTATGGGCTGGATGGCTTGCTTTAGTGCTCTGGAATTGTCTGGGGAGTGGCTGGGTTTATGGGCAGCAGTTTATTCCTGCATCGGATCGTTCTTCTGTGTCGTCTGCGGGTGCGGTGATTGCGCAGCAGTATGTGGTTGAGACCGCTCATTTTCGGGTGATGTGTCAAGATGCGCAGTTTGCGAAAGAGGTTGGTGCGATGGCGGAAGCTTATCGCGTCCATTTAGCGATGCATTGGTTGGGACGGGAGTTGCGTCCTTGGATGGAAAAGGTTCCGTTAGTGGTTCAGACGAGTCCAAGATTACCGGCGAGTGGAGAGACAAAGTATACATTGATGGGTGGTGACATTCGTTCGATTCACATGACGGTATGTGGAACGAAGGAGCGGATACTCGATAGCGTGTTACCGCATGAGATGACACATACTGTATTAGCCACCCATTTTGCCCCGAGTGGCAAGCCGGTCCCTAGGTGGGCAGATGAGGGGGCTTGCACGACGGTGGAGCATATCAGTGAGCGGAGCAAGCACGACGTGATGTTGGTGAAGTTTTTGACGGACGGACGTGGGATACCATTCAGTGAGTTGTTTGCGATGCGAGAGTATCCATCGCCGCCATTTTTGATGCCGTTGTATGCACAGAGTTACAGTTTGTGTGCATTTTTGATTGCTCAGGGTGGTCCGCGGCGATTTGTGCAGTTTTTAGAGATGGGTATGCAGACGGACAATTGGGCTCAAGCGGTAGCGGATTCTTATGGATACGCGGGTTTGGGGCGACTGAAGGTTGCCTGGAACACTTGGGTATCCGATGGTGGTGGGGATGTCACGCGGTATACGGCAGCGGTGCTAAGCGGAGTTCCGTCGAGTGTTCCGTCTAGTGTTCCATCGCCGATGAGTCCTGCGATGGGAGATCTTTTGGCGGCACAGACCAGAGCGGGAGGCTCGGTACCAGTTGCATCGACACCAGTTGCATCGACGGATGGTGCGGCGACGTTGCTTGCGGTCTCTGGTGCGTCGGAGCCGGCATTTGGTTCATCGGAGGCGGTATCGAGTGCAAAGGCGACTGGATATTACCAGCGTCAGTTTCAGATACATCAAGGAACGAGGGTTCCGATTCACGAGTTACAGGCACCGATCCAAGTTCGAGCTGGTCAACCGTCATCGATGCAGAGCATTGGTGGGCCGTTGGTACGTTGAGCTTGTTTATCGGAAAGAAAACAGGAGTGCGAGTTTGCCGATTGTGGCAAGTTTGCCAAGCAAGGAAAGCTGGGTAAGTGGAGAAAAAGTTCCTATTTTACCATTTCGAGAAAAGTGGTTTTTGGACTAATTCTTGAGCTTGACCATTCCGAGTGTAGAAGAGTATTCCCAATCGATACAGATTCCAGAATCGGAATAATCGATACGGTTACGACGAGCGTTTAGTCATTAATAGTTGCGATAAAGGAGTGTCGCGTTGAAATACCTAAATCCCCTAAGGACGTTTCGGCTTATGACCGCAGCTTGTGCGGTGACTGCGCCTGTCGTTTTGCCGGCAGTACCTGGCATTCTGATGTCGGGTGTTGTGGTCACAGTCTCAGCGAATGCGGAGTGGGCAAGGGCGCAGCAAAGCACGCTACCTCCCCTACCGAATTCTGCACCTGCTTCAGGACAGCCGAGTTTATTACCACCGTCGGGTGCAGTTGGATTGCCACCAGCGAACCCGGGCATGTTGCCACCAGCGGCTGGACAAGTTGTGCCGCCTGCTGCGGCGAACATGACACCGAAAGAGCAAGCGTTGGCGCTCAGTGCGCAGGCGAAGCTCGCGATGCAGAAAGGCGATTTGGTCAATGCAAAGAAGTGGATTGATCAAGCGATGGCGTTGAAGGTGGCGGACGGAGAATTCTCCGGCAGCCAGTTTAAGCCTCGTGAAGTCGCGATGGATATTGAGCGAACGATGCGTCTTCGGGGCATGGACCCGAAGGCACTTGCAACGGTGGGTGGGGGTGCAACGGCTGGAGGGGTTGCCACAGCGGGAGGTATTTCTGACAAGGGTGCAGGTGTTCAACCTGGTTTGTATCAGCCTAAGCAGGACGCCTCGAGCGTTGCGGTGGCTAGCAGCAGTCAGACTGCTGGCGGTGCGTCTGTTGAGGAATTGAGTGGAGCTCAGTGGTACGACCGAGGTGTAGAGGCTTTGACCGCGGGTGATCGCGAAGGTGCGCTTCGTTCGTTTACGAATGCTTGGAAGAAAAAAGAGGAGCTTGATGCGAATACTCGCGTGCAGCTCAAGGATAAATTGGCTTATCTGCAGACCCGCGTAGAGCCAGAAGCTGTTTCAGCGATTCCAAATGAGAATCGGGAAGCAGTTCAGCGCAAGCAACGCTTGTTTGCTGAAGTTTCGGGAGAGATTGCTGATGCTGAACGTCTTGTGAATGATCAGCCTTACGAAGCGATGGATCGATTGAAGTCTTTGCGGACGCGAGTCTCGCAATCGGACGTCGATGGTGCTTATCGCAAGCAGATGTTAGCGATGGTGGACCGGGTGATCAACAATGTCGAATCGTGGATGGACACGAATCGCTCGTCGATTGAATTGGATCAGCGTAACAAGCAGATTGAAGATCGAATAGCGCTTGAAGATTCTACGCGGACGAAAGAAGATGCGCAGATCCAAACATTGGTCGATCAGTACAATGAGCTGATGGATGACCAGCGTTTTGCGGAAGCGGAAGTGATCGCACGCAAGGTGGAAGAGATCAAGCCGAATTCGGAAATTGCAGTAATGATGCGAGGTCGATCGGTGATCGAGCGCCGTGTTGCTGAGCAGCGGGAAATTCAGGGGATGAAGGAGGCCGCTCTGGTCAACAGCTTTACGGATGCGGAGCGTGCCTCGGCTACGTACTTGACCGATGAGAAGCCTTTGCAGTTTCCGTCTGTTAAGGAATGGTATGACCTCAAGAAGATTCGGGAGAAGTACAGCGACGACTCGTTGAAGTTGCAACCGTCTGAGCGGCAGATCCTTGAACTGTTGGAAGAGCCATTTTCGGCTTCTTTCGAGAATCGGCCTTTAGCGGACGCTTTGAAGACCATTTCTGAGATGACCGGTTTGATCATCTTGATCGATGAGCCATCGATTTCAGAGGAAGGTTTACGATCCGATCAACCGATTTCGTTGGATCTTCGAGGGAATCGGATCAAGCTCAAAAATGTTTTGAAGAACATACTCGAGCCGATGAACTTGACTTATGTGATCAAGAACGAAGTGGTCAAGATTCAGAGTCGACGGTTTATGCAGCAAGAGATGTACAGCCGTACGTATTCAGTGAAGGATTTGGTTATTCCAATCCCGAACTTCATCACCGACAACAATACTGGCATGGGCGGTGCACTCCAAGCGGCGTATCAAGCACAGGACAGCTTTGTGGCGGTAAATGTTCAGGAACAGGATGCGATGTCGCTTCGGAATTCGAAGTTGGCGAGCATTGACCCGAACACCAATGTGCTTGCACAGTTTGCTGGGATGTCGCCAGGTGCGAGTACGATGAACGGCGGGTTGTCGATGCTCGGAGGCGATCCGATGAATCCGAACAGTCCCAGTAACGTGCTCGGTGGAGCTTCGATGGCGAACTTTTCGGAGTTGATGCGATTGATCGAGACGACGATTTCGCCTGACGTGTGGCTCAATGCAGGTGGTACTGCAACGATGAGTCCCTTCAGTCAGAACTTGAGTTTGATCGTCAACGCTCCGCAAGAGACGCATGAACAGATCGCAGACTTGCTCAAGAGTCTTCGCTCGCTGCAGAACTTGCAAGTTACGATTGAGGTTCGGTTTATCAAGTTGTCCGATAGTTTCTTCGAGAAGATGGGTGTGAACTTCCAGATGCAGTTGGATGATAACACCAACAACCGCTTCCCGAGAGAAGATTCTGGGCCATCGATTGCGATCGGATTGCAAAGCGATCCGGGCAGTACCGATCCGAATTCTCTGATCCCGACCGCAGACTTTGATATTCGATTGAGCCAAGGTAGTTTTGGTACTACGGTACCGAGTTTCGGTGGATTCGATCCGGGTGCGGGCAGCACGATTGGTGTGGCGATTTTGAGCGACATCGAGATGTTCTTGTTCCTTCAGGCAGCCCAAGGGAACAAGAGATCGAATGTGTTGCAAGCACCGAAGGTCACGATGTTTGACGGTCAGATCGGTACGATCAACGATACGACAACACGTCCCTTCGTACTTGGATATGCTCCAGTTGTCGGTGACTTTGCAGTCGGTCAACGCCCGATTATCGTGGTGTTGAGCGAAGGGACACAGATGAACGTGCAACCGGTAGTCTCCACGGACAAGCGATTTGTCCGGTTGACCATGTTGCCACAGTTCACCCGGTTGGGTTCGACCGATCGCGAGTTCACCTTCCAAGGGCGCAAGAGCACCAAGACTGGTACTAGCATCTTGAATCCTTCGAATGGCTTACCGACGAACGGGCGGAACAATGAGGAAGAGATTGTTGAAGGTATCACGGTTCAACAGCCATCGTTCTCACAAACGAGCGTCAGCACGACAGTGACAGTTCCAGACGGTGGTACGATCCTGATGGGTGGTATCAAGCGGTTGTCGGAAGAGCGAATTGAGAAGGGAACGCCGATCCTATCGAAGATCCCTTACATCAATCGATTGTTCAAGAACAATGCGATTGGTCGCGATACGGAAACTTTGATGTTCACTGTAACGCCACGGATCATCATCCCACAGGAAGAAGAAGAGCAACTCGGTGTTGCTACACCACGACCGTAGATGTTGTGGTGATACAGCAGCTAATCTGAAATGAATGAAAAGAGCTCGGAATTTCCGGGCTCTTTTTGTTTTTTGAGTTCTTGTGGATTGCAACCGCGGTCGTGGGGTTGAATTGGATGGTTCGGTGCTAGAGAATATTCGCTAATTGGGGGCATTGGCAAGCTGGCGGTGTCGATGAGGTAGGGCAACGAATAGAGAAGTTTTGAGTTCAGGAGTTGGTTTCGATGAACAAGTTGCGATTCAGTTGCGGTAAGTGTCGAAGGGGGCTGAGATCCTGCGGCTTTGGAGCGATGATTCTTGGATTCGTTGCGATCTTGTTTGCACAGGAATCTAGTGCTCAGGTTACCGGGCGGGGGGGAGTTCCGTTATCGAAATGGGATACGGCAACTCGCAGTGGTGGGAGTCGAACTGATTTTCGAGACAGTTCTGGGCGGACGACAGGATCTGCGATTCGCAGTGGTGATCGCGTGACTTTTCGGGATTCGAGTGGTCGGGTGACGGGTACGGCGAGTGTACGGGGTGGGGACATTACATTCCGTGATGCGAGTGGCAGGACGATGGGGACTTCTCGGCAGACGGGCAATGGTGGTGGGAGTACGATGCGTGAAGCTTCGGGAAGAACGATAGGCAGTTCACAGGAGAGTGGTGGGACTTTTCGGTATCGTGATTCGAGTGGAAGGAGCGTCGGATCGGGGCAAGCCACGGGGCGTGGGATTGAGTTTCGCGATAGCAGTGGTCGATCGAATGGTTCGATGACAACAACGCGGAGTTCTTCGATGGCTCGGGGGACGCGAGGTGGATCCTCGCCGATACGCCGGCCGTAGCCACTAGTGGTTAACCGGGAGTGAAGCAGTAAGAAACTGCTGTACAAAAGATTCAGGGAGATAGAGGGGATTTGAACCCCCGACCTTCGGAGCCACAATCCGACGCTCT
>CAZACJ010000086.1:16225-20180 GCA_964483385.1 uncultured Pirellula sp. | reverse complement strand
CTAAATTCGCCGCTGTACAAGAGATTGCATGAATCTTCTTGTTGCGAATCATCTCGGCCAGCGAAATCCCCAATTCCGCCGTACTCATGGCTCCTGCCAAAGAAACCAGCATAGCGCCGTTATCTTGCTCGACGAACTTCTTGTAAGCCCTTGCTGCCGACAACGTCTCGCGAGCGTTATAGTGCCTGTAGTGCTTCTCCATGAATGCAGAGACGCTACCGGTTGGATTCGCTGAATGAGTGGTCGAATTTTTCATCGCTAATCTCTCTAAGCCCCAAGCAATAAGCTTGAATAGTTCCACAGACTATGTTGCATACAAAACGATACAAGACGCGATCGGTTTCGCGTCTTGCATACGAAGTTTTTTAAAACGATCACATCGATACTTTAATCGATGGGCGTAGATTAAATCGCCAGCAAAAGGCGACTGGGCGCCTCCAGGTAGGCAATGATGTCGTTGAGGAACCTCGCTGCCGTGGCTCCATCAACCAAACGGTGATCGTATGCCAGACTCAATGGCATCATCAAACGAGGCTTGATCGAGTCGTCATCCATCACCGTGGCCAACTTCCTAGATCGCCCAACCAAAAGAATCGCAACCTCAGGGACATTGACGATGGGTGTCGAATACGTTCCCCCAATTGCTCCGAGATTGCTGATGGTAAAGGTACCGCCTCGCAAATCTGCAACCGCAAAGTCATTGTTGCGAACCCGATTCGACAACTCGGATAATGCATAAGCAATATCCGGAATCGACATGCGATCGGCATTCTTCAAAGTTGGAACGACCAATCCACGATCAGTATCGATGGCAATCCCAAGGTTCACGTAGTCCTTGTAAATGATCTGCTCGTTTTCCATGTCGATCACAGCATTCAACGCCGGATGATGCTTCAGTGCGGTCGCAACCGCCTTGATCAAAAACGGCATCGTGGTCAGCTTGATCCCTCTCGAAGCGTAATCGTCTTTACTCGATTGACGAAACGCTTCTAACTCGGTCACATCGGCATCATCGAAGTTCACCACGCGAGGAACTGTCGACCAAGACTTATCCATCTGATTGGCAATCGTCTTGCGAATCTTCGTAATGCGATCCACACGAATGGGACCATAGTCGTCTGTAGCAGCAGTCCCTGGACGATCCCCTGCAGACTTGCCCGCTCCACTCTTCGAAGCACTTTCGCTTGCCGGCGCACTGACCGGTGCTGCCGTAGCAGCGGGAGCCTTAGTCGCTTGATTCTGATTTGCATTGCGGACGATCGAAAGGACATCCTCGCGAGTAATCCGGCCATGCTCGCCACTTCCCGTCACTCCGGTCAGATCTACGCCCACCTCGCGTGCAAATCGTCGAATCGCCGGACCGGCTGGTATGACGTCTTCGTCCCCGGAAGTCCCCGCCGCGGAAGCTGCAGGTACTACAACTGGTGCTGCAGCAGTCGGCTTAACCGCCACTGGTGCGGGAGAGACGGGTACTGGTGCGACCGGTGCTGGAGAAACTGGAGTCGGAGAAACTGGGGCCGGGATAACCGGTGCCTTCGCAACTGGTGCTGCCGATTGCGCTGCATTCGCCGGAGCGGCCGTAGATGCCGCAGGCGATGATGGGGCTGCAGCGGGCGGAGTCGGTGCAGCAGGGGCCGCTGCCCCTTCTAGCGTACCGACCACCTGGCCAACCTTGACCGTCTCGCCTTCTTTCACCGTCAAGCTCAATACCTTGCCCGCTTGCGGACTCGGTACCGCTACCGTCGCCTTGTCGGTCTCAAGCTCGAACAAGGCTTGATCCTTTTTCACCGTGTCGCCTACCTTGACATACACTTCGAGAACATCGCCAGACTCGACACCTTCTCCAAGCGACGGCAACTTGATTTCTATAGCCATGAGTTGTTGATTTTTTCAGTAAATGAGTGGAAGAAACAGAGTTGCCGAACGACTAAGCGTACAGCGGATTGGGCTTCTCAGGATCCACGCCGAGATCCTTGATCGCTTGCGCGACCTCCTTCGCAGGAATCAATCCCGCTCGACTCAATCGATACAACGCGGCAATCGTGACCGAAGCCGCATCGACTTCAAAGTGACGTCGCAACGTCGGGCGAGTTTCGCTGCGCCCCATACCGTCGCAACCAAGCACATAGTAGTCTTGGTCCAGGTAAGGCATCAATTGCTCACCAACCGCTCGGACATTGTCGCTTGCAGAAATAATCGGGCCCTTTACGCCCTCGAGCACACTCTGAATGTAACTCTTGCGAGCAGGTTGGTCTGGGTGAAGCATGTTCCATCGCTCCACGCTTTGTGCTTCACGTCGCAACTGCGTGTAACTGGTCACACTCCAAACATCGCTCGAGACCTGATACTTCTCTGCCAAGATCTTCGAAGCTTCCAATACGTGACGCAAGATCGCTCCCGATCCGAACAACTGTACGCGACCTCGCGACTTCGGTGCCTCTTCCGAACGGAACTTATAAATCCCCTTGATGATCCCATCTTCGACACCCGCAGGCATCGCTGGCATCTCGTAATCTTCGTTGTGAACGGTGATGTAATAAATCGCCGTCTCCCCTTCTTGATACAACTTGCGCATGCCATCAAGAATGATCACGACGGTTTCGTATGCCCAAGCAGGATCGTAGGCTCGCACCGTTGGGAAAGCCATCGCGTTGAGGTGACTGTGCCCGTCTTGGTGCTGCAATCCCTCCCCGTTGAGCGTCGTACGTCCCGCCGTTCCACCGATCAAGAACCCCTTGGCTCGCATGTCCGCTGCTGCCCAAATCGAATCTCCGACCCGCTGGAATCCAAACATCGAGTAATAGATGTAAAACGGAATCATGTTGATCCCGTGAGCCGAATAAGCCGTCCCTGCAGCCACGAAACTGCTCATCGAACCGCATTCGGTAATCCCCTCTTCCAAGATCTGCCCATCTTTGGCTTCCTTGTAATAAGCGACCTGATCCGAATCGATCGGTTCGTACAACTGCCCAGCATGGGCGTAAATGCCAATCTCCTTGAACATCCCTTCCATACCAAATGTTCGGGACTCGTCAGGCACAATCGGAACAATGTTCGCACCAATCTTGGAGTCCTTCACCAACCGGTTCAACAACCTCACAAATCCTTGAGTCGTCGAAATACTCTTGCCATCCAATTGGACGCTCATGAACTTGCGGTAGTCATCAAGCGATGGTGTCTCCGTTACAGGTTGCGTCAACGGACGACTCGGCAGGGAACCTCCCAAGGCGGCTCGACGCTCCTTCAAGTACTTGATCTCAATGCTCGTCTCGGGTGGCTTGTAGAACGGTGCATTCGCGACGTCTTCGTCCGAAATCGGAATCCCAAACCGTGAACGAAACTCAAGCAACTCCTTTTCGTTCATCTCCTTCTGGTTGTGAGCAATGTTTCGCCCCTCTCCAGCTTCACCCAACCCGTAACCCTTAATCGTCTTCGCTAGAATGACCGTCGGTTGACCCTTGTGCTCAACCGCCGCCTTGTAAGCTGCAAAAACCTTCTCGGGATCGTGCCCACCACGCTTCATCTTCTCAAGCTTTTCATCCGAGTAGTTCGACACGAGACCCAACAACTCGGGATACTTGCCAAAGAAATGCTCGCGAATGTAAGCCCCCGACATCCCAACATACTTTTGATACTGACCGTCGACGATCTCAGTCATGCGCTGCGCTAAAAGTCCTGACTCGTCTCGCTCCAACAACGGATCCCAGTCACTGCCCCAGATCACCTTGATCACGTTCCAGCCCGCACCCCGGAAGACCGCTTCCAATTCTTGGATGATCTTGCCGTTGCCACGAACCGGGCCGTCCAAACGCTGCAAATTGCAGTTCACGACAAAAATCAAATTATCAAGCTTCTCACGCGATGCCATCGTGATCGCACCGAGCGTCTCAGGCTCGTCGCATTCCCCATCCCCTAGGAAAGCCCACACCTTCTGCCCGCGAGTGTCCTTCAAACC
>CAZACJ010000086.1:0-16125 GCA_964483385.1 uncultured Pirellula sp. | reverse complement strand
GCTACTTCGTACAGCGTCGCACTGCTGGCAAAAGTGCTGATATGCCCCCCCTGCCCTTTGTTTTTCTTGTTTGCACGCACCACCATCGCCATCGCATTCCAGCGAATGATGCTCTTGATGCGGCGCTCAATCTCCCGATTCCCCGGATACGGAGGCTGCTTCGACAACGGAATCGAGTTGACGTAAGGCGTCGAAGTCTCAATGGGCATCTCCACCCCATCGCGCCGTGCCCGATTCTCCAACGCCTTGACTAAATAACGAACGCGATCCGAACCCTTGCTCTTGTAGACATAATCGAGGGAGCCAAGCCACTCACTCGTTTCTGCGGGGTCCACATCGATGGGGGCTTCGACTTGACCGGATGCGACGAGCACCGAAGGGTCCGCTTCACCAAGGAGTTTTGCGTCCGACATAGATTTCCGATTCTTGAGCAAGGGTGATCAGCCAGCTGGAATATCCTCTCCAGACCGTTTGTTTTAACATGGACGTATTGTCGCGAAAGCCCCCGTCTGATGGAAGATGAATCCAACGGATTTTCTGGGCTTTCCAACCACCAAAGGCAGAAAATGCCTCATTAACGCACCTTGGAGTCCTCCCAACGGCGTGTTATCCGTGATGAAGGGGGCTTTTCCCCCCCCACTGACTTCTCTTGTCCAGGCCACGGTAGCATAGCGGCAAGCTGCATTGCGTTCAAATCGACCTCCGACCCGGAAGTCGTTTGCACGGCCGCTACCAAATGGGTCAACGGCAGAACCTCCTTAGGTGTACACACCGTTCCTTGTCCTAACTGAATCGCCACCGGCGGCCACTGACCCGGCCCGGGCAACAACCCCTGTAGCCTTAACCCCTCGTCGCTAATCTCGAACCCCGCCGCAAAAGCCTCAATATTCTGACTTTCCTGCAACTGCGTCTGCCAATTCGATGGCAGCTGTAGCCATTGCGAGGCCCTCTTGAGCCACGCCGTGTTCGCGCTCCCATTTGCGACTTCCAATTTCCCCTTCGCGTACAAAATCTGACCGTTCCGCAAGTTCAAACGCTCAAAACTCGCCAACCCCACACCACGCAACGGCGAACCAAAAGAAGCCGTCAAATCCCCCATCCGCAAATGATCAAGCTGCCCCTGAAACATCGCATCTGAGTCCACCCCCCCCCACTTTGCACGCACCAACCCACGGAACTTGGCGTCCTCCCCGAAATTCCGAAGCACCGGCAACCAACTATGAAAGTTCGATAATCCAATCCACGACTTGGCAGACTGTATCTCCAAACTCGTCGACAAATTCTCTGGGGCATGACTTCGAACCACCTGCAATTGCACCTCCCCAAACGGCTGATCAACAAACGAAAACTTGGCTATCAATGACGACTGTGCCTCCGTTGGCTTCATTAATAACTCAATATGCCCAAGCTGTGTATGCTCGCCTCCTCGATGCAAACTAAAACCATTCGGCACAGAAAGAGCAAGCATCGTCTCACGTGTCTGCGGCTTGCATAAAAACCCATCGTGCAACAACTGCAGCGCCGGTTCCAACTGATCGGCATCCAGTACAGGATCCTCTAAAATCAACGACCAACCGTTCGGTTTCATCAATCCGTCCAACCGCCGCACCTTCACCAAGGGCGCGTCGGTCTCAGGATGAAATGCTACTACATCCTCCGCGCGAAACTGCTCAAAAGTCATCCACTTCAATGAGCCAGCACGAATCCGCATCCCCAAATTTGCACCAACTCGCGACTCCCAACTCCGCTTCATCTGATACTGAACAGCCGGCGACCAATACAACAACGTTGCAATCACCACTATCAAAAACGGCGCAGCACCGCCCACGAGCAGTCCCGCCCTCGTTAACGCTTTGCGTGTCCGCTCATGCAGCGGCTTTGTTTTGATAAATCGTCGAACCATAACCCTCTGCTAATAGCAAAAGGCCGCGCGCAAAATCAAGTCCACGCGACATAAGTTCCCTCTTGATACCAACCTCAAATCCGAAGTACTTTTGCTCATCCTACTCCAAGGCTCGTTCCTATACATTCCACTCCCAAAGTCGGCAGCCTTAATGCGATCGGCGTTCAGTGCGCCACTTACAAACCCGATACACTACACATCCGTTTCATTACACCCTCAAGGAGTTCACTATGGGCCTGTTTCAAGAATTCAAAGACTTCGCAATGCGAGGCAATGTCATCGACCTCGCCGTAGGCGTTGTCATCGGTGGTGCCTTCGGCAAAATTGTCGACTCCCTCGTCAAAAACTTGATCATGCCTGTCGTTGGTTTCCTAACCAAAGGGATCGATATCGCCAAACTCAACTACACTCCCCCCGTTCCCGAAGGAGTAAAGGTCGAACCACCCACCCTCGCATATGGCGCGTTTCTTCAATCGATCATCGATTTTCTCATCATCGCTGCTGCGATCTTCCTCATGGTCAAACTGCTTAACACGGCCAAAGCAAAATTCGATAAAGCCAAAGCCGATGCACCCCCGGCCCCCCCAAGTGAAGACATCCTCCTGCTAAGAGAAATCCGGGATAGCTTGGCAAATCGCAAGTAATCCGCTTCCGCCGGTGCACCGCAGCGACCTTAAACCCGCTACGGCTCCTAAAACCGGTACGAAAAAAAGAGAAACCGGAATTGCCAATCCGCTCGACTGTTGAGATCGAGCGGTTTGTGAAATAATGGATCCCTCGATTCCGTGACTACCCGGCTCGAATCCATTTCTCCGTACCCAACGAGCTCCCGCTCGATTCCCTCCATGCAATCGCATCGCACTAGCCAACTCGACCGAAAAACCGCAGAAACACAAATCTCCCTGCGTCTGAACCTCGATGGCTCCGGCCAAAATAACATCCAAACCGGTGTCGGCTTCCTCGACCACATGCTGGTCCTCTTCGCAAAACATTCTCTCATCGATCTCGAAGTCAAAGCGGTCGGTGATACCCACGTCGATGCTCACCACACCACCGAAGATGTCGGTATCTGCCTCGGCCAAGCCTTTAGGGATTGCCTCGGCACTAAATCAGGTATCCGACGCTACGGTCATATCGTGCTACCCATGGAAGAAACCCTCGCTACCATCGCCGTCGACTTCAGCGGCCGTAGTTACTTGGTCTTCCAAGCCCCCATGCCTGCCCAAAAAATCGGTGAGTTCGACAGCGAACTCGTCGAAGACTTTTGGCAAGCTTTCGCAGCCAATGCCCAATGCAACTTCCACGTGCTCCTGCACTACGGGCGAAACACTCACCATATCGCCGAAGCGATCTTCAAGGGCGCAGCCCGCGCCATTCGACAAGCGATCGAAATCGACCCAAGACAACCCGGTATCCCAAGCTCCAAAGGAGTCCTGTAGTATGCGTAAATGCTCTAGCACGCGTCAATTTTTTCGAACCCTACTCCTGGCCTCCCTCCCAACAACGGCTCTAACTACCACTTGCCTTCCTCATCACAGTGCCACTGCTCAAAGTGCCACTGCTCAAAGTGCCACTGCGGCCAATCTTTTCCAAGTCAGCGATGAATCCCTCGCAACGGACTTCCAAAACTGGCTCGAAGATCAATGCCAGCGGCATCCTATGTTCGCCACCTACATGGGAAATCATGATTATGATCACCTTCTCGATGACCTGTCCCCCAAAGCTCGCGCAGCGGACATCGAGCACGACCGAGATACCCTAAACCAACTCAATAAAAAATACGGTGACGCCAAACAACTATCCCGCAACTCACAAATCGATCTGGAGATCTGGAAGCACACGCTCGAATACCGAGTCTGGCAAGCCACGGAACTCAACGACTTCGCCAATGACCCTCGCACCTACCTGACCTACGCCTCCGATAGTGTCTTTACCCTACTGACCCAATCCACGTTGCCAAAACATCGCAACGTCGAGAACGCAGCGAAACGTATCGCTGAAATCCCAAAGGTTGTCGAAGCCGCAAAGGCCTCCCTTGGCACACCACCAAAGATCCTCACCGAAATCGCAATCAAACGTACCGATGGCGCAATCGCGTTCTACGAAAGCGATATCTTCTCACTCGCAGAAGAATCCCCACAACTGAGCCCCCTGCAAACTCCCTGCCGAAATGCAGCCGCGGCGCTCAAAGAATACAAACGATTCCTCGAACAAGACGTCTTGCCCCGCTCCAAAGGAACTTGGCGCATCGGCAAAGAGAAATTCTCGCAGAAACTCTTGCTCGAACTCGATGCCGGACTAACCGCCGAACAAGTCATCGCAGCAGCAAACTCAGAAGCGGACCGCGTCGAACGCGAAATGTACTACGTCGCAAAACAACTTTGGTACACAACATTCCCAAACGCTACCCTTCCACCTGACGATGAACTCGGACGACGAGAAACCATACGCCGCGTTCTCGCAGAACTATCCAAAGAACACGGAACCCCAGAAACCCTTGTCGTCGATGCCAAGAAAACGGTCGATGCGATCAAGGAAATGATTCGCGCCAAAAAAATCCTTACCCTCCCGGATCCGGATCAATGCGACATCATTGAAATGCCCGAATTCCAACGCGGATTCTCAGCCGCCTACTTAAACCCTGCACCCGCACTCGATCCAAACGCAAAAAGCCTTTACGCCATCGCTCCACCTCCCTCCGATTGGCCCCAAGAACGACGCGATGCATTCTTCAAAGAATACAACAAGTATATGCTTCAAATCCTCACGATTCACGAAGCATACCCAGGACATTACGTCCAACTCGATTACTCGAATCGAGTGAAATCCCCGGTTCGCAAAATCCTATCCTCCGGTGTTTTTGCAGAAGGTTGGGCTGTCTACACCGAACAAATGATGCTCGATCAAGGCTACGGGAACGGTGACCTCGCCCTGCGATTGCACCAACTGAAGTTCTACCTACGAGCCGTCCTTAACGCGATCCTCGACCACTCCATGCATTGCACGGAAATGACCGACGAACAAGCGATGGAACTACTCGTGGGAAGAGGCTACCAATCCGAAGCTGAAGCGTTCGGTAAAGTTCAACGAGCAAAACAAAGCTCCTGCCAACTCTCGACCTACTTCGTAGGCCGAACAGCTTTCTACAACCTTCGCCAATCCGTACAACGAAATCGTGGCGAACAATTCCACCTCCAAGAGTTTCACGAACAAGTCCTCAACTGCGGAACTATCCCAGTGAAGTACTTGCCTGAACTTGTTCGCTAAGAGCCTGCACTCGTTCGCTAAGTGCATGCACTTGTTCGCTAAGAGACAGATCGGCAGATCCAATCTGCCAAACGTCCCCCCCCCTTAATCCTCTTGCCGCGAAGGACCGTAGATCTGCCGACTGTCCTCCTCGCGGGCTTGTACTTCAAAGGGGTTATCCCAATAAGCGTCCCCGCCGCGCAGACGAACCCAAACGCTGCTGAGCAAATAAGCCGGGATAAAGAAGACTCCCCAGCGTTCATACTGCCGGACATGGACCACCTCATGCGTCCAAGTCCCATAGAACGTCTCCTTGTCCACCGCCAAAATGGTATGACCCAACGTCAATGCCGCTGCCCCACCTGGCACCCAAGCCTTCTTTAACAGTCTCTCAATCGCTGGGCCGACCACCCCAATCGTTCCACCGTATCGGATGATCTCCCGATCCCCTCGCCACGGCACCAAAACAAATAACAACCCAAACGCCGTCCATGGTGACGGCCATACATACCGAAAGCCTTCGCGAAACCAGCCCCAAAGTTTCACGCGGTTCGCTCCACCCATCGCTCAGTTCCGAACCGTATCGGATTTCTTCGATCCCACCAATCCCACAACCAAAAGTATGATCGCTAACACGCAGAAACTCAGCAACGACAAGTCCATCCGATCATGCAACGCGGCTGGGAACCATGAGTATCCTTTCGCATCCACAGCCGCGATCCAACTCGGCTGAAAGTTCATAAACGAGATCAACACCGCAGCAATCGCACCCCCAGCAATGTATCCAGAACTCAACAACATCGCAGGACTAGAATCCTCTTGATCCGCCCCCTTACGCGCCGCGTCGATCATCCATCGCACCACCCCACCAACAAAAATCGGCGTCGATGCCGCTAACGGTAAATACACCCCAACAGCAAACGGCAAACTCGCCACGCCACTTAACTCCAACGTCACCGCAATCAAAACTCCAATTAACACCAAACTCCACGGCAAACGACGATCCAAAATCCCGTCGATGATCAATTGCATCAATACAGTCTTCGGCGCATCAAACTTATTTTTCGTGACGTCATTTCCAAAATCATCCTCCTTGAGTTTTCCGTTGATCGCCGGATCCACCAAATACGCTGGAACCCCATTCCCATCCAAAAGATATCGGCCCGGCGGTAACGCTTGATCGACCTCCGCCCTTCCGAGATTCAGCACGTAATACTCGGACTTGTCCGTCGCATAAGGCCCCGAATGCACGGTGTCCTTCGATAATCCATCAACCGGTACTTGTACCTGCTGGAATCCCTCCACCGCTTTCTTGCTGTACGTCGAATTCGCTTCGTTCATCGCCAACAATACCAGTCCGACCACCAACGCACTGGTCAATGCCCCAATCAATATTGCAATCTGCTGCGACCTGGGTGTCGCCCCCACCAAATGCCCCGTCTTGAGCGCCTGTGCTGTACTACCACCATTCGACGAAGCGATACACACCACCCCTGCGATCGTTAACGCAGTAAGCTTGATCTCTTTATCGATCTGCACCCATCCGTAATTACCCAGTACCAATAGGATCAAACAAGTAAGCAACAATGTTGCGACCGTCATCCCTGAAATTGGATTCGACGACGAACCAATCTCACCAGTCAATCGCGACGCCACGGTAACAAACAAAAATCCGAACACCACAATCATCAGGGCCGCCACCATCCCAGTAAATCCAAATCCTAAACCCAACTGCGGCACCATCATCAACGCCAAAACCAAAAGACAACTCGCTACGAACACGATCCCCAAAGGCAAGTCGCGCTCCGTACGTTTCGATAACATCCCATTGGCTTGTGACTTGGATGTCAAATCACGAAAACTCGTGAACATAGCACCCAAGATCACTGGCATCGCTTTCAGCATGCTCAAAATCCCGCCCGCTGCAACCGCTCCCGCACCGATGTACAAGATGTAGTTGTTGCGAATCTGATCCTCTCCCATGTCCTTGATCAACTGAGTACCAGGAGCAACCGGAGTCTGAAGCGATTCTCCAAAATACACGATCAATGGACTGATCACGAGATAAGCCAACACACCACCCGCAACCATGATGCTCGCGATCCTAGGACCAATGATATATCCTACCCCCAAGAGACTCGGGGATAACTCCATCGACAACGAAGCCCCCTTGAGCCCAACCACTTTCTGCAATGAAAGCTTGACGAAATCCCCCCACAAATGGACCGCTTGCATGCAGAACTGATAAACAAACCCGATTCCAAAACCCGAGAAAACCATCGAAGCGGTTGCGCCACCCTTCTCTCCGGCAATCAACACCTCCGCACACGCTCGTCCCTCAGGAAACGTCAGCTTGCCATGCTGCTGCACAATAAATGACTGCCGCAACGGAATCATCAGCAGGATCCCAAGTAACCCGCCAAAAACGCTGATCGTCATCACTCGAATCACGTCGATATCAAAGCCCAAGAGCAACAGTGCGGGCATGATCAATCCGACCGCAAACGCTAAAGACTCACCAGCAGAACCCGTCGTCTGCACAATGTTGTTCTCAAGAATCGTTGTCTTGCGAATCCCAAACGCTCGACTGATCGCCCGAAACAAAGTGATCGACAACACAGCGACGGGGATCGATGCAGATACGGTCAACCCCACCTTCAACACCAAGTACATCGACGAAGCGCCAAAGATAATTCCCAGCAACGCTCCCATGATGATCGGAAACCATGTCAACTCTTCTACCTGAGCCTCATCCGCTATGTAGGGCTTAAAGTCGGATGGGCTCTGGTTCGACATGATTTCCTCACTATCAATTGGAACTACCTAAGTACTACTTTACGCCATGCATCAGCTTGTTCACCATCGGTGCAACTAGGAAGAACAAAACACCGACGACCAAATTGGTCCACCAAAGGTAATTAAACACCGTAGCGTACTGCGCTAGCGAACCTGCGGCCTCTTCATGTCCACCACCACCGGAGGCGATCGAAGCAATCACACCTGCTGCGTAGTTCGCCAAAGCGGTCGACAAGAACCATCCACCCATCGCCAATCCAACATCCTTCGGAGCCGCGAGCTTGGTCACCATCGACAAACCAATCGGCGATAAACACAACTCCGCAATCGTGTGGATCAAGTAAGTCAGAGTCAGAATCAACCAGTGAATCCTTGCTGTTTTGGGATCTGGGTCTGGCCCTAATGCTTGGATCGCCAACACCAAAACGTAAAAGCCAAATCCCACCAAAATCAACGCAATTGCAAACTTTCGCGGAATCGACGGGTTCGCTCGCACCTTCTCCAACGCCGGCCATAACATCGCAAATACGGGAGCTAAGGCAACGATAAACAAAGCGTTGACACTCTGGAACACGGAGTAGTTAAACGGTGCATCGACGTAGTCCTTCGCTAAGAAGTTCAACGATGACCCGGCTTGCTCAAACAACGCCCAGAACAAAATGTTTGCAACAAACAAAATCATCATCGCCATGTAGCGCTGCAACTGCACCGCATCGCCACTTTTGGAACCGCTGTAGATAAAGTACCCAACCAAACCAATCATTAATGCAATCAGAACGAATCCAAGGATATCGCTTTGACTGAGCAAAAAATAAATCACCGGTACCATCAACGCCGAGCCCACAAGCACCTTGATCGTTTGCCCCATACCCTGATGCTCTGCAGGTGCCTGTCCCACAGCACCTAACATCCCTGACCGAAAATGGAAAATGATGATACCAAGAATCATTCCAATGCCAGCGGCCAAGAATCCGTACTTCAACCCATAGGTCGCTCCGATCCACGAAGCACAAACAATCGGCGCAAAGAACGCCCCCATGTTGATCCCCATGTAAAAGATCGTAAACCCAGAATCCCGCCTCGCGTCACCCGGCGCATACAACTTGCCAACCATCGAAGAAATGTTCGGCTTGAATAACCCATTGCCTACCACAATGATCGAAAGGCCGATCAAGAAGGCGGTCAAGTTCTCGAACAAGAGCGTAAACATCCCCAACGCCATCAACAAACCACCGAGTAAGATCGACCGCTGGTAACCAAGCAGTCGGTCGGCAACAAATCCACCAAGAATCCCAGTGGCATATACCAACGAGGTGTAGCCACCATACGTCAGAGATGCTTCTTCTTTTGCTTTCTCAGCAGTCAAATGCCCAAAGAAGGTCTCGGCGACATATACGGCCAAGATGGCCCGCATGCCGTAATAACAAAATCGCTCCCAAAACTCAGTGGAAAACAACATCCACAAGGAACTTGGATGTCCCAAGAACTCACCTGACGGCGGCGCCACATGACCGTCGGCAATCGCCGCACCGCCCTGCGATAACCCACCTTCCAGATTGGCTCCCGCCTCATACGGATTCTTTTCGCTCGAGTTCTGACTCATCCAAATCTCCTCTTAGGCCACGCGATGGGCCAATGGCTTGGGCTAAACTATCGATTTCGTTACTTGTGACTATCTACTCCAAACACATCCCTCAGAAAACCAACCCCTTCAGGATGACTTCCATTAGGATGTTCTGCACCATCCCCGCACTACAGCGCAGGGATCACGCTCTTCATCTTCTTTAATCCGATCGTTGCATTCTCAAGCGGGTCCATTTTCCAGTACTCGCGATTGAATAGCTCCAACGACAGAACTCCTTTGAAACCACTTGCGATCACCGTCTTGAGAATATCCCCAATCGGTGCAATCCCATCTCCAGGATAAACACGATCTGCGTCGGTGATCTTGTCTCGAGGCATGTCTGGGTAATCGTTCATATGAAACACATGGATCTTGTTGCCTGCAAGCAACCCAAGATCCTTGAAGTTCGAGCCACCTTTGTACAAGTGATACACGTCAGGAAGCACACACGCATCGGGATGCTGCGCTGCGGCTGCGACATGCAACACTTCCGAAAGCTTCGAGAGATTCTTCGAAAATCCCCATACCTCCAACTGTGGTAGACATCCCACTTGGCGTCCTAAATCCAACAACGCTCGATATCGTTCCCCAGATACATTTAGATCCACAAGCTCACCATCGGTCGCTCCCGCCGGCGGGGCTGCAATCCGCTTGCCACCAAGAGCAACAACGATCTCCATCTCTCGCTTGGCCTGCTCTAACGCCTTGCGATGCGCCGCTTGATCGGCCAAGATCCAAGGTGCAAATGCAATCGAACTCTCAATCGTTAAACCCGCATCCGAGATTCGCTTGCGAAGGTCGTTCAAACTGCCTCCACCGGAAGTGTACTTGTCTACATCCCGTAGCCAAATCTCCATCGAGTCATATCCAGCCTTCTGCGCAATCGTCACCTGATCGACAATCGGAACGACTTCACCGTGAATGGTGCTCGTATTTAAACAGTACTTCAAGGCTGGGACTCCTGCTGTGTTTATGGTCTCTGTTGTTGTAATGGTATTGGGTTGCCCTTGAGCACCCATCATCGCTTTTCCCCCTAGCAGCACCATGGCTCCACCGACAACGCTACCTCCTAAGAACCGTCGGCGATCCGAAGAATACTTGTCGGACTGCACGCTTTCCAAGCTCTGCCGTTCCTGAATATCCCCAGACGACTCAAGCGAAGTTGCGATAGGTACTCCCGGTTTTTCCATTTCTCATTCCTATCTTGGAAGAATCATGAACTCGATGATGTGGCGGCATGAATCGGCGAATTGTAGCACGAATTTCACCGCACGCCTCAAGTTCCCCCATCCGACGGGCTTGCGTTCCCAAGAAAAGCAACAAGGAACACGAAACCCATCGCCGCTAATACCCACTGCCCCGCTACCAACACGAGCAATGAACCTAACAAGATCGTGCTCAAAAACGCGAATCGCCAAGTCCCCGGGTTGACTAAAAACAACGCCGTTAACACCTGAGAACCCAAAATCCCCAAGGAGAAAATCTGCCCCCATTCACTTCCTCGTGGCACCGCTCCCAACAGCCCCGCACCCTGCTCCGACAACACAGCTACCGCTTGCCCCGTCCACCAAGCGTCCTGCTGTAGCATGCTCGCCGTCGACAAAACTAACCAAAGGATCCAATGGACTTGCATACACCTCAACGCAAGGTTTGCCAGAACACTCCTATCTTCTCGCCCCCCCTCGGGCACCGCCTCACGCCCCTTGGCGACAAATTGAAATGCCGGCCCCGGAGCAAGTGACAAATAAAGAAGTGCGGCACTTTGCAAACTCTCCGCAGGAAGCGTTAACCAAGGGGCCCGCTGATGAATCATCATCACACACACCCATACCAATAGCACAACCCACCGCCCACCTATCCCAACAACCATCCCAACACTAGCCAGTAGCCCCGCAAGACAGACCGCCCAAGCCACCGTCGAAATGCCCCATCGATAAAGCAACGACCAGCGATAGTCGCTTCCTGTCCCCTCCATCCCGTCACCGATCAAATACAGTCCAGTGCTTTCGTCTAACCAACCATCGCTCGTCAACCAAGTCGGCACCCAAGCGAGATGCTGAACAAATTGCAACACCATCACTAGCCCCAACGCGATGCGTACCCATCCGTTGACCATCGAAGATCGCGGAGTAAACCAATACCCGTTCCAACCCTGCACCAGACCGCGATAGAAATCCAAGGTCCAAGGCATTTCACTTCGATTCATTCCCATAACTCTTTGGCTTTCTGAACCACTCGACTTCTACCAAGATCCCCGACGCCGATTGTCTGCCACATTCGGCTCTGTAACTTTTCGATCCCTACACTTTTCGATCCCTAACTTACCGATCACCAACTTATCGATTACCGTTGGTGGGCATTACTGGCACCGTTCTGGTCGACTCAATCGTCGGGACCAGCGTGACCTCTCCATCCCCCAACACAACCACGGTCGCCTCAAACAAGGTTTCAGGTTCTTGCTCTGCCCCAACAGCATCGGCCCCCTTGCCGACCAATCGTATTCTTTCGATCTCCATCCCCGAACGCTTCCCCTGTTTGACCAAAGACAATCCGAGCAGGGCCAAACCTTCCTCATCTCCATTGATCGCCAACGCCCCCGCAACTTGCATCAGCCTTCGCCAGCGTGCATCCCCGCGTCCCGGCCCGCCCCACTCCTTCCAGACTTGGCTCTGCGCATCGGATTTGATCGAAACTTCTACAGGTCGCTCGTACATCTCCGAACCAATCAATGACATCGGTGCCAGTTCGGTGTACCACCCTAACGGAATCGTATAAAGCTGCGTTCGTTGCAGCAGGTCGTCCGCCCAAGGCATCCGCTTGAGACTGTTGTTGGAGAAATACACCAAGGCAATCAAGAAAAAATGCAAAATCAAAACGATTGATATGACAAATTTCCCCACCCCGGGAAACGCTCGCAGTTGAGCCCCACCGGCGCGCTCACCTACTGAATTCTTTGTTGACATGCGGACGGAACTCGCTTCACGTTTCGATGCCGCGTGGACTGGCACCAAATAGGTTTCTAAAGTAAAAAAGCTTCGGAATTTGTAATGGTAATCGGAATCCTGTATGGAAAAAGCCAGGAATACCCGCTTCGAAAAAGCCAATCGACCCCGCTTTAAGAACGCAACACAAATAGTGAGCTATCCCAATGGAATCCAAAGATTCCCAATCCCCCCACAGTGCACGCTCTTCCTATCCCCCTCAAAATGAAGATCAAGCTTCATCGCGAAACGCACAAACAACTCGCACAACAATTCCCTTGGAATCTTCTACCATCCCCTGCTGCCCAGTCTGCGGTGGCAAGTTGATCGAAATCCGTGCAAAATTCCACTGCGAGAAATGCCACCGCATCTGCGAAACCTGTTGTGAAGGTGGACGGGGGTAACCCTTGACGCATCAAGCCCTTGGGGCATAGACTCTAGACCTTTTCCAAGCCACTTTTTCGGTGAGATACTCTAGTGCCAGCGACTTGCGTAATCGGTTTGCAATGGGGCGATGAAGCCAAGGGGAAACTCGTAGACCTCCTCGCACCCAAACATGATGTCGTCGTCCGCTACCAAGGCGGAGCCAATGCAGGCCACACCGTCGTCAGCGGCAAAGAAGTTTACAAACTTCACCACGTCCCCTCCGGCATCCTCGCACCTCAAATCCAAAATGTGATCGCACCTGGCGTCGTCATCGAACCAAACATGCTGATCCAAGAACTCAGCGGATTGGAAGGACGGGGTATCTCCCCACGGAAAAATCTCAAAATTAGCGAACGCGCACACGTCGTTATGCCCTGGCACCTTCTCGAAGACCGGGCAATGAACAAAACCGTCGTTAGCGGTGAAAGCATCGGTACGACCAATCGAGGTATCGGTCCATGCTACCGCGACAAAGTTGGACGAACCTACGCCATGCGAATGGCTGATCTCGTTCGACCAGATCTCCCAAGCCGAATCGAAGAAATTGTCACGGCCAAACGAACGCTTCTCGCTTCACTTCTCTCTCCAGAAGAAATCGCCGATCTCGACGCTGAAAAAATCACCGCAGTGTGCCAACGCTGGGCTCAATCGCTCGGCGATATGATCTGCGATACCACCTACTTCCTCCATGACCAACTCGACGCTGGAAAACATCTCCTCATGGAGGGAGCCCAAGGCTCCCTGCTCGATATCGATCACGGTACCTTCCCCTTCGTCACCAGTAGCAACGCATCGGGAGTTGGGGTCTGCAGTGGCTCAGGTGTTCCCCCACGCGCTATCAAACGCATGATCGGCGTAGCCAAAGCCTACTCAACACGGGTCGGCGGCGGCCCTTTCCCAACCGAACTCCTCGACGAAACCGGAAACAAAATTCGTGAGATCGGTCGTGAATACGGTACAACCACCGGCAGACCGCGACGATGTGGTTGGTTCGACGCAGTCGCCGTCCGTTACACCGCTCGACTCAGCGGTGCCGACTACCTCTCCCTGATGATGCTCGATGTGCTGAGCCACTTCGATGAACTCAAGGTCTGCGTCGCTTACGAGATCGATGGCGAGCGGGTGGAACGACTCCCATGTCAAACCGAACAATTACGCCGCTGCAAGCCCATCTATGAAACACTCCCCGGTTGGAACCATGATGTCTCCACCGTTCGCTCCCTCAAAGATTTCCCAAGCAACGCTCGACGCTACATGGATCGAATCTCTGAACTGATCTCCGTCCCCCTAGGGGTCCTATCCGTTGGCCCCGATCGCGAACAAACGATATTCCTAATCTAATACCGTTGTGGTGGAAACTAATCCGTCCCATGGGCATCTTCAGTAGGCGAAAAGGAAATCGGTCTGAACAAGACCTTTCCAAGTCGATCGACCCAACTCGCCTTCCCAAGCACATCGCCATTATCATGGACGGAAACGGTCGCTGGGCTCGCGCTCGCGGCTTGCCACGAATCGAAGGACACCGACAAGGTGCTAATTCCGTCGAAGCCGCACTGACCGCTTGCGGGGAACTCGGTATCCCATACCTAACCCTCTACGCCTTCTCCAGCGAAAACTGGAAACGCCCCAAGGAAGAACTCGACTTCCTCATGGGCCTCCTAAAAACCTATCTTGCGAATCAAACCGAACGCCTCATCAAGAACGGCGTACGACTCCAAGTCATCGGACGACGAACAGGCCTCTCACAAGATGTCATACAAGCAATTGACTTAGCCATCGAGAAGTGCAAAGGTGGCACGAAACAAACCTTAATCCTCGCCATCAACTACGGCTCCCGACAAGAAATCGTCGATGCGGTTCGCGAAATCGTATCTGAGACCCAATCAGGTACACTGTCCGTCGATGCCATCGATGAAACCACCATCGCAAAGCACCTCTATACCCGTGACTACCCCGACCCCGATTTACTAATTCGCACCAGTGGGGAAATGCGCATCAGCAATTTCTTGCTCTGGCAAATCAGTTACGCAGAACTTCTCGTAACCGATAAAGCTTGGCCAGAATTCGGGAAAGAAGACCTCTACGCCGCAGTCGCCGAGTACGGTAAACGTGAACGACGCTTCGGAGCTATCTAACGAGGAATCTCAACCGTGTGGACCGCAGTTTTGACTACCCCACTGGTTACCTCACTCTGGATTGCCATCCTTCTGATTTCCCTCTGCACCATTGCTCTCGCCCTTTGGACTTATGCATTGCAAACCTCTAATCAAAAACTGCAACGAGACCTTATCGACGCCAGAGAAACCGCTCTGAGCGACCCTCTTACCGGACTGCAAAACAGGCGAGCCTGGAACCAATTTCTCGAATCCTTGGATCGCCAAGCTACCGAAAACCCCACCGCTTGCTCGGATCTCTGGATGATTGTCCTAGACGTCGATCAGTTCAAACACGTAAATGATCAGTTCGGGCACCAGATCGGCGACCAAGCCCTCACCGAACTCTCCATGCGACTGAGACATGCATTTGCCAGCGCGAGACTATTTCGAATTGGTGGAGAAGAATTCGCTGTGATAACCAAGTCCAATCCATCAGAGGTTCACGACAAACTTCATCGTTTTCTCGAGGACCTAAATAATACCCCGCTTCCGTGCTCACAAGTTACCATTTCTCTCACTTGCAGCGCGGGTGCCAAGAACTTCGCAGACCTTATCCCCCCAGTAACGCACACGCACAGCGATCAAACAACAAACCATACAATAAAAGGCCATACGGAAAACAACTACGGATCGAGAGCATGGTTTCAACAAGCCGACCTTGCCATGTACGAAGCAAAACGCCAAGGTGGGAATCAAGCTGTTATCCGCTGAACAAAGAATCTATTACACTAACCAAGGAATCTATTACACTGGCATCTAGTCGACCAATCGAATGCGGCGATCCGAAGCCGCACTCGCTTTGTTCCATAGACCATTTGCTTATTGATCGTCGTCCCTTTCCCGGAGTTCAAGCATGCAACTTTTTTCAACTAGCCAAGTCTCCAGTCAACTGAATTTCGCTCGGTTATTCCATGCGATCACTCTGCTCCTTGGCCTTGCTGCCTACACATCCAACAGCATCGCACAAGATCCGAACAAACCCGCGACCAATCC
>CAZACJ010000085.1:0-20713 GCA_964483385.1 uncultured Pirellula sp. | reverse complement strand
ACGTTGGAACCGGACGCATACCTGGATTCGACCACCTCGGCAACGCAGTTGGCTATGCAAACGCATGCCAGTCCACACGTCGCGATAACAAACGGCACTGACAGTTACCATCGCAACCGATGGCAACCCGAGTGTCGTGAAGCCCGAAGTCGGAATTCGGAGCGGCCCTCTACAAGGGACTGCTCCCTTCCATTCCGACTTTGGTGGTATGCGATAAACCTTCGCCGCACGATGCGGCGAAATCCCCGTGCAGGACGCATTCACCATGCGTTAACCTTGATATGGCAAATTTCACTTGCCGGTGAACCAAGACACAAGGAGTAGCCCATGCAAGGCCGTAACCATCGAATGGTAGCGAAATCACGCGAGAATCGTCATCGTCGATCGGAATGGCGAAAACTTATTCTGGAGCCCCTCGAAGATCGAAGGTTACTTGCGACGGTCAGTGTCACAACATTCGCTGATAACAACGACAGCGAAATAGTCTCGGATCCCACCTACAATATTAGCTGGCTGGCGTTCAACAAGGGGCCTGACGGGCAGGTAAGCCTTCGAGAAGCAATCATAGCCGCGAACAATACATCTGGTCTGGATACAATCAACTTCGCGATACCAACGAGCGGTGGCGGGGACGAGGGCGGTGGAATCGGAGTTGGCATCGGAGTTGGTGGAGGCGGGGGAGGATCCGCGACTTGGTCTATCATCATGGTGGGATCGTCCGGGCTGGGTGCGCTCCCTGTTTTGACGAGCCCAGTAATCATTAATGGATATTCGCAATCGGGCGCATCGGCAAACACGAGCACGACATCAAGTAATGCAACGATCTTGATTGGGCTTGATGGAACTAGCGCTGGGCTCAGCGCGAGTGGACTGACGTTGGGTAGTGGAAGTAGCGGGAGCTCGATCCGGGGCCTTGGAATCCAAAAATTTGGAACATCGGGCGTTTTTGTTGGCAGCTCGAGCAACACCATCGCTGGTAACTTCATCGGATTGACGAACGCCGGGACGGTATCGTCTCCTAACGGTGTCGGCATTAGCGTAATCGGTGGCAGCAGCAACACGATCGGTGGTGTTTCCGCAGCGGACCGAAACCTCGTCTCAGGAAATACTGGAGCTGGGATCTCGCTCCAAATATCCTCGAACTCGAACGTGGTCTTAGGCAATTTCATAGGACTAAGTGCATCGGGATTAGTCAGCATCGGGAATTCGGTAGGTATTTCCATCGAGAATTCGAGTTTCAATACGATTGGAGGAACGATCTTAGCGAGCCAGAACACGATCTCCAGTAATTTGAATGAAGGGATCACGATTGCAGGTCCATCAATCGGAAACGCCATTCAAGGAAACGCGATTTACGGTAATGCCAAACTGGGCATCGATCTCATTGCACCAAATGACCCTCCTTCAGGCGTAACCCCCAATGACGACTTGCTCACATCAGGGAATCCCAACCTATCGATCGACACCCCCGTCATCTCAACGATTTCATTGAACAACGGAATTGCCACACTCACCGGCTATGTTGGGGCGACTCAGGCAAGCGGAGCATCGATCTTTGCAAACGCGAGAGTCGAATTCTTCTTGAGCGACAATAGTTCCACGAATGGCAGTGGAAAACGCTACGTCGGCTTTCTCACAGCAAACGCGTCCGGTGCGTTTGTCGGCAATATCGACTTGAACGACTACATCACGGTTTACGTAGGAACCGAAACTTTGACTGCTACCGCGACAAACGCTACAGGAAACACTTCGGAGTTCGCGGTCAACAAGCCGATCCTACCCCTATTCGTCGCCGTCGTCGACCAAGCCATTGCGACTGAGGCTGGTGGTGTCAACAATGGGACCGCAGGGACGAACCCGACTGGCAATGTACTCACCAACGATACCGGGTCGGGCAACACGGTCATCGGCGTGGCAGCCGGGCTGGTGAGTAACCCCAACGGTGGGGTCGGCACAACGTTAACCGGTGCCTACGGTTCTATTAATATCGCGTCAAACGGACAGTTTACATACACGGTCAACAACGCTCTTTCGGCCGTACAGGCGTTGCGCAACACATCCACGACCGTATCAGACGTCTTTTCCTACACAGCTCGGAATTCATCGAATGCTACGGCGTCATCCCAAATAACCGTCGTCATCCAGGGCGCGAACGATACACCCACGATCATCAGCGACGGCGGAGATTCGCAGACCAACGTCACCACTTACGAGTCGACCACCTATGTCACGACCGTGGTGGCAGCAGACGTCGACGCCAATTCTTCGATCACGTACACGATCACTGGGGGTGCCGATGCGATTAAGTTTGCGATCACCAATACCGGTGTCTTGTCCTTCATTACGGCACCTGACTTCGAAGCGCCGACGGACGTAGGTGCCAACAACATTTACAACCTGAATGTCCAAGCAAGCGATGGAACACTTACAACAACGCAATCCATCGCCGTCCTGGTTCTCAATGCACTCGAGTCCGTCGGAACCGACACGTATGGTGGGATCTATATCGACGATGGAAGCGATGGATTTACTACGACGGGAACCTGGACACAAACAGGAAACGGTTGGCAATCCGATGTTCGGACGGTACCAGCAGCAAGCGGCTCCACTGCGACTTGGACATTCACCGTACCGGCAGGTATTTATAATGTCTCTGCGCACTGGCGAACGCAGAACTATGGCGCAACCAACGCCCAATTCAATGTTGCGGGCACGACGGTGTCGGTGGATCAGAGCGTCGCGCCAAATGATTTCTATTCCTCTGGGATCAACTGGAAACGCCTTGCGAACTTCACATCGACTGGAACCGCGGTCAATATTACACTCAGTGGGTTGGCCGGATCGGTGGGAAACCTAGTTGCAGACGCAATTCGGCTAGAAGGCGTTACGAGCACTCTGGCACCTGAGTCAAACGAAACGATATCGACGGCATCCACCATCACGTTTGTTCCTGGAGTTCCAGCATCGGTGGGTAATTACCTCGGGGATGGTTCCAATGGCGAGAAGGATGTTGACTTCTACAAAGTAAATCTCGCGGCCAGCCAGAGTATCGATATTCAGGCGGAAGCACTCGCTTCGGAGTTTATCTCAGACCGCAGTACACTTCAGTCCCGCATTCGCGTTTTCAATGCGACTGGGACGCAGCTCTTTACCGCTGCATCGTCAGGAGGAGTGGATCCATCGGTCTCATTTCAGGCGACGACTGCAGGTTTCTACTACATCGGGATCTCGTCTGCTGAGAACGCGAGCTACAGCCCAACATCTCTGACCGGCCGAGTGAACAACAGTACTTTTGGGAGTTACCGACTCCACGTGCTCGCTCCCCTTGTTCCACCGACCACAACCTATAACCAAACCTACACGGTGGACACCGTTTCCGATGTGGTCAATACGACGACCATGTCCCTGCGGCGAGCGATCAATAATGCACAGGCTGCAGGCGGTTCCAACCTGATTGTTTTCTCACCAACTATCACTCAACCAGTATTGCTGGACAGCGGATTACCCAGCATCACCGGCAACATTACGATTCGGGGTGCGGCCTCGGGAGCGTTAACCGTGATCAGCCCGAATCCCAGTGCGTCGTCGAAGCTTCTCTTCACGGTTGCTTCTACTGGTGTGCTTCGGCTTGAGAATATGGTACTCCAGGGTGCCTACTCAACCACCGCAAACGGCTCGTCTGCCAACGTGAGTGGGCAACTGTGGTTGGATCGATCCGAAATCCGTAACAGCCAATCGAATCTCGGTGGAGCGATCTATGCCGGAGGCACTGGCTCCATCGTCATGGTGGACTCAACCATTTCAGATAGCACGGCGACCCGTGGGGGAGGTATCTATTTGGCGTCCACGAGCGAGCTGACTGCCATCAATAGCACCTTTTCGCAAAATGACGCGAGCCTCACAGGGGACGCGATTTCGAACTACGGCACGGGTGCCGTTTCGCTGTTCAGTTCGACGGTGGCAAGAAACGGGCTTCCGTCAACCAACACCTCCGAAACACTCCAAAACCTAACGTCCGGTCGTTTCGTTCTTCGCAATTCGCTTGTGGTTGACAATCGTTCGATTGCCGACACGTCCGGCACTTTCATTTCCCATGGCTTCAACGTAATCGGAAATGCACGATCTGCGGTTGGATTGTTGACGATGAGTTACCTGCGCGACCAAGTCGGAGGGCAAAGCCTGGCGCCCGTCCTGTGGGGAGCGGTAGGCCAGCTCTCCCATCAAGGCGGCCGCACACGGTCGGTGATGCCCGTTGCAACCAGTCCCGCAATCGATCGGGGAAGCAGTTACGGCAGAAGAACAACCGACCAACGCGGAGCCGACCGGTTCCTCGACGGTCCCGATCTAGGAAGCTTGTCTGACACGCAAAAGCAAGTAGACATCGGTGCTACCGAGTTCGGTACCTACTTCGTCAACGTAACGAACGACGCCCTGGACACCTCACCAACCACCACGGATGGAATTGTCGACACGGATCCGACGGCAACCGGTTCCCAGGTGTCGCTGCGCGCTGCGGTCAAAGAACTGAGTAATCTTGCTGGCTGGACTGGCGTCTTGGAACAGTCCACGCTGAACAAGATGGAAGGTATCGTCCGTTTCGAACCGACCATTGCAGAAGTTGTTCTCAGCAACTCAGGAAACAACGAGCAAAACTCGCAAACGGGAGATTTGGACGTCTGGGGAAACATCAGGGTCTTGGGCAACGACACGCCGACGGTAATCACTGCGAATTGGATGGTGTCCAATTCACAGACGGGCCCTCAGTACTTTGCTTTGAACGATCGGGCATTTCAAGTTGGACCGAATTCCACGTTGACACTTGAAAAGGTAAAGCTCGCAGGCTTCCGAAGTCCCGACGGCACGACTCTTGATGGCGGGAATGGTGGTGCGATTTTCAACGACGGTGGTACCGTTACGCTCAAGCAATCGGAGATTTTCTACCCTTATCTCAACTCATCGATATGGAGTGGAAAGAATTCAGCGGTTCGCGGAGGAGCGATCTATACCCAGAACGGTCGCGTTGAGGTTTTCGGATCCAAGATTTCCTTGAACTCTGCAGTGGATGGCGGTGCCATTTATGTTCAATCCGGAGAATTGCTTGTCGATCAGCAGTCGACTATTGAGGACAACTCGGCAGTCGGGAGAGGTGGTGCGATCTATGCCAACCCGAGCACGATCACGATCGATGGGCAAAGCATCATCCGCCGTAATCTTGCAGACATTGCGGGCGGATCTTTACACCTAAATTCGGGTGTAACGACGACCATTCAAGGCGCGTCGCAGATCGATTCCAACGCTGGTTACTCCCAAGTACTCGCATCCGGGGTCGCCACCAAAGGACTCGCGATCTACAACCTTGGCACCCTGACCATGCGAGGGAACTCAACGCTCTCGAATCACACAATCTATGGAGAAAGTGCCCTGTACAACAATGGAACGGCAACACTCGACAATGTAGTTCTATCCAACAACATCGACACGGCCGGTTCGAGCGTAATCCGGAACGACTATGCAGGAAAACTCACGTTCTCTCACAGCACCTACTCGAACAATGGAGGGACGGCCACCAACGCAGGAGGCTTAGTCAATGAAAACGGTTGGGTTCGAATCGACGATGTTCAATTCCAAAACAATACCATATCAGCCGCAAACGGCGGGCTCATCACCAATCGCGGCGTGAATGCCGATATGGCAATCAGCAATTCTCGCTTCGACCATAATCATCCTGGCATCGAACCTGGGGCTCCCGTTCTCTACAACCAGTCGGGAAATCTGAAGCTCGATGGCTCGAGAATCGAATACACGTCGAACACGGCAGGATTCTATGCGACCTCGACAGCGATTCGGAACTTGGGAGTGCATGAGTTCATCGAGAAGTCCGAGTTGAGCGTGCTGCCCATCGCTGCGGACATTGATCCCAACCAAACCGAGATTTTCGTCCATAGCTATGCGGCCATTGAGTCGCTGCCACTTCCTGTGAGACTATTGATCGGTGATGAGGTTGTCAAAGTCACCGCCTTGAATCGGTTTCAAACGTCGCTCACCGTCGAACGCACCAAACCGGTCTCGCATCCAAGGACATCCTCTGTCAAGATTTATATCGACCACGTTCAAAACCGTATCTCGGTGGGAGATCCTGTCAAGTTCGCAAAGTACAACTTGCCCTTCGACATTCTGATCGACAACGAGATCATGACCGTCACGAAGATCGAGGGGGCAGTCCTCCATGTGATTCGTGGGCGAAACCTTACCCGTGCATCAGAGCACCAGTACCCATTTCAGGTATGGGCAGTATCGGGTGGGCTGAGCGTCACAAACGCCGTCTTCGCGGACAACCACTCAGAAGTATCGCTGTACCCGGGTGGTTCCGAAACGATCTACAATTTCGTGCATCCGCATACACCAACAACGATCCTAGAAAGCGCAACCTTTTATAACAATTCACGATTCCCTGCCGAGGTGTACGCGGGTTCGGGTTTCTCAGATCAGACCACGGCGAAGATATTCCAAAACACAGCCGACGTACGAACATTCCGGACCCGCTACGAATCACTACCAGAGTTCAGTTTCTCCAGAATTCCCTTGGCACCCGAGGCAATGTTGAGCGACGGCGCTTGGGTGGATGACTCACCATCAATGACCATCGAGAACTCCATCTTCTCGGGGCAACCCTCGGTCCAATCCAAGCAACCACCCGCAGTCCGAGGAAGTTTTCAGTCCTTGGGTGGAAATTTGGCCGACGAAGCAGAAGTGAAAACGATACCCACGCGAAATCAGCTATCGACCACGGAGACCAAGGTCCGAATCGAAACTCCGTCACTCCTATTTCCTCCACTTCCATTTCTAGCGCAAGTGGGACACATCAACGGCAGGAACTGGGACCGTGAATACGTTCTCGTCACTGGCATTACCGAAATGCGAGACCCAGTTTCGGGTGACAAAGAAAACATCACCGAACTGACGGTTCAGCGGGGTGTGAACGGTACAACGGTACAGCTACATCCAAGCGACTCGCTGTTTGCATGGAGTACCAATGGCTTTTGGAAAGCGACCGATAAGTTCGGGCTACCCGCCTACGAAGCCTTCTCACGAGAACGAGTGTCTCTTACATCATCGATCACCCCCTCGACCAACATCCTGCAGATCGATGATGCCAGTCGATTTCCTCCGGTCCCATTCAACGCGCAAATCGTCGCACCTCCGAGCTACAACTCTGACGGCAGTTTGGTCACAACGCCAACCACGGAGAACGTGACGGTGACCCAGGTCAGTGGCTATCAAGTGACCGTGGCTCGACCACCGAGCACCACCAATTCATTCGCTTCTGGATCTGCATTGTTTTTCTCGTGGGCGGTGAACACACGAATCGACCCGCGTATCACTCGATATGTGCCGGTAGGATCGTCCGAATCGATCGTCATGCCATTGGCAGACAGTCCAGCACTCGACTCAGGGATTACCACTGGGTTTTCTGGCCAGAATTCCGTCATTGATTCTAATTTGGCTGCAAACCAATACGTCATCAACAAGCGAATCGTCATGTCGGTCGCGACAACATTCGAGTCGACCACGGAAGGTTATGCATTCTTCAATGACACAGAGATCGCCGTTGCGAGCACTGCGAACCTTCCTACCTTACCATTTGTGGCCAGCGTCGACGGGGAACTCATGGATGTCACCGCCGTCAACACAACCACACGCAAGCTCACCGTTGTGCGTGCTCGCTACGACACATCGAACTCCGACATTCGGCCAGGTACGAAGATCGCCTTTGGCAAGGTCCTTTCAAACTCAGGCTCCGACACCCGTTTCTACTTGGAAGACACAGCGGGGCTTCCGCTTGCGCCCTTCTTCCTGTTGCATGGAACCGAGATCGTTCGTGTAGACAGCATTGACAGCGTTTCGAAGACGATCACGGTCTCGCGCGGGATGCTTGGATCGAGTGCGTCATCCCACCCGATACGATCCTTGTTTTCGGGTGGCTTCGAGGGACTTGATTCAGCGAAACTCCATTTCCAGTACAGTGGTGCGATCGATGTCCAACTGATTGAAGCCGTTGGGATCGCAAAGATCGGCAATGCCATCAACGTAGCCGACACGTCCATATACGTTCCGAATCTGCCCTTTCCGTTAGCAGGAATGGTCGGCGGAAAGATTCGCCTCGGAACGGAAGTCATGTATGTCCGTGGCGGCACGCGTCCCGATCCAAATGCCGATGGCCACTTCCTTTCCGTTGTGCGCGGATATGAGAACACGGCGCCGGTTGCCGCGGCAAAAGGTACCGTGGCGGAACTGACCGGCTTTCTCTTCTCAGCCGCAAACTCAGTTCCTGCGACGAATGATCCAGGCTACTTGCGTGTCGCAGACATGATTCTGCCATTTGATGGCATACGTGCAGGAATTGCCACAGACCCCATTCCGGTCAGTCCGTCGCATGCATCGCGTCTGATTGTCGCAATCAACGACAAGAAGCTGGAGGCCATCGGGAACAACAGCGGATTCGATTTCGCTGCCGCAGCCAAAGAGCAGACCGTTCTCGATGCCGTTTACGGTACCGATGTGCTCGCGGGCACAGCTACTTCGATCCAGATCAATGTGGAGGATACAACTCCACTACCAGCCGTACCGTTCCTGCTTCGCTATGGAGCAGAACGGATGATCGTCACGGCGCTGGATCACGCTAGAAACAATATGACGGTAACGCGTGCAGCTCAGGGTACGACCCAACAAGTGCAGCCACTCGGGATCGTGCCGGACCGAGGCACATTCGTCACAGTATCCCCAGGTTTCCAGCTTCCTTCGACTGCTCCTTTCGTAGCTCAATTTGGACGGGAAACGCTTCAGGTTCATGGCATCGATCCCAACCATCGTTTGTTGACCGTCAGTCGCGCTTTGTGGAATGGCACTCCGTTGGAGCAACGCTCCGGTCAACCCTTCATTTGGGGTAACGATCAACAGTCGCCCGGCTTCAACAGCTCGATGCTGGTTCTGACTGCGAGCATCTCAGCCGCCGCTACCCAGCTGATTGTCAAGGGCGATGCGACGATCCCGGACCTTTCAACCCTTCAGATCCGAGACGAAAAAATGCTGGCGACGGTTGTCACTCGAAATAACGATGGCACGACCCTCGTCAACATCGTGCGTGGAATCCTCGGAACCGTTGCGGCAAGCCACCCTGCTGAATCCAATGCCATCCTGCTTTCGGATACCTATGGCGGTTTCAGAAATCTCAATTCAACGATCGACCGCGGCGCCTATGAAGCATCAATCTGGCGAGTGAACACATCGGCGGATCTCCCCGATCTTGCGCCTGGGGATGGGCAAGTCACCACCAGTTCGGGGCTCGTCAGCCTTCGAGCTGCAATCATGGAAGCAAATGCTCGCCCTGGTTTTTCGTCGGTTGTTGTTCCTGCGGGCGACTACTCCCTGACCAGTGAATTGCTCATTTCATCGAACGTTGAGATTCAGGGGATCAATGCAGCCGACACCTATATCCACGCGAACGGATCTCGGGCCATGCGTGTCTCAAGCTCCGGGCGACTGCGCATTGCGAACATCAAACTATCCGGAGCCGCAGGTTCTGGAGTCGGTGGAGGCGTCTTCGTCGATGGCGGAACACTCGTTGTCGATCGCTCTGCATTGACCGGTAGTAGCGCTGCTAACGGTGGTGCGATCTCGAATCTAAACGGGTCTGTGACGATCAATAACTCGAGCCTGTACGCGAACTCCACCGCGGGGAGTGGTGGGGCCGTGCACTCCATCGGCGGCACCGTCACGGTTTCGGGAAGTACTATCTCCGGAAACACGGCAACCGTGTCGGCTGGTGCTGTGTATACGAATTCGACGGCGAATTTGACGATCCTCAGCTCCACGATTGCGAACAATTCGGCACCCATCATAGGCGGCGTCGTCGCGGATGGACTCAACAACCAATTCGGCAATGCACTTGTCGCAAAGAATACCTCTGCGGGACAGCCAGATCTCAAGGGAATATTCAAGTCGCTCGGAAGCAATCTCATTGGCGCTCCACCGATCGCAGAGCGCAGTCTCGCGTCCGTTATGACAAGTAATCAGTCGTCACTGGCAATCGACGCGGCACCCAGCGTAGTGCCAGCGCTTCCATTTGTGGTTAAAATCGACGCCGAGTTGCTCCAAGTCACAGCGATTGCTGGCACCACCTGGACGGTACTACGGGGCTACAATGGCTCAACCGCTGCTGCCCACGCAGCGAATGCACCGATCCGAATGGACGGATTCTGGATCCTGAATGACCAAACAGGAACCGTAGCATCTCCGATCGACCCCAAGCTCTCGGCGCTCTCATCGCTCACGTCCACGTCGTTGCCAGTACTGGCTTTGCAGTCAAATAGCCCTGCCATCAATGCCGCCGATGCCGCGCAGGGGAACTACCTCCCCAAAGTTCACGTGAATGCGGTCAGTTCTGTCATGCTTGATTTTGATCATCCCGAGTCGCTGCCGCCTACTCCCTTCATGATCATGAGTGCAAGTGAGATACGAACCATCACCAGCATGAGCGGTAGCCGAGGTGTGCTGAATCAACCGTTTGTGAGTCTCGGACTGTCCACGGACGTTGTCGTACTCACCGATGGCAGGTACGCGCCACGACTTTTCAACTCCCAAAACACGGGAAGCACGGGGGTCGCATCCTACACGCCGAGCCAATTGACGGGACTGGACATCGGAGCCTACGAATTTGTACCCATCGTCACACTTTCAGCCTCTTCCGCAACCTCGGCCACCGAAACCAACGCAGGTACGACCTACTACAGTTTCCTACTTACTCGGAGTGCTGTAACGACTGGCACCCTGGACGTGGGATACACGGTTGAAGGTATCGGCACCAATCCAGCAGATGCAGAGGACTTCGTCAACAATAAGATCCCGTTCGGAACCGTGAGTTTTGCATCGGGAGAGCTCACAAAGACGGTTCAGATTGCCGTTAAGGATGACTCCATTCTCGAGTCCACGGAACAGTTCCGCATTCGCCTTCTGTCTCCGAGCAACGTCTACTTCCCTGTACGGCAAATCGACGCAACGATCGCTCCGGACAGCGACTCTATCTCCTTCACAGTCTCGTATCCAGCAACCATCGCTGAGGGAAGGGGTGCGAAGTATGAGGTGACAATGCAAGGGGAAATCGAGGGTGGCATCTGGTTGTTGCACGACGTTGTCCATGGCACCACGAACGCAGCGGACTTCGCCCCTCAGGACGAGGTGAACGAGTTGATCGGCGCGTCTTTCTTCAACGGCCTGAATGGACAAAAGCGTACCTTTGCGATTTTTTCGAACCCTGACACAACCAACGAACCCAACGAAACTTACTCAGTTTCGTTCCAGCACTCGACTCCCGCGTTGAGCGCATACATTACACTCCCCTCGGGCGTGACAACATCGATCACGAACGATGACCCGGTGTCGACTCCTGTGGCCAAGGTTGTCGTGGACAGCGTGATCGATCTCGAGAACCAACCCACCCTGCAGTTCAAGGTCCGAATGGAAGGGACTATCTCGGCGCCCGTTACGGTGCAAGTGGCAACAAATGCGCTGACGGGATCGATCCCGGAAGTCTCTCAGAATTTTGTCTTCACGTCGAATACGCAGTCCTTCACCCTTTCCGTGCCGATTACGGACAACAATCTTCCAGGTCCCAACCGGGTGTTTGAAGTCGTGCCGACGCTGATTAGCACGGGGGGGCAATCCATTGCACTGGCTCCAGCACGTGGAGGAGTACTGGACGACGATACCAACCCAACCCGAATGGCAATTCAGGCGTGCAAGGCTGTCCCGGGAGCGAAGCCAGGTTTGCTCGATACAAACTCCACACCCTACGCAACGCCAGCGAACAAAGTCTTCCCGCCGAAGATCTCGGTCACCTCGACAACCTACACGATAGACAACACATCCTTCCTTCCACAGTACAACAACTACCAGATCGGTACGATGGCGGGATGGACGGAAACACTCGTCCATATCGAAGAGCAACAATGGCAAGTCGGACTCTCCGGATCCTTGCCCATCAAGAAATGCGGAGAAGAAGACGAAGATAGCCTCCCCCCTATTTCTTCGGAGTTAGCCGACGTCGTCAATGCCGACTGGGTCGTCCCATTGAGTCAGTCACTGACATTTTCGCCTATTCCAAGCCACGACTACCGACGCGACGAGGACGTGCGATTGGAGGTGCCGGGATCGCTCAGTTTTGGAACGGCAACGGCCAATACCGACGGAACCATTACCTATGTCCCAAATACGGGGGCAGCACTCAAACCTGAGCTCGACGCCGACGGACACATTATTCGATTCACCGGGCTAGAGAAGTTTAGCGTCAGCTATGTCGGTATAACCACCGGGAAGAAGTACGAGACTCAGGAAATCAAGCTTGCTGTCACCAACAATTTGCCTGCGCTCATTGGACATCAACGGCACCAAGTCGATTCCAACAATCGGATGTATTTGCCTGGAACGATTTATCTCGAAGCCCAAGAAGACTACTATAACGAGAAGAGCGTTCGAATTGACCTGCGCGACATCTTTACCGACGATGGAACAGACCTCACCAAGCTGAAGATTGTCGATGTCCGCGATACGCTGTTTGGCTTGGACACGAGCAATCCCAATGCGACGCCGCCGACGGTCGACCCCTATCCGAATGATATCCGAAAGGAAGTCGGGCAATTCGTACTAGGGTCGACAACAACAAAGCGCAATTTGATCGTGACCAAGGTCGATCAGTACTCGATCGACATTCGGAATGAAGTTCGGATCGCTGATATCCAAAGCACCAATGGACAGTGGACCGCAGGAACCACCTCGCCAACATTGTGGCTTGTCGTTTCCGACGGCTCGACCAAGCGTGAGAAAGAAACAGATTTACAGGGGAATGTTACGTACAAGACCGTCGAGCACCGATGGGAAGTGGAGGTGCGGTTTCGAGTTCAGAACTCATACTTGACGAATTCCTTGTGGAGAGCATCAAGTGGTGTTCCGGATTTTGAAAGCCGACCTTGGATTCGAACCGTCCCCGAGTTGGCGCTTCAGACGCTTCCAGTGAACGCAAATAGCTTCGAAGTCTCAACCTTTACGTCTGCAGATGTCCAGTATGGAAACATGAAGTATCTGGGTGGAGATATCGTAGTCGACACGTTCACGGGGGATGTGCAGACGTCGCACTCCATGATTCTCGACAAGTCGGGCGGCAAAGCAGAGCTCCGCCTCCAGGGACTCATCCATGATTCGAGTTTGGTTCGAGACGGAAACGCCAACGCGCCTATCATCTACGCAGTTGTCGCTCGGAAGAATAGCCAAACGGCTCTCACCTCGCTATCGGGAAAGCTCAAGCTGTATCGCAATCAAGTCGAGGTCGGTTACCCATTCTCCACAGCGAATGTTGCCGTTACAGCTCAAAGCGGTGAGAAGTACATCCTCGCGATTCAGCCCCAGTCGCTGCCGAAAGATCCTGGCCTGTATATTTGGGAACTTGAGTTAACGGTCAACTCGGGTACCACCCCAGTCGTCTACTCGATCAAGGGCGAGATTCCGATCCTGGTCGGCGATCAGTTGGAGGTCGTTAGCGCCACCAATCCCAAAGGACTCAACGAAGAGTACGCGAATCCGTTCGGAGCTGGCTGGATGCTCCAGGGGGTACCGAGCTACATCTTTGACGATCGCGGAACGACCGATGTGGAAGACGATCGAATCCTCATGCACTTTCCTGGCGAGGGCACAAAGGTCTTTGATGCGAGTCCGGTCACGCTCGCAAACTTCGGATATTCAGGCGAACTGACTCCGATCCAAGTTGGAGCTAGCGGATTCGGGATCGATTTTCCTGACTACCAAAAGCCACCCTTGGAATTCGGTCGATTCACCGTTTCTGGCGGCGAATACACTTATACAACCGCGGATGGAACGCAGTATGTGGCTAAGAAATCGACGATGCACAACAAGCCGTTCCTGCTCATTGATCGCATCGAGCAGCCCGGTGTCAATTTCGTTCATGCCACCACAGCGGAATCGCAACGCCGTGGTTTATCTTTTGTTTGGAACACGTCCGATTCCCTACCTCATCCGGTCATCACCTTGGCGCGAGCTAGCGACTCGAGCGACACAACGTTTTTTTATGATGCAGATTACATGATCGATAAGATCGTGATCGGATCGAGAATCTACGATATCACTTTGCAGGAAGTCCCTACGGCCGACACGACCATGAATCGTAAGCAACTGGTGAATATCGAGGAAAACAATGCCAGCGCAGGTGGATTTGTAGCCCCGGGTGCCAATCATCAGTTTCAATACAATGCTGCCGGTTTATTGACGGCAGACAAATGGCTCGATACTCAGACAAACGTACTTTCTTCGGTCGCTATCGAATACGCCACAGGGCGCCGAATGGCAAACAAGGTAACGGTCGGCAATCTCGACCCATTTTGGTTGGACAACGCAGGAACGGTCGGGTTCTCGAACACGCGGAATCGTCTTTCGCAACTAGTCACCGAACTGAAACAAGTAATCACTAGTATCGACAAGTTCGTTGGCCCCGGCTCCGTGTCCAGCGCTGGGACCTGGCGCAAACTGTATCAATTCAATCAACGAGCCCAGCACGTAGGTACCGAAGAGCAATTCGCAGGCAACAAGATCAATGAAACCCAATACGTCTATAACGGTTTGGGGTCAGTCCAGTCCGAACGAGAGTTTGTCCCAGGTGCCAATCAATATCGAACGACATTCTATGTTTACGATTACCAAATCAAGCAGTCGTACAAGCTGGCTGCGAACGACTCGATTGCCGTCGACGATGTTACCCCCAAGTACGATCCCACCGACTATCGTGGAAATGTTGTTTATACGTTGAATGCCGGTGGACATACCGTCAATGAATACGAGACCGACAACGAGCGTGGCGCATCGGTCGGCGCCTTGGTCGTTTCCAAAGTCAATGCACCAATCGAAGGTTTCGACAAAGGGAAGAACAAGAACCTTCTCGAACAGACTACCACAAACTACATCCTCAATGACGATCGCCGAAAAGCAAGTATGTCGATCGATCGATACCTGAATTCGGACTACACGGAGTCATGGAAATACGATGGCAAGCAGTACTTGCTCTCGCACACGGACACGCTCGGCCTGGAGACCAAATACACATCCTACAACTCGCGAGCCCTTCCGGAAAAGGTGCAGGTTCTGGACGGAAATGATGTCGTTGAATCGACTTTGACCTATGATCCGGGCACGGGATTTCCGACATCCAAAATCACCAAGGTTGGATCGCAGACTCTTTCGACCGAGCTCACAACGTACGATTTGCGGGGCTTTTTGCGGGAAGAGAAAACCATATCCCCCCAGGGGCCGGTCCTTTCAAGGACCCAGTACGAGTACTTCGCCGACGGCAAGCTCTTCAAGTCCATTGATGGCAACGGCATCATTACAGAGCATCGTTACAACGCTGCCAGGAATTTGGCTGGAACCAAGGTCGCAGCCGGATTGCAGTATTTCAACCGCAACCTCGGCGCCAACACAGGTGTTGGTCAGGACATGGAATACACCTATTACTCGGATGGCAGCCTAAAGCAAACCAAAGACCTCATCAACAACAGGGTTCTGAGCGTCAATTACTATCAACACGGCGCCAACTTGGTCTCAAGTTCCGGCAGCTACTTTGGCACCCGTTCTTGGATCACCACACCCAACGTGGCCGGGGCCATTGACGCGAGCGGCCAACCGACAACGAACCAGGTCGACGTGGTCATGAACGAGACGGATGGACTAGGCCGAGTCCATTTGACCGACAACTTGCTGCAAGGTGGCCTACAGAAGTTCACGTACGGCGACATTCGCATCGATCGACCGACCAGAATTGAAAGCTCCCAAGCTGCACACGCTAGCGGCAGTCAGCAACTCATTACCGAGATCCGCATGGACAATCGCGGAAACGTTCTCTACCAAAAAATTGGGGATGCAGCACCGCAAATCAATTCGTATGACGAGCTGAACTTGATGTACCGTTCCGATGTCAAGGCAACCTACGGTCAATCGTTCTACCAAATCACAGGACCGACGGGTTTAGTTCTCCTTTCGACCGAAACACGTCGCTCGAGCGCGGCTCAACCGGTCACCGCCGTCACCGCCAATCTGTACGACACGCGTGGTCGGCTGGTCATTTCCAAAGATCCCATGTTTGGAATTGAGGAAGGGGTCGGAATCAGCACGGTTAAGTATTCTTTCGAGAACAACATGCTGCTAACCCTTACCACTGACCGAGTTGGCAATTCCTCCTCCACCAGAACCGATGCGCTCGGACGGGTCGTCGAATCCATCAGTCCACGCAAAGTCTCGACCACTTATCAATATGACATCATGGGCAACTTGAAGCAGCAAAGCTCTCCTGTTGATACCGGTGTGAACCTAACCCAGTCCTGGGAGTACGACCAACTCAATCGACAACGTCAATCGACCTATGCAGGTCGCACTTCGTACACCGATTATTTTGACGATTCATTGACCGTCGTCAGTACGGATCACAACGACTTGATCTCAAGGACGAAGACCGATGCACAGGGGCGACTCCTGCAAGTGACGACTCCGAGCCAATTGTCTACGTCGGGCACCGCCGCACTCCCCAAGCTGACCACGTATTCATACACATGGAATGAAGCAGGCGACTATCGGATCGAAGAATCTATTGATACGTTTGCCGTGGCGGGTAGCAATGGACAGAGCCCCAATATGAATCATCCTCAGCTTCAAAAGTGGAAGCGGAAGATCTCAGTAGCGGGTCCCGTCGTTCAATCGGAAAAGGCATTCGGGACAGGTTCGTATACGGTCGACCGCACCGTCAACCTCGACAAACTTGGGCGTGCAGAATCCTCGACAACCAACCTGCGAACCACCACCTCGACTTTCGACGACTCGGAAACAGGGATCGGCATGTCTCTCGGCGTCATTCGAACGGGCGAGGCAAATATTACCAATGCCTTCGACTCGGCTGGTAATCGCGTGCAGATGATCAAAGACCAAGAGCGGACCCGAACGGCTTTCGATAGCCTTTCTCGCATCGCCTCGCAGTTCGTTATCTCGGTCAACTCCGTGTCCGATTCGATCATCCGAACGTACAAAGGCAAAGAAACTAGCAGTATCGACGAATCGCTGGCAACAACTATTCGAACGACCAACGCCTCGACGGGCATATCCACGGTGCAGAGCTCCAAACCGTACACACCGGAGCACTCGATTTCGATGAGTTCCGACTACCTAGGGCGAACCAAATCTCGGACAGAGACCGGTCTGGGAACCTCGACCTATATCCACGACATCTACAGCAATCTACTCAGCGAAACGGATGCCTTTGGACGGACGCAATCCTGGATTCGCGACGCCTTCGATCGCGTGATCAGCCACACGAATTTCGCCGGACAAACGACGACCTGGACCTACGACGCTTGGGGAAAAGTCTTGTCGCAAACGGATCCGAACTCCCTGTCGACATCGTACACCTACGATGAAAGGAGCCGAGTCCTCAGCGTTACCGATGCCGATGGGGGGGTGACAACCACGGTCTATGACGTCAAGGGCCGGAAAATCTCTCTAACGACACCGAACGGCCAAACGACCTCGTGGACCTACGATATCTACGATCGCGTTCTGACCGAGACCAATGCCCTGACTCAGACCAAAACATTCGGTTACGATGCGGCGGATCGCAAAACGCTGGTCATCAAGCCCGACGGGAACAAGATCCAGTATACTTATGGGAACGGTTCGAACCCGACCAAGGAAGAATGGTTGGTTGGGACCAACGTGATCGAGACCCTCAACTTCCAATACGACGCAGTCGGCAAAATGACCTCGGCCAGTGACTCTGCGACCAGCCTCGAGTTCACCTATACCGATGGATTGCTCTCGCGGGAGAAACAAACCCTCGCGCCGAGTGTCATCGCCCAGTCGGATTACATCTACGCGGGCGGCCAAGTCCGAGAAGTTGCTCTCAGCCTGGGAGCTTCCGCCACGTTCGATTCGAAGGTTTCGTATACCTATACCGCCAACGGCCAAGTTGCGACGCTCCAACAAACCGGTCCAATGACCGATACCAAGAGCATCCGCTACAGCTACGACCAGGCCGGAAACCGGGTCCGCACCGAGCGATTCTCGGATGTTGGGTATGCGGCTCCGGTATTCGAGACCCTCTCCTCCTACACCAACGCGCAAAACCAGCTCAAGTCGACCGTGCAGTCGATCAAGCACCAGCGAGCAACGGGCACCGTCCTTGCCAGCTACGACTTCGTCTGGGACGCTGGAAATCGGCTAAGTTCGGTAACGTCGTCGGCGGATGGTCTGACCACCTACAGCTACACCCCCACCAACCAGCTCAGCGCGATCGACTATGCCAACGCCCCCGATCAGAGCTTTACCTATGACCTGAACGGCAACCGGACAGGCTCTGGCAACGTTACGGGCGCGGACAATCGCCTGACATCGAATGCTACGTGGGATTTTGTGTACGACGCCAACGGGAACATGACCCGTCGGACACTCAAATCGGACAATTCGTACATTGAGTACACCTATGACCATCGAGACCGATTGACGGACGTTCGGTACAGAACCTCGGCTGGCACACTGACCAAAAGAGTGCATTTCGGCTACGACGCGCTCAATCGCCGCTATCTGCAAACGGTGGAAAACGGATCAGGCACGATTCTCTCGACGGTCTACTACGTTAACCAAGGGTTTCGCAAAGACCACGGCGATGCTGGTGATGAGATCGCGTTGCGGTTGGACGGTACTGGGTCGGTGATCAGCCGCTACCTGCACGGCTCTTTGGTGGACGAAGTCCTCGCGGAGGAGAACATCGGCTCAGGTGGCGTACGTGACGTATTGTGGGCGATGACGGACCATCAAGGCTCGGTGCGCGATCTAGCTCGAGTGACGGCGGGAACGGCGTCGGTGGTCAATCACATCGTCTACGATGCCTTTGGCAAGACTGTCTCGGAAACGGATACTGCCATCGCGCACCTGTATGGCTACACGGGTAGGGAACTCGACAAGGAGACAGGCCTCCAATACAACCGCGCACGGTACCTCGACCTAGTCCTCGCCCGCTTCATCAGCCAAGACCCGAAGAGTTTTGCGGCTGGGGATACGAATCTGTATCGCTACGTAGGCAACCATCCGAGCTATGCGACCGATCCGAGCGGGTTGGTTGATCCACAGAGTATTGGCGTACTCAATTACACCGAAGAAGAACTTCGGAAGATGGGTATTCCTCAGTCGACAATCGATTACCTACGGAAACAGGGATACATGATCAATCCGACAATCGGTGACTTGTATCGCAGGGTAGGTATCCCTACTGATGGAACGCAGCTCTGTGAGGACGGATTCATGGAGTCCTCTGGAAATACTTGGGTATACGGCACGCGGTACACTGATCCAAACGGCAGGTCATGGTACGAGACAAATGTCTTTGCACGGGACGGCAAGGGTGGATTGGTAAACATTGGTAGCCAGTACTGGGATGACTATCAATCGATGATGCAAGCACATGAGGACCAGCACATACTGACCTTGGCGGGTGGGATGATTGGAACGGCAGCAGGGATCGGTGCATCGGCAAACATTGGAGGAAGCCTGAAACTACCTGGAAGACCGCCATTGAGCGTGCCTGCAATGCCACCTCTTGGTTCATTCGATGACATTATCCTTAATCCGCTTTCGCTCTATGGAAAATCAGCAGATGAAGTTGCGGAGATTCTGGGTCCCGGCTGGGCAGCAGGGCCTTATGGTCGAACTGGTACTGGCTGGGCGTTCCGCAATGGCGACAAGGTAGTTTACTACCACGAAGGGGGTAAACATGTGGGGCCGTACTGTGGAGTGAGAAGCGGTTTATACAACTTCAAGGTTGTCGGGCCCGGTTACAAACCATTGCCAGGTGACAAAGCAAGGATAATTCCGTCAGTACCCCCTAAGCCTGTTGGAAACTTGAAGTGATTAGTGCGTTGCAGTCCTTGAGAGATGGGTTTCGATGGGGACTTTCGACTAATCTCCGATTGTCGGATGACGAAGTTTTGTACAATCTACTCGAGCAGTTCGATTTATTCGTTTGTTCAGATCTTCACGAAACTAACATAAAGCCGTTGATTGCGAATGGAACAATCCCAAATCAAATTGCTGAGCGAATTTCGGAATTGCGTGAAGTATGGTTTGAGTTGCTGAAGTCCGATCGGTCTATCGAGTCGATACGCGGGAAGGACGCACGATGGGCAAAGATATTTCAATTGAGCGATGAGTGTTGGGTTTACTGCTGCAATCGACTTTCAAGACTTGGTGTCGTCGAGCAAACAGTAGTAGAGATAAACGACACTCGTCCCGAACCTATCGAACACGATTGAACTGAAGCGGAAACGAAAAACAAGGACAGGCATTTGCGTATTGTTTGGTTAGGAAATGCTCTCTTTGCAATGGTAGCTCGCTTGGGGGAAGATAGGCGAACACGAACCCCCGCACCCTCTGCTGCCAGTCGATTCGCTAGCGTTCAGCGGTCAGGCATGGGATACATTGCATGTTCTAGTTCTTCCTTGCTAGTTCTTCCTAGTTCTTCCTGTTTTTGTGTCGGCCTTTCAGGCCTTTTGTGGGGGAGTTGTCTGTTACGGGCCGAATTGTGGTCGTATTTTTGGCCGAATTGAGACGGTAGAGATTT
>CAZACJ010000084.1:0-20862 GCA_964483385.1 uncultured Pirellula sp. | reverse complement strand
GTTATTTGAGAACCGTGTTATTTGAGAACAAGGAGTAGGTCTCCTGTTTCGACTTGGCTACCTGAGGAGACGAGCAATTGAGCGATTTCGCCGTCGCGTTCTGCGTTGATAACCGTTTCCATTTTCATCGCTTCGAGGGAAAGTAGTTTTTGACCTTTGGCTACTTTCGTGCCGGCGGTGACGGCTACACCGATGACCATTCCGGGCATCGCGGCAGCGACGTGGGTGGGGTCTGCGGGGTCGGCTTTGGTGCGTCGTGCGGCTTTTGTTTCGATAGATTTGTCAACGACTTCGACTTCTCTGGGTTGTCCATTGAGTTCGAAGAAGACGGTGCGAACGCCATCGGGGCGAGGTTCACCGACGGCGAGAAACTTGACGATCAAGCGTTTGCCGGATTCGATATCTACAGAGAATTCTTCACCCAGGGAGGGACCGAAGAAGAAGATAGGCGTTGGGAGGAGTGAGACGTCGCCGAATTCTTTTGCGTGGGCGATGTATTCGTCGAAGACTTTTGGGTATAGAGCGCTCGTGATTATTTCTTGGCCGTTTGGAGTGCGTCCAATTTTATCTTGTAGTTCGGTAGCGGTAGCGCTGAAGTCGTGGCTTGGAAGTGTTTCACCGGGGCGGTTAATGACTTCGGGGTTGTTTCTGAGGATAGCTCGTTTGACGGGTTCCGGGAAACCACCAGGGGGTTGCCCCATCATGCCGCCGACTAGGTCGAGCACGGAACCGGGGTAAGAGAGTTCACGAGCGCCTGAGAGGATGTCGCTTGCGGACAAGTCGTTTGCGACCATGAACAGAGCGAGGTCGCCGATGGCTTTGCTAGTAGGAGTAACTTTGACGATATCGCCGAGAAGTTCGTTGGCGGAGGCATACATTTTGCAGACTTGTTCCCATCGATCCGCAAGTCCAAGGGCTTTGGCTTGTTGGAAGAGGTTTGTGTATTGACCTCCGGGCATTTCGTGTTGGTAGAGGTCACCAGCGGCAACGAGCGATTCACCTTCGAAGGGAGTGTAGAATTGCCGAACAGCTTTCCAGTATTCCGAGAGGTTGGTGAGGGCATCTGTATCGAGTTGGCTAGCGCGTGGGGAGAAGCGAATGGCTTCGACGAGCGTATTGAGATTGACTTGTGAGGTCCCTCCGGACATCGAGGCAAGTGCACCGTCAGCAATCTCGAGGCCTTGATCGGCAGCATTGAGTATGGAGGAAGCTTGGATACCTGCTGTATCGTGGGTGTGAAAGTGGATTGGGATACCGATATGTTGTCGTAGTTCTGCGACGAGGGCTTTTGCTGCTTGGGGTTTGCACAGACCTGCCATATCTTTGATAGCAAGGATATGAGCTCCCATTTTTTCGAGTTGTTTTGCCAGATCGACGTAGTACTTCAGAGAGTACTTTTGTCGTTTGGGGTTGAGGATATCCCCTGTGTAGCAGATTGCGGCTTCGCATATCATGCCGGATTCGACGACGGCTTCCATTGCTACTCGCATGTTTTCGGACCAGTTAAGGGCATCGAAGACACGGAAGATATCGATACCGGCTTGTGCGGCTTCTTTGACGAAGGCTTGCACAACGTTATCGGGGTAGTTTGTATATCCGACAGCGTTGGAAGCTCGCAGAAGCATTTGAAAGAGGATGTTTGGAATTTTCTCTCGGAGGTCTGCTAAACGTTGCCAGGGGCTTTCTTTGAGAAATCGCATGGAGGTATCGAAGGTGGCGCCACCCCACATTTCCATGGAGAAAAGTTGTGGTGCGAGACGGGCATAAGCATCGGCGACGCGAAGCATGTCGTACGTGCGCACCCGGGTAGCGAGCAGGGACTGGTGCGCGTCGCGCATGGTGGTGTCGGTCAGTAGTAGTTCTTTGGAGTTTCGGATGGATTGGCAGAATGGGCCGGCACCGAGTTCAAGGAATTTCTGGCGATAGCCGTTAGGGATGGGGTCTGCGGCAGCAGTTTTTGGCGTAGGTGTCTTGGGAACTGGGGCGGGTTCGCGTCGGACTTTAACGTTGGATTTTTCAACGAGCTTGTTTCCATTGACGACAGTGTCGGCGATGAACCGCAATAGGCGCGTTGCGCGATCGCGTCGTTTGGGGAGTTCGAAGAGTTCTGGAGTCTTGTCGATCATCCGGGTGGTAGCATCCCCGGCTTGGAATGTCGGGTGAGTTATCAGGGAGATCAAGAAGGGGATATTGGTTTTAACGCCACGGATGCGGAATTCTTGTAGGCAACGTTCCATGCGTCCGGATGCTTCGGAGAGATTGCGACCGCGAGCGGTGACTTTCACAAGCAGTGAGTCGTAGAATGGGTTTACGACAGCACCGCTAAATGCGCTACCGGCGTCGAGTCGGATACCAAGACCGCCAGCGCTTCGGTAGTGTGTAATGCGACCGTAATCGGGTCGAAATTGGTTGGATGGGTCTTCGGTGGTCACACGGCATTGAATTGCGGAGCCGACGACTTGGACTTCATTTTGGGCGGGTAGTCCTTGGGACTCGTCACCGAGTTTTCCACCGCAGGAGACGAGGATTTGGGAGCGGATCAAGTCGATACCGGTGACTTCTTCGGTAACTGTATGTTCGACTTGGATGCGCGGGTTGACTTCGATGAAATAGAACTTGTTCGATTCAGTATCGAGAAGGAATTCCACGGTACCTGCGCAGTAGTAGCCTACTTTTCGTGCGATAGCCAGGGCTGCTTCGTGGAGTTCGGAAGCTAGTTTTTTGCTAAGGTTTGGAGCTGGGGCGATTTCGACAACTTTTTGGTGACGTCGTTGTACGGAGCAATCGCGTTCGTGCAGGTGAATAATGTTTCCGTGCTGGTCACCGAGGACTTGGACTTCGATGTGTCGTGCGCGGCCGACGAGTTTTTCTAAGAAGACTTCGTCGCTACCGAAAGCGTTTTTGGCTTCTCGTTGAGCTTGCTCAAGGTTGCTTGCGAGTTGGTCTTCGGATTCTACGACGCGCATGCCGCGGCCACCTCCACCTTTTGAGGCTTTGAGCATGATTGGGTAAGTCATTTTGCGGGCCAATTCGGTGGCTTCTTGCAAGCTAGTGACGGCGGCAGCGGAGCCATCGAGGACAGGCACACCGACTTGTTTGGCGATATCGCGTGCGGCAACTTTATCGCCTAGGAGCTCGAGCGCTTCGTTACTCGGGCCGATGAACATGATGCCTGCATCACGCAGAGCGCGAGCGAACTGAGCGTTTTCGGAGAGGAAGCCGTAGCCTGGGTGGACGGCATCGATGTGGTTTTCGAGGCAGAGGTTTACGATCCCGGGAATATCCAGATACGATCGGATGGGCTCTCCGGCCTTTCCGATGGGATAAGCTTCGTCGGCCTTGAAGCGGTGTAGAGCGAAGCGGTCTTCATGCGAGTACAGGGCGACGGTACGAATTCCGAGTTCGTGTGCGCTGCGAAAGATACGGATGGCGATTTCGCTACGGTTGGCTGCGAGCAAGCGACGGATGGGAGCCATGGAGAGTGATTGTAAAGGGGTAGGTGGGTAAGTTGAGGTAAGGAGTGGCAAGTATAGCGAAATCGGCTGGTTTCGCACTGTGGAAGTTTGGGGAACGGTTAGCAGAAAAGAGTGGCTGGGAGGTGGTGGGGTGGGTCGGGTTGATTAGAGGGATTTGGAGCGGGGAGATCGTTTGTCGAGGGGATCTATGGAGAGGTTGCTGCGTACCGAGGGTGGGCCCCCCTGCCAGCCACCATTGATAGGGATGTCTTGTGCGTTGATGAATTCGGCATCACCCATGCTTATTGCAACAGCAACTTTTGCGACATCTTCGGGAGTACCCCATCGTCCTAGGAGGGATTCGTTTTGCGCGCGAAGATTCCATTCCTGGGAGGTCAGTTGCCCCCATTGTGTTTGGATCCAACCTGGGAGCAAGCAATTGACTCTCAGGTTTGGTGCGTGGGATTTTGCGAGGCTTTTGGAGAATGCGCTGACGGCTGCTTTTACGGGGCAGAAGTAGAGTCCGCTGTCGCCTTCGAAGCCTGAATCTGCTTGATCCCATCCGATATGGATCATGGAAGGGAGTGATTTTTGAGGTGATTTTTGTTGGACTTGGCGGTTTGCAACAGTACGACTCAGGAGTGCCATTGCGCGGAGGTCAAGGTCGAGTAGGCGTTGGAGTTTGGTTTCGAATGCCAGGTGCTTAGCGTTGCCGGTAAGGACATCGGCACCTGCGGCGTGGACCCAGACATCGACGTATCCGAACCTTGCGAAAGCGGCATCTGCGAGATGGTAGATACTTTCTGATTTGCACAGGTCAGCGGCGACAGCCAGCGGGCTGTTGCACAGGTCAGCTGTGTGAGTTAGGCCGGCGAGGTTGTTGCGACCGTGAACGATAACGGTGCAATGGTTGCGGGCGAACTCCCAAGCGATCGCTTGACCAATTCCGCTGCTGGCGCCAGTAACGACCACGACGCGAGGCGCGAGGGGAGTGGCGTGGGGGAGAGTGGAGGAGAAGTTGCTGGTCATTTCGATCAGTCAGAGGCTTCGTTCGGTGGGGGTTCGTAGTTGAAGTCTTGCCACTTGACGGCTTGGTCCATCGGTTCGATCCGCAGAACAAGGTGTCCGTTTTGGAAGACGCGAACGGTACCACTGGATTGGCTGACAACGATTGCAATTGCTTTGGTGCGTTGAGTGATTGCAGCGGCGGCCCAGTGTCTTGAGCCTAGGCCTTTCGAGAGTTGCAGGTTTTCGTGAAGGACTTCGATGATTTGACGGGAGCGTTCGACGACGCCATCGGGGGAGACGACGAAAGCGCCGTCCATTTGGGCGATTTCTTTGATGTCTTCTCGAACGCGAGGGTCGTGAAGGTTACGGTTTTTTCGGCTGTAGCCTTTGAGGGGATCGAAGCCGCTGTCCTTACAATGGGTGAGGACCTTGCGAGTGTCTCCAATAACGAAGAGGGTTCCGACTTTTTTTCCTTCTCGACCTTCGCGGCCGATCTGCACGGCCAGATCGATGACGACTTTGAGGTTGTTCAGTGGGACGGCGGTTTCTAGTCTTTGCAGATCGCGGCTGGTGAAGCGGCGCATGCGTTCATCGAGTTTGATGATGGAGATGGAGTCCATTCGGTTGGCTTCGAAACCGCAGTACACAGCGACGACTTCGCTTCTCCCTGCAAGGTGTTCATCGGCGACACCTTCGAGCAGGGCATGCTGAAGGCGTTCGAGAAGGGGGGCGTCTTCTTTGTTCAGAGCGATGGGAATCAACCCGAAGTTTGGTGCGGTTTCAACGTCTTCTTCCAGGTCGGCGGCGACGAGGATTTTGGTGACTTCGGCGGGTACGATTTCGCGGAGTCGTTCCCAATCGACGGCGTTGTCTACGAGAAAAAGCATAGCATCAGCCTCGATTGCGACAGCTAAGTTTCCTGCCGCTTCGATGACGCTTGCGAATTCGCGGGTAAATTTCTGAGAAAGCATGAACCGGGATTCTTGCGATTGGGCTGCGTAAGTCTTTTGCAAATTGGCATTTACGTTCCTAGAGTGTAGTTCGTTTTGTCAGTTTCGGCAATCGGCGAAGGAAATGCAGAGGGGATATTCTTGGGAAAACTGCTAGTGGCGAGGGTATTTGGATTTGACGTTGATTCGCTGGAGCGGGTGGCTATACTCTGCCGTTCGGTTTTCTTCGGCCATCCGAAATTTCTTCGGCCTTCCGACTTTTCGGTGGGATGATCGGTCAAACGTTACCTACAAAACTGCTGGATGATTTTGTCATGGCGAGAGCTTGTGAAGTTTGCGGAAAAGCCCCTCAGGTGGGGAATATGATCGAGACCCGTGGTAAGGCGAAGTACTTGGGCGGGGTTGGAACGAAGATTACCGGGATCACTCGTCGCCGGTTTTTGCCGAATCTTCAGAACATCAAGGCTTCTTTGCCTAGTGGTGAGGTGAAGACGATGCGTGTATGCACGCAGTGCATCCGATCGGGTCGGATTCGCAAGGCGGTGCGTACGAAGCCTTTTTCGCTGCCTTCCTAATCGTCGATGCAAATTGCTTCTTCGGACGTAACTCGTTTAGCGAAGCTTGCCAAGCTTCGCATTGCTGAGGAGGAGATCGGTCAGATCCAAAGCGATTTGACGAAGATCCTCGGTATGGTTGATCAGTTGCGTGGGGTGAACACGCAGGGTGTTGAACCGTTGGTGCACGCGATTGAGCTATCGGATGTGCTTGCAGACGACCGGGTTGGTTGTTCTTTGCAACGTGAGGAGGTTTTGCGGAACGCGCCTTCCCATGACGAGGCGGCCTTCCGCGTACCACCGGTCTTAGGGTAGTGGTGTGTGGAGCATTCGGCCTTATCAGAATACCGATACGCTCCGCCTCTCCAAAATTTGGGAAGCCCACCATAGGGCATATGGTTCTGGTGAGTTGTGTACCCCCTTGGTCTTGGATCAGTGTGTTTTATCTAAACCTTACTTCCGCTACGAGGATCTTCAGGTAGCAGAAGAGACCGGGAGTGGGGAGTGTAAAGGGTGGATTCATTTTGGGATCAATCCGCAGGCCAGGGGATTGGGGGTAGGGCACGGGATTGTGCATAGGCTATGTGTGGCACCGGGTCCCGATGAATCTGAAGTAGCGGCTGAGTTGTTGCTGACTGCAAGAAAGATTTTTCAGGCGCAGGGCGTAACACAGATTTGTGGTTTAGGGGCATTTACTGATAGCCTTTTTTACCAAGGCATTTCGGATGGGGATGGCATGTTGGGGGTATCGGCGTTGGACGATCGTTTAGTGGGTTGGATGCGGCTCGCGGGGTATGAACCGTATAGAGCCACGGAGTGTCGCGAAGTATCGATTGCTCGTTTTAGACCGCCGATGGATCGCAATCAGATGGCGATCCATCGAGCGAGCACTGTGAGTCGGATACTTGGTCAGGAACGAGAAGATTGGTGGGAGAATGTGATTTTTGGGCATTGTGAACGTGTGGTTTATCAGGTGGTAACGCGAATATCTGGGTTGGCACCTTTGGAGTTAACTTGCTGGTTTCCGGAGTTAGCATTACCGGGAATTGATCCAAGTATTGTGAGGTTTTTATTACCCGAGATCTCGAAGGACGAGATGTTGATTGAGCAATGGATTTACATGCTAGGGGAATGTTTGCGGCATCTTCAGCAGGATCGCAAGCACTTGGCTCGAACGGTGGTGGATCCACAGGATTCGGTTCATTTGAGGATTCTCCAGCGATTAGGGTTTAAGACGCAAGCTCATGGCATGCTTATGAGAAACGTAATCACCTAGCTTGGGCTAGGGGCTGGGTGATTGCTTGCTGAGTCGTTGCTTGCTGTAGAGATTGACGGCAATGGGGGCTGTTCGGGCTGCGATGCCGTGGAGTTCAGTTCAATCAGTTCGCGTCGAAAGATGCTCAAGGTGGTTTGCAGTAGCGTTACGGCCAGAGGGCCGATGAGGATGCCGATCGGTCCTAGTGCTTGGATTCCACCGAGAACGCTAAGTAAAGCGAGGAGTGGGTGTAACTGTCGTTGCCCGTGCAGGATAAGCATTTTGATTAGGTTATCGATAGTGCCCACAATCAATACCGCGTAAACGGCGAGGCCGAGGGCATGTGGTACACGATCTTGGTAGATCGCCATGAAGAGAGCGACGGGGACCCATACGATTGCGGTACCGACAAATGGAATCAGGGCGCATACCATGGTCAGTGCGGTCAGGAGGAAGGCTGAGGGAGCACCGAGGAAGAAATAAGCTAGTCCGGCGGTGAGTCCTTGGGCTGCGGCGGAGAGGATGGTAGCGAGCACGATGGCTCGCGACGTTTGGTCGAACTCGGCGAGCAATTCTGCTTCATAGCGATCGTCGAGAGGGCTTAGTTGCATAAGGGAGTGGATCATGCCTGGGCCATCGACGAGGAAGAAATAAAGGGAGACGAGGAGGATAGTGATTCCCACGAGGAGTTTTACGATGAAAGCGACGGAACCACCGCCGAAGCTAAGGAGTTTGGGTTGAATGTATTCGAAGGCGTTATCGATTGTGCTTTTGACTTGCTCGGCAGAAGGGTTTGCAATGCTTTTCAGGATAGAGGTGAAGCGTCCGCCGAGGAAGAGTTCAGAGGAGTTATTCCAGTCGTTTTGAAGTTGCCATATTGCATCTTGGAGGCTCGCTAGATTACCGAATTCGGAGGGGGTTAAGCGATTGAGGGCTTGGTTGAGTTTTACGGCGAGTATTTGGGCATCGACAAGTTGGTCGATCATCGCCGATTTCGTTTCGGCGATCCGAAGGCGGGTCGATTCGGGGAGGCCTTCCCATTGATCGATTCGGGCTTTAATTGTCCCGGCTTCTTCTTTTAGTTTCACGAGGCTCTCTTCGTTGAAGTCATGATCAGGGTCGGTGGGGGTAGAGGAAGTTGCATTCGGTTGTGTAGAGGGCTCGGTAGAGTGCTTTTGACTAATCTTGGAATTTGTGTGTTCGAAGTGGTTCTGGCACAGTTGCAAAGTTTCTTGGGATATGGAGTCAAAGAGAGCGTCGATTGCGAGTTTTTGGTCGTTTTCAAGTGCGGGACTGTTTCCTTTCGCTTGTTGCGCTTTGGCTTGATAGAATTCCAGGATCGCGTCTGGGATTTCTTTCAGGCGGCTTTGGATATCTGCGATATCGCCGGCCATTCTTCCGCGTGGATCGGTGACTTCGGCATAGTTCGTGGCACTGGAGACGACGTCTTGGATTTCGTGCACTTTTGCATCGATGCTACGGAGTTGGTTTGCGACTGGGGATTCAAGATTGATGTAGGGATTGGAGCGGAAGCGGCTCAATCCGATTCGGATGTTGGATTCATTGAGCTCTTCGAGTAACCGAATACCTTGAACGGTAGCGAGCGTGAGGATCACGGCGGTGGGAATCAGTACGCTACCTGCGATAAGTGAGGTTGTGAGGGTCGCGGCAAGGTGTGGTCGATTTTTGACTTTTTTCAGAACCCAGCGGTGTAGGGGTTGGAAGACGACGACTAAAACAACCGCGATGAAAACAGGGATGAAAAAACCGACCATCACCTTGTAGAATAGTACTCCGATAAGGATCAGGATCGCGAGTAGAACAGCGAAGGATATGTATCGTGCCAAGAGTTGTGGCTCCAAGTCAATTCGTAGTTTGTTTGCAACTGGGATCCATCACGGACCGTAACTTAATCTAACACTGGGCGTAAGTTCGTGCAGGGATCCATGGAAGAAAATCGATCAGCAATGAGTCTTGATGAACAAAAGGAATCGGGGGCAACTAAAGGCGATGAGGTAGTTGTTGGCGAGGCAGGTAGAAGGGAAGAGAATGGGAAACCAGCCGGATTACGTCATGTTTTGTCATTCGCCTTGCGATTGCTGATCTTGGGGATTGTTGGATTTTTCTTTTGGGTGACCTTGAGTAAGGCTTGGGAGCAGGTTGTTGACTCGGAGGTTGCCTTAGATTGGCGCAAGGTCTCTTGGGGGATGTTGGCGTTAAGCGTACCGAGCGTCATGGCTGGGTTGATTCCATCTTGTTTTGCTTGGCAAAAGATCTTGGATGACTTCGGTCAGAAGATTGCTTGGAAGAAATCGTTCTACGCATATTTTCTGGGGCATTTTGGGAAGTATGTTCCTGGCAAGGCGATGGCAGTGATCTTGCGGGTTGGGGCTTTGCATCGTCATGGGGTAGCGGTTCGTCCTGCCGTTGTGAGTGTGTTCATTGAGACATTGACTGGTATTGCATCGGGAGCGTTGCTTGGGGCGATTCTATTACAGTTTACGGCGTTACCTAGTAGTTTACGGTATGTAGCGTTGGCTTGTATTCCCTTTGCGATTGTTGCATTGTTGCCACATCCTTTTCGATGGTTTGTTCATCGGGTCGCGAAGAGTCGTATTGGCAAGATGCCACCGAAGATTGCAGATGCGATCAATGGCCGAATGATGATTAGAACGGTACTTACCAGTATTTTAGGTTGGTTACTTCAAGGTACAGCGCTATGGCTGGTGCTACAGGCACTTTGCCTGTCCGTTGTCGATAGCGTGCAGGGGGGGGCTATCGCTGGTGGGCTCCCACAAGTGGGGACGTTTCAAGGTTGGATTGTTTGTGTGGCGAGCATGAGTTTAGGGGCGTTTGTTGGATTTTTATCTTTGTTGCCTGGTGGTGCAGTTGCACGCGAGTTGGCTTCTACATGGGTTTTGTCGTCGATTGTCCCTCAGCCAATCGCATTGCTTGCGACAGTGATTGTTCGCCTGACATCGATCCTCGCTGAGATGACGATGATTTTTATCTCGTGGGTCGTACAAAGAAGCGGAACGAGCGAGGAGGTTAGTAAGGAAGAGGGAAAATGACCGGAGGAGAGGTCATTGCATAACAAAGCGAATCAACGGTGAGTCAGCACCTGGGTGATGCGACCGCATTGAATATGGTAAGGGCGGTTTTAGTTACCTCGAGATGATATGATTAACCGACGGTTCTTACTGCTTGGGCGTAGATTGCAACGATGCTTCCGCCCGCGAGCATAGACCATGGGAACCAATCTCTAGGTCGGAAGATTTTCCCTTGCGGCATGGATGGTTGTGAAGAGAACCAGCCATTGGATTCGGGGCCGAGAGGTTTCGCGTCCTCAAGGATGCCAGGGGCGAACATGGCGCTATCGATGGCGAGGCATTCGAGTCCTACGATGATCATGACCAAGCCGACGGCACAGAAGAATGCACGGTACAGATTGCTGGGGCGAAGGAACATGGTAAAGACACCTTGGTTGAATATTCGGGATCGATGTCCTAAGACGCGGACGGAATCGGGACTAAGGAATCAGAGTTGGGAGAATTCCCGTGAGGTGGGAATCCGGAGGGATTTCTAGCCCGAGCTAGTGTTTGGTTTCGGCGGTGCGAAACGACGGAAATCATTCTTGGTGCTCCTAAAATAGGGGAAAAATATTGGAAAGCTTTCTCAATCCTTGAAATCGGTATCAACGGGAAAGGTCGGATTGCCTATACAATTTGAATTCTGTGCATGGTTCGGGTAACCTGTACAGTTTTGGGACCTGCTTTTCGGCGGGTCAGCTCTGATTCAATTCCTCACATTCACTGCACGAGTTGCCATGACTACACGAAATCGTCGTCGTTTTCTCCAGACCACCACTGCCGTATCGGCGGGTTATTGGGTTGCTGGGGGGATTGCACCGAAACAAAGCCGTTCCGCATTAGAAGAAATCCGATTCGCTTGTATCGGTGTAGGTGGAAAGGGTTCCAGCGATTCGAAGGACGCTGCGAATAATGGGAAGATAGTCGCGATTTGCGATGTAGACGATAACACGCTTGGGGAGCGCAAGAAGGACGAGGACTTCGAAGATGCACAAACATTCCATGACTTCCGCAAGATGCTCGATAAGGTTGGCAAGGACATTGATGCCGTGACGGTCAGCACGCCTGACCATACTCACGCTGTTGCCACTGCAATGGCTTTGAAGATGGGCAAGGCATGTTACACGCAGAAGCCGTTGACTCGGACCATTTGGGAAGCTCGCCGCATTGCCGAGTTGGCGGCGAATTCGAAAGCCGCTACCCAGATGGGTAATCAAGGCTCTGAGAGTTCGGGCCTGCGATCTGCTGCAGCGAAGCTCAAGTCCGGAATATTGGGCAACGTGCAAGAAATTCACATTTGGACGAATCGTCCAGTATGGCCACAAGGAATTCCTCGTCCTGCCGAGCAGCCTGTTCCAGCGAACCTGCACTGGGATGAGTTCATCGGACCAGTCGAAATGCGTCCTTACAACGCAGCTTACCACCCCTTCAAGTGGCGGGGGTTCTGGGCATTCGGTACGGGTGCTCTCGGGGATATGGCTTGCCATACACTCAACGTTGCATTTGCAGGTTGTGACTTGACGAACCCGATCAGTGTTCAAGCGACCACTACGGGGCACAACTACGAGACGTTCCCTGGTTCTTCGAAGATCATTTTTGAGTTTGCTGCAACGGACAAGCGTCCTCCGATCAAGATGACTTGGTATGACGGAGGTAACAAAGTCGCCCCAGAGATGTTGGATGGTCGCAAACGCAGTGATAGCGGATTGCTGATCCTTGGTGATAAGGGCAAGATGTACTCTCCGAACGACTACGGTGCAGAGTGCGAGTTCATCGGAGTTGCCGACAAGGAAGTGGACTTTGAGCGCAGCCCAGGGCACTTCAAGGAATTCGCGATTGCGATCAAGACTGGTAAGCCTACTTGGTCCAATTTCGCTAACTATGCCGGTAAGATGACCGAAGTGATTTTGTTGGGTAATTTAGCCGTTTGGGCAGCGGGGCAAGCGAAGACGGCAGGAGAGCAAGTCTCCAGCCAGAAGCTCGAGTGGGATGCCGCAAATCTCAAGGTCAAGGGAACCAGCGAATTCGACGCGATGATCAAGCCTCCGTACCGAGCAGGTTACGAAGTGTAAAGGTAATTGTTACGGTCTGACCGTTTCAATCAAAAAACTTGGACGCACGAGAAGAACACTCGTGCGTCTTTTGTTTCTAGACCTGTCAAAATTCTGCGGGGTTACTACTATGGATCGCTCAAGTTCTTGTTTCCTATCGAGCGATTCGTTTCATGAAATCTAGAAAACCAAACCCCCTCTATGGGTGGATTGTTGGCTTGTTTGTTCCGATTCTCGTTGCGTTGGCAGGCGTGGCGATCTTTCAGAAGTTAGGGATACAGAAGCCCGAGCAGGTGGCTGAGGATCCTTCGGATCCGCGAGTCTATTTAAGTCGCTTGCCGATTGTAAGTACGGAGTCGGTTGCAGCCTTTCAGGGCCTAGAGACGCTAGATATCCAGCTATCTGGAACGGTGGTACCGTACCGACAACTGACGATTGCGGCGGAGGTTGCCGGTCGTGTGATTTACAAGAGTGAATTATGTCGGATTGGTCGGTACGTGCACGCTGGCGATGTACTGTTTCGTTTGAATCCGAGGGACTATGAATTAGAGGTTGAGCGACTCACAGCGATGAAGGAGTCAGAGTATGCGCAGCAAAGGGAGTTGGATCAGGAATTGTCGAACATTAAGCGGTCGTTGAATGTGGCTGAGGAGGAACTGTTATTACAGGAAAAGGAAATCAAGCGATTAGATTCTTTGCCACAGGGGGTAGCGAGCGATACGGAGCGCGATCAGGCCCGCAGTCGGTTACTTGCGTCGACCAATCAGGTAGTTACGTTGCAGAATCAGTTGCAACTGTTGGAGACTCGCCGAACGCGAATTGAGTTAGCGGAGAAGTTAGCGGATACGCAATTGTCTCAGGCTCGAACTAACTTAGAGCGATCGGAGGTGAAGTCTCCAATATCGGGGGTGATCGTCAGTGAATCGGTACAGGAGGATTCTTATGTTCAGCGGGGTGACAAGTTATTCGTAATCGAGGATACAGAGCGCGTCGAAGTCAGTTGCAATCTTCGCACGGATCAATTGCTACTGGTGTTGGACCAGGTTAATTCGAGCGAGACGGCCGATCCCTCGTCGCAAGTGATGAGAGCATCGAGCTATGAATTACCTCCAACACCGGTGGAGATTTCCTATCAGGTAGCGGGGCGCAGCGATTTGACTTACCAGTGGCATGGTCACTTGAGTCGTTACGAGGGGATTGGTTTGGACGCGCAGAGTCGAACGGTTCCCGTGCGTATAACGGTTGAGGATCCTCGGGATGTGAAGCGAAATGGCCAACCGATCACAGAGGATGGCAATGGTGGGTTGCCTGCATTGGTTCGAGGTATGTTTGTGGATGTGAAGATACAAACGAAGCCGAAGCGATCGTTGGTGTTGTTGCCGAAGTTAGCGGTCCGGCCTGGTGGGCAGGTATGGGTATTTGAGCCTGACGAAACGTTGATAAGTACCAAGAAACTCAGTGAATCAGTCAGCAACGCAGCGGCTGAGACTCTGCCGACGGTGCTCGATTGGACGGCGGGGCGTGTGCGTGTGGTCAATGGAGTAAAGACGATTAGCGTTGTGCGAGTGCCAATTCTGGAGAACAGGGAGTATTGGGTAGCAGAAGCGAACGACGGGTTGCGAGTTGACTCAATGTTGGTGACAACACCGTTGGCGAACTTGATTGGCGACGGGACGGATCAGGTCAAAGCCCCCAAGGCGAGGAAAGGTAGCAATCCATGAACGGAGTAGTGCGTTGGGCAGTGAAGCATATGGCCGGGATTAATTTCCTTGTCGTTGCGATTCTCGTCGGTGGGTTAGCAAGTTTCTTCGGGATGCGTCGGGAAACGTTTCCTGAGTTTCAGCTTGAGGTGATCTTGGTAACTGTTCCTTATCCGGGAGCTACACCGGATGAAGTGGAAAGTGGAATTTGTCAAAAGATCGAGGAATCCGTTCAATCGTTATCAGGGATAAAAAAGCTGACGAGCATCTGTCGAGAGGGATCAGGTTTTACTCTGATTCAGTTGGAGCCAAACGTCAAAGATGTGCAGAAGGTATTGTCAGAGGTTCGTTCTGCGGTCGACCGGATCAGTGTTTTTTTCCCTGAGCGCAGTGAGAAGCCGACGGTTGAGCAGGTAACGTTTCGCACACCGGCTATCCGGGTTGCGGTGCTAGGGCCTAAGGGAGGGGATAGTCAGACAGAGCAACGGATTAGAAATTTCGCAGAGAACGTGCGCGATCGCTTGATTGAGTTGCCAAACGTTTCGCAAGCGCAGATTCTCAATGTCAAGCCTTACCAGATAGACGTTGAGGTTAGCGAAGATACGTTACGGCAGTATGGGATGACGTTGTCTCAGGTAGCAAACATTATTCGCAAGGAGAACATGGAGTTACCATCGGGACAAATACGCAGTGATGGTCAAGAGATTTTGCTGCGAGGCAAGAACAAACGCGAGATCGGGGAAGAGATCGCGAAGTTACCTTTGATAACGCAGTCCAATGGGGTGATTTTAACGGTCGGAGACATCGGCGTGGTACGCGATGAGTTCGATGACGTTGCGGCATTGAATGAAATCAACGGTCGACCTGCGATGGTAATCACCATTGAGCGAACGAGCAGCGAGGATTTGCTGAATATCTCGGATGAAGTTCAGAAACTAGTACGTGATTATCCAGTGCCGGATGGATACTCTTTGATTGCTTGGGGGGACGAGAGCGTTGACGTTCGGGACCGCATTCGGATGCTTCGTGAGAATGGGCTTCAGGGTGGATTGATCGTCTTTCTTTTGCTTGCGCTGTTCTTAAATTTGCGTCTAGCGTTTTGGGTGGCGATGGGGATACCGATCAGCGTTTTGGGGGCAGGCATCGGGCTATATGCGATGGGCGAGACGCTAAATATGTTATCCATGTTTGCGTTTTTGATGGCGGTAGGGATTGTGGTGGACGATGCGATTGTGATTGGAGAGAATATTTTTGCGCATCGTTCGATGGGGAAGAGCAATCTTCAGGCGGCAATTGACGGGGCGGCGGAGGTCTTGCCCAGCGTATTTTCGAGTGTTGCGACCACGATGATTGCCTTCTTGCCGTTGTTTTATGTTTCGGGTGTGATGGGTAAGTTCATTGCTATTATGCCGGTTGCGATCATTTTGATGCTTTCCATTTCGCTAATTGAAGCATCGATTGCGTTACCTGGGCATTTGTCGCACGAAGAGCGTGCTGCCAAATCGTTCGTGGAGAAATTGCGGCACATGTTGATGGTGCCTGTACTATGGCTGGAGCGATTGCTTGATCGTGTATCGGCGTTCAATAACGCTGCATTGGATCGGTTTGGTGTGCATTTTTATGGTCGCATTTTGCGTACCTTTTTGGCTTATCCGTTGTTGCCGATTGCGATTGGTTTTTCAGTCGTCTGTTTGGCGGTAGGGATGGTGCGATCTGGGAGTGTACCGTTTGAGTTTTTTCCAAGTTTGGATGGGAAGACGATCGTGGGGCAGGTCGTGTATCCGGATGGGACTCCGGCAGACATCACCACGGCAGCGGCTCGGCGGATGGAGCAAGCGTTGCGAACGATTTCCGAACGGATTGCGGATGCAGAGGAGAAAGCTGGGACTTCGAAGACACCAGCACCGGCGGATAGTACTTCGCCACGTGGCCCGGTTCGCTTGACCTTTCTGCGGGTGGGATCTGCGGAAGCTGGGAATCAGGGAGCCGGTGATAGGGTTTCGGGTTCTCACGTTGCGCAGGTGCAAGCAGAGATCCATGATGCGACTCTACGAAACGTCACAAGCGAGCAGTTGATACGTTGGTGGCGGGAAGAAGCGGGAGTATTTCCGGGAGCGGAGCGAGTGAATTTTCAGGCGGCAAATATTGGTCCTGGTGGCAAGCCATTAGAGTTCAAGATTTTGGCACCGCGAGAGAATGTGCGAGAATTGGAAATAGCGGTGGAGGAGGCGAAAGCAAAGTTAGCGACTTATGCTGGGGTTTACGATATCCGCGATGATTCCAATCCAGGGAAGACAGAGTTTCAATTTACGATTCGGGATCAAGCGAAGTCGCTAGGGGTCAAGCAGGATGATTTAAGTGAAGCGATTCGCAGTGCGTACTATGGTTCTGAAGTGATGCGTTTGCAACGTGGGCGGCACGAAGTGAAGTTGATGGTGCGACATCCGCTTTCTGAGCGGCGATCGTTGGCGGACTTTCAAGATCTTCGTGTGCGTGGTCCGGATGGCATCGAGAGACCGATTGCTGAATTGGCGGATATCAAGGTGACACAAGGATATTCCGAAATCAATCGACTGGATCAGATGCGATCGGTGACGATTTCATCGGAGTTAGACACGACGAAAGCGAATGCGTCGACGATTGCAGCTGATCTACGAGAGTCGCTGGAGAAAGAATTTCGTTCGAAGTACCCCGAGCTGAGATTTCGATGGGAGGGCCAGCAGGAGGAGACCCGTGAGTCGTTCATGAGTCTTGCGATTGGATTTGCAGTCGCAATGGCTGCGATGTATTTGTTGTTAGTATTTGAGTTTCGTTCATACTTGCAGCCTTGGATTGTGCTTGCGATCGTGCCATTTGGCATGGTAGGTGCAATTTTCGGTCATGCGATTATGTCGTTACCACTGACACTCTTTAGTATGTTTGGAATGGTGACACTGGCTGGGGTAGTCGTGAACGATTCGATTGTGTTGGTTGACTTTATCAATCAGTGCATACGCAAGGGGATGCCACCAGTGGAAGCGATTGTGACAGCGGGATCGCGGAGATTGAGAGCGGTGTTTTTAACGAGCGTAACGACTGTAGCTGGCCTGCTACCAATGTTGCTTGAGAAGTCCTTCCAAGCACAGGCATTGATACCTATGGCAACTAGTTTAGTCTTTGGTTTGCTCGCTTCTACATTCCTCGTGTTGTTGATGGTGCCGTTATTGTATCGCTTCTATGTTGCATTGACTTTTACCGAAGAGGAGATGTTGGGGCGTATTGAGGAGGATGCATACGAAGCGTTTGGTAGCATCGGCGATAAGAGCGCATGAGTGACCACCGCGCCGAAGTAATTCGAACCTACTGATGGAATTGAGAATTGAGAATTGAGAATTGAGAATTGAGAATCATCACGGGTAGACAGGTTCTTAGTAATTCTCCATTCTCAATTCTCCATTATCAATTTTGTTCCATCCGGCGTTATCGCGGGTCGAGATCTAGTCCACCGCAGTAAAACAACACTGCGCTTTTGAAGTTTTCGATGTTGCGATAGCCTCGACTGACTGCAATTGCTCCTGAATTAGCTGGGGAAAACCAGCTATGAGGATTGTCTTAAACTGGCATGAGTCCAAATGCTTCCATCTGCGCTCTTCTGCATGGTCACAACAAGCGAGCTGTTTTTGGCACTCTGGGCAACAAAACTTGGTATCAACTGGGTATTCGACCCTCACTTGGATCTTTTCGTCCTTCAGTTTCAGTTTGACCTCGGAAACGGTCCAAGGGGAGTTCAGTCCTAGGATAAGTTGGTAAAGCTTTTTGTCTTGCATTGCTGGGGGTTCCTTTCCCAAGCAAATGTACCATCACCCCCGATAATGCCGGATGGGCCTCAATAATTCTCAATTCTCAATTCTCAATTATTTCGCCCATGCAGTTGGCGTGCAAAGGGTGATGGTGGAGAGGTGAGCGATTGGTGGTGTGGGGGAGGGGGCGTTTAGAGAGTTTGCTGAGCACAATTGAGGAACTCGGCGTAGCAACTGATGTAGTCATTTGGATCGTAGGGGTCCGAAGCGAGTACGTGCAAGACCGCGTCGTTACTGAATTGGTACTGAACCCCCCACGTTCTCGGTGGAATATGGAGCCCTAGCGCATTGGAATCCAACAGGACCGACATTCTCGATTTCCCATCGTCAAGCTGGACGATACAACTGCCTTTCAAGCAGATCAATAGCTGATGGCATTGTTTGTGTGCGTGGTTTCCTCGGAAGAATCCCTCCGGAACGTCTTGAATGGTGAACATGCGTCGGGGGGCAAATGGGAGTGAGTGATCATAATCGACTACCGTAAGCGTTCCTCGGAAGTCATTGAAACTCGCGAAACGGTACAAGCGAATTTCCATCTTATCGGCAAGTTGAATCGATGGATTGCCGTGCCAATCTCTGGTTGAAAGCTCCGTGAAATTTTCTGTTTCAACAAATCGAATGATTCGGCAGGGGGTTCCTGCGACTATTGCGTTTGGAGGTACGGAGACGTTGACCAAGGTCCCGGCACCGATCACGCAATTCGCCCCAAGTTCAATTCCATGCAAGATAGTCGCGTTAGGGCCGATTGACACCCCGCTCCTTACCAATGTTTTCGATAACGCGATTGGCTCAATTTTGCTGTGTGGGTAGTCACTGTGCGTGAACTTCACGTTTTGCCCTACGACGACACAGTCCTCCAAGTGCACGCCTTGCCCAAGTTGCACACCGCAATGGATCGTACAGTCATTTCCGATGATCACGTCATTTTCGACGAACGCTCCGTCAAAGATATTGCAGTTACATCCGATGATTGCGTCGGACAGTATATGAGCGAATGCCCATATGTTCGTTCCAGCTCCAATGCGTTTGGATTCGCAAATCGCCTCTTCGTGTACAAAATGGCCCATAGTATGCTCATTTTTTCGCACTAGATTCCCATACGAAGCGCATGCGTTGTGTCGCGACGATTTCATCGAAATAGATTTTCGACGTCGCAGTTAAGGACACACGAGATCAAGGTAAAGAAATTGTGCTACCCATGGCGACTAAACGCTTGGAAGTATTATGACGCGACTTGGTGTTTTCCCAAGAGCAATCTAAGTTACTCATGCTTAAAGAGTTTCGCTACTTCCCCCAGCTTTCTAGTAGCATAGCAAAGTGGGTACGGTCTCATGTAGTTTTGAGCCCCTTCGCTGAGACTCAATAGAAACTACAGCAACGCGAGGCAAACTTTTTCAAGTATTTCAAATTTCTATTTTGGGGAACCCAAGGCATCCGATCAAATGAATGTTGGCTTGGGTGAGGATCGGGTACGAGGATATCGAAGTTCGAGTGCGTCATACTTTACTCGAGAAAAAGCTTGGGGACTTTTGCCGTTAGCCTTCCCTATTCATGTTTACATCGCCGTTTTATATCTTCCTCACGGATTGGACATCGATTAGCCTGGGTTTCGCTTACCGCATTATCAGCACTATAACGCTACCTGTGTTGATTCTGTTTTGCGACTAATTACCCACATCTCCCGACGATCGACTGCACCAAATGGTTTTCATTCGAGTGCGAGTTCCACTAGAATAACGTTGGGAAACCGCGATTTTCATCGCGATTCCTGAAGAACGGGAAACTGTTTTCAGTTGCAATCGAACAACGAGACACGATTGCAACATAACCGATTGATTTAACCGATTGATTTTTTCATCGGAGCGATTTCAAGGATGTCGATCGAAGTTAATTGCGAAGATTGCCGCGAACCGTATCGCGTCAAAGTGGACTTTTCGGCTAAAAAAATACGTTGTCCATCCTGCAAAGAGATCCTGATTGTCCCAGCCTCCGTACAGGAATTCTATGTAGACGACAGCATCCAAACGCCCTCCATTCCCATCGGTCCAAATGTTCCAAGTGGCAGGTAACCGGCAGAAATATCAAGTAGGTAGCAAGCACGTATGGACTGTGTTCCTCGGATTGTGCTTGTTCGTCGCTTGCGATCGCGAGTCGAATCCAAGGTGGGGGAAAGAGCCCCGTACGGTAGTTACGGGGAAAGTGATCGGAATCTCGGATGGAGATACGATTAAGTTACTCGTTGGAAGAGAGCAAGTAACTGTCCGACTCGATGGGATTGATGCTCCTGAATTTAAGCAGAGTTATGGCCAGAAAGCGAAACAAGCACTTTCTGATTTTGTATTTGGTCGCGAAGTGACAGTTGAAGTGACCAGTGAGGATCGATTTGGGAGAGCCATCGGCGACCTTTGGCTTGAAGGATCGAACATCAATGAAAGAATGATAGACAACGGGTGGGCTTGGCATTTTAAGGCCACGAATTCAGATCCCAGATTTGACAGGTTAGCCCGTTTCGCAAGGTTAGAGAAAGAAGCGAAAGATGCTCGAAGGGGGTTGTGGGCAGATGAATCCCCTGTTGCTCCTTGGGACTTTCGCCTTCGGCAGATACAGGCCGCAAGGGAGCCTGCAACGGTCTTTTGGTTGAATACCTCTTCGAACGTGCGGCATAATCCATCATGCGAGCATTTTAAGAAGAGCAAAAAGGGGCGTTTTTGCGGCGAGACCGAGGGAAATCCTTGTAGGATTTGCGGGGGATAGATTTGTTCGTCGACTGCTAGCCACTTTGGAGCGAACGATGAAGTTTGAAGTGGCCAATTGACTCCCGACCTGGTGTTAGTGATTGGATGGGCAGTTGCGTTGATTGTGACCGCAATTTGGGCGGCGAGAACCACTCGTCGTTAGAGGTGCCAGAAGAGTCAGCCGGTTTATTCCCTACCCAACTTCTTTTTAACGGAACAGAGGCAC
>CAZACJ010000083.1:0-21064 GCA_964483385.1 uncultured Pirellula sp. | reverse complement strand
GGAGCTCGCGCTATCCGGCTCAGAGGACCACCCGGAGCTCGCGCTATCCGGCTCAGAGGACCACCCGGAGCTCGCGCTATCCGGTTCAGAGGACCACCCGGAGCTCGCGCTATCCGGCTCAGAGGACCACCCGGAGCTCGCGCTATCCGGCTCAAAAAGTACTCCTGTAAGCAATCGAGACGTCGATTTGACGGTACAGGTGCGAAAGCCCGTGTCCGCAAGTTCACAAAGAGAGTCTAGTAAGATAAAGATACGCAGTTTACGTTTGCTTCCGCGTACGGTCCTTGGCATAAAACGGAAAGAATTTAATCACTTTCGTCTAAGTCACAGTTAACTCAGCACTGCTTTTTCGTGTCAGATACAGGTCATTGCTTTCTTTACAACTCTTTTCCGCGTCCTGAATTCGAATTCCCATGTCACATCTAACCCCGGCACAAATTGACCGCATCATTGAAATGGCGTGGGAGGATCGAACAAGCTTCGATGCTATTGAAAAGCAATTCGGAATCGTGCCGGGCCAAGTGATCCACCTTATGCGAAAAGAACTCAGCCCAAGTTCTTTTCGATGTTGGAGGGCTCGCACCGCAGGCAGAAAAACAAAACACGTAGCGAAACGTGGTTTCGAAATCGGGCGCTTCCGTTGCCCAAACCAGAAAGGTTAGCCATTCTTCGAAGCCCAACGCTTTCGTATCATTCGACAGGAAGCTCGAGGCCGTATTTCGCTCTGCCCCGGGCTGGGATCTTGGTCCCTGCTGGAGAGGGAAGCCGTGATTTTAAATGCTTAGAAATCCAATTCGTTTCCATATTCGTCCCCATGCATTTCGCGCATCTCCAATTCATGTAATGCTTCGAAATCGCCCGCCAAGTATGCAGAAAAGGGGTCGGTGAAGGGATGCCAGTGTTGGTCTCGACGAGACTCATCTTCTTCTTTTCTTGCCTGCCGGTGGCATTTTATCTCTGCCTCCGTGCGTTCTCTTTTTGATAGATAGTCTGAGTCGATAGAAATGCCAAGAAGTTTTAGTTCAACTGCAGCACACCGCCAATCGACTGCGAAATGCCTACAGTAACCGCGAAGCAAATTCTTACCCGTGAAAGTCGTAATCCAAGTCTTAGCCGACTGGAGTCTTTGCGGGCGACTCATACGCTTCGCACGAGGCGGCAGAGCTCTGTTTTTTTTCGACACGTGCCTGATGTAGTGCTAACAAAGTTTATCGCGAGTTTTTCCAAACCAAGAATTGGAGAGTCTCTGCCGGACTAGCTCAATCGGAAAAGCTCAATTCTCTGGCTCTCTGACCAACAACAGAAGATAAGACCGCATATCCTCTGCTTGTTTCAAACCCATTCCACCCAATGCGCCCTTCGATGCTTTGCGTCGGTCCAAGTCCACCACTGGTCCTTGTTCCTTCGATGCCGCTGCTTGAATAGCTGGAGTTTGCCCGTCTCCCATTCCCAACACCAAACGGTGCATTGCAGCGTTGTCGGTTGCTGAATCACTGACAAATCCCAACTGATCTACGAGCTTGCGCACATTCGGATCGGTGCTGAGATTTAATCGGTACTTTGGAAAATCTTTGTACTGTGCTTGAACGGCACCGAGAAACCCATCAATTTGGATCCCCTTGGCCTTCAAGAAATATACAGTAGTTTTGTCTGATCCATCGGTAGCCTGTACGCCACCAATCACCTTGTTTGCAATCAATGTGTCAGTCTGTGTTTTGTCCAGATTCAGGTCTTTCGAAGCGATAATCTCAAATCGCTCGAGAAGCCCATTTAGAATATCGTCCTCGACAGCACGTGCGTCCTGCTGGATCTCAGCAATCAAAGTAAACCAATCTTTCGGAGTCGCAACAACAGGGGTGTCGCCGTTTTCGTCCTTCGGCTTGTCCCCTTGGGCGACCTTGTTCACCCCTGGTTCATTGACCATCGGCTTTGTCTCAGCCGGTGCACCATTCGAATCGCTTGGAACAACCACCGAGTTCGATTGCTCGGAAGAAGCAATCGACGAGATCTCGCTGGGCGGTAGTTTCTCGGTAGGAAGAATCAACGTAGGATCGGTTTGTATGGGATCTGGATCGGCAAAAACAGGATTGTCCTGAACTGCGATTGGCGGGCCATTTGGATCGACGGGGGAAATCCTGGGCAAAGCCAAAATCAGAGCGCCAAGCGCTGCTACAGCCAACAAACTCGGTCCCCAAACCTTTACAATTCGCTCTCGGAACGTCGCTGAGCGTGTCTCGTAGGTGCTGAGCATCGCTTGAGCCACCACTGGTCGAGAATTCTTTTTCCACTTAACTGTCGCCCTTGATGCTTCTTCGATTTCCTCGAAGTCTGAACCCAAATCGGATTCGCTTCCAATTGCAGGAACAGCATTCGGATGATCGGGCAGAATCCACGCAGGGGGAGCCTCTAAAGACTCCGCCCTCTCTTTAGCCGCTTGTAGAATTCGCTTCGAAAAATCAGGGCCCAATCGTCCTACACTCCGACCTCGGAGCAAAGACCGCCGCATGTTCGTGAGGGCTTCTAATCGCTCGGCGATCGACGGATCATTCTTCATTGCAGCGTCAAGCTGCCGTTGCTCGTCCTCGGAAAGGACTCCGTCGAGCATCCCACTGAGCAATTCTTCTAGTTTTTCAGGTTCTGGAGGCATCATAATTGAGGGGTACCATTCGTTAGGTAACACTCGGAGAACCTCGGAGGGGGAAAAGTTCCGTCGGCTCCTCGTAGAATATCGATGGAACCGCCCGGGAGAAACGGAATCTCCGCGAAATCGTCGACTTTTCTAACCCTTTTTTTGCCAGACTCCGGACGAAAGTAGCGTTTTTTCGACAACCCCTGCCCAATCCCGATTTGCGGCCGGAGAAGCCGGGCTCGGGTGCAAAATCCTCAAAATCCCCACCTTTGGGAAACTCGGCATGGCCCCCTCTGCCGGCACCACTTCCAAACCTGCCGCAGCAGCCACTCTCCCCAAACAAACCTCGGCGAATTGACCAATTCCAACTACATAATCAGGTTTGAGCACTGCAAGCATTTCTGCCAAATGCAAATCGCAACTCTTGGCCAGCTGTGCAAATTCTTTCGCTGGCAATTTGTCCGGTGTAACGTTTCGAGCCCCCTGATCCATAAAAACCAACGGACAATAATTGGCTACGAACTGTTCCTCAAAAAATGCCTCCGGACTCGGATACTTTTTCGAGAATAACCCCCATAAACGACGTCCAGAGACTTCCGACCTCCCGCACTCCATTCCCTCAATCGGACGCTTGGGATGCTCGTTGAGCGGTTTTCCAATCCTGGCAGTGATCTGCAAATAGTTTCGGACTGCGGCTACTTCGCCGAAGGGTATCCCTGTTTGAGCCATCCCCCAAGGCCCCGGATTCATACCTAAATAAAACACCCGTTTCTTGGTCGTCGCATAGCGACGCAGATATTCGCAATATGCCTCTCTTGCATACACGAAGGGATTGTAAACGGTGTGAACGGGCAACTGGAACTCTACCTCTCCTAACCTTGCAGATAAGTTGTCGGCTGCCTCAATGAGCTTCCTAGCAATTGTATTCTTCGACACCGAGTTCTCCCTCGCACTTACTTTTTCGTCACCACTGGCTTGCGCCGCCTCGGATACAACTCTCTGCATAAGCCACATACCGTGCCATCACATCCCCTGGCCGTGCAATGCTCACGCCCATAGAAAATGATTTGCAAATGGAGTTGATTCCAGCTCTCCTCCGGAAACAGCCTCTTCAAGTCCCGCTCCGTTTGTACAACGCTCCTACCACTGCTCAATCCCCAACGTTGCGCCAGTCGATGGATATGTGTGTCGATTGGAAAAGCAGGAACACCAAATGCCTGCGCCATCACCACCGAAGCCGTCTTGTGCCCTACTCCAGGTAACTCCTCCAACGCTTGAAAATCTTTTGGAACTTGCCCTCCGTGTTTCTCTACGAGAATCTTAGACAAACCGGAAATGGCTTTCGCCTTCTGCGGACTCAATCCACAAGGCTGAATGATCTTCTGGATATCCTCAACCTTCTGACGACTCATCGCCTCAGGTGTCTTTGCTAACTTCCACAACGAGGGAGTCACCCGATTGACCATTTTGTCCGTACACTGCGCGCTGAGCACAACCGCCACTAGCAACGTGTAAGGATCCACATGATCCAAAGGAATGGGTGTTTGTGGATAGAGTTCATCGAGTCTTTGATGGACGATCGCTGCTCTCTCTTGTTTGTTCATCCTTATTTGTTCATCCTTGTAAACTTCTTTTCCGGTCAACCGGATTCCCGTCAGTCTGATTACTGTGGGTCGGACATCAAGTAATGGAACAGGTCCGTTCGTTCCTCCGTTGTCAACGGATCGAGCAAGCCTTCGGGCATCAAGGATAATTCTGACTTCTTTCGATTTTCAATTTCCACAATGGGGATCACCATACGCGTTTGACTAGTCTGTACGGTTACTTCCGTCTCGGTCTCGGAAACAGGCACCCCAGTGATGATTTCGCCATTGAATGTGCGAAAGAGTGTCACTCGGTAATTCGCTGCAACTACATTGCTTGGAGCAAGAATATTCTCGAGCCAGTACCGCAAGTTCGACCGCTGGGCGCCAGTCAACTCGGGGCCGATCTCTCCACCTGAACCGAAGAGCTTGTGGCAGTTTCCACACTTATGTACCCATATCGCCCTTCCTCGATCTCGATTCCCCTGAGCGATTTTCTCGGGAGTAAATACCGCTAACTTCAATTCGATCATTTTTTGAGTATCTTCGGGCAAGCCAAGATTTGGATTGAATTTTCTCGCCCTCTCCAAGAGCTTCCAATCTGCAAACAACACAAATTGACGCCATGTGTTCGCGTCGATGCTTTCCTTGTTGATCGTTCCCTTCTCCAATCCATTCAACAGTACATCCAATGTCTCAGGACGACTGGCTAAAGCTGCCAAAATCCCTGACTTGGCAGGCGCAACCGCATCTGCGAATCGCGCCAACAACCCTTCTGCTCTCTTGGGATCCAATGTCCTGCGCATTGCGAATCCCGCAGCATTCCCCAGTTCGCCATCCTGAAGATATCCCATCAGGACATCCCGGGCCGCGTCGCTATCCTTACCACCGATCGCTTCCAACGCATTCCTTCGCTCGACCACAGTCGCGGTTTTCTCTTCGGCAATCTTCACCAACTTCTCAAGTGGCGTATCGGCGTCGAAAAGCCCGCTTAGGAGGGTCGCAAGTCGCTGAATCACTGGATCTGGATGTCGATCCCCTAACTGCAGCAATTCCTGCCAATACGGAACCTTGGCCCCTTGACTACGCCCCTGATAAGCACCCCACAACCCTTTGATCGCTGAAGCGTGTAATTCGGGATTGTCTCGACGTAAGGCATCGGCCAAGTAAAACTCCAAAGACTCCTTCGCCAAGTCCCCTTCCGGCTCGTTCCCCAAAACCATTGTCGCTAATCGACGTACCGTCAGCTCGCGAATTTTCATCAATCGCGTTTCAAGCAACAAGCGAGACGCACGACTCGGATCTTTTGCAACAAAATCTTTCATCCCATACCAAAGCACCAAATTGTAAGTGAGGTCATCTGCCAGCTCGTCACGCGCTAAGAGTTTGGCCAACATCGATTCGAATTCACTTCGGAATCTCGGCAACGCCGAAGCCATCGCCAAACTGTAATCAAGATACTTCGATGGCTTCGCGTTTGCGAACAATGTATCCAGCAATTCGGCTTCTAATTCGGCAGCCCATTCTTTCTGTTCACTGCCAATACTCGAGTCGCTGAGAGTTGCCGTTGGCAACGGTAGCATGTCTGCCAGTAACTTTGCAACAAACGTATGAACGACTTCGCTTTGCTTTGAACGCATTATCTGCAGCATCGTCTCGCGTTGAAGAATCCCTGCCGCGTGTGCAGCCCAAATCGCCCGTAGTTGTTTCGTGTTCGTATCCACTCCCTGAGACTCGCTTACCTCCTTTGCTTTGGTGCTCGCCACGACAAGCAACCCTTTCGGATTCGTGATCGCGACCGCTCGTACCTGCAATAGCTTGAGCAATTGATTCGTATACCACACATTAGGGTGCGAAATCACAGAAAGAATATCTTCCGATGAAATGTCACCCGAGCGACCTTGAACCCCCTCAAAGAGCTTCTTCAAAACAACCTGTGGCCTCTCAAATGCCTCTTGCTCGCCACCAACGTACTTGAGTCGATACACACGACCGCTCGTTCGGTGAACGCCGTCGTCGTCATGGCACTCACCGATGTCCGACCAATCGATGATCACTACGCTTCCGTCAGGACTTTGCGCAAGATCCAAACCTCGAAACCAAACATCCTTCCAAAACGCCATGTCCTGCCCATGCTTTGCGGTAAATCCCGCCCCGGAGCGTTCAAGATGATCCCGATTGATCCTTCGACCGTGCAAATTGATCGCAAAGACATCTCCACGATACTCCTCCGGCCACTGATCCGCTTGATAGATCATCAACCCGCTATGAGCATGTCCACCTCCAGCCGCATCCGTGCCAGAACTAGGCGGCCCTTTGCGAGTCTCTCGCCAGTCTTCTTTGGTGTCATCCCAGTGAACATGGTCCGCGATCTGCGGCAATAGCTCATAAGCATGCGGATCCGAGTCCTCGCCGTACATGCGCTGCAAATGCGCATTGGGGATCGCGTGCCAAAGATGCCCAATCACGGTGTTGATGAAAAATAAATTACCGTGTTTGTCCCAGTCCATCCCCCAAGGATTCGTTGTGCCTTCACAAACCATTTCCACACGTTTGCTCTTTGGATGAAATCGCCATATTCCACACGTCAACATGGTTTTCTGAGGCAACACTGAACTGTACGCGTTACCAAAAATTTGCGTTGGATTTTCCGATTTGTTCATCGGAGGATACACCAGGCTCTGCCCTAATATCCCGTGCCGGCCATACAGCCAACCGTCAGGGCCAAATCTCAACCCGTTCGCAAAATTGTGCCGAATCGTATCATTGAATCCTTCAAGTACCACTTCCGGTGGACCGTCAGCAACATCGTCTCCATTCGCATCCGGGAAAAAGAATAGTCGGGGTGGTGCCAACGCCCAAACTCCATGAATGCCATTCAACGGCCCGACCTCAACACTCGTTAATCCCTTCAATCCCTCCGCAAAGACTTTGCGTGTCTCGAAGACACCATCAGCGTCTTTGTCTTCGAGAACAATCACTCGGTCCGACAAATTCATGTCGACTCGCTTGCTCGACTCGGCATAAGTGTAGTTTTCGGCAATCCACAACTTGCCTCTGGCATCCCAAGCCATCGCAATCGGTTGCTGAACGTCCGGTTCGCTTGCTGCAACCTGCAACTGAAACCCATCCGGTAGCCGCATCGTCTCGACCACTTCCTGCGGCTTCATCTTCGGTACTGTTTCTTCTTGGCTGTCGTAGATGCTTGTCAGAGGCCTATCTGCTTGCTGGCCCAAAACGACCGCATACGACGAAAGGAACAGTTGGGACAAACAAATAACCAACCGGCAAAAGACGATTTGGCCTGCTGAGGAAGGATTTGAATTCCGAGAGAATCTCATGACAATTTCGTAGGGAGGAAGGTGAAAGCGTGAATCAATAGCATCATAACCGATCCAACCACCCGTCTGCTATCGCTCGGCGAGAGACTTTGAGTTTGTTCGGCTTCATGGTAACCTAACTTCCTCGCGAATAACGTTGCACCTCCGCTTCGTCTCCTCGCGACAAACCCAATTTGTTTACCGAATATCCACCTTAGCTATTACGAGCCTGGCCCCACGCGTTCCGCCCGAGGGCTTCTCGATCGTTTGATGAATCTATGACAGACTCCTCCCTAGCCGCTACGAAAAACGACCTCGAAACCATCAAACCTGAGTTCGCTCCCTACGCACAATCTATCGATGGACTGCGAAAAGCCGGACAACAATTCTGGACCCGTGGATGGTCTCTGGGGACTTCAAGCAACTATTCTGCGGTCATCAATCGCTCCCCACTGCAATTGCTGATCACCGCAAGCGGCAAAGACAAAGGGCACCTGGGCGTCAACGACTTTGTAATCGTTGATGAACAAGGTAAACCCACTTTTGCTGGCCAACCGAAAAGCAGCGCGGAAACCCTCCTTCACTGCCTTGCTGCCAAACAAGGAGCCGGTTCTGTATTACATACCCACAGCGTTTGGTGCACCCTCCTCTCTGAACACTTCGCCCCCCTCGGAGGCATTCGTATCAGCGGATTCGAAATGCTCAAAGGCCTCGAAGGTATCACAACCCACGAAGCGAGCGTGTGGATACCCATTTTTGACAATACCCAAGACATCCCTTCTCTCGTGGTCAAGGTCGAAGAATACCTCGCGGCAAACCCAAACGAAAAATGCTGGGGATACCTCATCCGACGACACGGAATGTACACATGGGGCAAAGACATCGCTGAGGCCATCCGGCATATCGAAATCCTCGAGTTCCTCCTCGAATGCCTAGGCAGATCGACCAAACTCGTTTAAGCCCATCCGGATCCGTTAATCCGATCCGCAAATTCTGCTCAATAATCCATCACCAACATCCCAACTCCATCACCAACATCCCAGAGTTCGATCCTCACTAAGGCAAAGGTACCTCCTATGTTGGCTCTGGTACTGCGAACAATTCTGCATTACTACAGATTGCTCCTCCCCGTCGCTCTTGGCGTAGCGGTTTCCAGCGCCGTGATCGTCGGTGCTCTGCTGGTCGGCGATAGCATGCGAGGCTCCCTCAAAGAAATCGCGATGGATCGTATCGGTTCGATCGATTCGATCGTCATCGCCCCTCGTTGGTTCAATGCCAATGCCATCGATCGCGCTAAATCCAATCTGCAAGCCAGCAATGACGGACAACAAGACCTCCACGGATTGATTTTGCTCTCCTCCGTCGTGGCAGAACTTCAAGATCGCTCGACGGAATCCCAAGGCAGCATCACCACCAAACGCTCAACCGAATTGACACTCTTTGGCGTCGATGAAGCGTTTTGGTCCCTCGGAGCCGTCCGGCCCAAACAACTCCCTTCCGGTAACCAACTCGTTCTCAATACTTCCCTTGCTGAACGACTCAATGCAAAAATCGGCGATCGGGTAACTCTAAAGGTCTCCCGCGATGCCGTCGTACCCGCAGATAGCGCACTGGGTAAACGTGAAAACGAAGTTGTTGCCCTCTCGCGTTGGGAAGTTGTCGATATCCTGCCCGACAAAAGTCTCGCCAGGTTTTCACTTCGAAGCGATCAACGGCCAGTGCAGAATGTTTTCGCAGATAAATCCGCACTTCAGTCAGCCCTTGAAATCGAAGAAAAAATTAACACGGTTGTCACGAGCTACTCATCGGTGACCTCGAAGCCCACCGGCTTCGCTTCACCCACTCCAACATCGACGGCTTCCCAAACACAGCCCTTGCTCTCGGCTCTCGAACTAACACTCGATGATCTCGGTCTGCGCTGGGAAAAAATCGAACGCCCCTTCCCGGATTCCAAGCGAAACGAATTCAGCTCTGGCGATGCAGCTACAAACACCGGAAACGCTCCAACTCAGAACAATCTTCTAGTCGAACCAAAGGAGGTCTATCGCTACGATCAACTCACCAGCGAGCAAATGATGATCCAAGACCCATTGGCAAACGCAATTGAGTCCGACTTGGATCTGACGTTCTCTAACGGGAAACCCATCGACGCTCATCGCGTGTTGAGCTACTTAGCAAACAACACAGAAGTCGTGGGACGAGCTACCTCTGGTCGCCCCGTCCCCTACTCCATCATCAGTGGTGTTAACTGGAACGTTCTCGAAGCTATGCTAAAAACATCTGGAGTTGATGTCGCCGCACCGATAGATGAGAACTGGGTCGTCATTCACTCATGGATGGCCAAAGAGCTACAAGCTCAAGAAGGTGATCGCTTACGCTTTGACTATTTTCTTCCGGAGACCGTAGAAGGTACCGAAGTGGAGAATCAGTGGGAGGTCAAACTACATGCCATCGCTCCCCTGACAGAACCGACTGCGCCATACCGCAGAAAGACTCCCGCAAGATTCTCAAGTCCGCCAACGCCCTTCAATGATCCTGATTGGACCCCCGTTGTTCCTGGGATCACTGACCAAGAGTCGATTTCAAACTGGGAAACACCTTTCGCACTGAATCGTAAGATCGAAAAAATCGATGATGAGTACTGGAATTCTCATCGCCTAACACCAAAACTTTTTGTCTCTGAAGCCCTCGCAAAAAAACTTTTCGGATCGCGCTTCGGATCTCAAACAAGCTTGCGTTTCGATGGGCTAAGCGAACAAGACCGCAGCAAGGTCGGTGAAAGACTCGCATCAATCGCACGAGAAAAGTCGGAGTCTCTTGGATGGCGAGAGATTCCTTTACGTGACCAACAATTACGCGCTGCCAACGGTACGACCCCCTTCGACGCATTGTTCTTATCCTTGAGCTTCTTCGTGATTGCCGCAGCCCTGATCCTCGTCGCATTGCTATTTCGTTTAACTATCGAAAAACGAGCTGACCATTGGGGTCTCCTTATGGCCTCCGGATGGACGCGTGGGAAAGTAAGGCGTCTGTTGTTGATCGAAGCAGCGATCGTTGCTGGAATAGGATCGGCCATCGGCGTTGCTCTCGGTGTTCTCTATGCTTACGGAATCCTCGCAGCCCTAAAGACTTGGTGGGTCGGCGCGATCTCGGTGTCATTCTTAGAATTCCATATTCGCCCATTGAGCCTATGGATCGGATGGCTTGCCGGTTTGCTCGTGTCCTTGCTCGCAACTTGGTTCGTCACCCGGCAATTGCGCAGTTCGCAAATCGCTAGATTGATCAAAGGTAAACTGGAAGAACAAGGACCATTTGAAAATGTTGGGAAGTGGGTCGGCTGGACTTTCTGGGGAATGACAATCCTCGGAATCATCGCAATGCTCGCCGGACAATGGGCCCAAGGCCAAGCACAGGCAGGTGCGTTTGTCGCAAGTGGAATGTGCTGGATGACAGCCGGTGTTCTTTGGCTGTATCGACGCTTCCAACATGCTGAATCTCCTTCGTTTGCAAAACAAAGCTCGTCAGCTCTTGGCATCTCTGACCTAGCAAGATCCAGCGCTCAGAGATCTCCGATCCGCAGCTTGCTGACTGTCGCTCTGATGGCAATGGCGAGTTTTCTCATCCTCTCCATGAGCCTGTTTCAAAGCGAACCAGATCGACGCGGAACTGGCGGTTTCGATTGGTTAGGAAAAAGCTCACAGAGCATCCACGTGAATATAGGAGATGCAAAACAGCAACGCCAAGTCCTCGGAGACAAAGCAGATGAACTGCAAAAATGTGATATTGTCCAGGTCCGTATGCGAGGTGGCGACGACGCGAGTTGCAATAACTTGTATCAAGCCAACGAACCGCAAGTCATGGGCATAGCAGCTAATATGGCATCCATCGATCGCGATAACAAAGGACAAAGCGAATTCGCTTGGTTCGGTACCAATCTTTCGAACTCACCTTGGAAAGCATTGGATACAGATAGCGACGGATCTTCGGCAAACCCAGTTCCTGTGATTCTCGACCAAAACACGGCGCTCTGGGCTTTGCATTTGGGGGGCTATGTCGGCGAACAATTTAAATACAACTTTGGAGGCAAAGACGTGCACTTCAAAACCGTAGGTGTACTGCAAAACACCATATTGCAAGGTAGCCTCTGGGTTGGCGAGAAAAACTTCCAAACGATCTTTCCGGATGTCGGTGGATATCGCATGTTTTTGATCAAACCCAAGAACGATGTTGCAGTAGATAAAACAAAAGTGCGAGATGCTTTACAAGACGGATGGTCCGATGAAGGACTTAGCTGCGCTGCGAGCGAAGAAATTCTTCAGAAACTGCTCGCCGTTCAAAACACTTACCTAAGTGCTTTTCAAATGTTAGGAGCCCTCGGGCTTTTACTCGGTACACTGGGACTTGGGGTCACTCAACTACGCAGTGCTATGGAACGCAAAAGTGAGCTGGGGGCCATGCGGGCGATGGGATTTTCAAAGTCCAGACTCATCTGGGCCCTGTTCCTAGAAAACGGTTGGCAACTCATGCGTGGAGTCGGTATTGGCATGCTCTGCGCTCTGGCTGCCTCGCTACCTGTCCTGATGCAAAAACAGAGTCTCGCCGGAATCTTAGGCCCCCTGTCCATGCTCGCTTGGGTCATTGGCCTCGGACTCTTTTTCTGCATCGGTGCGGCTTACCTCGCCATGCGAGAACCACTTCTCAATGCTTTGCGAGCCGACCATTGATCCAGTCCTCACCAAAGTTTGCACCCCAAGATCATTAGCAACCCTTTTGCTACCCCCGTTTTCTATGGAATCCCTCATTCAAACGGGCCGATTTTTTCTTTGGTGAGAAGCAAGTGCGGTAGGATGTTTTCAAAACTCCGGTCAAAATAGATCGCGGTTGTGCACACAATTCACCCCTCTCGAGGAGTCGATCGCACAAAGCTTGCCACTTTCCACCTTTCCCTCCACCTGCATTGTTCGCAATCGAGCTAAATCCATGACAACGAACTTGAACAAGTATTCTTCCAGGATCACCCAACCGAAGAGCCAAGGGGCATCGCAAGCCATGTTGTACGCGACAGGGCTAAAGCCAGAGGATATGAGCAAAGCTCAGGTTGGGATCGCAAGTGTTTGGTTCGAAGGGAATCCGTGCAATATGCACTTGCTCGATCTTGGTGCAGCCGCAAAGAAGTCCGTGCAGGCTCAAGGACTTGTCGGGATGCGATTTAATACCGTCGGTGTCAGCGACGGGATCAGTATGGGCACCGATGGTATGTCCTATTCGTTGCAGTCCCGAGATTTGATCGCCGACTCCATCGAAACGATCATGGGAGGGCAGTGGTACGACGGATTGATCGCTATCCCTGGATGTGACAAGAACATGCCCGGATGTTTGATCGCCATGGGACGTTTGAACCGTCCTGCTTTGATGATCTACGGCGGAACGATTCGCGCAGGGAAGTGGAATGGTCATTCGCTCGATATCGTTTCGGCCTTCCAGTGTTATGGACAATACATCTCGGGGCAGATTGACGACGAGACGCGCGAGAACATCGTTCGCAACTCATGCCCAGGTGCAGGGGCTTGCGGTGGTATGTACACGGCCAACACCATGGCATCAGCCATCGAAGCCTTAGGAATGGCTTTGCCCTATTCAGCCTCCATTCCCGCAGAAGACCCCGCAAAAAAAGAAGAATGCGATCGTGCTGCGGCGGCGATCCGATTGTTGTTAGAGCGAGACATCAAGCCACGGGACATCATGACACGCGAAGCCTTTGAGAATGCGATGACGATTGTCGTCGCATTAGGTGGAAGCACCAACGCAGTTCTTCACCTGTTGGCTATGGCAAGATCTGTCGATGTTCCACTAACCCTCGCAGACTTTCAAAACACGAGCAATCGCGTCCCGTATCTGGCAGATCTGAAACCCTCGGGCAAGTTCGTACAGGAAGACTTGCACTCGATTGGAGGAACTCCAGCCGTGATGAAGTACTTGCTCGAAGAAGGGTACCTAAAGGGAGATTGCTTGACGGTCACAGGTAAGACTCTTGCCGAAAACGTAGCGGACTTGCCAGGTTTGAAAGCTGGGCAATCCATCGTGCAGTCGGTCAAAAACCCGATCAAGGCCACTGGCCATATCCAGATTTTGTTTGGGAATCTGGCACCCGAGGGAGCAGTTGCGAAAATAACCGGTAAGGAAGGTTTGATCTTCTCAGGTCCAGCACGCTGCTTTGATAGTGAAGAAGACATGTTGCGAGCACTGGAGCAGAAGAAAATCCACAAGGGAGATGTCATCATCATTCGTTACGAAGGCCCCAAGGGCGGCCCGGGGATGCCTGAGATGCTCACCCCGACTTCCGCAATCATGGGAGCCGGCTTGGGTTCGGACGTCGCATTGCTTACCGATGGACGGTTCTCTGGTGGATCCCACGGATTTATCGTTGGTCACATTACGCCCGAGGCTCAAGTCGGTGGTCCTTTAGCATTGGTCCAAGACAACGATCACGTGACAATTGATGCCGAAAAGAACCGATTGGTGGTCTCCGTCAGCGATGAAGAGATGGCCAAACGACGCGCTGCATGGGTAGCACCAGCCCTGAAGGCGACTCGCGGGACGTTGTACAAGTACATCAAAAACGTGAAGAGTGCGAGCGAGGGTTGCGTTACCGACGAATGATCTAGAGAAGAGCTGTTGGCTATCGGCACGAAGTTTGCTCTGTAGAACCCCGGGGACGGACAAGTTTTGTTCCCGTAAGTCAATTTGGCAGAGCTTTCCTCCGGCAACTTCGATCGGAATGAACTTCCGCCTGCCGAATTGCGAATAAATAGGGTAACGGTTCCTGGTGTTCTTGTCGCGCTGGGAACGCACCAGATTTTTTAGGAGCTCGCGTACGATGAATCGACCGCTTTCAAGCTGGAAAATGGTTTTGCTCGCCGCCGCAATCGGTGGCCCTATCGGCTTCTGGATTTTCTCACAAAGTGGCGCGAGCGTCACTCAAGCCTACGCGCAGCAGGCTGCAGAGGCGACCCAAGCTCGCACGCAGCTCGATCCGGGTCTAGTAGCTCATGCGGAACAACTTTCAAAGGCATTCCGCGATGTTGCAAAATCGGTAAAACCTTCCGTCGTCAGCATCAAGTCTTTGGTTGAACGCCGAGCCGTGGCACAACGCGGACCCGGTCGCGGACTCCCACAAGGCTTGCCTCCTGAATTCGAACGATTCTTTGGCCCAGGGTTCGGGATCCCTGAAATGGAGCAAGAAGCTGCTCCCGAAGGCCCCGATGGCAAAGTGCAACTTGGACTCGGCTCCGGTGTGATCGTTCGCGCCGACGGCTACATCTTGACCAATAACCACGTCGTAGCCAACGCTTCCGAACTCGAAGTCTACCTCAGCGATGATTCGAAGTATGTCGCGAAAGTTGTCGGCACCGATCCTCGTACGGACTTGGCTGTTCTCAAGATTGACGCTACCGGACTGATCGCAACTCCAATCGGCGACTCCTCGAAAGTAGAAGTCGGTGATTGGGCTATCGCTATCGGTAGTCCCTTCGGCCTAGATCAAACCGTTACCGCAGGGATCATCAGCGCGACGAAACGCACCGACCAAGGAATCACGCCTTACGATGACTTCATCCAAACCGATGCAGCAATTAACCCCGGAAACTCCGGTGGCCCGTTACTCAACTTGAGAGGTGAAATCATCGGTATCAACACTGCCATTGCTTCGCGAGGTGGTGGATACAACGGGATCGGCTTCGCTGTACCTAGCAACACTGCCTCTCGAGTTCTCTCCGATATCATCAGTACCGGATCGGTATCCCGAGGATTCGTCGGTATTCGTCCTGCAGCAATGTCCCCAGAGATTGCTAAGCAGTTAGACTTGCCATCGAATCTCCGAGGTGCCTTGGTCGAACATGTAACCAAAGGTATGCCTGCGGACAAAGCTGGAATCAAGGTCAAGGATGTGATCGTTGAAATCGATGGCGTGCAGATCAAGTCGGATTCGGCTATGCGTCGCGCGATCGGCGAGACGAAACCAGGCACGACGGTCAATGTCAAAGTCTACCGCAATGGAAAGACGGTTGACATTCCAGTCACGGTCGCTCCCCTCGACGAAAAAGCGCTCGCTCAAGTCGATCAGCAATCGATTGAGAAAATGCAAAAGCTCGGGATCGCTGTTGACTCCGTGCCGAGCAGCATCGCAAAGAGATTGCAGCTTGAGAATGGAGAAGGCGTGATCGTTACAGAGCTCGCTCGACGCGGACGATTCTTTGGTGTAAAAGTCGGAGATGTGATCCTTTCGGTCAACGGAACCTCCGTCAATACGCCAGAAGAATTCCTCGGGGCTCTCGCGCATTCCGAGCCTGGGCAACCACTTACCCTGGTGATCCGTGATGAAAACGCCGAGAAGATGATTACGATACAATAGGAGCGTCGGCGGAATCTCTTCGGCCGACCCTTCCGATCCCACCTACGTAACGGAACTCGCCGATGAGGTCCCTCCCCTCCCTCCTAGATCGTGTTTTCTTGCGCTATAGCCAGTCACTCTACGCCCAAGTTCTAGGGCGTAGAGTTTACCGCGTCATATGGCTGGCTGGACGGTATCTCAAGCCATATCTGGCACGGGCTTTGTTCGTTTGTTCGATCGTCGGAGCGATCGTCGGATCGTTGCCTGTTATTCTTTTTGACGGGCTTCTCCCGGGGCTTGGTCACGGTTTCGTTGACAGTGCGAACGCTTCCGAGCCAATCGATTTCAATCGCGATATCCGCCCGATCCTAGCGAATCACTGTATCGCATGCCATGGGCCTGATGCAGAGAAACGAAGTGGCGATTTGCGACTGGATGTGCGTGAAGAAGCCATCGCAAAAGCAATCGTTGCAGATCACCCGGAATCAAGCTCACTTGTGGCACGGGTCGAATCGACTGATCCCGATGAACTGATGCCACCACCGCAGACGGGTAAGCCACTCTCCACGCAACAGATCCAACTTCTAAAGGATTGGATTGCCCAAGGGGCCAAGTACGCACAGCATTGGGCTTACGAGCCGATCCGAAATGGCGATGAGTTATTGGCTGCTTTACCAATTGAGACTTCGTCAACGACAATTGCTCCTACCGAACAAACATCAACTGTATCGGATCCTGCGCAAGTCAACCCGATTGATCGATTCCTTGAGTCGAAATTAAAGTCGCAAGGATTACACTATTCGCAGGAGATCTCCAAGCCGCAGTTCTTGCGGCGGCTTTCGCTGGATCTCACGGGTTTACCTCCGAACATCGAGGAACTACGAACGTTTCTGGAGGACGAAACACCGGAAGCAATTACGAAAGCTATCGACCGATTGCTCAGTTCACCTCGGTATGCAGAGCGATGGGGCAAACATTGGTTGGATGTTGCGCGTTATGCCGATACGCTTGGAGGAGCCGCCATCGGTTTCACGAGTTTTCCTTTTTCTTATACCTATCGCGATTACGTCATTGCCGCATTGGATCGGGACTTGCCTTTCGACCGATTCATTACGGAACAAATTGCAGCAGATCAACTGGGGCTCGGTGAAAACGATCCGTCCCTCGCGGCGTTGGGGTTTCTGACGGTAGGCATGCAGTTTCGCAATCCCCACGACACGATCGACGACCAGATCGATGTCATCACGCGAGGTTTGATGGGTTTAACCGTGTCATGTGCGCGCTGCCACGACCACAAGTTCGACGCCATCACGACGGAAGACTATTACGCGTTGGTCGCCTGTATCGCTCCAAGCCAGTCACCGGAATCTTTGCCGGTCATCGGGCCGGCTCCTGATCCCAATGCGACTCAGTCTTACGCTGCACAGTTGGCATCGCTCGATGAAAAACAGCGTGAATTCGCTCGGGAGCAGAACGAAGTCATGCGCAGCAGGCTTCGTATGCAGGTCGGGCTCTACTTGGCTGAGATCGCCAAAGGGGTTGGGATGCAGGATGTCTCGACGCAGTTTCTCTCGTATCGCACAGATGATTTGCGTCCGATGATCCACAATCGCTGGCTCAGTTACTTGGGATCTCTTCCTGCAAATGATCCTGTGTTCGGGGTTTGGATCCAGGCCAAGGGTTTTGGTCCGATTAGCGAAGAAGAATTTCTCAAACGTCTTGAGGAATTGGTCGCTAGTTGTCGGAAAGAGCTTGAAGCCAGTGGGGCAAAACCGGAAACGATTCATGCATTGCGTAGCGAACCGCCCGTTTGGAATCCTCTGCTCCTGGATGCGGTAGGGGAGAAGAAGCCAAAGTCATTGCTTGAGCTTGCCGCCGTCTACGGTGATGTGTTTGCCCAAGAGCATCGGCGATGGTCGACTGCCTTGCTCAATGCAGCGTTGGAGGCTTCCTCCGAAGGGGCGCTTCTTCCTGACGATCATCCGGAGCATCTGTTGATCAACAGCCCTACCCATCGGCAACTGCGCAAGCATCTCTATGGACCGGATAGCCCTTTAGAAGTTCCGGAAGCCCAAGCATCGAAACTGACCAATCGGACGATTGCCGACATGATCAGTGGGAAAAAGGGAGCGATCCATCAATTGAACCTGTCGAATCCAGGTGCTCCGGCACGAGCAATGGTTGTTCGTGAACCGATGAAGCCCGAGGACGTTCGCATTTTGTTGCGAGGCAATCCGCTTACCCCAGGGGCTCTAGTTCGCCCTCATTTTCTCAGTGTGTTGTCCAAACCTGAACCCAGTATCTTTCGCGATGGGGAGCGTCGGCTCGACTTGGCTCGCGCTGTGGTTTCACTTGAAAATCCTCTGACAGCTCGGGTGCTTGTGAACTGGGCTTGGCAGCATCATTTTGGATTGGGGTTGGTTCGAACTCCTGATGACTTTGGAACGCGTGGAGAACCACCGACTCATCCAGAGTTACTCGACTATCTCGCTGATACGTTTCGCAAACAAGGTTGGTCGCTCAAGAGCTTGCACCGATTGATCGTCTCCAGCAAAGCGTATCGTCAAGGTGCGATTGAGAACCGGGCGTTCCGCGAAATTGATCCTGAGAATCGATGGTTGTGGCGGATGCCTAGACGAAGGCTTGATTTTGAGTCGATGCGTGATTCCATGTTGGCGATTTCTGGGGAATTGGATGTGACTCGAGGTGGACGTCCCGTAGATCTAGAAGCCGCTCCGTCGAGTACTCGCAGGACGGTGTATGGGTTTGTGAATCGAGACGTTGTGTCGCCGCTGATGAGCACGTTCGATGTTGCGAACCCAAACGCTTGTACAGCCAAGCGACCAGATACCAATGTGCCACAACAAACGTTGTTTGCTCTGAACTCGGAGTTTATCTACGAGCGAGCTGCAAAACTCTCCACCAAGATTGCATCGGATCCGGCGGTTGCTGCCGTTGCGGATGGGGCCAAAGACCGGACCCGTTTTGAATTGCTTACCCAGCATGTGCTCGGTCGCTTGCCGTCGGACTTGGAATGGAACGCTACAGAGCAGTTTTTGAATCATGCAGTGGCTACTGCGAATCCGCAACAAAACGCTGAGGCAGCAGATGCATTGTCCCAACAGAAAGAACGACGCTGGGTGCAAATCGCCCACGCGTTACTCGCTTCCAACGAATTCACTTTCATCGATTGATTGAATCATGTATCGAAAACACCAATGCGATTCTTCCATGCCCGAGAATCAATTGAGCTTGGCATCGCGCAGGCACTGGATGCGTCGTTGTGGGATGGGTTTCGGGGGACTGGCACTTTCCAAGTTGCTACTTGACGATTCTCCATCGCTGAACTCCTCCTGTTTTGGACAGTCGGGAGTAGATGGTGCGCCAGGCGCAGAACCAGCCTCCGGGACACTTGGGCTTTTGCCGACCCATTTTCCCGGCAAAGCAAAACACATCATCCATGTCTTCCTCAACGGCGGGGTTAGCCAAGTTGATACATTTGATCCTAAACCGGAGTTAACGCGCCGCGCGGGGCAAATGTTGCCCTTTTCGAATTTGCAAACCGAACGGAAAACAGGTGTGGCACTTCCGTCACCCTTTGAGTTCAAGCAGTACGGAGAGAGTGGGATACCAGTAAGCGATCTGTTTCCAAAGCTTGCGCAGTGCGTCGATGAGATGACTGTTATCCGCTCGATGCATGCTGAACTACCGAGTCACGAAATGTCGTTGATGTTGATGAATACCGGCGACATGCGATTGGTGCGACCAAGCCTTGGTTCTTGGTTGACTTGGGGTATGGGTTCGCTCAACGAAAACTTACCTGGGTTTGTGGCGCTTTGTCCTGGTGGGTTGCCTGTTGGTGGTGCTGGGAACTGGCGATCGGCATTCTTGCCGGGAGCGTTTCAAGGGACTCGCGTCGATACTTCGAAGACGGATGTTTCGAAGTTGATCGATCATCTCAAGAATCAACGGCTCAGTCAGGAGGAGCAAGCGACACAGTTTGCACTGTTGCAGCAATTCAATCGACAGCATCTGGAGCAACGGCCCGGTGAAGAGGCCATCGAAGCTCGATTGAAGTCGTTTGAGCTTGCGTTTCGAATGCAGACGGAAGCGAGCGATGCGTTTGACATTTCGCAAGAACCGGAGCACATCCTCAAGTTATACGGAGAAGGGCCACAGAATCGCCAGTTGCTAATCGCAAGGCGACTTGTCGAACGCGGAGTAAGATTCGTGCAAACATGGCATGGTGAAATGCAGCCTTGGGATAGCCACTCGAACATCAAAGAGGAGCATCGCAAAGTTGCAAACGAATGTGATTCCGGACTCGCCGCGCTCTTGATCGATTTAAAGCAGCGTGGACTGCTCGACGAAACCTTGGTCTTATGTACTGGAGAGTTCGGTCGAACTCCGACGGTTGAGATGGGTCAAGATGGGGGAGGAGCGAGCCAGGGGCGAGATCACAACCATTGGGGATTTTCAATCTGGATGGCTGGTGGAGGTGTACGACGTGGAATGATTTACGGCGCGACGGATGAGTTTGGATTTAAGGCTGTAGAAAATCCGGTATCGATACATGACTTGCATGCGACGATTCTGCATTTGATGGGATATGACCATCAGCGAATGACCTTCCGTTACGCTGGCAGAGACTTTCGTTTGACCGATGTTCACGGACACGTTGTGCAACCGATCCTTGCGACGTAATTACAAAAATTCCACTGGCCAATATCTCACGCGGAGAGCCAAGACCAGCGATTTCGTTTAGCAGTCAGCCGGAGGCGTACTCGTGCGAAATCACCCGCCATCAATTAAATCAACGCGTTTGGCACACTCGCTCTACTTTCAACTTTCTCGAATCAACTCTCTCGAGCCGCAGGCTCGTGGTGGGTTTCGCGGTCCTTTGGTTGGGTCTCGCGAACATAATGATGCGGTATTGCAATTTGGAAGTAACGCAACGGTGATTGCGCGACCGCTTCACCACACCCTACGGAAAACCGACCCGCTATTGATTAAATCAACGCGTTTGGCCCCGCCGGTTTCTACTTTCAACTTTCTCTTTTCAACTTTCTCGAGCCATCGGCTCGCCCCACTTTCTCGAATCAACTCTCTCGAGCCGGAACGTACCAATGCGCTAATGTATCAC
>CAZACJ010000082.1:15646-21105 GCA_964483385.1 uncultured Pirellula sp. | reverse complement strand
CTCACTGCGACTCAAAGACCAACCGCAGTTCGGTGACCCGCCCTGCCCTGCTCTCGCTTTGCGCCTTGGCTTCTTTGTGTGCGGCCAAGAATTGGAATACTGGTACGCCTTCGGCTGACCGCTAAACGCAATATACCAACCCGGCACGCATTCACTGCGGACCGTTCAACGGGCGAGGCGTCGAAGGACCTCGATTCCTCGATCGAGGGTCTCTTCGCTTGCGGCGAAGGAGATTCGAAAGTGAGTATCATGCTTCGAGAAGATGTTTCCGGGGATGATCAGCAATTCGTTAGCGATGGCTTTCGCAACAAATTCCGTAGCGGTTCCGTAGGGGGCTTTTGGGAAGATGTAAAACGCGCCACCCGGTTCAACGAACTCGTAGTATCCACGCAAGCCATCGACAATGCGATCCCGTTTGGATTCATAGTCTTTGTAGAAACCGGTCATGTCGTAATCCAATGCAGCGAGCGATCCGTGCTGCAATGGAGTCGGAGCGCAGACAAAGGTGTACTGCTGGAGTTTGATCATCGTCTGAATGATCTCTTTAGGCCCATGGACATACCCTAGTCGCCAGCCAGTCATTGCATAGCTTTTCGAGAAACCGTCGATGACGATGGTGTCGGGGTTGAATTCCGCTGGAGAACGCATTGGAGAACCGAAGTGAAAAGGACTGTAAATTTCATCGGATAGCAATGCGACCCCTTTTTCTGCGCAAAGCTTGGCGATGCCGCGAACTTCGTCGAGCGTTGCGGTCACTCCCGTGGGGTTCGATGGGCTATTGAACAAGACCATTTTGGTTCGTGGCGTGATCGCAGCGCGAACTTTTTCGATATCGATCCTGAAATCTGGATAGGTATCGATCAAGACGGGGACACCTCCGACCAGTTGGATCAATGGTACATACATAACGAAGTAGGGATCGAAGACGATGACTTCATCCCCTGGGTTGACCAAGCTCAGCATAGCCAAGACCAATCCGCCGCTGGTGCCGGAGGAAATGAACAAGTCGCGGTCTTGTCCCGGATACTTTTCTTGTACTTCGGCTTTCAGTCGTTCAATCAGGGGTGCGATACCTTGGGTTGGCGAATACATATTCTTTCCCGCTTGGATCGCGGCGCAAGCTGCTGTACGAATTTCGGCAGGGACGTCATAGTCCGGTTGTCCGATCGAAAGATTGATCGGATTTTTCATCGATGCGGCAAGGGCGAACACTTTGCGTATGCCACTTGAGTCGAAGGAAAGAGTTCGCTGAGCGATCCAAGATGCAGCGCTATTTTTAGGTTGGGTCATATGTCTTCTCAGGTGTTGTTGAAGGGTGACTTCGCTCGCCGTTATGCGTCTTGAGGAGAGACGCGGTTTCCGCTTCGCAAATTCTTTTCTGTGATGATTCGGTTGATGGCGTTAAGCATCGCGAGAATTGTGGCTTCTACTGAGTCAGTAGAAGCGCCCATTCCGCGGTATGTCTCTCCGTCATGTTCGACTTCGACGGTGACTTCGCCGATTGCATCTCGCCCCAGGGTGGCACTACGAACTCGAAAATCTTTGCAGACGCTGCGTATGCCGGTGATTTTCTCCACTGCCCAAAACGCCGCATCAATCGGTCCATCACCTTGTTCGATCCGTTCGGTGAATTGCTCGGAATCTTTTGCGAGAGTCAACTGAACAACCGGATTGCGATCGGAGCCACTGCACACTTCGTAGGAGATCAGTTGCCAACCCATGGCAACACTACCGCTAATCTGTTGCTGTATCAATGCGACGATATCGCCATCGAAGATATTCTTTTTCTTATCCGCCAGAACCTTGAATTGTTCGAACAAGACTTGAAGTTGCTCGCCGGTCAGGTGGTACCCGAGATCCCGAGTGCGATCGGAAAGCGCAGCGCGGCCACTGTGTTTACCGAGAACCAAGTCGGTCTTGGCGAACCCAACATCTTCAGGGCGCATGATCTCATAGGTGCTTCGCTCCTTGAGCATTCCGTCTTGGTGGATACCCGCCTCATGGGCGAATGCGTTCCTTCCGACGATGGCCTTGTTTCGCTGAACATCAAGCCCTGTGATTTTGGAAAGCAAGCGGCTTGTTGGAACAAGTCGTTCGGTGCGGATTCCTGTTTGCATGGGATACACGTCACTGCGTGTTCGCATCGCCATGACGACTTCCTCCAATGCGCAGTTCCCCGCGCGTTCGCCGATTCCGTTGATTGTGCATTCGATTTGACAAGCACCGGCGGCAACGGCAGCCAATGAGTTCGCTACCGCCAATCCCAGATCGTTATGGCAGTGGCAGCTCAAGATGGCTCGGTCGATGTTAGGGACTCGATGGAGCAAAGCTTCGATCCTTGCTGCCATTTCTGTTGGGGTTGTGTAGCCGACGGTATCGGGAACGTTGATGGTCGTCGCTCCGGCGTCAATTGCGGCTTCGACAACACGACAGAGGAAATCGATTTCCGTCCGCGCTGCGTCTTCGGCGGAAAATTCGACATCATCGCAGTAGGAAACGGCCCGCTGAACACCATGGACCGCTCGAGCGATGATTTCGTCTTGAGTCATCCGCAGCTTGAATTCGCGGTGAATTGCACTGGTAGCCAAAAAAACGTGAATCCGTGCACGCTCTGCTTTCTGTAGGGCTTCCCAAGCTCGATCGATATCCCCATCGTTGCATCGGGCGAGCCCGCAAATGATCGGTCCGCGTATGTTGGATGCAATCTCCCGGACCGCTTCAAAGTCCCCAGGGCTTGCGATCGGAAAACCCGCTTCCATCACGTCGATCCCTAAATCCGCCAAAGCTTGAGCCATCTCGAGTTTTTCCCCAAGGTTCATGCTTGCACCGGGAGATTGCTCTCCGTCGCGCAAAGTAGTGTCGAAAATCCGTATCGTCCTTGGTTTCGTATCAGTCATGAATCTGGGTCTAATTGGGTGAGAGTGCAAGTGTAAACAACGCACCGGAGGCTTGCCCGTTTTTCGACCTGCTGCCAAGAAATAAGGCAACTCGGTCTCTCCTCCAGACAAGCCTCCTGGAACCACTGTTCATCGTACCGAAAAAAATAATTCCTGAAACGGTCGAAAAATACCGAATCCACACCAAACCATGCGAAGACGCTTGGGGAATGGTACGACGATTGCTTTATAGGTTCTTTTGAATCGTGTGCTCGGTTGTTGGGCACACCTTCACTTTCTACCCAGAAGTCGAAAGCGCGTGCGGAAGACGGGCGACTTAAGCCCTCGTCAGTCTTCCGCGCTTTCGATTCCACGCTCTGTAGACCCACGAAGCATCTTTGCGGCGGTCATCCGTACGCTGAGGTACCCCAACGGCCTGTTTGTGGTGTCCGCCTCACCACGCAGGCCGGGGTATTTTTCTTGCTGTCAAAGCATCAATCCCCTTATGGAAAACAGTCTTATGGTACAAAGGCCAGTTCGTTAGTATTCAGCAAGACCAAGGCGAGTTCGGTTAAAGAACGGTGATTGAGGTATTCGGTGCACCAAGCGGATTCCTGTGCGGTCGGGTTCCGCGATAGGATTAGAAGATATAGCTCACGCACCATGTTTTCATCACTTCCTACGTGCGTTTGTTGATCGCCTATCGATGCTTGCGCTGACCGATGACTCGACTTTAAAATACGGTCTGCGACTCCTTGTGCGCATCGCGTGACCCATTGGCTGTTCAAGACCGCGAGTGCCTGTGATGGAACAATTGAGCCTTCGCGACGCCCGCAAGAGACGGTGTTTTCGGGCAAGTCGAAGGTCTCCATCCAAGGGATTCGGATCGTTCGCTTTTGTACAAAATACAAGCTTCGCACGGTCTGCTCACTTGCTGGCGAAGGGTACCAGCCTTTGGTCTTTGTTTCGTTATCATCCAACACCGCAGGATTTGCTTGCAGGACTTCCGGTTCAACTTCGGGCCATACAGGAGGGCCTCCCAAGCGATAATTGAGTTGCCCGGTGACTTGTAACAAGACATCACGCATTTGCTCCGCGCTGAGGCGTCGAAAGTTTGCTTTGGATCCTACGAGGTGTTGATTTCGATAAGCCTCAGACATGACGATATTGCGAACCATCCATTTGGTAGACCATTCGTGTTCGATAAGCTCAAGTGCAAGATGATCGAGCAATGCCACCGAAACAGGTTTGCTTCCAGTAATTCCGAAGTCGTTTGGTGTTGAAACGATTCCTATACCGAAGAGTTGTTGCCAGATCCGGTTGACGTAAACACGCGCTGTCCAAGGGTTCGCTGGATCGGTCATCCATCGGGCAAGGGCAAGTCGTCGTCCGGTTGTTTTCCCGTGTAATGGAGGGGATTGATCCGGTGGAGATCTTCCTAAGACGCTCGGAAATGCCGGCTCGACGGCTTGCATCGGTGCACGATGATCTCCTTGTTTAAGTACATGAATCGTATCGATTTGATCGACTCGATCGCTCATGACAAAGCCCTTGATGCTCACGCGAGCAACTTCCTCGTCGCCGAGCCCCCTTACTTCAATGTTCTTGCCTTCAATGTTCTTGCCTTCAATGGGGCCTGCTTCCCGTGAGACGGTTTCGATACTCAGGTCATCCAAAAAGTTTGTCGCTGCGAAGAATGCTCTGAAACGATAATGATCTTCTTGGGATAGCGGATCTGTTTTGTGGTCGTGGCAGCGGCAGCAGGAGAGAGTCAGTCCGAGGAATGCCGCTGCGGTGGTCTCCGTCAGATCCGTCAAAACTTCTACCCGTGCGCGATCTTGTTCGTTGAAAAGCTTGGCTGCATTATCGTATGGTCCCATGCGAAGGTAACCTGTCGCAAGCAATTGATCGAGCTCCTGGGGTGATTGGGGATATCCGCGCGCAATGGCTTCTCCCGCAAGTTCATCGCCTGCGAGTTGCCAGAGCAAAAAGGAGTCATAGGGGAGATCGTCGTTAAATGCGCGGACGACAAAGTCTCGATAGCGCCAAGCTTCTTTGCGAAACTCGTCCCAGTCGAAGCCGTTGCTGTCGCTATAGCGAACGACATCGAGCCACATTCTCGCCCAATGTTCGCCGAAGCGTGGGTCTTGTAGGAGCCGATCGACTTGATGCTCATAGGCTTGGGGGGAGCTATCGTTCTCGAATTGCTCGATTTCTTCATAGGTTGCGCGCAAGCCGACGAGGTCGAGTGTCAGTCGCTGTAGGAGCTCACCTTTTGAAAAGGGTGTAGTAGATGTATTCCGAGGAAAGGGCAGCAAAAGATCGATCGGTTCTTCATTTGGCAAGCGGTTCGGTTGTGCCGTGGCATCACTAATCGCAAGTTTCACGTTAGCCGGGGATATTGGTTGCAAACTCCAGAGCTCAAGGCGTTCTGGATCCCAAGTTGTGGGTTCCTGCGGAGGATTCGGCGGTGCGGTGCCGGATTCTTCATAGCCGCTCGCTGAGTGGGTAGCGAGTGCAACCAACATGGTAAGACCGACGATGGACGCAATGGGTGCCATCGGGATGACTAGTGCAAACGGG
>CAZACJ010000082.1:1605-15546 GCA_964483385.1 uncultured Pirellula sp. | reverse complement strand
GGTAAGACCGACGATGGACGCAATGGGTGCCATCGGGATGACTAGTGCAAACGGGGTAAAGCGGAAGTTCACAGTAGAATCTCCGTTAGCGCATTGGCAGATCCAGCTACTCCAGTCAATCGTTCATCGCGTCCGCTTACTTCGAAGGAAAGACGTTCGTAATCGAGCCCTAAGCAGGACAGGATGGTCGCGTGCAGATCTCGAAACTGTATTGGGCGTTCGACTGCCATAAGGCCAATCTCATCGGTAGCACCAAGCCGCATTCCTGGGCGAATACCGCCACCGGCCATCCAAATAGTGAAACCAGCTGCGTTGTGCTGGCGTCCCAGCTCACCTTGCTTCATAGGTGTTCGTCCAAACTCGCTTGCCCAGATGACAAGAGTGCTCTCCAGGAGTCCGCGCTGCTTTAAGTCTTGCAGTAGCCCTGCGACACCTTGATCGGTCCAGCGAGCGCGAGGGCGATGGTTCTCTTCAAGTTTGGCATGCGCATCCCAACCGTCTTTGTCCGGCATGTCGTAGACCTGAACGAATCGTACACCGCTTTCCACAAGCCGCCTGGCCATCAAGCACTTGCGAGAAAAACTCTGTGTTCGTGATTCTGGATCGCTTAGCCCGTAGAGTGAGTGGATGTGGGCAGGTTCTTGCCCCAAGTCACCTACTTGCATGGCGCTCGATTGCATGCGGTATGCAAGCTCATAAGATGCGATGCGGGCTTCGAGGGCACTGCCCTGCCCTGCCCCATGGCCCCCTGCTGCGTCGGCGTGCTGGGAGTCCACGCTATAGAGGGATCTTTGACTGCGGTGCAGACCGTTGAGTCTGCTGAGCAAATCCAAGGACTGACGTTGTCCTTGTGCGAACTCAGTTGGTGGTTGCAAGTGAAACAGCGGAGGGAGGGTCGAGCGAAATCGGGTGGGTTGGAAAGCCGGTGGCAGGAAACCATTGGTATAGTTTGCCGCTCCCCCGAGTGGCCCGGCATCGAAGAGTACGACATAGCCCGGCAAATCTTCGGATTCCGATCCCAATCCATAAGTAACCCATGAACCGAGACTGGCTTTTCCAGCTCGGATATCTCCCGTGTGCATCTGGTAACTTGCCGGCGCATGGTTGTTCGAGTCGGCTTGCATGGAGTGGACGAAGCAAAGTTCATCGACCCACTCGGCAGTCTTTGGCATCAGTTCACTGACCCACATCCCGGATTGCCCATATTGCCGAAAGGTAAACGGGCTTTTCATAACATGGTCGTCGCAGCCATGGAAAACGTTAGCATGCCTAGTGCCTTCGAGTGCTTTGCGGAGGGATTCGGGAACAGGCTTGCCATCGAGCTTCTCAAGGAGCGGCTTGTAATCAAACGTATCGATCTGTGAGGGACCGCCTACCATAAACAGAAAAATCACCGATTTCGCTTTTGCCTCGAAGTGGGGCGAACGGGCCCTCATCGGGTTGAGTGGATCGATCCCTTCGCCAGACCTCGCCATAGCTTGATCAGCCAAGGCATCACAAGCCAGAGCGCCGAAACCAGCTCCGAGGGATCGGAGGAAGTTCCGTCGCTGAAGGAATGTGAGGGTAGGCGGCATTCCCGACATCAAAACACCATTTCCCAACATGAAGACACTAAACCCAAGCGCAAAACCCGAAATCCTAGCAACTAAGATCCGAAGCAGAGAGTGACCGAATTGCTCAAACAGTGGGCATTTTACCCAAAAGCTCGTCAGGCCTGGGAAAATTCCGAGCGGAAATCAACCCGATTGCAGGCTTCTGGCAAGCATTGAGAGTTGGCGAAGACTATCGCAGTAGGCAGAGAACTGCATCCGTCGTCGCAGAGACTCAGTAAGACACCGTCCACCTACGACCAGCATGGTCCCGGACGGTATGGCGGTAGCAAAATCTTGAAATTGCTTCAGGAAGTTCTCTTCATCGGCGATATACGAGACGCTCAGCCAATACACTCTTGGTCGATACCGCTCAATCGCAGAGAGCATACTAGAGAAAGGGACAGCCGAACCGAGGCTGATGGTTCTCCAACCGGCTTCGCGGAAAATAATTTCGATGAGCTGGTTTGCAACTTGGTAATGGTCATTTTCCGAAGTCCCCCCCATTGCTAAAGGGGAGTCGGGAAGTGGTTCGCTGACGAGTCGCCGTAGTTCGTGGATCAATCGAATACAAATCTCGCAACCGCGTCGTTCCTGGTAAACGTCCGCACGACCACATTCCCATAGTTCGCCAATCGCGTGGAAAGTCGGTGCCAACAGTTCATCAGCAACGCTTACCATGCCGCCGTGTATTGTGTACCAAGAACTGATGACCTTTCGGCACTGCTCTTCATCGCCGGCCAAAAGCGCCCGTTCGAACTGCTCCCGAAGCATCGAATCGCTGACGAGAGAATCATCGTCGCTTCGTTGGTCCGCTTGGAGCTCAAGTCCTGCAAGCGCGTCACGATTTAACTGGCGGTGATCCTGCAATCCTATCGCATGCGGATCAATGATCCGACGATTGGTCGACTCGAGAAACTCCATCAAGTATTCCAAGGGAATACGACGGTGACCGCCGTGCGTTCGGTCAGTCCGGATAACTCCACGGTCACACCATCGCTTCACAGAGGATTCACTTACCTGCAAAGCTTGCGCAACTTGTTTGGGGCTAAAGCTACTTTCGAGACTCATCGGTAAAGCCTAATGATCGATGCTCCAACCTTCGGTGCGGTCATTATTCGGTACACGATTCTTTTCTACAGCCAATATCTCTACTTTTCGACAGCCAACATTTTTTCGACAGCCAACATCTCTCACCAAACGTCACCCACGAAGGGAACGCTAGGTGTTCCATTCGCTGTGTTCTATTCTCCGAGGATGTCAATTCCCACAACACGAATTCTGATGACCTACGCCGGAACGCGACGATGGGTACTCGTGAAAACCCGAAATTAAACCGAACCACTAGGCTAACCGAGAATTCGTTCACAGCCACCCCTAAATCGTTCATTCCGAAGGCCCACCTCGGACGCACGTGCAATCTACTGGACGAAAAAATCGTCCACCGATGAACGTTATCCATCGCAACATCGTACGGTTTTTGGTGTAGACCGGACACCCCAGCATGGTTTTTTATTTGCAAAAACCTGCATTTTCTCCGGCGAACCGGTAATTCCGTAAAATTCGTCCTTGGCGTATTGCGATGCAGGCCGCAGGACGATATAAACAATGCGAATGAACGATTTGAACGATTTCGATCGCGCCGAAATACACTTTAGAGGTAGGTAGATTCGAATGGTCAGCTCGGTTAACTCCCCCCGTCCTTTAGCAACCCGCTCCGCAACAAGCAAGCCGGCGAAACGGCCCGTGGCAATCCGTGCAGGAGTGGCTTCTACAGCCAATACTGCCGAAACAGCGAGCTCTACGGACACTGTTTCAGAAGTTACTGCTATGCAGACCGCCAGAACCAAGTCAGCCCCTGTATCGAGGAACGCGCTGACCAATAGCCCCGCAGCAAAGAAGCAGGCATCCAAGGCTCGTGCGACCAAGCCCAGGGCTTCCAGCAGAACCAAGTCGGGTCCTTCCCTCAATGCGACGTTCCAGTTTGCTCAACTCGAAGAGTCGTTCGTCCACTTCTGCCAACTCGTAAGTGCCAAGCGGACAGCAGATGAGGTTTTGGGTGCGGCGAAGGTCCTGTTGAGTCAAGAAATCGACTTTATGGGTCATGCCGATTTTACTCTGGACTCTGCTGCAGAATCGATTTTCAGCGACGGTCACTTGATTCCATGTTCACCTGAAGAGGCGCTCCGCGTACGCACCCCTGATCTCCCATCGCACTTGGCTCGCTTGTGCGAAACCAAATTGCTGACCCCCGAAGAAGAGCATGATATTTTTCGCAAGATGAATTTTCTGCGTTTTCGAGCCAATCAACTTCGCAGTGAGTTAAGTCTGGATGAGAGCATCTCACGGGACGATCTAGATTGGTCAGTCAGGCGGATCGAAGCATTGCTCAAGGCAGCCGATTGGTACCGTGATCGAATGGTCAAATCGAACATGCGTTTGGTGATTTCCATCGTCAAGAAATTTGTCAACATCCAGAATGGCTTCGACGACTTACTCAGTGACGGGATCATCGCATTGTTGCGAGCGGTTGACAAATTCGACGTCGGGTTGGGATTTCGCTTTAGCACTTATGCAACGCAAGTGGTTCGGCGGAATACGTATCGACGAGTGATGGAGAAGCAAAAAGAGCGACAGCGGATCACTTTAAGTGTCCACGACGCTGGCGTGGACATCAGCGACGAGCATCGCACCTCGGGCATGAGTGAAGCGAAGTGGGAAGCGCTACGAGGGCGTCTTACGTTGATGCTTGACAAACTCGACCGCCGTGAGAAGCTGATCATTCGCGCGAGGTTTTCGTTAGGTGGCCATCGTCGCGTCCAAACGCTACAAAAGCTTGCTGATCGTTTGGGAGTATCCAAAGAGCGTGTTCGACAATTGGAGAAGCGTGCTTTGGACAAACTTCGGGACTTCGCCGATGAGTCACCGATGCCTGAAGTCGACGCGTAGGCACGATCGTTCGTAATTGCTCCTTGTGCCGCGCGGTAACGCGTGGTCGGATTGGCTTATTGTGGCTCATTTTTCGGCTTCATCCAAGTTCAACTGTCCCGTTGAAACCCTCTTCGGCTATCACGAAGCGGCCGGGGCGATTGATCGTTTGATTCCCCCCTGGGAGCCTGCTACAGTCGCCTCCGGGGCGGATTCTCTAGCAGTTGGTTCAATCGTTGAAGTGGACAATTGGGTGGGTCCATTCCGCCAGCGTTGGGTTGCAGAGCATATTGCGTTGGAACCAAATCGGCTATTCATCGACCAATTGAATTCCAGTCCGTTTGCAAAGTGGGTGCATGCGCACAAGTTCGTTGCGTTGGGGGATCGGCACTCCGAGTTGCCCAATGGTTCGGAATTGACAGATAGTGTCGAGTACCGCTTACCGCTGGATCCTCTGAGTCGAATTGCGACCCCTTGGGTTCAGCACAAGCTTGCCGGCATGTTTCGATTTCGACATCGGATTACTCGTGATGATTTGGAATTTGCGCAACGTTTATTGGATTTATCGAGCGATGCGATTTATTCTTCAGCGTCGAAAGAGCGACCGAAGAAGATCGGCATATCGGGCGCTTCGGGACTCATTGGTCGCCGCACGGTCGCCCTTGCGAGGGTTTTAGGAATCGAAGTGGTTCGCTTGGAGCGAACTAGCACCAAGCCAGATTCGAGTGGTTCTTCCGTTCGTTGGCCGCGTGGTGTTCAGTCAATTTCATTGAGCCAGTGGGCTAGTAATCCAAAGACTGCGGATTGGCTTAGTGGCTTGGACGCCTGGATTCACTTAGGAGGAGTGGGGATAGCAGATCGCAGATGGAGCGAACAGACCAAGCGATCGATTCGCGAGAGTCGAGTCCGATCAACGGAGCAAATCGTAGGATTGTTGCATGGTTTGGAGGTGCCTCCAAAGTGTTTTGTGTGTGCTTCTGGGGTTGGTGCTTTCGGGAATCGTGGCGAGGAAACCTTAAGGGAAGACTCCTCGATAGAGGAATCAGCTACAGGTGATGATTTTCTCGCCGATGTCGCTCGAGAATGGGAAAGGACAGCGTTGTCCTACAACTCGCCGACGGAGCGCGTACGGCGGAGATCCCAGGAGTCGTTGCGAGTTGCGATTGCGCGTTTTGGGATGGTTTTGCATCCACGCGCAGGAGCGTTGAGCAAATTATTACCACCCTTTCGATTGGGGCTTGGCGGTCCGATAGGCAATGGGAGGCAATACTGGCCATGGATTCATATCGACGATGCAGCAAGTGTTTTGTTACATCTTGCACTACGCCCTGATTGTCAGGGTATTTACCACGCTACGGCTCCTGAAACGTTGACCAACCGGGACTTTTCCAAGACTCTTGGCAGCGTTTTATCGCGCCCGGCGATTCTGCCAACGCCGTCCTTTGCGATGCGGCTGCTTTTGGGTGAAATGGCCGATTCGCTACTGCTTTCGAGTGTTCGTGTCACCACCGATCGGCTTTTGCAAAGCGGCTACCATTTCCGTTTTCCTCAACTCGCACCTGCGTTAGCGAATCTTCTAGGCACTGCGTAGCGGTTCATCAAAGTAGCATGGGACTCCGTCTTGCGATTTGCGACTGATGTTTCACCTTGCATAAGACCATGGAACTGAACGCGGGCGAGCATTCATGCGGCCCTCAAAATCCAAATCGCTATAACGGATTCCGTTCCTGGCTGAACCAGGTTTCGAGCGTTTTCTGAATGGCTTCCCGAACTGGGGTTAATTTCAGGCCACTGGCCACGGCTTTGCTTGCGTCAAGCACGCAGTTCGATCGAGGAGTTTTCGCCGCGACTCGCATGAATTCGGATTCGTCACGAAAAAAAAGAAACTCTTTCTTGGTAACTCCGGCTTGGAGAATCAAATCGACGACTTCGCGCGTTGTAATGCTTCCAGGATTCGTCAAATTGTAGATTCCGTAAGGGAGTTTTAAGCGAAAGGTATCGATCAGTGCAGCCGTGAACTCAGGGAGCAGAGACAAGGAGTTTTCCGCGTCGAGTAGCCGTTCGTAGGCGAGGATTTTTTGCAAGTAGTTCCGGGGATTAGTGGAGTTCTCGAAAGGGATTCTCAGTCGCCAGACGTAGCAGTCTGGGACTGGGCCGTCGGGGACTGGGCCGTGCGGCCCGAAGCCGAGAACTTCTTCCCCTAACGCTTTTGTGCCTGAGTAAAAGCTGCAGTTGTTTTGGCGGAAAGAAAAGTTGGGTGGGTCTTGTTCGGTAAACCCCGCTCCGTCAGGTCTACGCCCCGTATAAATGCACCCTGACGAGACGTGTCCCCAGGGTAGTCCGACAATCTTGCAAGCATCTCGAATGATGCCTGGCAATACCGCGTTTCCGTATATGCATTCGGCTTTATGGAATTCACATGCGTCGACGTTCGGTTTGCCGGTGTAGCCAGCGCAGTTGATCAGGCAGTCCAAGTCCGATTGCTGGATTTGTGCAACAAACGTAGCTACGTCAATGGTAGCCTGACGACCAAGAGTGACATAGCGATAGCCATGCTGATCACAAGAGAGACGAAGTGCGTTTCCGACATATCCACCCGCGCCGACAATACCGATTTTCATTCAATATCTCTCCGTTTTCGAATTCTCTGTTTTCGAATTCTCTGTGTTGGACGTGGAGTGTTGGAAGTGGAGTGTTGGAAGTGGAGCGTTGTTGCAATCGAGTGCCTACCGTCTTTTTATGAGGTGATGCCCCCGGAAGCTTTTCACGGCATTACTTTCACGGAATTAATCGAGCCGGCCAGTTGGATTCCGCATCGATTCGCCATCGATCCAGCCTTGCAAAATTGCAATTTCTCGCAGGTTGGCGATCTGAATTCCTTGCCGTGATTCTAGGACTTGCACAAAGTTGCCAGCTTGTAGCAGTGAATCGAAAGTACCAGCGTCAAGCCAAGCGAAACCACGCGAGAGGATGTCGACGTGAAGGTTGCCTTGTTGCAGATACTCTCGATTGATATCAGTGATCTCTAACTCACCCCGTTGAGAGGGTTTTAAATGGGAGGCAATATCGACTACCGAGTTGTCATAGAAGTACAGGCCGGGGATTGCATAATTGGAGCGAGGTTGCTTCGGTTTTTCGACTATATCTGAGGGCTTGCCTTCAGCGTCAAACTCCACCACCCCATAGCGCTGCGGATCGGATACTCGGTATGCAAAAATGGTTGCACCCGCTGTCCGTGAAGTTGCGGTTTGCAATTCTGTGGTGAAGCCTTGTCCATAGAAAATATTGTCTCCTAAAACCAATGAGACCGAGTCGTTACCTATGAACGACTTACCGATCAAAAAGGCTTCGGCCAAGCCTCGTGGGGCCTCTTGGACTCGGTATTCGAAGCGCACACCGAATTGCTCGCCAGTGCCGAGAAGTCGTTCGAACAAGGGTAGGTCATGGGGAGTGGAGATGATCAGTATTTCTCGGATCCCAGCAAGCATTAGCACCGACAATGGATAGTAAATCATCGGCTTGTCGTAAACCGGCAAAAGTTGTTTGCTGACCGCAAGCGTTAATGGATGCAACCGCGTCCCAGAACCACCCGCCAAGACAATACCTTTAAACATGGATTCGCTCAGTTCTTTTTGGGTTTTGGGCTATTCAGGAAAAATTGTGGGTGAAACATATCCGGTTCGGACCAGTGATGTAACTTCGTTCTCGTGCTCAACGTAACGATACTTGTGCTCGCAATCGAAAGACTCTTCTGGTAAACGAATGAGGATTTGGATCCTTGCAGAGTTTCAATGTTCTGATCGATCCAATTCCGTTGGACGAGATCGAGCATGATTAGATACTCAGGGGAGTCCCAAGCGATTGAGTCGATAGGATCCCGATAGGATGTCGGTCCACCATGTTGGGTTTTCCAAATACCATTGAGCGGTTTGACGCAGCAACGTGTCGTGGTCAGTGCTGGGTTGCCATCCGAGCTCTTGGCGTATTTTCGACGCATCGATTGCGTAGCGCAAATCGTGCCCTGGACGATCGGTGACAAAAGTCAGTAGATCCTCGTGGCGTCTGACAGTTGTAGAGGGATGGAGTTGATCCATGATCCTACAGAGTTTGACTGCCAAGTCGATATTGCGCATTTCGTTGTTGCCGCCGATAGCGTACGTTTCCCCTACCCTACCGCGTTGCAGTACGATTTCGAGCGCAGTGCAATGATCGTTAACGTACAGCCAGTCGCGAATGTTCTGGCCTTGGCCGTATACCGGTATCGGCTCTTGCCGCAAGCATTTCAGGAGCACGACAGGAATGAATTTTTCGGGGAACTGATAGGGACCGTAATTGTTTGAGCAGTTGGTGATAAGTGTAGGTAGTCCATAGGTATGGAACCAAGCTCGAACAAGATGATCAGAAGCGGCTTTGCTGGCCGAATAAGGGGATCTTGGGTCGTACGAGGTCGACTCAGTAAAGAATCCATCGTTGCCGAGTGAACCGAAGACTTCGTCGGTCGACACATGGAGAAATCTAAACTTGTCTTGCGATACCGGCGACAAGCTTTTCCAATACCGTGTGGCGGCTTGCAACAGTTGATAGGTTCCCACGACATTGGTCTGAACGAATTTCCCAGGGCCATCGATCGAGCGATCAACGTGGCTTTCAGCAGCCAAATGCACTACGCAATCCGGCTGAAAGTCTTCCAGCAAATCGAATAGATTGGGGCTCTGTACTAAGTCGACTTGTGCGAATCGGTAGTGCGGATGCAACTCTACGTCGTGTAACGAATGAAGGTTGCCAGCATACGTTAAAGCATCGAGGTTGAAAACATGGTGTCCATGATGGAGCATCATGCGAACCAAGTTTGAACCGATGAACCCTGCTCCTCCAGTGACCGCACAACGCATGGTGTTTCCGAAATTACGAAGGCCTTGAGGGATGAAGGGAGGACAGCAAACAACGAACTTGAAACAAACCGTTGTCGGATCACGAAAAGAATACTCAATCGCTAGTATTTTTCCACTCTTTTATAGCGTTCTAGCATTCTAGCGTTACAGCGATTATCGAGGTTATCAAGAGGAACTGTTATGAGTAGGGGGACTAGGCGAAAGTTGAGCGAAACTTGCGCAATGCGTCAAGTTGACGCCGTTCGGTAAGTAGGAAGTCTCGACTTATCCCATACTCGTCGATTTCTAGGGCTGAAGTCGCGGAGGATTTGACCGTTGAGAAGTGCCTGCGAGCTCCGCTCGGAACGATTTTTGGGAAAGGTTCTTTCTGTCATTTTTCTGCAGACGAGGTACACTCACGGGGCGTTCAGAGGTTAACGCATTGATGCTGGACCTCGCTGGGTGTGTTGAGGGAGCGATCGTAGGGGGAAAAAATGCGGGTGCTTGTAGTCGGCGGTGCGGGTTATATCGGCTCTCATACAGTGCGGTTGCTCAATGAGACAGAGCATGAAGTGTGGGTTTACGACAACTTATCGATGGGGCATCGAGCAAGCGTACGTGCAGAGCAATTGATCGTCGGAGAGCTCAATGATACTCAGCGGCTTGAAGCGGTCTTACGTGAGAAAGAGATTGAAGCGGTGATGCATTTCGCTGCATTCGCATCGGTTGGCGAATCGGTCGCGGATCCAGCCAAGTACTATCACAATAACGTTATCGCGACGTTAGGCCTTTTTGAGTCGATGCGTCGATGCGGCGTGAGTCGATTTGTATTCTCGAGTACGACGGCTACTTATGGACAGCCGGAGCGAATTCCGATCATGGAGACGACTCCGCAATTGCCGATCAATCCGTACGGGTTTACAAAGTTAGTGATTGAGCGTGCATTGCGAGATTACGCGCAAGCTTATGGGTTTGCGGGTGCATCGCTGAGGTATTTCAATGCTGCGGGGGCAAGCGCCGATGGAACGATCGGAGAAGCGCACGAGCCGGAGGGGCATTTGATACCATTGGTGCTACAAGTGGCGTTGGGGCAACGCGCGTCGATACAGATTTTTGGAACGGACTATCCTACGCCGGATGGGACATGCATTCGTGATTACATCCATGTGGAAGACTTGGCAACTGCGCACCGCGCTGCCTTGGAGCGATTGCAACACGGCCAAGTGCTCGAAGTGAATTTGGGAACGGGCTTTGGAAACAGTGTTTTAGAAGTGATTGAAGCATGTCGCAGTGCGAGTGGCCATGAGATTCCGGTGGTATTTGCACCGCGCCGCGAAGGGGATCCCGCGAAACTAGTGGCCGATTGCACGTTGGCCAAGGAGCTATTGGATTGGGAACCGAGGTACACCTCGATTAACGATATCGTGCAAACGGCTTGGAAATGGCATAGCTCTCATCCGAAGGGATACGCGGACCGAGGTTAGTTTCGCGCAAAGAAGCCCGCAAACAATGAACCGGACAACGCGAGCTTCGAGTGGAAGGTTGTTTCGTTTAGCAGTCAGCCGGAGGCGTACCAGTTCACCCCTCAGAGACTAGTTGGGTCGCACCTACACGCTTCGCTCAAGCCACCCGGTGCTCGCGCATTCCGGCTCAACATGCACTCTTGAAACCCCTCGAATTACCAATTTGAAGGTATTGGGCATGAGCCAAGGGTTCGCGCCGGTTACGATTGGAAAGTATGACCGTGTTGTGCAAGTGTTCCGTCTTCTAGTTTTTCGAGATAGGAGCCCATTTGTCGAAATTTTTCATAACGATTTTCGATCAATTCCTCTGGGGTTTGTTTGCAGAGTTGATCGAGCGTTTTCGAGAGGTAGCTTTTAAGGCGTGAAGCCATTTGGTGATGATCGCGATGCGCGCCGCCGAGAGGTTCTTCGATCACATCGTCAACGACTCCGAGTTTCGGAAGATATTGCGAAGTGAACCGGAGGACTTCGGCAGCCTTAGGGGCATGTTGATGGCTTTTCCAGAGAATCCCAGCACAACCTTCAGGGCTGATGACCGAATAATACGAGTATTGCAGCATGGCGATACGATCTCCCACACCGATGCCGAGGGCACCACCCGAACCACCTTCGCCGATCACGATGCAGATGATGGGAGTCTTTAGCTGGCTCATCAAGAACATGCTCTCCGCGATGACTTGAGCTTGACCTCGCTCTTCAGCACCGATACCTGGATAAGCACCTGGTGTATCGATGAAGGCAATGATAGGAAGTTTATACTTTTCGGCCAGTTTCATTTTGGACATGGCTTTGCGGTAGCCTTCTGGGTGCGCGCATCCGAAGTGGCAAGCAGCGCGTTCTTTGAAGGTACGTCCTTTTTGGTGACCGACGACCATCACTTTGCGGCGTCCCAATTTGGCGAACCCCGTAAGCATCGCACGATCATCACCGAAAAATTTATCGCCATGGAGTTCGATGAATTCATCGAATGCGAGGTTCAAGTAATCGCGGGTATAGGGGCGGTCTTTGTGCCGTGAGACTTGGACTATTTGCCAAGGATTGAGGTTTGCATAGATCTCGCGTGTGGATTCCGTCCAACGTCGTCGAAGTTGACGAGTTTCTTCCTGCTCGGATTCGCTCAATTGTGTTTGACTTTCGAGTTGACTCAAGCGAGTTTCGATATCGAGCATGGGTTGTTCGAATTCGAATCCGGGGGGGGTACTGGACATAGGCTGCAAAGAAGCTGATTGGTTCGAGTTATGGTGGAATGGTCAAAGGTTGGATTGGGTTTATGTCGGAGCATCGATCCGGCCACCACCTTGGTAATCATCGAAGGGGTTGGTGTCTGGGATGCGAGGTGGTTTCTTGAAAATCGGGGTGGCGCGAATCATTTTTAGAACATCCCACATGTCTTGTGGGCGTTCTTCGGGTTTTTTCGCAAGCATCTTTCGGATGATGTTGTTGAATTCCGGGGAGACGTTGTCATTGCCTACTAGGAGCGAGGGGATGGATGCCGACAAGTGCTTGCTGAGCAGTTCGTTGGGTGTATTCCCAGTGTAGGGAGCTTTGCCGGTTATCAACTCGTAGATCATGCAGCCCATGGAGTAGATATCGCTGCGTGGATCGAGTGTGCCACCACGGATTTGCTCTGGGGACATGTAGGAGCGGGTTCCTTCGACTTTGGTTTTTCCACCGAAGAATTTTCCGAAACCGGTTTTGATTTTTTTGGCGATTGTGAAGTCGATGAGTTTCACGTCCCAGTCGCGACTCAGTAGGACATTATCGGGTTTGATATCGCAGTGTACGTACCCTTTGGAGTGCAGATAGTACAAGCCTTCGGAAGATTGCTCAACGATGCTTGGGAGTTTGTAAGCGATCGGTTCAGGGCCTCTGCGCAGGGCCATCTTGAGGTTTAGTTCGCTGAATAGCTCCAGGACGATGAAAGGAGTCTCGGCATCGGTACGGTACTCAATGAGCTTGATGATGTTCTTGTGATTGAGTTCCTTGGCAACTTCGTATTCGTGTTTGAGAAATGCGATCTCTTCTTTGTTGCCACGCTGTTCAGGACGTAGAACTTTTAGCGCATACCGCTTGTTATCCCGATCGAGAATAGCTTCCCAAACTTGGCAAGTGCTACCTAGTCGAATGAGGCGAGCCAAGCGGTAGGGGCCTAGGAAGTCGCGTACTTTGACCATTTGGAACGAACCGATCCGATCGAGATTGCCGACGAACTGGGCTTCCCCATGCGCACCGGAATTGACGAGTACGACCTGAGGTAAACCGGTAGGATCATTCCGCTGGGCCCCCTACCCTATTCGGGATACGGGTGGATAGGATCCTTACAAAGAGTTAGTATAGGCAAAATTGCTGCAAACCGAAAGGTTGCCGTTATGCCGGTAAGCCGATCTGTCAACAGCCAGCATCGACTGAATGTTTTATCAATAATTCTCAAGGGAGATTGAATATGGGACGCAGTGGCGTGATTACGTTCAAGGGAGCACCGATGACCCTCGTGGGTGAGGAACTGAAGGTCGGTAGTGCATTGCCCGAGTTTACTTTGCATTTCTTCGAAGGCGGATTGAAGACCATTACACGAGGGGATTTGTTGGGAAAGCCAACAATTTTGTCTTTGGTTCCTTCGCTTGATACAGGGGTTTGCGCGATCCAGACTCGCAAGTTCAACAGCGAGCTTTCCGCAATGGAAGGGAAGATCAACGCTGTGACGGTCAGTCGCGACTTACCATTTGCAATGAATCGATTTTGCGGAGCGGAGTCGATCAAAAACATGCGAGTCGGTAGCGATTATCAATGTGGAGATTTCGGCACCAAGTTTGGGATGACGATCGATGAATTGAAGTTGCTCACGCGGGCGGTGGTGGTTGCTGATGCGACCGGCAAGGTGGTATACGTTGAAATTGTTCCAGAGGTAACCAGCGAGCCGAATTACGAAGCTGCGATCAGCGCCCTGAAGTCCTTGATTGGCTAACGTTATAACAGTTCTTTGAGCCCACATGCGCGAGCGGTGGGGTGGTTCTTTGAGCCCACATGCGC
>CAZACJ010000082.1:0-1505 GCA_964483385.1 uncultured Pirellula sp. | reverse complement strand
GTGGGGTGGTTCTTTGAGCCCACATGCGCGAGCGGTGGGGTGGTTCTTGTTTGCTCTATTGCGTGCTACATGGGAATTGCATGTAGTACGCCTTCGGCTGACTGCTAAACGCAATACCATCGGCTCTCCGCTGGTTCGAGTGGGGTCATTTGGTGAGCGAAGGGCTCGGCTTTTATGGACCACTAATTTTCGCAATTCCCCCCGCTAAATAGGGATTAGTCAAAAAGATTCCGAAAAGATTTCCGTCAGTATTGTTGAATTGCCCGTTACCATCGGATACAACGACGTCGGAGTTCGCTTTTGGCAGATAAGTCTCTTCGCGAATCGTTGATTCAAAACCATTCAACCCTACAAACTTTGATTGGTGTTTTATCGCGATTTTGTGAAGGGAACTTACGTTTCACCCCGGCCGAAGTGATCCGAATGCTCCGACATCGAGTTGCATAGGCCTAAAGCACTGTCCCAATCAAAGGGATGTGTTAGGGCCTGTGTTTTCGTTGCCTAGGCGTTCGTTGATCCGCTTGATCTCGAAACCATGGCAGGTTTTCGCGTTGTGATGCGGTCGCTTAGGCGATTCAGGCGCATCGCCCGCAAATGAGTTCGCCATTCGGTTTTGGGATAGAAGTTTTCCTGCCGGATTCTTCATAGGGTCCGATTCGGTTTCACGCCGCATCCCGCTCCTCCTACCCATCGTGAGTCCATTTTCTAGATAAGCAAATCTCGCTCTGTTTGATTCACGCTCGCCCCGTATCCAGCATGTCCTTTTTGTGGCCGAATCAGGCCGGTAGTGGTGTTTCGTCGACTTAGACGACTCGCCGCCTCATAAGTTCCATTGCTAGTCGCCAATATTCCCTTCGTTTTTCTAAGGTCTTTTGAAGGTTTTTCGAAACTATGATCAAGTCGCTATTGTCGTATTTCAGTCGTCTTAAAACGGTTCTTTTCGGACGCAAGGAGCGTCGCAACGAGGCAGCCAAGCGGATGGCATTCGAGCGCAGACGGAACGGGTTCCGCAAGTTCTTGCGCGGCGGTTTGCGAGTCGAAAACCTGGAGCAACGCGCTCTGATGGCCGTGGATATGAACCTCACGGGGCCTTCCTTCGCGATCACGATGGACGCAGTGAATGACGCGGCAGAGATTTCTCGCATTGCGCCGGTGACCCCCTACCCTGCTTCCTTGCTAGTGACAACCAACACGCTGGATCCAGATCAAGACCCCGCAACGGAGGGTGACGAATATCTAACATTCGTGCGCACCGCAGGAACAGGGACAGGCGTAACGATCAGCGATGATAGTGAGAATAATGATGCGGCAGGTCAATCCCTCACGATTTCCGGTGATTTAGCCCTGAGCAATCCCAAGGGTACATCGCGCGCTTTCCCGACTTTTACCGTAACTGGTATAGAAACGATCAACTTGAAGCAAGAGATCAGTGCGCAATCGGTCAGCGGGGATGCTGCGACGGTGAACTTGGAAGCTCCTGGAACAGCGACTCAAGCGGTAGCGTT
>CAZACJ010000081.1:0-21543 GCA_964483385.1 uncultured Pirellula sp. | reverse complement strand
GGAATGCGCGAGCACCGGGTGGTTCTCTGAGCCGGAATGCGCGAGCACCGGGTGGCCCGCGGTACCCGGTGAAATACATCAACACGCCCAACCAATCAGCGTCTACAACGTTACGGTTTTCGATGGATTAGAACGTGCAATGAGGTGAACCTGGCCGATGCAAACACCCCGCGGCTAGCGCGAAACGGGCTCAAAATCACCCCGCGTTTTGAACGGAGCGGGCGTGAGAATGCGACGCGTTCTAAAAAAAACGGATCGCAGATGCGATCCGTTTTTCGTTAGATCCTCACCGACCAATCCTTATCAGAATGAGTCGGTCAATTCTTCCATCGCTCGGTCAACCCCCATCGCTCGTGCGACATCATCCACCGGTGTTGTAAATCTACCGATCGATGCATCGCTTCCCTCTCCCGATGCCCCCCCGGTACTGGTCACTGGCTTAAAGTCCAATTCATTTGGTGCAGCTTGGATGCGAAACATGTGATTCGCACCTTCTTTCGCTCGCAAGACTACTTTCGGATCGGTCACTGCTAATGTGGTCGATACGCGAGTATTCGTAGGGTTCACCGCTTGAATCGTCAACTGCGTGGCTGCCTGATTAAGGGTTACTTGGATGTTCGAGTAACTTCGCCAATCCTTCACCCCGTCATACCAGAGAGCTTGCTGATTTGGCTGAACTGCAAGGGTCAGACCTTTTCGAAGTGCCGACGTGGTAAAGTCGCGAATGTCCATGAAGTTTGGATCTCGGGTTCCGACCGGTAAGACTGTAGAAAGCGTATCCGAACCTGATGCACCAGACAGCACCTCAACGCTTCGGGTACCCGTCGTGAAAAAAGGCAAGTCTGGAACGCTGAACTGATACGTCCCAGGCCCCACATCTGCGACCTTGACGACAGAGCCTTGGTATTCCGGAGAATGGGGTACCGGTGTACCTGCGACTCCAACACCGTCAAGTTGCAGCACTTGCACCTGAACTCCTTGGACATTCGTCTCAGTTGTGACTCCAACAGCCCTCGGCGTGTAGTTGACGACATTCAAGGTCACATTCGCCGTTGCGGTCAATCCATTTCCATCGCTAATCGTATAAGTGAAGGCAACTTCACCCGTGAACGAATTCGAAGGTGCCGAATAGAGCAAGGACTTTCCATCACTTGCAATCGCCACAGATCCCTTCCCCGAATCGGGTTGGGTAACTGCTGTGATCAAAAGCGTTTCACCGGTGTCTACAGTCGAATCATTCGCAAGTACGTTTAGCGACTGATTTGTCGCCGAAGTAATCGTAAATGAATCCGCTACCGCGACCGGCGGGTCATTCACGGCAGTGACCGTCATTGTCATCGTGCCGTTAGCAGTCCCACCGTTGCTGCTGCGAACGGTGTACGTGACCAAATCCACCCCAACAAAATTCGCTTTCGGCGTGTACAGGATCTTGGTCTTCGTCGCATTGAGCGATACGGTGCCTTGTTGCGCTGAAACAGCAGAGATGCTCAACGTATCTCCACTAACCGCCGGAGTGTCGTTTGCCAACACATCGTATTCGGCCTGTGCACTATCCTCAGCAATCGTAAATGACTCGCCGACCACGGTCGGCGGAGGCACAGCGACCTGAACATTGACCGTTACGGTTGCGGTCGAAGTCCCGCCGCGACCATCGCTGATCGTATAAGAAAAGGTCTCCGCTCCAACAAACCCAATCTTTGGCGTGTACAAAACACCATTACTACCCGTGGCAATCTTAACCGTACCACCTTGGCTGGTAGCCCCCACAGCAGAAACCGTCAACGTTTCGCCAGTATCCGGCCCAAGAGTGTCGTTGCTCAGAACATCCAAGAACACATCGACTTGGTTAGCCCGCACGTCGTTAAACACATCGTTCACCGCGACAGGATTGTCATTTACCGACTGCACGTTCATGGTCACAGTCGCTGTCGCGGTCACCCCAGTCTGATCAGAAACGACGTAAGTAAACTTCTCTGACCCATTGAAATTTGCGGCGGGTGTATACACCAGTCGTTTCGCGCCACTCTCAATCGATACCGTTCCACCCTTGTCCGGCGTCGAGACCGATTGAATCGTCAAGACCGTCTGTGCTCCCCCGGTAATCGTATCATTCGCCAACACATCGATCACATTGTTCGTTGTGTCTTCGTTGACGCTGAAGGTATCGTCCGCAACCGAAAAACTAGAAGTAATCGTTAACGACTTCGAATCGAATAAAACCCGATTACCTGGTACTCCACCTGGATTTGCCGTGTCTTTAAAGAGCGCAAAGACCTTCGTATCTTCGTCAGCTTCGTCCATGGTGAATTTGACAGACCCACCCGCCTTCGCCCGCATACGAACCGAGATGAAACTCTGGGGATCCCGACCGGGACCGGCTGTCAACGATGAAAATGCACCTAGCTCGTCGATCAGTCCAGGTGTTGCTGTCGATCCCGTTCTACCATTCCCAAACAAAGGATCGTATGTAATCGGATTTGTACCAACCAACTCCACCTTGGAAGGATCATAAAACAAATCGAGATAAGCGGTGTAAACACCTTCACCTGATCCGTCTCCAGTAATACGCAAATCCTGAACATTAAGCTTCAGGAAAAACTCTTGATTGACCGCCACGGTCGTCAACGGTTGTCCAGAAAGAGATTCCAAAGCCATATCCACAGCGATCTTTGCCGTGTCCGCGACCTGAATTGCCAATGTTTGACTGGTTATATTACCAGCAGGATCCTGTAGCTGCAGTATTGCCGTTTGAGGTCCAAGTTGATTGGCTGCAGGTGTCCAAGAAATCACACCGGTCGTAGGATTGATCGACATCTGCGCAGGGGCGTTGTCGAGAACATAGCGAAGTCCGCTACCCTCTTCCGGATGGTCCAAATCGAAACTCATCAAAGTGCCAACATTGGCACGATTCGGAAGCCCGCTATTTGGAATCGCCGATGGCGGACTGACATCGTACTGAATCGACACGGCAGGCGAAGCAGCAGACGTCGTACCACTGAGCGTCTGAACTGCCACTACCGAATAAGTACCTGTACCCAAACTACTGAATGCAGTACTGGAGATGGTAGTCGACGTTCCAGTCGCAACCGCCGAACCAATCACCTGACTTCCTACCTTCAACTGAACCGTTGCCCCAGTAACCGTGCCTTCAACGACAAACTGCAAACTGCTCGCGTTCGTGATGTTGTCTGTGTTGCTTACACCCGTATCGGTTGCGGCCACAAGGTCCACCGATGTCGGCGCAGCGACTACAACGGGCACGTTAAAGGTCAGCACCTGCGCATCGTCAGAACTTCCAGCCGCCGATTGAGTCGAAGGCCGAACGCTGACTCGAACCTGAAAACTTCCGCTGAAGTTTTGCGGAGCGGTGACGGTTAACTGGCCGCTCTGGCTGTCGACGTTGAATTGGTAAGGTACAGATCCTTGACGTACCGCATCGTACCGTACGGCATCACCTTCTTTATCCTGACTGCTCAGTTGCACAGTGACTGTCTGGCCTGCGGCGATCGGTGGAACCGTAATATCATTCAGGAACGGAGCCCCGTTCGAGTTATCAGCCGCCGCAGTCGCAGTAAAGGTTCTCGAAAAAGTCTGACCCGTACTATTCGTTACCGTAACGGTGATCGTCGAAGTACCCGTAGTGCCCAAAGCCTTTAAGCGAACCAGACCGTTTTCCGTATCATCGAAAGTCTCTACGGAATTGATCACCACTTCATTGACTGGACGAGACACCTCACCAGAGGATTGCGAAGTGACTCTTGTTCGCGAAATACCCTCGCGAACCGCTTCCCCTTCAATCAATTGCCCAAATACGGAATGCTTGAAGTCCAAGTGACGCGTTGCCACTTCGGTAATGAAAAACTGTGAGTCGTTGGTGTCAGGTCCAGCCTTAGCATACGAGAGAACTCCCGTCCGATTGTGCTGCAAGTTCAAGTTGAACTGATCGTCGAAGTCTCCGATATCAGACCCCCCAGAGCCAGTTCCCGTCGGATCACCACTTTGAATCATGAACCCATCGACCACACGGTGGAAAATAACCTTGTTCGAGCCAACTTGGTCGTAAAAACCCGATTCTGCCAACTGCGTAAATTGTCCCACCGGTCGCGGTGCCTCGTCAGCAAATAATCGAAACACCATCTCGCCGTAGCCGTTTACCACCATCTTGACCGACTTGGGATTCGCAACCATCTCCGCAGCAATCACACTCGGGTTGCTGCTAGATACCGTCACCGTCAGCGGTCCACCATTAGGATCATACGCGTCGATAGGTACATGCAACGGGGAACCCGCACGCACCGTCTGATTCGGAACCTCTATGAACGTCGGAGTAACGCCGGTTGGTATCGCCACCCCAGATAAGGTTGCAAGTTGCTCGAGCGTCTGAACGCCAGTGACCGTTTGACCATTGGCAAACTTCCAAGTTGGGTAAGTTGTTATGTTTTCGGCTATTCCCGTCGCATTCAATGTCCGGTCGGGATTCGTGACTTCGACAAAAGGAAGATAACTTTTTCCCTCTTGGAACAAGTTCTTTTGCTCCGTGCAGAGTGCACACCAATCCGCCCCGTAGAACTTAGCTCCAGCTGCCGTGAGCGCCTTTGCAAACGCCACCAAATCATTCGCTGCGGTCGCCTCTCCTTCGCCCACTAATCCAGACGCATTCGACGAAGAAAAGTCCGCTTGGCTTGTTGCATAAGCCTGAACCAAATAACTCTGGGCGGACATCGAGGTGGCCTCAAAGAAATCCGAAGCCATGAGCTCGCGACGCTCCAAAGGCTCAAATTGAATTCGTCGCAATTCCCTTGCTTCGGCACCCTGTAACTCCACACGCATCGCGTCCCGAACCAACGACTTCAACACCGATCGGACACGATATCCCATCCTAGAAGCTCCATTGCCAGAATTAGCGGGAGTACTCGGGGCGACAATGTGCGACTTGTGTGACTTCATTTTGCGTTTCCTGACGTAAAATAAACTTTTCTGATCCCATCGACTTCTGGAACGACATCAGCTACTTGAGCGGAACTCGTTCCAAACCAACTCTTACCCGATTTCTCGAGCCAATTCTCCGACTCGCGGTCCAACCGCAACCACCGGTTTTCCGAAGAAAAATCGCTACGATGAGCATTCTCTTTGGCGGTTCTACAAGGCCCCTTAGGCGCATTCCCATAGCCCCGACAATCGGGAAAACCGACAAAAGTTGCCATGGGAAAACGTACATGCCCAGACTCTTTGGATGGTGTTTCGGCTGATCAGTTCCGAAAACCGCCCAAAAGCCCAGTTTTCTCCAAGGTGAACTTGGCAGAACCTCTAATGATTTGCATAATACGCACGTTGCGTACAGTCAGACAACATTCACGGAAGTGAAACGGTCGCAAGAATCTTTTGCAGCCGATGTGAACAAATCAAGAACGGTTTTAGCGATTAACGGTTAACCATGGCCAAGAGCAAGAAAAAGAAAGAAACCACATTTCTCGTTTGCCAAGAGACAGGTGACATCAATTACGTGCTGTTGCGTCGTCCGGGTGCGGAGAAACTTCAACTCAAGAAGTACAGCCCACGCCTCCGTCGCGTAACACTGCACACCGAGAAGCGTAAGTAACGCTCTGTTGAATCGCGCGAGGGGCGTGCAATGCCCTGCGCCCAATCGAATATTCCATCGCACAGGCTTTTGCACTGTGAGTTTTTTTCTACGGTTATTCAATTTGCAAAGTGGGTCAATCATTTCGGGCTTGGACTAGGGATTTGAAGTCCTAATCATTCCCAGTGGAAGGATGCCCAGTAGAAGCGCACTCAGTGGGACGGCCCTCAGGCTCTTCATCGAGAAGAAGCATTCGGTCTCAAAGGCCAACCGAGCCACAACGCCCCACAGAGGTAGCTGAAGAAACGGATGCTTTGCGTTCAACCGGTCGGATCACCTTGCGGTAACGCTCTATTCCCCCGATATCCAAACCCCTAAGAAAAACAATAACCCGCCGAGCAAGATAGCCATGGGGAGCGTGAGAACCCAAGCGATAAGTATCTTGCGAACTGTCGAGAGCTGAATTCCCGATTTGTTTGCCCACATCGTCCCGGCTATCCCGGAAGACAATACTTGAGTGGTACTCACCGGCGCGTGAAACACATCCGCTAAAGCGATTGTCACCGCCGCAACCGTCTCGGCCGCTGCCCCTTGCGCGTAAGTCAAATGGGTCTTGCCAATCTTCTCTGCAATCGTCACTACGATACGTTTGTAACCAATCGTCGTGCCGATCCCAAGTGCCAATGCCACACCGAGTACAACCCAGAAAGGAACATACTCAATCGAATGCTTGAGCGTCTTCCTATGCCCCTCCATGGCTTTAGAAAGCTCCGCCGGTAACTTCGCTTTGTCAAGCTCTTTCCCGAGTTGGTAGATCGACTGCCTTACCTGCCAGCGATCCTCCTTAGGAACTTCCGCCAAGGTGGACTTACCCTGGAGGCTCTTTTCGATACTGTTCAAATGTTCGAGTAGTTTGTCGTTGACAACGCCCTCCGATATTACTTTCTCCTTCATCGCAACAGCAGCGTCGTGGACCTCTACTGCCAGTTCTGGGTGCCGTAGATCCATCGCGTAATAAGCGGGCAAGAAACCGATCAACGCTAAAAGAACAAGCCCCATTCCCTTCTGCCCGTCATTCGAACCATGAGCCATACTTACACCGCCACAGGTTGCTATAAGCACCGCGCGAATCCATGAGGGTGGGTTATCACCTTCACCAGGAGGATGATACAAATTTGGGTTTTTAAGAAATACTCGCATCGTCAATAGTAAGCCAGCAGCCGCAATAAACCCTATCAGAGGTGAAATCAATAAAGCCGTACCAACGTCCAAAGCCTTATTCCAATTGACCCCCATCAAGTTTCCCTGCGTCATTAGACTGTTTGCTAAGCCAACTCCAAGAATTGATCCAATCAACGTGTGCGAACTAGAGACAGGAAGCCCCATCCACCATGTTCCTAAATTCCAAACCACTCCAGAAAGAAGCAAGGAGATTACCATCACAATTGCGCGCGAACTGCTCCCTTCGATTAGTAGATCGACCGGTAGCAGATTAACGATGCTAAACGCCACAGTCGTCCCACCGATCATTACTCCAAGAAAGTTCATAAAGCCTGAATAGAAAACGGCAGGTGCTGGCTTGAGAGTTTTTGTATAGATCACCGTAGTCACCGCATTTGCAGTGTCGTGGAATCCATTGATGAATTCAAACGCAAAGGCAGTGAACAAAGCAACAAAAAAAAGAAACTGGCCGAGAAAGCTTAGGTTGCCAAATGCTTCCCAAAAAATTTGATTCATATTTTCGATCCAGAGGCACCCGGTCTAAAAACGTATCCAAGTAGCGGTTCATCACTCGAACACAAAATGGTGAACAGAAACCACTACGGCGGGAAGACCAGGGATTGAACAAAGAACCAAATTTCCCAAGAACTTCATACTACCTATAGCCCTAGAAGTTCAGTTGGGCTTGAAAGCGCACCACTGTTCCATCGAAATACTGATACGACAAATCACCCGGCTGATTCTGTGCCGTCGTATTAACTCGATCAACCAACGAACATTCGGCCGAAAGTTCCAGTTCCTTGAATGCAAGCCACTCGATACCCGAAGATAGCTCAAAGTTGTTTCCGAACGGAGCGTTCTTCTGCGTAGAGTAACCGCCGTGAAATTGGGACCACCGCATGTAGGGAATCCAAGTGCCGTGCTTTTTTGTATCCCAGGCATACATGGCCATAACGTATCCACCATAAAACGCTCGACTCGTTACCTTGGTCTGGTCATCGCTTAGACCGGGAGCTTCTCCAACATGCCACTCACTTTGAAAACCGATATCCATGGGATACCAGACAAAGGTTCCTCCAAGTCGTTTTTCCCATATACCACCGGCCCCGCCGTTTTGATACGTTCCGAAGGGTATCTGCTCGGGCCCCGCACCCAACGGTCGAATTTTTTCCCCGATCACCACCAATTCGCCGCACAACCCCTGAAGCGACACTTCGCAGAATTGTCCATCCCAGACTTCCCATGGCCATGTAATTCTCGCGACAGCATGAGGTACGCTGTTAAGGTCCAGCAAAGAACCGCCTTGGCCATTGAAAACACCAAAACCTATGATTCCGAAGTTTCCAGACCCCTTAAATCGAGCATTTTGGAGATCATGAAAAAGTACTTGCTTCTCTTTTGGGGTCCAATAGTACAGTAATCCCAGATCGCGCTCATTCGGTGCCACCGAAATATTGATCGGGTCGGAGCGATCCATCGGTGCTCGGTTCGAACTCGATTGCATATTCTCAAACCCATAGGGTATTTTGGATTGCCCGACTCGCACACGATGCACCTTGTCTTGGTCTATGTAAATATCCCCGTACCAGTCTCGCACTTGCGCAAAATAAGTGGCACTTGCGTCCGATCCTCCTGGCGGGGCTACTGCTAAATCCGGCTGGATGTACACCCCCAGATGTGGCGCGACATCCCCTTGAATTTTTAATCTTGCTCGCCGTAGCGTAACGCTATCGACATCCCCAATTCCGCGGTCGCCCAGCAATTGCGGAGCAGCACCTTCTCCACGGTCCGGAACAAACCCATACCTGACCTGCGTATATCCTCCGAGACTTATGTCCTCCCACCAGTGCTTTGTCGGCGTTTTCTTCGATGTAGTGCCTTGCAAATGATCTTTTTCAATCGCCCCAGCCTGGATCACTTCCGTATGCTGGCCGCCTAAAGACTCCGGACTCGGTTGAAATACACTTCGTTGATTCCAAGTTGTCGCATGAGAAATATCACCTTGCCCCAGTGGCGGTTCTGCGACAATTGCTCCTGTAGGCTCCACGCTCCCCGCAGAGGACTGAGCGTCAGTGCTTTGCTGACCGAAAGCCGGAGACAAAAATAGGAGAATTACCAAGGTAATCGCGCTCAGTCCCTTGGATACAAACATCAATCTTGTACTTCGCAGTTCGCATCCGCAGTGACACCTGATTCGATCCAACATTCGAAACTCCAGCGAATAGACAAAGAGCCCGTGCGGCAAACTGATTCGAAATTGCTCCGCTGACTAGGACGGGACGAAATAAAGATCGACCCTCGGGATTGAGTAAAATATTAAGTTATGGCATTTTGTAACGACTATGAGACTTTTTCCGATCGCACAAACTAGACAGGGATTCAGCGATGAAAACCCAAAACGTGTAGATGAAGCAAAGACTGAGAGTCACAGAATCGCAATCGTAAAGATTGCCCCCTTTTACTGATTCACCATATCTTGCAATTGCCGAACCGATGTGTGCGTCAAAAACCTGCGAGTGATAAAATCCCCAAGCCCATTGAGTGCGATAGAGAATTCTTCCAACCTTTTTCGAAGGTGCTCCCGGCGACGCAAACCAGTCGCGGCGTCGATTGCAATCTCTTCCCCAATCGCATCTGGATCGAGCAATCGCAAAGCCCCTCGACACTCCGACATCCGTTTGCGTTGCTCGATCAATTCTGTCTTGTCGCCAACATTCAGCGCATCGAGATGCTGGACGATCTGCATGAACTGAAAAGCTAATCCGCGAGGATTGGTTTGATCAACAACCAATAGATCTAAGACCGGACCCAATTCGTAACTCATTAAATAACGATAGCGGTAGGTCATCGAACTGTCGCAAATCTCCAAGAGCGCCTCCAAGATGCGTCGCGAACCACTGCCAACTCCCGATTGCGGAACCGGTACCAACAATCCATCCAAGAGTCGCAAAAGATTCTGCGCGCGATCAATACGCCGTCCAAGATCCAAAAAATGCCATCCGGGCCCGCGAGTCATACTCTCCGAAGCCAATCCAGCGAAGGCCGAAGACAACCCGATGATTTGATTGAGAATCAACAACGTATCTCCAACCGTATTGCGAAGCGTTGCCCAGGGAATCAATACAGAATAGTCCAACTTGGAAATGATCTGCCAAGAATCAAAACTCAATCGATCACGGATGTTCTCCGCATTGCGCAAAATTCCATCTACAGCACCAGCGATCCCGTCAAAGCGATTGCGATCGACTAGAAAATCCGAAACCGCTTTACGCATTTGCTGTGTCGCAAGCGCAATGTCGATGTCTTGTTGACCTAAACGACGATGTATTTCTCCATCGCTTGAAACTTCCACTTCCTGCGATCCCGATTCGGTTCGGCTAAAGTCTCTCCCTAAGGTCCCCTCTCTCCCATGTGAACTTGCCGCTTCCCTCGCATTTGCTTGCGACTCAGCCTTTTCAGTTGGTAAAAAAGGCATCGTCTGCTGATCCGAAAGAGAGCGTACAACTTGCCATTGCGCTGAGAGAACCTCGGGGCTCAAGTCACTCGTGAGCTGCTGCATGCAATACCGAGCATGCCTTGCCATAAACTCCGCACGCTCTGCAAATCTTCCCAACCAAAACAAGTGCTCCGCAACACGACTTGGCAAGTCCATCGCAGACCGCTTCAATTCCACCGACTGCCTATTACCGCTGAGCAATGTCGTCGGCTTGACCGGCCCGTCGCTAAGAACCCAAACGTCCTTGCTCATCGATCCCGATGCCAAACTCTCGTCCAGCTCTTTCGGATCCTTACCCACCCGCGCAACACCACCGGGCAAAACCTCGATCCGGTCCCGATTCGCACAAGCAAAAAATCTGAATATTACCGGTCGAGCAACGATGGACTGATCAGCCCAAGTCGGAACATAACTTAAACAAGCACGCTCGCTCGCGACAAAAGCCCAAGGCTGCTTTTCCATTCTCGCAAATAGCTGGTTGCGTTCACTCGAAGCCAAAAGCGAACCGTCGATTTGATTCCCGGAATGTCTTACAAAAGAATCGCGAATCAACAAACGATCGATATTTTGTCGTACCCAATGAAACGAAGACTCATCTCCACACCACCACATAGGAGCATTCTCCAAAAGCAACGGCTCACCCAATAGGATCGGAGCAAGTTTCGGAAGAATCGCGGAAATCGCTGGACTTTCACACCAACCAGTGCCCAACGCATTTGCCAGATGCACATTTCCCATGCGTTCGGCAAGTGCTAATCCTGGCACTCCCTCACTGCTCGTTGGATCAATCTCGAGAGGATCGCAACTGCGATCGGCAAGTCTTCGCAAAATCGAATCTACCCGAACTAACCCTCCGAGCGTCTTGAGATAGACGTTGCCACCGCGCACCGTTAAATCGGCAGTTTGAGTAAGGGTCAGTCCCAAGTACCTCGCTAGATACGCGTCTTCGAAGTATGTCGGACTCTGCACCCCTGGACTCAATAAAACCGTCCTGGATCCTCGTTCCCTTCCGCGTTCACGCACCAACCCTTCCTGTAACCCACTGCGCAAACTAGAAAAGAAACCTGCCAAACGATGTACTCGCATCGTCTGAAAACTGTCAGCATGAATACGAGAAATCGCTAAACGATTCTCGACCGCATGACCACCTCCACTCGGCCCTTGCGTTCGATCAGCCACAACCAACCATCGCCCACTCGCCGAACGATAAGCCTGTACGGCATACAAACTGAGCATCCGGTCGGGCTGAACCTCCATGTTTCGAGCCGCACGCAGATACCCCGGAGCATCGAAAACCAAACTGGCCGGCAAATGCCCCTCTCTCAAAAGACGCTGAGGCCCATACACGTCCCGCAACAACAAATCAATCAACCGGAAGCGTTGCCGAATCCCATTCGACAAGGTCTGAAAATCTTCAGAGCCTATCACAACAGGTATCGGATCGAGCTCCCAAGCTTGTGGCGCCCCGGCTTTGATCCGCTGCCCTGTCGATGCGGGGGGATGATCCATCAATGCCTGCTTAGCTCCACGCCACCCAGACAGCCCATCGCTCCCGTCAAATGCCTGTGCGAAAAGTGGCAGATATTCTTTACGCAATGCGTGGCCCACCGAGCCCTCCGAGCCCTCCGAGCCCACAGAGCCGCTCGGACGCCGAAGTTCATCGAAATGCCCCTGGGGCGGCCGGTAATTCTGCAAGCCCGCCCGTGGCGTATCCTCCATGCTGTTGATCCGAGATTCTTCGTCGAAACCATTCGAAGAGCCTCGCATCGCATCCTTGCTAGGTTCATTGGACATATTTCGAAAGGTCGGAAAGAGGAAAGTGGAGCATGTCCAAGCATCGCGGACTCCTCCAGAATAATCCGCATTGTAGCACAGGGATTCTCAACCGAAGTTCTGCTGGGTACTTGATTTCGGCTTGAATGTCTAAGAGATTAAGCACCTTTAACGGTGCAGTAGCACCGGTGCTATTGTGATTGACCGGGAGTAGAAACCATTATGAGTTCAGCAAAAAGCGGTGCAGATCAAGCCCCGAATAGTCAAGGTGCGGCGGTTTCGTCGGCCGAAGGTGGTGGAGCAATTCGATGGAAACTGTTCCTCATGATGGTCCTTCAATTCTTCATTTGGGGGGCTTGGCTTCCCCTGATCTTCGCCTACCTGCCCGGCATCGGCTTCAACGCTTGGCAATCCTCGTTGATACTCAACGCCTTTCCAGTTGCCGCAATCATCGGGATGTTCTTCAGTAACCAATGGGCCGACCGAAATTTCTCTGCTGAAAAGTTCCTTGCTTTCAGTCACCTCGTCGGCGGCCTGGCAATCATGGGTTGCGGTTTTACGAAGTCCTTCTGGCCATTCTTCCTCTTAATGCTCGTACACTGCTTGCTCTATGTACCAACCATCTCCATCACCAATTCAATCGCTTTCGCCAATATGCGAGACCCGGCAAAAGAGTTCGGTCTAGTTCGGATGGGCGGAACCATCGGCTGGATCCTTGCCGCTTGGCCATTTACCTTCATCTTCGTCGATTGGGCAAAGGTACAAGCAGCTAAACCAGAAGGCTTCGTGTCATGGCTCGGAACCGTTCTCGGTAGCGGGTTGACTGGTGACCCTTTGATGGCCGCCACTAAATGGACCTTCATCGTCGCTGGCATCGCCTCGCTACTGCTCGCCGTATTCAGCTTGCTGTTGCCTCATACTCCCGCGAAAAAACCTACTGGCAACGAAGAGAGCTTCGCTTGGATCGAAGCCGTGAAATTGCTCAAACATCCATTCGTATTAGTTCTTTGGCTAGTGACCTTCATCGACGCATTCGTTCACAATTGCTACTTCAATTGGACCGGGCAGTTCCTACAAGCTTCTAGAGAAGCGGGTGGAGTAGGAATTGCCGGCAACTGGGTTATGCCTGTCATGAGCGTAGGGCAAATCGCAGAAATCCTCACCATGTTCTTCTTGGGGATCACTCTCAAGAATCTGGGCTGGCGCTGGACCATGATCGTCGGGATTCTCGGGCATGCACTTCGTTTCCTTGTCTACGCTCTTTTCCCAGAAAACCAAAACTTGATCATCATCGTTCAAATCCTGCACGGGATTTGCTACGCGTTTTTCTTCGCAACCGTCTATATTTTTGTCGATGCATACTTCCCCAAAGACGTCCGTAGCAGCGCGCAAGGCCTGTTCAATGTGATGATCTTGGGCGTGGGAGCCTTGGTCGCTAACTCGGTCTGCCCATGGTTGATGGAAAACGTCTTCACTGCAAAAACAATCGTCGAAGGCGCAGAATCAAAGCTTGTCGATTACAAGAGCATGTTCTTGTTCCCCACCGCCGTGGCAACGCTCGCAGCGATCGCTCTCGCGGTTTTCTTCCATCCGCCCAAGCAACTGGATGCAAACCTCGAAGGTGCATCCGCCCCTGCACATTAAACGACCCCGCATTTTTGTTCGCCGGCCTGCCCCCCCGGCGAACAATGCCCAAGGGCATAATCCCAAGACGCAGGTACCTAGCGGAATAAGCGGTTTTTGTGGTACACTCTCGCACGGTTTTGCGACTCGAACGGCGCGTCGTCTTCGTTTCACACACAGTAAGCGACTTATTCTCAGAGCGAACGCCTCCCTTGGGAAATGCTCTGAGCCGCTCCGGTTGCTCCTTATCATCCTACGACAATTACGGTTGCATCTATGTCTTCACTCGATCAGTACAGTTTGTGTCCTTGCGGTAACGGTAAGAAAATCAAGTTTTGCAAGTGCAGCGAACACCTCGCCGAGATGCAAGAAGTTCACCGAATGATCGTCGGGGAACAAAATGTTGCCGCTCTCGACCGCATCAATGCCCTTCTCAAAACGTTGCCATCAGAACCATGGCTCCTGGCGATGAAATGCGAAATCCTGCTGCAACTGCGCGAACTCGAACCGCTCGAAGAAACTTCGGCTAAATTCATCCGCTTGCAACCTGATAACCCTCTCGCAAAACTCTACCGCTCCTTGGTTGCGGTCATCCGTGGAAATACCGAAGATGCTTCGACCCTGCTGTTGCAAGCCATCGCGGACTCCGGAGAGAATATCCATCCGATGACCTTGACGGTCGCGATGAACCTCTTGGAATCGCTCGCACAACGACGCAAATTCCTGCCAGCATTATTGCTCTGCGAAATGCTGCTCGATATGGACGAACAAACACAACAAGTGGCCATGCAAGCCTACGAATCCCTGGTCACTGCAGGCCAAGAAGGGACGCTGCAACGCGAGTCCTTGCCGTCCGCCGTCGACTACGAGAATACTCCCCATGCTGAACGCTTAGCAGAAGCCGAGGCACTAGTGGCCGCTCATCGGATCACCGGCGCAAAAACCAAATTGGAGTCAATGCTCCGTGAATTCGGACCCCAACCCGCCATCCTACAAACACTGCTCCATTGCCAACTGATCCTAACCGACGAAGAATCTGCTGCCTCGACGTGCACCAAACTCGCCGCCTGCGCCGCACTTCCAGAAGCCCAAAGAATCTTCTACCAAGCCCTCGCTTACGAACTGAATCCAGTAGGCACCGGTGCTGCGGTCCGCGAAGAACTTGTCTGCTACTCAGTTGAAGATCCCGAAATTGAATCCAAATTGGCTGCAAGCAAATTGCTGCTAGCCGTACCATCCGAGCAATTGCGACCAATCCTCGATGCACTGCTACAAGAAGAAGTGCCACCGAAGTCCACGCACCTACTGCACGAACGTCTTACCGATTCGCTCGTTTCGGATTTAGAAGCCAGTCGCCATGGAACATGGATGGCATTCTACGGAAAACAAACCGATAAACCGGCCCGAGTCGTTCTCCTCGAAGCCAAAGACGGATACCGTGCAAACCTTGTCTCAGCCTTCAAAAACGAAATGGGCTTGAATAGCATTAAGCGGGAATTGGTCGAAGGACTTCCCTCGCCGTTTTACGTCCGATCCAACAACCACCTTGTCGTTCAACAAGCCATTCCGCCCGAACGACGAGATGTCTTCCAAGACATGGCAAAACAGATGATTCTCGACGATGTGCTCGGTGTGCAACTCGATTGCCTCGGCGGTAAATCGATGCTTGAATGCGCTGGCACTTCCGAAAATCGCCTTGCCCTCCAAGGTCTCTTGCTGGCTTGGCAAGCCCTCAATACCACTGGTCTGACCGACGCTGATTTCAAGAGCTTACACAAACGATTACAAGTGTCCGTACCGAAGTTGTCTGCTGAGACCGACGTTTTTGATATCGTCGGCGGTGCTGCCTACTATTGGACCGACCTTGAAACGATCGACCCTCAAAGCCTCATTCAACTGATGCAGTCCTCGTTGACACGCGGAGCAACTTCAATGTTCGCCGAGCTGGTCGCCAAAGCCGAATCCGTTCAGTGGCCAGAAGAACTAAAGAACTCTGCGGAATACACCACTCTCAACATCAAACTGCGCACCGTCTCCAACCCAGAAGAAGCGGAAAAAATCCTCGCAAGGATTATTGATGGTGGAAAGAAACTTCAAGTGCCCATCGGCAACGCTGTTCTCGAACGCTTCGAGATTCTTTCAATGCTCGGCCGCCAAGGTGAAGCGCGCCAATTCCTCGAATCTTCACTGCGAGAAAACCCCAACGATCCTGCTCTCCTGCGGTTCGTTCAAGCCGCAATGATGCAACAGCGTCAAATGGCTGCAAGGGCAGGGGGGATGCCTGGCGGAATGCCAGGGGCCGGCGGAGTAATCTCCGATGCGGGCGGTGGCCGTACCGATCCGTCCAGCGGTCTTTGGACCCCAGATTCCGGTAACTCGGGACCTTCGGACTCCTCCGGAGGTTCGAAATTGTGGGTGCCTGATTAATACCACTCCGGGGCCATTAAGGGTGCAAAAATGCAAACCAACGAACTGACACGCGACGGCGGTTACCTGGAATACACCAAAGCCTCAAACCCATTGGCTTCTGGCGCAATTCCCCCAATTCCTATCGTTCAGTTTCCCGCAAGCCTGCACGCTTCCGGCCCCTCGCAAATTATCCCACTAGATCTAAGCGACCGACTCGGGTGCCCCGCACCCGCCTCTAGCGCAAGCTTGCTCGCAAGCTTCGTACGCGTCCAAGCTGGCGATCATTTGGCAACACCGAATCGAGCGACCTCGCACCTGTTTTACGTCTTGCGAGGTTCCGGCGTCATGCGATTCGGCGAACTAGATGTCCCTTACCGCACCGGGGACCTTGTAACACTTCCCTGCGGCCAAGATATCATCCACTCCGCAAATGAAGATACGGTCTACTATTGGGTCAATGACGAACCGCTCATGCGGTACCTAGGAGTCACCCCTTCGAATCCTCAATTCGCCCCAACACTCTACGACAGAGACTCTTCTCGCGCCGCCCTCGAAGAAGCCGCAGCGGATCCACTCGCAGGACAACGAAGTCGAATCAGCGTCCTGCTGACCAACAACCACTTCCCGCAAACTTTGACCATCACTCATGTCCTCTGGGCAATGCTGGGAATACTTCCCGTGGGTGCTAACCAACTCCCACATGCACACAAATCGGTCGCGCTGGATCTAATCCTCGATTGCCATCCCGGTTGCTACACCATGGTTAGCGAAAAAGCAGATGCTGAAGGCAACTTGATCGATCCCATTAAAGTTCCTTGGGAAAGCGGCGGAGCATTCGTAACGCCGCCCGGTTGGTGGCATTCTCACCACAACGAATCCGGTAAACCTGCATACTTAATGCCTATCCAAGACGCAGGACTTCAAACGTACTTGCGTACGCTAGACATCCAGTTCCATCGCAAGAACGTGACCTAGAGTCCAATCAGTACAGGGCTCCGTGAAAACATTCTTACCACTTAGGGATATTTGCCCTCGGCGATCTCTTGTTCCCATTGCTTCATCAACGGCCAATCGATTGCACAGGTGCCAAAGTCCGACAAATGCAAATACCCTTGCAACCGTGAGATCACTTGATCGAGCATCTTTGGATCACGACGGAAGTAGGGGCCGTGGCTAGGAAGCAACCATTCGACATCCGAATCGCGAATGCGTTCAAGCGAACGAATAAACGATGGTATGTCGCTTCCATGATGGGCGTCGATTGCACCAACCCCACCGTCGCGATAGATGTTGTCACCACTAAACAAAAGATTTCCCATACGGAAGGCCAACTGACTATCGGCGTGCCCTGGAGTGCTCCAAACCTCGAGCTCTAAGTCTCCGATCCTGAGCCTATCCGACTCACTAACACGGTGCTCAACGATCACCTTTGGCATAGGCTCCGAAATCCCCTGAGCATCGATTTCCGCAAAAGTCTGCAGTCGATTCCCAGCCTCCAACAGATCCGCCGCACGCGGATGGGCAGTCACACTGGTCTTGAGTATGGTCTTTGCTTTGGCTAACCCCTGGCAATGATCGACGTCTGCGTGCGTAGCTAATAGGGTCTTGCAACGAGAAAGCGGAAAATCCAAATCTCGAATCAAGTCAACAATTTCGTCTACTGAGTCTTCGTAACCGATGTCAATTAGTATCCACTCGTCTCCATGATAGACGAGGTAGACGTTGCAACCGATCAAGTGACCGGCTTGAATGTTTAATTCGATGACGTTTGGGAATATCGGTTTGCGAGTTATCATGGTTTCTCGGGAAAAGTAGGTTCGAGTCGCGTGCTAACGTACCAAACCGAAGGTAAGTCCTCAAGGACAACGGGCGGTTTCCAACTCATGCCGTTTGCGGGATTTCTAAAGTGCTCGCCTCACCTGCCACTGCCGCCGGACCTCAAACATCAACAATGCCCCGCTAACCGACGCGTTGAGCGAATCGATCCTCCCTAGCATGGGAATGTGTATCGCTTGAATTTCCCGTCCTTCCCATCGATTTTCTAACCCTTCCGCTTCATTCCCAATGACCAAAGCCGTTCGGACTGGATAGGCTACCTGCGTGTACGATTCTCCACGATCGGCTCGCGCCGAAAAACAAGCAACATTGCGATCGCTTAACCAAGCCTCGATTTCCACCGCCGAAGCAATCGCCAGGGGAACTGTAAAGATCGCGCCGAGACTCGCGCGGATCGCATTAGGATTCCAAGTCTCGCTGATCGGATCGCTAAGTAACACCGCCCTAACACCAGCGGCGTCCGCCGTTCGCATCGCTGCTCCAAGATTGCCAGGCTTCTCCATCCGATCAAGTACGAGAAATAACTCACCCGCTGATAGGTCTTTAACCGAAGCCCCAGAGGCAATGCTCTCTGAGCTTGGAACTCCTAAACGCTTTTCAAGCGCAACAAGGGTACTCTCCGGCGGAATCGCAACCGCGATGGCATCGAGTCGGCGGTCGCCATATTGAATCCGATCCATCGGAACATCCGCAAGACGCACACGACGAGTCTGGGGCGATACCGACCGCATGAACGTCGAGAGAGACTCGTTCTGATTCAATTCCGAATCCCGAACAAACACTTCGCAGATTTCTACACCACTTGCAATTGCTCGAGCGATCAAATCAGTACCGTCAATGAGAATCTTCCGCTCGAGACGACGGTTTTTTGCATCGCGTAACCCAAGTGCGAATTTAACGCGCGGATTGCTTGGGCTAGATATCAGATCGTAAGACACCCAAATCTCGCGATCCGTTCGAATCGCGCTCCTTGACGTATCATGCTGGACGTTTCATGGAGCCATCGGGGGCTGAAAGAACTTGCTCGGTTCGGCGAGGTGTCTTTGTAAAGTCACTCAATCCTCGCCTAAACCGAATTTGCCCCGCTCGCAGTGGCCACTCGGGGAGTCGAACCCCGACGCCTCTCGGCACAAGATCCTAAGTCTTGCGTGTCTGCCAATTTCACCAAGTGGCCAACGAAGGTGCGCAACAGTGTACCTAGAAAGACTCAGGCTGTCGACGGATGGTTCACTGGAAATCCGATTGGGATTTTCTCCCCAAAAGTCTTCGTCGGAAAGTCTTTGTCGGAAGACTTAACGCGGAGTGGGCTTCACCCATTGTGCATTTGGGTCTACCGGTGTGGAGTCGCCAATTTTCCCAGCCGATGGCATGGGTAGTCCCGGAGCCGCATACCCACCGGTGCCAGGAATTCCTGCTGGATCCGGAGCGAAATTACCGCTACCCGCAGGGGTTGTCGACGGGACGATCACAGGGGGAAACGGCAACGGATCTTGTAAAGCCGATTGGATGGTACCAGAAGCTTGAACAACCCCTTCCCCAATCCTGTCCAATCGCGCCCCAGCCTGTTGCACACTGCTGTTGATCGAGTCCGTGGACTTGGCAACCGCCATCCTCGCATTATCCGTTGCTGCCTTCAGTTGGTTCTGGGCTTGAACTACCGGATCGAGAAGTGGATTTGCTGCAGAAGCTTGAGGGTTCGCCCCACCTGGCAACCTGGACTGAGAAGCCCCAGGACTCATGGGCGAAGCAGCACCGGATGGACCGCCATACTGCGCCGACGGCATTACAGACGGGGCGTTCGGCGGAGGCACACGGCTCGCAGCCCCCCACGGAGTATTTGCTAGCGGGTTGGTCTGGCAACCGACGAATGCTGTGGAAAGTACACACGCTGTAAATAAAAAAGCACGATGACGGCTTAATGCGAGGCGGGCCATGGCCTTGGGATCCTTTGCAACTGAAATTGCCAATTCCGCGCAGCAAGTGCGCAGTGGGCCACAGGAGCCCTCTGTTGCGGAGGATAAGCTAGCCGAATCGTTCGTTGCAATAGGAAACTAACGTATGGTAATGCAGTTCTGCAACGGCTTGAGCACATGGTCGATGACGTAGGAGTCCATCAGCTCATGCATCAGCTTTTCCAACCTCACCAGTTCCTCGACGAAGGACTCATCAGGAGCAAGGGAGTCGAACCGGCGAACTGTCACGTAGACGCTTAGTAGCTCCTCAGAAAATTCCGGCCCCTTGGACTGCAAGGAGCCATTCCTCGGCTCGAAGTTAATCCTAGCGTGAGTCCTCAGCTCCTCGTCGAGAGAAATCTGCAAGACCGGTTCGTAGCACATCAACTGCGATCCTGGGCGCTGAGAAAATGGCTCCAACGCCGAAGGGAGTCCAAGTGCATCGCACAGCAATTGGTTGTGGTTACCTCGGTAAGTGAAATCGAACCCGTACATCAAGCTGAGAGCTTCGCAGTCAAGACGGCTGACCGTCAACATATAGGGAGCCATGTCCAACACCTCACGATGCTGCTCCATCGCCTCCTCCAACGCACCCGGATTGACCACACCGCTACTGACTCGCTTGGCCTCTACCGCCACCCAACGATATGCGCCTTGTTCTTTCTCTTCCTCAAGAATGAATTCCCCACGTTCGCGCTGGTAAAAGTGAGTTAGCTTGGGAAAACGCCGCTGAAGCTGCTCAAAGTAATGCAATATCGACTCGCGTCCCGAAGGGAGATCCATCTCGGTTTGCAAGGTGACGTTTGAATAAAAATCGTCGCTCAGTGAGCCATATGGATGCATAGCGTAGCTGTCTTTCAAAGGAATCCACCCAAGTGAGGTTCTCCAAACCCCACCAGTTCGATCAATTGTAGCCTAAAAACCACTCGTTTTCTACGCCTTCGCACGCGTCGCTTTACTCGCTTCAGACATGCGAACGGGCAAATCCAAGACCAACAAATCCGTCGCGACATGCAACTTTCTCGAGGATGCCTGACCACAATACGCCCTGCGAGAATCCAGCGATCGCTGACTCCATTCCGTCCCGCTACCATCCGCAAATCCTAACGGATCCCTATCATCCGCCATCGGATTCAAGTGGGTCAGGATCAACCGTTCAATACCGTGCTCCAATGCAGCTTGTAGCACCTCAGAAGTCCAACTATGCCCAGTATGCACCGCCATCTCTCGATCGCGCGGTTCGTCCGTGAAATTGCATTCATGAATTAACCAATCGACACCTTGGATGTGCTTCCAATAAGCTGCGTCGATGGCGCAAGTTGTATCGGTTACGTAGCCTATCGAATAATCGGGGAAGTCCAATCGAAAACCGACGGCACCTCCGGGAGGTTCTACCTCAAACCAAGTGCACTCAGCGTCTCCTAACGGAAATCGATTACCGAGTTGTTCAAGCGGATGAAATACGAAAGGCGGAATGACGGGAAATAAATCCGGATGAAACAAGTGTCGTTCAATCGCATCGAGCTTTTTCTGCTGGGCATAAAGATGGACGGTTTGCAACGGCGTATGTGGGGCAATCAGATCCCAGAAATACGTCAGCCCCATCACATGATCCAAATGGGTATGCGAAAGCAAAATCGAGAGACTGGGAGCAG
>CAZACJ010000080.1:0-22506 GCA_964483385.1 uncultured Pirellula sp. | reverse complement strand
GGTCCTCTGAGCCGGAATGCGCGAGCACCGGGTGGTCCTCTGAGCCGGAATGCGCGAGCACCGGGTGGTTCGCGGTACCCGGTTCTATTCACTCAAACATTCAACCAATCAGCGTCTCCAACGTTGTGGTTTTCGCTTGACTGGAACGTGCAATGGAGTGAGCGTTCCGATGCAAACACCCCGCGGCTTGCGCGAAGCGGGCTCAAACAGAGTGGGTATCGATTTGACGGTATTAGGCTTACAGTAATTCTCAATTCTCAATTCTCAATTCTCAATCCCCCTACCCAAAATTTGCCAAGCGGTGGCTCCGGGCATCAATTGCGTCTGTTAATCCACTCTGTCTTCTTTGCGACTTTGCTCCTATGCGTGAGCCACTCTTCGCGCACAACGGCCCAGTACTTCTGGTATCAAAGGGCGTTGCGTGGACGCAACAAGCAACGATGCAAAACACCAACCGATGTTGTTTTTTTGCAACAGCCTAGAATTTGGCACTCCGGCGAAGAGAACAGCCCTGGAAACAAGAATTCCCAATGAAAACATTCAATTTCACTTGAATTACGCCCCTCGCCAGGCATACCATTGCAACGTGGTTACCCTTCTGGCACGGAAGTCGCATTGATTTGGAAACGTGTTTGTTTTCCGAGTCCTTGGTTCTTCTGCTTGACTGTCTCAGCTATGCCAAAGCGTGCCTCCCGCCAATCCTTCGCCGATAAACCTCTCAACGGAGACGAAGCCTTCTTCGAGGAAGATCAGTTGCTGGACGCGATCCCCGGCGGCATCACCTTCGAAGCAGACGAAAGCGAAACGGCTACCGAAACGCTTCCAAGTGAAGACGAGCTGAACGAAGACGACTCCGATAGCTTCTTCATCGAAGAAGACGACGTTGTCGATGCCACCGAAGACCCAGTGCGGATGTACTTGATGCAAATGGGGGAAATCCCGTTGCTTACCCGCCACCAGGAAGTCACCGCGGCTCGCCACATCGACCGAACCCGCTACTACTACCGAACATGGATGCTCGCATCGGACTTCATGCTCCAAGGAGCGACACGATTACTCGAACAAGTCCGCGATGGAAAACTGCGACTGGACCGAACGATTGAAGTAAGCGTTACGAACGCGACGGAAAAAGTTGCGATTATGCGTCGCATCGGACCGAACATTAAAACACTACGCCATTTACTCGTGCGCAATCACACCGACTTTTACATCGCGATCGATCGCAAGCGTCCAACCGGCGAACGACGCAGCGCATGGAGACGATTGGTTTGCAGAAGAAACAAAGCGGTTCGTTTGATCGAAGAAATGAACCTTCGGACCAATCGTCTCGAGCCAATGTTCCAGAAGCTCACGATTATTCAACAACAGATGGCAATCCTCAAGAGCCGAATTACACAGGCCAAAGCCACTGGATTCGTTGAAGGTACGACGCTTGAGAAAATGCAGCATGAGCTCAGGCACTTGATGAAAATCACCTATGAATCTCCATCTACACTCACACGACGAGTCGATCGTGTCCGGAAGTACCGTGGGGAGTATGATGCAGCCAAGCGAGACTTATCGGCAGGCAACTTACGGCTTGTCGTTTCGATTGCCAAGAAATACCGCAATCGTGGTTTGAGCTTTTTGGATTTAATCCAAGAGGGCAATACCGGATTGATGCGAGCGGTAGACAAGTTCGAATACGAGCGAGGATTCAAATTCTCAACGTATGCAACTTGGTGGATTCGCCAAGCGATTACACGAGCGATTGCCGATCAGAGTCGTACGATCCGCGTACCGGTGCACATGATCGACACGATGAGCAAAGTTCGACAAGTCATGCGAGACCTCGTACAGGAACTTGGACGTGAGCCATCGGTAGAAGAAACAGCGATTCGCTCCGGGCTATCGATGGACGACGCGAGAGTTGTGATCAAAATGGCGAAGCAACCACTTTCGCTCGACCAGCCAGTAGGTGACCACGAGGACAGTTTCTTTGGGGAGTTCTTGGAAGACTACCGAGATCATGATCCGTTGCGAGAAACGCATCAAGCGACTTTGCGAGAGCAAATTCAAGATGCGATGCAGACCCTAAATTATCGTGAGCGAGAGATTTTGAAGCTTCGGTATGGTCTTGCGGATGGCTATGCTTACACGCTCGAGGAGGTGGGCAAGATATTCCAAGTGACCCGCGAGCGAGTGCGTCAAATCGAAAGTAAAGCGGTCAAGAAATTACAACATCCACAGCGCAGCAAAACGCTAGTGAGTTTTGTAGACGGTGTGGAATTGCCGGAAACCTACGATTCGATCATGCGAGGAGAATCCAACTAATTCGGACTTTCTCGCCTCGTAGGGTATGTGCAGCGGTCCCCGGTTAAAAAATCCGCACATACCATCCACTAAACCACATCCACTCCCTACGTGCGGTTCAAACAACGGACCGCGGAACATACCATTTCACCTCCACCATCTGGCGAACGATCGCTACGTGCGAACGGTGGCTACATGCGAACGGTGCCTCTCAATTCTCAATTCTCAATTCTCAATTCTCAATTCTCAATTCTCAACGGTATATGTACCGTACAAGTCGTTCCCAACGGCACCCGCTTTTGAAACTTCAACGTTCCCCCTAACCCCTGGATGACGTTGCGGGTTAAAAAAACCCCCAACCCCATTCCCTCTCCAACTTCCTTCGTCGTGTAAAAAGGCTCACCAATCCGTCGAAGCACGTCATCGCTCATCCCCATTCCCGAATCCTCGATGATAAGCTCCCATGTCCTGCGTCCCTCCTGCGGCATTAAGATCGTTGAACGAACCTCCACATGCCCACCTTGCTTCGATGCATCCAATCCATTCTGAAACAAGTTACGCAACGCTTGTGATAATGCTTGTTTGGGTAACAACGCTTTAAAATCTTCGACCGCCTGATCCATATTGACGTCAACCCGATGCGGTTCACGCATCGCCGCAATCGTCTCGTCGATGATGTCTCCTAATGAGACCGGATGAAGCCGCTCTGCTGCAGCTTCGCCAGCACCACTTTTCATTCGATGCAAAATATCCTTGCAGCGATTCAGCTCCTCCCGAATCAAACCCACGTCGCGCCGTACCTTCTCCGGTATGTCTTGCTTGTCCAATGTCCTCGACATCTCTCCTGCTATCACAGCGATCGTCGAAAGAGGCGAAGCCAACTCATGACCAGCCCCGGCAGCCAGCGTAGCTAACGCCTCAAGCCTCTGCGCTCGCTCTTTGTCCTTCTCCGCAATCGCTAATCGCCGATCTCGCAACCGAACTTCTAATGCCAACTGCGACACGAAATAAGTCAACACGGCACTGCAAGTCGCAAACGCGATAAAGAACGCTGTCTTGGATACTCCCCAAGGTGCATCACTCGAAAACACAGAACCTTTAAACACATCCATCGGCACCGAATTGATGAGCAAAAACAAACAACCCAAAATCGATGCAAACGAAATCACAATCGCCCAAAATCTCGACAACACCACCCCTGCGACTGCGATGTTCGCTACGTAAAACAATACGAAAGGATTCGCTGCACCCCCCGTATAATAAAGCAACCCTGTGAGAATGATCACGTCGAACAATAACACACCGCCCAAGTCCCCGCGTTGAGGAAACTCCTTCGCAGACGTATCGTCGTGCTCAATGCGGCTTAATGCCCGCTTGGCAAAAAACCATAAACCCAAGTTGCTCAACGCCGTCAACAACACCAACGCCAAGAGCTGCGGTACGTACAACGGAAACTTCAACAATAGCGATACAATCCCAATCACCAACAACTGGCCGCCGATCGCAATCCATCGCAGTTTCGTTAGCCACAATGCCGTTGAGGCATCATCCTCGATCTCGTGCTTCGACCTCTCCAAATTCACGGCAATCGCTCCCCTTCCACCACTATCCACTCCCTATCCCAATCCTCAAGCACATGCTCATCGCGTTTTCCATTCGGCCAATCGATTACCAGCGATGCTGATTCCTTTTGCCCACTAACCCAGTGCTCAGCGGGAACGGCTATATGCAATAGCCCTTCGTGCGATGAAGCATAAGAACCACCGCCAATAACCTGTCGCGTCGCCTCGTAACTCCCTACTTTCAACTTTACCCTCGCTCCAATCGCATCCCGATTGCTTGCTGTACCGACCAATCGCAATCGAACCGACCGCTGTTTGCCCGTTCGATTCAGCACCAAAGCAGCATCGCGATCGACTCGACTCGCAACGAAATCCATCTTCCCATCGCGATTCCAATCCGCCATCGCCAACCCTCGGGCATTCTGCGGTTCCTGCAAAAAGGGGCTCTCTCCACGCGGTGCTAAAAGAAAGGACTTCCCGCCCTGATTTAGTAACACTTGAGGTCGTTGATCAACCGTTGATCCTCTCGGATGCAATTCAATGTGACCATTGAGCACCAGTAAGTCTTCGTCACCATCCCCATCCACATCGCAGAACGCTGTTCCCCAACCCACACTCGCTTCGTCCGTTGCAGCAATTCGCGCCGTCAACGACGCATAATTGAAAACGAGATTACCCGAGTTGCGGTACAACGCCCCTAACTCATTCTGATAGTTTGTAACCCACAAATCTGGCTTGCCATCCATGTTGTAATCGCCAACCGCAAGCCCCATGCTTCCCTCAGGGGTCCCAGCATCATTTGTCGCCACACCCGCTCGACGACCGATCTCCGTGAATTTTCCACCACCATCATTGCGGTACAACAAGTTCGGATCCACATCGTTCGCTACATACAAATCGACATCGCCATCCAAATCCCAATCCGCCGCAACAACTCCTAGCCCGCGCAAGTTATCTTCCATACCTGCATCTTTCGTGCGATCTTCAAATGTCCCGTCACCGACATTGCGGTACAAAACATCAGGCAACCCTTGAAATTCGCGAGGCCCACAGTAATCCGAACTCTTACTACTTCCTCCTGATCGCGCTTCGTTGCCACAGACCGGGTTGTTGTCAAAACTCCAATTTGCATAGTTGGCGACGTAAAGATCAACCAACCCGTCGGAATCCATATCAAAGAAAGCCGCAGAAGCTCCCCAAAGAGTGCTACCCAAGCCTACTTGTTTACCTTCCATCCACTCAAAGGTGCCATCCCCTTGATTGCGAAACAACTGCCCCATCGAATAACCAGCGATAAACACATCCTGGAATCCATCCGCATCAACGTCAGCAATAGCGATGCCTGTGTTGTATTGATGCGAGAAATCTAGCTTTGATTGCTCTCTGACCGACGCAAACGAAACTTGTTCATCGTTAATTGTTCGATTGCGGTACAACGCCCCAGAACTACCCACCATGAACCGTCGAGCTCCGTCGGCCTTCCCACCACCGGCGCATACCAAATCGCACCAACCATCACGATCGAAATCAAAAGCAGCTATGCCACCACCTGTGGTCTCAGGGAGATAGAGATTCCCGAGTTCCTTGCCGGTCCGAACCACCGCTTCACTCAGTGCACCTTGTACCCATTCCAACTCAACAGGTGTTTGCGACAGCGCATTAACAGCCGATTCACTTCCAGTCGACTCAGAATCTTTTGTCGTAGCACCCGCGTTTTCCGCAGAAGCACTCCCCGAGCTTTTTTCGGGCGACTCAGTGCCTCGGCATCCGGCAAGTATCGCAATTACGGCAAGAACCAAAAGGGGGAAAGAAACCCTAACCGTAGAGGTGAAGAAACACCTCATTGGACCCCTCGTCGAAGATTGATGTATCGCTGATGTCTTGCAGCCAATTCTGGCCGATTGATCCGCGTGTAGTAGACGACCATGTCTTCGTGAGCAGGTAGAAAACTTTCATCGATCGCCAATGCAGAATTCAACCAGTGAACTCCGTCCTCTCGCGATTGTTTATGCAACAAGATATGCCCAAGCTCGTAATGCTGCTGGGCTTGTTTATCTGCACCGGACATCAGTCTTGCCAAGCGACCATCGACCGACTGTACATCCGCTTGCCCCGCTTCGGCCGCCTTCGCAAATCGATCCGCTTCCGCTTCGTTCCCCAAGGCTTGATGCGCTTGACTGAGTTGATTAGCGATTCGCACATCCTCTGGCCAAATTGCTGCGACACCACTCAAAACATCTACAACTTTTTTGTAGTCTTCCTTGGATGCGTAAACGCGAGCCAAGTTGGTCTTCATTTCGATCGTCGCTTTACCGGACTCGATCAACGGTTCCACAAACGCGATTACTTCGTCTCCCAAATCCTGGTTGAACAATGCGTTGACCATCGCAGACTGTGCATCAAGGTCATCGGGATGACTCTTCAAATAGCGTTTTAGTGCAATCACCGCCCGCTCGTTGTCTCGACTAAGCATGTACGCCGAAGCCAACTGACGGTAGACCGGAACAAACCCAGGATGACTCTTCGCACATTTCTCTAGCAACTCCGTGGCAACCTTCGCATCACGCCCCGAGAGCGCGATCATCCCTCGAAAGAAATCAACCCATGGTGTCGTTGGGTCTTGCCGGCCCCAAAACTGCAGAAACATCTCGATCGTCTCGAATTGCAATTTGCCCAACAACCCATAAATAACCGATGGACCAATTTCCTCTAACTCACCGTTTGGCATCGCCATCAATTCGGCAATCGCCCGATCCATGTCCGGAACCATACCCAAATGGGTATCCCGTAACATCCGCTCTGCCTTAAGCTTTTCTTCCGAGTACCCTAGCTGCTTAGCGATCGAAGAAAATTGGGCAAAAGCGATGTCATCCCCGAGATGCCTATAAGCCCTCGCGCGAAGAAAGGCTGTCTCTGCACTGAGCCCCGTGCGCTTCTCGACCGCTTTGATCTCCGAAATCGCACTTCGATCGTCCCACATCGACAACGACTTCATAATCCTGTTCATCGATGTCGTTTGACGGTTCTGAAAGTAACCGAAAATTGCTAACGGAATCAGGATAGCTAGAAGCACCGCAAGCCGCAGGCTCGACCAACCACTAGCTCGATTCGCCAACCTCGCTCTTAACGTGTGCTGCTTTGGATCGAGATCATCAAGAGTTAGTTGAACAACATTTTTTCCACCAAGACTTTTCTCAACAAAACTGCTCCCGGGAATCGAACCTTCCTGGACTTGTTGGATTCTTCCGTGTGCCATAGTGAATGTACGAGCCGAGAACAGAAAAGCTCAAGCTGGGGAAGGGGGATTAAAACGTCGAAAAGCGTGCGAACGGTGGAAAACTCAATCCTTGTATGGTAGCCCCCCGGCAAGCTGATTGCAAGGAATCCAACCCTGTTACGCCGATCCATCCGAAACTTAGCAAACGGCCCTATGGGTATTAAAAATCCTGGCTGAGGCAACGTTCTATACCCGATGCGCAAAATTCTTAGATTTCTCAGCGCGCCATTTTCACGTGAATTCTTCCCACCACCGCTATACTGGCCAAGGTGATGGAGCGACTCCCTGTTTCCATACCATTTTTCCTAAGTCCACCATTAAAACTTGGATATTCCTGTGCCAGCTCCCTCCGACGCTTCCCCTTCTCATTCCTGTACCCACACGACCTCCGCAAAGGGCTTATCCGACGCACCAACCGTCTGGGTGACGGGTAGTGGAGCCAAACGGGTCGGACGCGTCGTCTCCGAACATTTCGCGAACTTTGGCTACCGCGTCGCACTCCATGCCCGCTCTTCCATGGACGAAGCCAAATCGTTGGTAGCGGAACTCGAAGCAAAAAGCACACCTTGCATGGTCACAGAGGGAGATATCCGCTCCGCCCCTGCGATGGAACAAGCCGTCTCAAAGATCCTGGCCCAATTCGGTCGCCTCGATGTACTCGTCCATTGTGCTGCCGTTTGGCATTGGGCTCCCTTAGAAGAGACCACCGACGCACAACTGCGAGAACAATTCGAAATCAATACGCTCGGGGCCTACCACGTCGCACGCTCCGCCGGACTCGCGATGGTACCGCAGGCCCAAGGGGGACGAATCGTCTTGATTGGCGATTGGGCCGTAGCTCGCCCCTACAAAGATTTCTCCGCGTATTTCCTCGGCAAAGGGGCAATCGAAACGCTAGTGCGAAGCATGGCCGTAGAACTTGCATCACGCAATCCAGATATCCACGTCAACGGAATCATGCCAGGCCCCGTCATGCTCGACCCTAGCATCACCGAAGAAAGGGCCGAACGCATCCGTAAATCCAGTCTCATCCAACGTCACGGTCGCCCGGAAGATATCGCCCAAGCGGCTTATTTCCTAGCCACTCAATCGTTTATCACCGGCGTATGTATTCCCGTCGACGGCGGACGGACCATCTGGGCTCCCAACGAAACGGAATCGGTCGCACATCCAACCTTCAACCCGTGAGGGCAGCCATGACGCAACGACGGATCATAGCCACCCAAATGCCCAACCTCCAGTGAAACCGTCTATGGATTAACCTCACTCGACGGAGCGATGCAGTGGCAGCAACCTCACAACTGGAACCATCGCTCACCACACATCTGTCGACCCTCCGGATGAGACTCTTGGAAGGAATCACCTTCTATCCGATGCTCATCCAACTCATGTTCTCCCTCGCCGCAATTCGGGTAACCCACTCTTTCGGGGTCTGGGGGTGGATTGCGTGCATGCTATCGACCGTTACTGTCGGCACTTATCTACTCGCTCAACGACTGAGCCGGGCAAGTCACTCGCGTCCACTTTGGCTATGCATCTTCTGGATGATGTGCATCGCTTCCCTCTTCGCTTGGAACCACCACCGTTCAAATCTTCGTATCCACCAACAACTGGCACAGTGGCATGCACTGCATTCCAAAGAGAATACGCTGAACTCAGCCCAAGCAACTTGGAAACCCGTAGTCCTTCGCGGTTTCATCGAACAAACGGTCCGACTCCGACAGCGTACTTCCTACGACACAGATGAAACACTAGCTTGGCAATCACAAACCATATTGCGTACTCATTCCTTACAACATACCCCCCAACATTGGAGCCCATTACAACTCGACGTACACCTTGTAGTCGATGGAAATCTCACAGGTTTCTATCCCGGCGACGAAGTCCAACTCTACGGAACATGGCGCAGGCCGCTCGAGCCCTCCAACCCCGGACAATTTGATGTTCGTAATCGTTATGCAGAATTAGGTCTCGCAGCGCAGGTACAAGTCGATTCAACATCGCTGATACGAAAGCGTAAAGATGGCACGAACTGGAGAATCGATCGCTGGTTGGCACGCTGGACAGAAAGCTCTCTTCACGCGATGAATCACTACGTGCCGCTGAATCAAGCTCCATTAACCGCAGCACTAGTACTAGGGCAACGTGAGCAGGCCGACTGGGATTTGCAAGTAGAGATGCTCGCGACGGGTACCATCCACATGATGTCCATCTCTGGGATGCACATCGAAATGGTCGCCGGTGCGCTCCTGCTAATCGGTTGGTTACTTCATCTACCTCGAGGCCCCGTTTTCTTCGGCACCGTTTGCCTTTGTATTCTCTACGCCTCACTTTGTGGTGCAAATCCACCAGTCGCACGCGCCACTATCATGCTCACTTGTGGCCTGCTTGCACGCTACCTCGGCTGGGCTTTCTCCGGTTTAAATATCCTTGCCTTCGCAGCCCTTATCCTCCTGGCTCAACGTACATCCATTGCATTTGACGTGGGATCACAGCTCTCATTTCTAACCGTTGCAGTGCTCATCCTGACCTTTCCGATCCTTCGTAGAAACACCGTGTCCATCGAGCGATTGATCGAATCGAAACACTCCACGCTTGAACGGATCCTTCGCGGGACAAAAGAAATTGTCCGAGAATCCATCCGCAGCAGTTTTTGGGTCTGCTTCCTTTCCGCACCCCTGGTATGGGCATCTTTCCACATTATCAGCCCCATCGCCGTCCTTTTCAATCTAGTCCTGTGGCTACCGATGCTCATCGCACTCCTAGCCGGACTAGGACTCGTCTTGCTTTTCTGGATCCCACCAATCGCGTGGTTCTGCGGTCTGCTCTGCGGAATCTCACTCTCCGCTCTCGAACTCGCTGTCACAATCGGTTATCGAATTCCCTACGGTCACCTATGGGCCGCCGCTCCGCCAACTTGGTGGCTAATAGGATTCTATGCGATTGCTCTTCTCATCGCGATCGCGCGAGGGACTCGGAAAATCCAAGCTCGCCGCGAACTGATCTGGGGATTGAGCATCTGGTTTGCATGCGGTGGCATGCTCGTGCTAACAAGAGACTCACTGTCCCCCTGGAAATATTGGCGAGGACAAGGCACTCTTACCATCACGTTCCTCGACGTCGGACATGGATCCTGCGTTCTTATCCAATCCCCCTCCGGCAAATCGTGGCTCTACGATGCAGGACGTCTCGGTGACCCACAAAGAAGCCACCAAGCGATCGCTAACGCACTTTGGGAAATGGGCATCAATCACCTCGACGGAATCATCCTCTCTCACGCTGACTCCGATCACTACAACGCCATACCAGGACTACTCGAACGCTTCTCGGTCTCCCGCTTTGCAACCACTCAAGTGACTCTCGAACACCATTCCGCAACCCTTCAAGCTCTCCTTGCATCTGTTCGCAAGCAAAGGATCCCTATCGAAGTATGGGATCGATCCGCTTCGTACACCGCAAGCACCGATTGCTCCTGGAAAATCCTCTTTCCAACACAACCCGACAGACAAACCGCCCTCGTTTCAATCCCGCCAAAAAACAAAAAAAGAACTAAAACCCACTTGAACGACAACGCAACGAGTCTCTGTATTGCAATTGAATATGCAGGCTACACGATCCTTCTACCTGGAGACTTGGAAGAACCCGGTACTTCACAATTACTTTCATTCCCTCAATTCGATTGCGATGTGCTCATGGCACCACACCACGGCTCTCTGACAACACATCAGTCCGAACTATTTCGTTGGGCCACACCCGAGACCGTAATCATCAGCGGATCCGAACGATCCGTCTCACCTGAAGTATTCCAGACCTACGCTCCCAATCGACAGCAAGTCCTACACACAGCGCGCGATCACGCGTTACAACTTGTCGTCGAATCAAACGGTACCACTCATTGGTACCGATGGACAATCAATCGCTGGCAACCGATTCATTCTCTAATCCAGAAGTGAATCCAATTCACTCACTAGCTCTCCGAATCGCTTCAAAGCCGTTTCCACCGGCGCTGGACTTGTCATGTCCACCCCTGCATCCTTGAGCAGATCCAATGGATCCTTCGAACAACCTGACTTGAGAAAACCTAAATACTGAGCCAACTCCGACGCTCCTCCTCGCATCACACGCTGCGCCAAGGCGATCGCAGCCGACAACCCGGTTGCGTACTTGTACACGTAAAATGCACGGTAGAAATGGGGGATTCGGAAACATTCCAACTGCAACGCTTCGTCGATCTGGAAGTCAGGTCCAAAATAGTCTTTGAGCAATGCCCCATACGTCGACTTGAATGAAGCGACCGTCAATGGCTCTCCCGCTTCTGCCATCGCATGGATCTTCTTCTCGAATTCCGCGAACATCGTCTGCCGCACAATTGTCGCACGAATACTGTCGATCTCATGATTGATGATCGCAGCCCGCTCTTGCTTGGTCTTCGCATGACGTATCATGTGCTCCGCAAGCAATTGTTCGTTGAACGTCGAAGCCACCTCAGCAACAAAAATCGTGTAATTGTAATACTGAAAGGGTTGGTTGCGTGCAGAGTAGTAACTGTGCATCGAGTGTCCAGCTTCGTGCGTCAATGTAAAGACATCGTTCAAGACGTCCTGCTTATAGTTCATTAAGATGTAGGGATCTGCATCGTAAGTCCCACAACTGAAAGCACCGCTCTGCTTGCCCTGATTCGGATACCTATCACACCACCTTCCTTGTAACCCCTGTGCGAGAACGCCACAGTACTCATCCCCTAACGGCTTGAGCGATTCCATCACCAACTCGCAAGCATCGTTCCAAGTACGATGCACAGGGGCCTCCTCAGACAAGATCGGAACGTAAGTATCGTAATGATGAATCGTATCCAATTTCATCTTTCGCCGACGCATATCAAAGTACGCATGTACGGCCGGCAATTGATTTCGCACTGCCGCGATCAAGTTGTCATATACTGCAACCGGCACATTGTCCCCGAACAATGATGACTCCAGGGCACTCGGATAATTCCTCGCTCTAGCATAGTACACATCGGTATGCACGCTTCCGGCCAAGGTTGCGGCCAGCGTATTTTCATGCGCAGCGAACTCCGAGTAATACTGATGAAAAGCTTGCTTGCGTATCTCTCTCTTCGGAGAAATTAAAAACCCACTAAACGAAGCATTCGTCAACTCGACTTTCTTCCCTTCTTCCACTTCGATCTCACCAAACTTCAAATCGGCATCGTTGAGTTGACGAAACGCTTTGCTTGCCGACTGTGCCATCTCGCTTTGCATCGCTAACAATCGCTCTTCGCTCTGCGATAGCGTATGCGCTCGATATCGATGGATCCGTTGCAGTACTAATCGATAAGGCGCTAATACTTCGCTATCGAGCCACTTCTGCATTGTCTCATCTGGGATCGCTAAAATCTCCGGACGAATAAAGCTCGCGGCTTGCCCCACCCGCGATGCTATACTTTGATAACGCGCCGCAAAACCTTGAGCCACGCTGTTGCTTTGATCTTCCGTCGTCTTGAGGAACGCATAAGTACCAATCCGCTCGGCGATCCTATCTGTTTTTACGTCGTAGTCCAAACACGCAGCCAGCACTTCAGGGCTCTCGCCCAACCTCCCCTGAAAAGCCTTCATCCCATCGATACAAGCCTCCAATTCGGGCAACGCAGCTTGCCAAGCTTCATCATTTGGAAACAGACTTGATAAGTCCCATGTATCTCCGACTGGAACTTCACTTCGCTTTGGATTGCTCATCTTGGATTACTCACCACGTTTAGATTCTATCGATATTCGGAATTGGAATTCCGTTAAAAAACAAGTTCAATCGGAGGCCGCTGGCAGTGGGCGCACCGTTCCCGAGAGGATTGTATGGACAATCCCACTACTGTCTATCAAGCACAATCCACCCATGGAATCAATCCCAACGACTCGGCCTAGCACTTCGCGATGCGGTTGCTGAACGCTTACCCAACGCTCAGCAAGCCAATCATGGGTTCGCCACGCTTGCATGAACGATTCAGGATCCTCTTGAAATCGCACCAAGTTCTCGCGAAATACCTGGATGAATCGCAACAATACAGCCTCCGGCGCTACCGACTCCAATGAAGAACCTTCTTCGACCGATGGCCGAACGACCTCATGCAAGCTCACGGCGCTGCTACGCACTTCCTCCACCGCGCCATCAAAGAGCACGTGGCAATTAATCCCAATTCCAACGATTACAAACTCATCCCCAGCACCGGAATTCCCGTAACTTGTCTCCATCAAGATGCCGCATACTTTGCGATCCTCGATGTACACGTCATTCGGCCATTTGACCATGGGCTTCGAACGGACCAATGGCCCAATCGCCTGGGCTACCGATAACCCAACTTGTAAAGGGAGAGAGGCAAGCGAAGTTTCTCCCTGAAATCGAAGATCCTTCAGAGGCAATCCGAGAGAAAACATCAAACATCCAGAAGGTGAGAACCAGCGATTCCCGCCACGCCCCGCTCCCTGGGTCTGCAGGTCAGCGACCATCAAGGCCGGTAATGCGATCGCACCATCCTTGAGCCCTCGATACATGGCGCGGTTCGTGGAATCAATTTCTTGAAACCACTCCAAGTGCGAGAACCATCCAAGCTCCCGCAGAGAATCCAAAGCCGCTGCTCGTCGATAATCTGGAATCATGCGATGGACGGTAATTCTTCATTCCATCGATTACACACGCTGCCCAAGCCGATCCGCTAAACGCCGTAACGTACGACTTGCGTCGTTCTCGACAAGCTTTGCATGAATTAAGTGCAGTTGCGTTCGATCATTCCAGGCTTCCGTCAACGCCGCATCGAACTCGGCTTCATTCTGCACAACATATCCCTTACCCCCACCGTAAACCTCGGGCAACTTGGAGTATTTCCACACAGCGATCTCGTTGTACTTCCAAGTCCCCTCCTGCAAAAATCGCTCGGTGCCATAACCATGGTTATCGAGGACAATGATAATCGGTGAGTACCCCTCGCGAATGAGAGTCGACATCTCTTGGCCGGTCATCTGGAACGCGCCGTCTCCCGCGATCACCAAAACGCGATCTTGAGGTTTGGCAACACAAGCCCCTAAAGCGGCTGGTACGGAAAAACCCATCGAAGTGTAGTAAGCAGGCGACAGGTAATCCGTTCGCTCATGTATCACTAACTCGGAAGAAGCAAACAGAGAATCGCCGATATCTGCGATCACAATCGTTTGAGCATCAAGTTGCGTATTGATCCGCTCAATGATTCGGGTTACCGACAAGGCTTGATCCGGTTTAACCACAAAGGCATGCGGCTTCTTCAAGTGCAATTGATCGGGAATATGACGCCGTGCAGGACTAGGGTTTGCCGCAATCACCTTCCCTAGAAAATCCCCCAAGGGAACATTTGGAAATTGATGATAGGAAATTTGTAGATGTTCACTCGTCGCATAAATCACATTTCGTACGTCTAACTGCGCCGTGTAGATCCCGAGATTGATGTCGGTCATGAACGCCCCGAGCATCAAGATGCAGTCGCTGTCCTCAACGTAATGAGTTACTTCTTCACGCCCCATAGCCCCTTCGTACAATCCGACAAACAACGGGTGAGTCTCATCCACCGCACTTTTTCCTAATATGGTTGTCGCAATCGGGATCCCAGCTTGTTCAGCCAATTGTATCACTTGATCTTGAAGCCCAAAACGATGCACTTCAACACCCGCTATGATCAACGGCTTCTTCGCCGCGTTGAGCTTTTCAGTAGTCTCCCGTACTGCTTCTTCCAATGCCAACGAATCCGACGATTGAACGGGACTGCGATAAGCATGCGTTACCGTCGGCACCACGTCCACCATGTCGCGGGGAATGTCGATGTACACTGGTCGCTTGTACTTGTAACATGCATCCAAGACACGATCGATCTCACTGAAAGCCGTTGCTGGATTGTTTAACTCGGTAGCCGCGATGCAGAGCTTCTCGAACACCTCCAACTGCGTGCTAAAGTCCCTAACCTTATGATGAAGAAGTGGATTATTTACCCGCTCCTTGAGTCCTGGCGAACCAGTAAGCATCACCACCGGGGACTTTTCCGCAAAAGCCCCCGCCACGCTGTTGCACACCGACAAACCACCAACACAATAAGTCACACACAACGCGCCCATGCCATGAATACGAGCATAAGCGTCCGCTGCAAACCCGGCACAATCCTCGCGTGTGCAGCCGACGACGCGTATGGGACTCTCTTCGAGCAAACTGTAGAAACGCAGCACATAGTCGCCAGGAATCCCAAAACAATCGTGGATCCCATAATCGATTAAGCGATTGATCAAGTACTGACCAATCGACACTTCGCGACTACCTCGCCGCTCAGTGGCAGCAGAGGTTTTCGAGGCATTGCGATCCATTGAACTGAGCGGATTGGCCATGTGCTTGCTCCGATACGAAAAAGAAAAGGTCGGGGTGTTTTAAACTAACCATCGAACCGACTACCCTCGGAATCGGACTAACCGAACAATCCGACCTACCGGGCTTTCCTAGTTCGCCTGGCTTAGTTCTTCAATTCCACTAATGCTGGAGTATTATCGCCGGTTGGCAATGCCTGCTCATTCGCCATTTTGCGAATGTCTTCGGTGATTCGCATCGAGCAATACTTCGGTCCACACATACTGCAGAAGTGAGCACTTTTGAAGGTATCCTGAGGCAACGTCTCGTCGTGATAAGCCTGTGCAGTTTGCGGATCAAGTGACAATCGGAATTGCTCTTTCCAATCAAAGGCAAATCGTGCTCGCGATAGCGCATCATCGCGGTCTTGTGCCCCTGGCCGCTTACGAGCAACGTCCGCAGAGTGTGCTGCGATCTTATATGCGATCACCCCTTGCTTGACATCTTCGCGATTTGGCAGTCCCAAATGTTCCTTAGGTGTGACATAGCAGAGCATCGCTGCTCCACTCCAACCAGCCATGGCTGCACCGATCGCACTGGTGATGTGATCGTAGCCAGGAGCGATATCGGTGACCAAGGGGCCCAGCACGTAGAAAGGGGCACCGTGGCAAACTTCAATTTGCTTTTTGATGTTCATGTCGATCTGGTCCATAGGAATGTGACCAGGGCCTTCGACCATCACCTGCGTTCCCTTTTCCCAACTTCTCTTACAAAGTTTGCCCAATACATCCAATTCAGCAAACTGCGCCGCATCGCTCGCATCGGCGATCGATCCAGGTCTGAGTCCGTCACCGAGACTCCAAGTCACATCGTATTGCTTCATGATGTCGCACAAGTCATCGAACGCTTCATAAAGCGGATTTTGCTTGCGATGCGCCATCATCCACTTCGCGATCAACGATCCACCTCGGGAAACAATACCTGTAACACGCGTGGTCGTTAGGTGAAGATGCTCGAGCAACAAACCGCAGTGAATGGTCATATAGTCGACCCCCTGCTTGGCCTGATGCTCAACCATATCGAGGAAGTGCTGTGCTTTCATGTCTTCGATGTTGCCACCAAGCTCCTCGAGCATCTGATAAATCGGTACAGTACCGATAGGGACAGGAGAAGCACCGATAATTGCTTTTCGAATGTTGTCGATGTCTTTGCCGGTGGAAAGATCCATCACCGTATCTGCACCGTAATGGACTGCCACATGGAGCTTATCGAGCTCCTCCTGTACATCGCTCGTTACAGCAGAGTTTCCAATGTTCGCGTTGATCTTGCACTTCGCGGCAATTCCGATCGCCATCGGTTCCAACGCCCCTTCCAAGTGGACGCGGTTGGCCGGGATAACCATCCGACCTGCAGCGACTTCTTCTCGGATCACTTCGGCAGAAAGGTTTTCTCGTTTAGCGACGAACTCCATCTCAGGAGTGATTTGACCGGCTTTAGCTGCAAGGTATTGAGTCGACACGTTTCTATTGGCTCCCGAGAGTTTGGGGGAAATGCTCAGTATGATCCGATGGTAGGGTAGAGCAGGGGACCTTCCGCCAGCCCGCCTCCTGAACCCGTACGAGTGGTTTAGTGTATCTTGGATTGAGATTCTCGAAAACGGCCATTGCAACTCTCAGGGGGGCAACCCTGCAATTCCCCTGCTTTTCGAACTAATTCGCCGATTCGGCACGACTTGCCTCATTCGCCCGCCCCCCGACGACACTTGGTTGGCAGCTTCTGACAAGTTGCGTGCGACTCGCATGGAAATGCAGCAACGAGCCACTAGCGGCACATTTAAATTACTGGGGCAATCGGCTTCGTTGACCCGGTTTGCAAAGGCCAAGGTAGCTCGCAGTGCCGACAACCTGTGTTGAATGAGGACCAGGCTTTACGGTTCACCGTTTCCAAAATTGCATGGCGTCTTTGTTTATGCGAGTATGACCATTTGGATTCGCGTTACCCCCCCAACCTGCTAAACTATTCGCCGCCCGCATCCTCCTCCTTTCGCACGTCATACCAACGCTGCCAGCATTCATCTCTCGGAGTTCCTATTGATGTGGAACGCTTTCATTGAAGGCCTCAAACGCCTACGTCTCGGGTTTGTACTTCTGCTCGCCGTTGCAACCATACTTCTATTGCTTGACTTAAAGTCTCGTAAACGCAGCACGAGCGGATCTGATAATCATGTCCACCGAATTGCGCTCGTTCAACACGCATCTATCAAAGCACTTGAAGATGGTCGTATCGGTATGTTAGACAAACTCAAAGAACGAGGATTTGAAGACGGAAAGAACATCACCCTTCGTATTCTTAACGCCGAAGGGGACATAGGTACTGCTAACGCAATCGCCAAAGAAGTGGTCTCAGGTGCCTTTGATCTAATCATTACGATTAGTACTCCATCCTTACAAACCGTCGCGACGGCGAATCGATCCGCAAGTCAAACACCGCACGTTTTCGGACTCGTTACCGATCCATACGCCGCAGGTGTAGGTATCGACCCAAAGGATCACTCCAAACACCCGCCGTATTTGACCGGCTTCGGTAGCATGCAACCCGTTGAACCACTACTACGCACGATCAAGGAAATGCGCCCCGATGCTCAGCGCATCGGGCTCGTGTGGAACCCCGCCGAATCGAACTCCTTCGCTCAAACAAAACTCGCTCGCGAACTCTGTCCCACTCTTTCCCTCGAACTGGTGGAAGGAAGCGCTGAAAACTCTGCCGCAGTCCAAGAAGCGATTAACTCCGTGATCTCACGCGGTGTCGACGCAATTTGGATCAGTGGTGACATCACCGTTTCGGCTGCCAGCGGAACGGTCATTCGGGCAGCGAACAATGCAGGTATCCCTGTCTTCAGTTCACTCCCCTCCGCTGTCCTGCAAGGCAGTACTCTCGACCTCGGCGCGGACTACATAAGCATCGGAAAAAATCTCGGCGATCTTGCTGCAGATATCCTCGACGGCAAAAACCCAGCCGATGTTCCTGTCGAAAATCGTACCGATGAAATCCTGCTCTACAACGAAGTCGCTATTTCTAAACTCAACGAACGCTGGGTACTTACTCCCGAAATCCGCAAAAAAGCAAACGGCTGGATCAACGCCAAGGAAACTTCCATCCCCGACCATCTGATGCCTAAGAAGTAACGACCGAACGTAACCCGATTTCGCAACTCCAACCATGATCATCCAATCTCGACAAGAAGCCACCGGAACCGTCCTCGCCCTCAACGGACGACTCGACGCATCGTGGGCCGATTACGTCGGAAACGCTATCGATGCGGCGATCCATCACGGGGAACACCATATCGATTTGGATATGAGCCAAGTCCCCTACATCAGCTCCGCTGGCATCAGCTTACTTCTGAAGTACCGACGAAAACTCGAAAGTGTTGGTGGCAAACTTTTCGTCACAAACCCCAACGAAAATGTCCTCTCCATCTTCGAGTTAATGCGTCTGACAAAAATCCTTCTGAAACCCTCCGATAAGCCCGGTCCACAAATCAAATCTGATGCATCCAGACCCGATGCTATTGATCCGGACAACAGTAGCTCGCTAGACCGCCACGGGATCCAATTTTCAATCGATGTCCTCAAAAATTCCGGCGTCATGCAATGCAAATTGATCGGTGATCCACTAAGTCTAGAAAATCCAAAGGCAGATTCTCAATCACCTACAAACCTTTGCATCGATACTGCATCGATTTGCCTTGGACTCGGTGCTCTCCAAGATCTTTCCCAAACCGATAATGCGAACCGACAACTCGGCGAAGTCCTCGGGGTGTGCGGCATTGGGATTGAACAACCGCCTTCACCAAACGCCACCCCAGACTTCCTTATCGCCCATGAACAACTCATCCCGGAACTATTGATCGAATATGGGATTCATGGCCAAGGCCAATTCTCACACCTGATTCGCTTCGAAGCAGGACGAAGCGAACGGCGTTCCATTCGCCTGTCGGAACTTGTTCCCCAAGCCCTTGAACATCTAAAGTGCGACGCAGCCGCCTTCGCCATCATCGCTGAAGCAGACGCTGTCGTCGGAGCTTCTCTCATTCGCTCCCCAAACCACCCCAGAAATGGTTCTCTTTGGTCTCATCCTGAAATTCGAAATTGGCTTTCATTCACCAGCGAAGAATCCTATGAAAACAGAGTTGTACTAATCGTCGGTATCGCTACAAAAAAGTTTATCAACGAATTCCAAGCGATCCTTCGCCCCATGAGCGAGCATAGCCCAATCCAAGGGCATTTCCATGCTGCGGTATTCCCCTACCGCCCCCTTTCAAAGTCCCTCAAGGAGCTTCGCGATGTCCTCCATGAGTTGTTCCAGCACAACGCCCCAACCCAAGTTCTTCACTTACTTGCCGACGATCGACCCATCGAAGGGATCGGCGAAACGGAATTGATGCGCGGCGGTTGCTGGTGTGCTCCCGCGAAGCCATTACCACAACAAAACGAATCGAGGTAAAAATCGTGGTACTTCTCATTAGTGCGTTGAACTTTGGTCTGGTCTTTGCCGTCCTCGCCCTCGGCGTTTACATCAGTTTTCGCATTTTCCATTTTCCGGATATCACTGCAGATGGATCTTTCACGCTTGGTGCTGCTGTAACCACTACACTTCTCGTCCAAGGCTACAACCCCACTCTGGCAACACTAAGTGGCTTCATCGCAGGAATGCTTGCCGGAACTACCACAGGGATCCTCCACACCAAATTTAAAATCAATGGGCTCCTCAGCGGTATCTTGGTAATGACCGCACTCTATTCAATCAATCTTCATGTTCTCGGACGCAGCAACGTCTCACTAAGTGAGCAATCGACACTACCCAAGTCATGGACGCAAATCGTAAATACCCCACTTGGAGATTCACCAAGGCATGAGTTATTCGGTTGGATCGTAGGCACCCAAGACATCGCTGTCCTGCTATTCCTGCTTTGCATCGTCACCGCAATCGGTTTCTGCTTGTTCGTTTTTCTGCAGACGAACCTAGGTACCGCGATGCGTGCTGCCGGTGATAACGCACAAATGATCCGAGCCCTTTCCGGTAGCGATAATCGATTGCTGATTTTTGGACTTGCACTTGCCAACGGCCTGATCGCCCTCTCCGGATCTCTCTTGGCTCAATACCAAGAATTCGCAGACGTACAAATGGGGATTGGAATGGTCGTCTGGGGACTAGCAAGCGTAATTATCGGGGAATCACTGGTGGGATCTCCAAGATTTGGAATTCTCATCGCTGGCACCATCATCGGTTCGATCTTATTCCGCATGATGATCGCCATCGCCCTGCGATGCGGACTGAATCCGAACGACCTAAAACTGATCACTGCCTTCTTCGTATTCATCGCACTCACCGCTCCGAAATGGCTTCAGTCCACCTCAACGTCTAAACTAACCACAGCTACAGAGGAAGGGAAATAGGTTCATCCAATGCTCTTCGCGACCGATGTTCGAAAAACCTTTTTCGCAGGTACACCTAACGAAGTCCGATCGCTTCGCGGAGTTTCGTTGACAATCGAGCCAAGTTCCTTCGTAAACATTATCGGAACCAACGGCTCCGGAAAATCGACCCTGCTAAACGCCATCGCTGGAGTCTTCCTTATCGATCAAGGCAAGATTGAACTAGGCGGTGTCGATATCACCCATCAAAGCGAACACCGACGAGCTCAACGTATCGGCCGTGTCTTCCAAAACCCATTCTCAGGCACCGCTCCGACCATGAGCGTCGCCGAAAATATCGCAATCGCGAGCCGACGTGGAAAAACGCGAGGACTCGGTTGGTCTCTAAACCGAATACTTCGCGCAGAAATCGCCGAGCGACTTAGCTCCCTGAAAATGGGACTCGAAGACCGGCTTGATACCCCCATCGGCAACCTCTCCGGCGGACAACGCCAAGCGATCACGCTTCTGATGGCAACTTGGAACAAACCCGATTTGCTCCTGCTCGATGAACACACCGCTGCACTTGATCCCCGTTCGGCCGACCAAGTCATCCGCGTTACCGATGAAATCATCGCTCGAGAAAAGCTAACGGCCCTGATGGTCACCCATTCGATGCAACAAGCCGTCAATCTCGGTGACCGTATCGTGATGATGCATCAAGGGAATATCGTAAGCGATCTCCAAGGAGCGGAAAAAGCTCGCTCAAAACCCGATGATCTCCTAAACCGCTTCGATGTAATTCGACGCCGCGAGCAACTGACTCCCGCCGTCGCTGAACTCCTGAAACGCTCATACGTCTAAAAGTAGCCAATCTATGACCTCCAACGCTATGACCTCTAACTTGACAGATTTGTCCAAGCTTCTTGCAGATTCACTTCCACTCTTATCACTTCTACACCTTGCAGTAACTTGGTATTTGGTCGGCCTGATTTGGACGATTCAACGCGTTCATTACCCGTCGATGTTTTTTGTCGACCCACATCCAGAACGGGCTGTCCAAGCCGAACGGCAACATTGCGATCGTATCTTCTGGATCGTCGGTCCCATGATGCTCGTAGAAGGTGCACTCGCAGCGCTATTGCTCTTCGCAATCGGTTGGCTCAATGGCAATGACGCTAAGACGTTGATCCTGCCAGGCCTTGGAATCGTGCTCTTACTGGTAATCTGGCTCAGCACAGCCATGATCCAAATGCCTTTGCACGATGAGCTTTTGAAACAACCGAATCCATCCGCTAATCATCGTCTCGTCAATTCGAACTGGATTCGCACCGCCGCTTGGACTGTGCGAGGGCTAGTCGCTCTTGTGATTGCGTTGATGCACTAACCCAGAAACAAGCCAAACCGGAGTGAACAACAACCTCAAGCCCTCCCTCGATTTCTATCGGTCCACGGATCCGACGATCCGACCCGCTTGAGCGGTGGGACTATAGACTAGTACCGTCAAATCGATCGCAACTCTGCTTGAGCCCGCTTCGCGCAAGCCGCGGGGTGTTTTGAGCCCGCTTCGCGCAAGCCGCGGGGTGTTTGCATCGGCCACGCTCACCTC
>CAZACJ010000079.1:0-23176 GCA_964483385.1 uncultured Pirellula sp. | reverse complement strand
ACTGGCATCACATCATTGACCATGCTCACTGGACGATCCGCAACTACCGGTTCGGCTCCGCGCAAAACAGCCCCCAAGAACGCTCCGCCGCCATTCGTCGCCCCCAGGGAAGCAAATCTCCAGAAATCTAACCCTGGAGAGAACACCAATAAAAAGATCAAAACCGTCCGAAAGAATTGAAAAGTTCCCCCAACACTCGATGAGTACAGGCCGTCGCCAAGTTCTTGGTTCTGTCCATTCGGACCGCGGTGCAGAATGCGGATCATGGCAAATCAGGCGAAGGCCTAAGGTGGGAAGGAAATGAAGGACTAGGAATACACGATTCCTCAGTCCCAAGTCTTGCGACCCCTACAGTATACCACAGAATTCACCGGTTGTTGGTTCCGACGATTCACAACGCAGTACCAAGTGCAAAGTCAGCACCCCGCAGCCCGAGCAGTCCCCATGGCCCCATAGGCCCCTCTGCCCCCTCCAGCTCTGCAAATACGATTACTTACCGGCGGGCTTCAATGCAGCAACCTCACCCGCTTGCATATCTCGGATTTCACCGTTGTTGAGCAATACCCACCCACCCTTTTCCTTGGCATTCGACTGCATGGCTACCCATTGGTCTCCAGCTTTCGTGCCGTCAATAGTAGCTCCAAAGTTGTAGACAACAAACCCATTGCTAATCAAAGTCGCGATAGCAGGATGTTCTACGTCATAATTGGTAAATCCGGCCGCATCTGCCGGTGGTTTCATATTGCCTGCCGCCAACCTCTTGAGCAACTCAGCCAAATCCAACAAAGCATCCTTAGCCTCCGGCATCCCCGCTGTCTCCGAAACATTCGTAGGAATCTCCTTGCTTCCGCACCCCGTCATAAACAAGGTTGCGGAAGTCAGAACCACGGTGATGCCAAAAAACAAAGGACTTAGGATTCGCATTTTGAATTACTCAAGAGTCATCAAACATTGAACAAAAAACGTCAGGCGAGTCGTTAATCAACCGCACTTACCGATTCTCCAGCATCACGACTACCTAATGCTTGCCAAGTAACAAAATTGATGTTGTCACTCATGAACTGAACTGCACCGTCAGCAAACACAGTATTCACTCCACCAGAATGATAACTCGATGCAGCCATGTGAAGTGTATTGAAAGAGACCCCACAGTTGTATCGCTGATCCGCCAGATTCGACCGTTTGACGTTCCAGTTAATTGGCAAGGTGTGACTGTATACAAAGTTCGGTGTTAACGATCGATAGTATTGATGTCCGGTGTATCGGATCCAAGTTCCCGTAGTGCTTTGACCGTTTGGCAAACATTGCGGAATGTTGCGTCCATCCATGAATTGCGCAGGATTTGAGTAAACCGTTCCGGTGAAAAACACTGTGGTGTTGTCCCAAGTATTCGTCGCGTTCCAATCGCGAGTTCCACGCATCACTTCGGAAAACATTGCAGTGTTACTGGTGCCATCTCGCACATCCGCAATCCGGGGTCCACGCATCGTATCACCAGCCGCTGGATAAGCCCTCGCAAAGATACCGTCAATCGCAGTACCGCCTCGCAAATTCGCACCACCTGTGCTCGCGTGATAGCTTTGACGCCCCGCACGAAAGTAATTGTTTTCCGAAACATCGGATGGACAAAGGAAGACTGGAACATCGGTGACGCGCGCCGCCGCATTCGCGCCCGTTCGGGTTGGGATACTCGGATGTATCGGGGCGTCACTGTTGACGTTGTAGTCCAAATTGAATTGGTTGAACTTTGTCCCTGCCTCGAAATACGGCAGCATGAAAACTTGGACTGGCGCTTCCGAAGTTCTCGTAACCCGCGCCCCCGAAGTCTCGGTGAAGACCTTTGTATGCTGCGTCGGTGGAAACGTCTTGAAGGCACTTTCAAAGTTGTGCGCAGCAAGACCAAACTGACGGATAAAATTAGAGCATTGCATTCGACGGGCCGCCTCTCGCGCTGCTTGGACCGCCGGCAAGAGCAATCCAACCAAGATCCCAATAATCGCAATGACAACCAACAACTCCACCAAGGTAAATCCCATCCTGCGTTTGGACATACCGCACCTCTCGATATAAAAATAAATGGATAAGACCCTAATCAATCGCTTCGAAAATTACCGAAAACCAACAACCCAAACCATTAACCAAATTAATCCAGGAGGCCGCTTGTGTAAACACCAGTTCAGTAATGATCCGCCGTCAAAATAAAACAACATGTAATCCTGCAAGCAGCGGAATTAGTACCTTGGTTTCGCCCCGCCAGACTTTTTCTTAGCAGGTTTTCTCCCATACAAACCCGCCATCTCTGATATCTGTTGCGCCAAAATCTCCCTCGCATTCTCGGGCTCCAACAACTCGGCAGCAGAACCTAGCTTCAGTATGTTGGGAATCACTTCCAAGGGGTGATAAGCAGGAACTGTCAATATGCTCGAACCGTCCTCGCAAGCCTCCAGCGTCTGCTCGGCATGCCAAGGCTCCTCCTGCACCCATCGTGTTGCCTTCGACGATAGCCTGATGCGGTACGGAATCGGTTGATCTCCACTGAAGATTCCAACACTTCGATTCAAGTGGTCCGCGATATCGATTTGCGGATCCGGTTTGAACCACTGGTCCATCGCCTCTACTCGCTGAAAACGGTCTAGCTTCCAGTGCCGAAGCCTCTCGTGTGGCTCACTATCCAAATGCATTCCCGTCTCAGTGGCAACCAAATAGATGCTGGATTGGTAGATAGCCAACCCGTAGGGCTCTAGCAATCGCTGCCGTGGTGGACTTGTCGTCGATTCATAAATCACATCGAGCCGGCGATGCTCCTGAATAGCACGATTGAGTGTTTGCAACATTCCTTTCTGCTTTTCGTAGGTTTTCGGAACCACGCCTAAGACCCTCAGCGTTCTTCGGTAACGCTCGTAATGCTCCCAAACTCCCTCCGGCAACTGTTCGCGCACTTTGTGCCAGAATGCCTCAATTCCTTGCCAGAACTGTGTCCCTGCCAACGGGATGAGCAGATCGCGACTCATCGACAATGCAATCAGCTCACTGGCGGTGATGGTGATACGGTGCAAACCGGTATCGGTTTTGTTGATCTTCCAAACTCTTCCCCTAGCGGACTCTTGTACACTCAGCGGCATACCTGCGGCTCGGAGCGCTTCGAGATCCCGGCGGATGCTGCGAGGATGTAAACGATCAAGCCCTAGTTCTTCGATTACACTGCTCGTCAGCTCATCGATTGTCGCGCCAAAACGACGACGTTCTAGAACCTGGATGATTTTATGTTGTCGAATGAGCTGTTCATTGCGCGCCAAAACTAGAATTCCTTTCGCAAGTGCTCGGCTATGTTACTAGTCCAAATATGTCGTCCATCCCGCCGCGTTTTCGTACTCTCTCGACAATCTCGTAGCGACTTGCTCATCAAGTTGACCACTGACGACTAGAGCTTTGATCCGCCTCTGAAATCCTTCTTGCAAACCTGCTATGTCATAACGAGCAAAGGAAACCATGTCTTGAATCTTACTACCCGGAACGATCTTACTGACGTGGAATCGCCCATCGGATTCAATGTGAATCTGTGCTTCATTTGGCAACCCAAAAAGGTTGTGATACGACCCCATCACCTCTTGGTAAGCCCCAACCAAGAAAATACCAAGGTAATAATCTTGACCTTCCTTCCACTCGGGTAACTCCAACGTCTCTTTTACATCCCGCAAATCCACAAACTTGTCAATCTTGCCATCCGAGTCGCAAGTAACATCGACCAGCGTTGCAAAGTCGATTTTGGGGTCTTGAAGTCGATGCAACGGAACAACGGGAAACAGCTGGCCGATCGCCCAAGCGTCCGGAGCTGATCGAAACAGTGAAAAGTTACACAAGTACTTCGCAGCGAGAACTCGCTTGACATCTTCGAATTCTTCGTTCGGATGACGCGACAACTCAGACTCCTTCAAAGCACGTGCACACAACTCCCAGTAAAGTACTTCTCCCTTCGCTCGGTCTTCCAAAGATATCAAGCCGAGGTTGAACTGTGTGTGCAATTCATCCTTGTGCTCCACCGCATCATGATAGTACTCAAAGAAGTTTTTCCCGTTAATATCGTCAAGCAACCATTTCATCTCAGTGATCACTTGAGGATCGTCCTCATCAATCGTTACTTCCGGCAAGTCATCCGCGAAGGTCTCGATCTCCTCTCGAATCGAAGTTACCAAGACGGTGTGATAAGCGGTCATCATCCGCCCACTTTCTGTCACCAAGTTCGGATGCGGAACCCCCTCCTCTTCACAAACAGATTGCACTGTATACACGACGTCGTTCGCAAACTCCTGAACCGTGTAATTCATGGAAGACTCCGTCCGGGTTTTCGACCCGTCGTAGTCGACTCCCAAGCCTCCTCCGATATCCAAATACTCCACCGGGAATCCTAATCCATGGATCTTGGAATACACCCTTGCCGCTTCTTTCATGGCATTCTTCACACGCTTAATGTCGGTGATCTGACTGCCAATATGAAAATGCATGAGGTGCAACAAATCTCCCTTGCCATGCTCTTTGAGCAAACGCAAACACTCCAGCAATTCGGAAGTCGTCAATCCAAACTTCGCTGAATCACCTCCAGAGCTAGCCCACTTTCCGCTACCTCGCGTATAGAGCTTGGCTCGAAGCCCAATCCACGGATAAGCACCTATCTCCTGGCAGACACGCAATAAAATCTTTAACTCATTGAGCTTCTCTATGACGATCACAACTCGTTTTCCAGATTGCACCGCCAAAAGGGCAAGCCGACAAAAAGACTCATCCTTAAACCCATTGCAAATCAACAAGGACTCCGGTGTTTGATCCTGCGCAATCGCCGCATACAACTCCGCTTTCGATCCACACTCCAAACCAACTCGATAACGGTTCGTTTCCTTTAAAAACTCTTCCACCACCTCGCGACGTGGATTGACCTTCATCGGAAACACAGGAAAGTGCTTCCCCTTATAACCAAACTGAGTAATCGCTTCCGAGTAAGCACCCGACAGCAATCTCAATTGGTTCGTCAAGATTTGAGGAAAACGGAGTAAAACCGGTAGTTGCAGTTTCTTCTCACGGACCAAATGCTCGACCACCTGTTTCAGATCGACCCACCGAGCATCTGCATTCGCCGGATGAGCGATGACATTTCCAGCGTTGCTTACAGTGAAATACCCAGCTGACCAATTCTCGATGCCATACGTGCGGGAAATGCGTAGCAGGGTTTCTTCATTCATTTCAACTGCGTTTCCAGAAGAGAAGCGTTCCAGAGGTCGAGGCGTAAAACCCATAGTCTACAGGCTTTTTACCCTCGGCGAAACCAGGGAACTGCATACTATCGCCTGGTAGGACTAGCACTCCATGGATCCTCAGGCCAGGAATGTTTCGGGTAACGACGCTTGAGCTCCTTTTTGACTTCTGTGTATCCATAACTCCAAAACGAACTAAGATCATCTGTCACCTGCTGTGGCCGACCGTTCGGAGCAAGCAAATGCAATAGGAGCGGAACTCGGCCACGTGCGATCCTGGGGGTTTGTTTCCAGGAAAACACTTCCTGAATCTTTACCGCTAAAACCGGCGGCTTGCCCCGTTGATACTCAAGCCGTATTGAACTCCCCGAAGGAACCTCAATCCGCTCCGGAACTTCCAGTTGCACCGCTCGTAACTGCTCGGCTGTAAGCAATCCTCCCAACCACTGCAACCAAGCTCCCGAGCGAACTTGCTCCAAAGAACGGTTCCCACGACACAATTCCCTCGCCACCTCTTGCAAGGACTCGGTACCCAACGCAGGTAGCTCCAATTCCGGAACCCAATCACTAAGACACCGAACCCTCTCAATCCACTGCATCACCGAGTTATCATCCTTCGGAAATACACTCTCCCAATGCGTCAAAACCGCTTCATAGAGAACGTTGGTACACTCTTCTTCGTTGCGGATCGATACCGGTGTCTCCTGAAGACACAAATCCAGCCAATACGACCGCCGTCGACCGACAACTTGTCGCTGCGTAGGGTGAAAAAACAACTCATCCCGAACCTGTGAATGCTTTCCTACCAACCACTCTGGACGCACCCCACTTGCTTGACGAACCAACGCGTCGGTCCTCTGCCCCTCGACATCAATGCATAAAAACAATTCCGGAGTGCGCAAACCCGATTGCGGACTCAACTGCACGCCCTTTCCTCCTACCATTACCCCATGCGGCTTACCAGAATTACGCCGTTTCGCCAATCGATCCGGAAATCCCGCTAGCAACGCACGCATCACGCCAACATCTGGATGGACTCGGTCCTCTTCTGCATTCTCGCAAGCCCCCGCCTCTCCTTCGAAATCGTTCCCCTGACGCGGCTGATCAAAAGTTGATTGAATTTGCTTCGCTACCTGCTCAATTGTCTTCGCTGCATTCACGTTGTATCGACCAAATGGTGTCGTGCCTTGTTCACGCCCCCTGATGAGCCAATGCAATCGCTCAACACAATCACTCTCCCATGACCGAGTCGCTTGCGTGTGTATCCCACCCGTAGACCCTTGTCCAGTCACTCGATCAAAAGGATCGCGCTCGCTAAGCATTGCTGCCGTCAAACTGGCTTCCCGTAAACACCCCAAGGATTCAGCTTCGATGCACATCCGCGCTAACCTCGGATGAAGTGGCAACCGGCACATGCATTCACCTACTTCAGTTATCTTCCCATCCTCCACGGCTCCAAGTACTTCCAATACATTACCCGCTGCCTCCCAAGCATCACGTCGCGGTGGCTCCAACCAAGGAAACCCCTCTCCAGATCCTTCGCCCCAAGCGTAAAGCTGCAATCGAGCACCACTAAGATCCACGCGTCGAATCTCCGGCTCGAGAAAAGGGACACGCGCCCTGTCGGATACCTCGCTCCATAAACGGATACATAACCCAGGCCCTAATCGCCCTGCCCTACCTGCCCGCTGTGTCGCCGACGCATTCGAGATGTTCTCAAGCTCCAGCCGATCAAGCCCCAGACTCGGAGCAAATCGCAATACTCGAGCCAACCCACTGTCGATCACCGTTCGTACCCCCGGTATCGTCAACGAAGTCTCTGCAATGTTGGTGGAAACAACAATCCGCCTCCGTACCGAACTCTCAATTGCACTTGCCTGATCCTCCAATCGCATCGAACCCATCAACGGAAGAATCTCAAATGACCGCAAACTCGGTTCTTGCTCCAATCCCCGAATGGCCCGGTGAATCTCAGAAGCCCCAGGCATAAATACCAAAATATCCCCCTCAGTCCTCCCCGCGGCTTGAGTCGTAACTCCAACTGCATGCTCAATCAATGACTGCCTTGGCTCCAACGGACGGTATTCCAGCCGAACTGGATAACCGCGACTCTCGATCCGAATGCATGGAACACCCTGCAAATGCTCGGCGAACCATGTAGTATCCAAAGTCGCAGACATAAAAACGATGCGCAGATCTTCACGCAACTCCTTCTGCACACGACGCAACATCCCCAACAATAAATCGCCGTCGAGCGACCGTTCATGGAACTCGTCGAGGATAACAACCCCTACATCCTGCAACGTCGGATCTTGCAACAACTTGCGGATCAGCACCCCTTCAGTTGCAACGATCAATTGCGTATGTTTTCCAACGCGATGATCAAAGCGTACCGAATACCCAATCCGGTCCCCAACCCGCGTTCCATCTTCGAAGGCAATCCGTTCTGCTACCGCCCTGGCTGCCAACCGACGAGGTTGCACAAGATAGGTGCGTGTCCCATTCGAGATACCCGCGAGCATGGGAGCGACGCGCGTTGTCTTTCCTGTCCCCGGCGGTGCCTCAACCGCCACCATTCCATGCCCTAGTACTTCCTGTCGGATCTGATCCAAATACCCATCGACGGGCAATGCCTCACGTGTCACTTCGGTCCTTCTCCATATTCCAATCCATGCCCCTAGTGAGTTTGTACCTAGGAAGGTCGTCGGCGAGGATAATCGCCATTCCCATTGTTCTGATTCAAACTCGGCTTCGTAAAAATAAGTCGATGGCTGTCCAACCCTAACAAGTCATCCAAACGCTCCCTTAACTCCGGATTGATGCTCACACGATGCTTACGAGAAACCACGACTACAGTATCTCCACTCTCAACTTTCAAATCGAAATGCACGTCCCGATCACCAGGATACCCTCGCAATATCTCCGCAATTCTCGGGATCAATTCTTGAGAATGCTTTTCCTCGTCGAACCGTATCCGAATCCCACTCGTAAATTTGGCATCAACCTCAGCCATCGGTAGAACTTCATCGATAATCAAGTTGTACTCTTCCTCGCCGCGCTTATCGATTCGGCCCCTAGCCAACACGATCGCATCCGGCTGGATCACGTCCGCAAATCGTTCGAAAGTGTTCGGCCAAGCGATCGCTCGCGTGATTCCTTCAAGATCCTCCAAATCAAAGTTCGCGTACTTCGATGGTGTGTCAGGCTTCGGATTGCGGGTATGAGCAAGCTTGATCGATGAGATCACACCACCCATCCAAACCTCCGTTCGATGCTTGAGATTCTTCGCCGTGACCGCATTTGCAGTACAAAAGGATCGCAACGTCAACTCATACTCAGCCAAAGGGTGCGAGGACAAGTAATACCCAAGCACCTCTTTTTCCATCGCGAGCTTCTCCTTCTCCGGATACTCCGGCATATCAGGAAGCGCAACGGTCGCAGGCATCGCTTCATCCTCAAGATCGGCAAAAAGATTCATCTGCCCACTCCGCTTGTCCTTTGCTGCTTCTACCCCTCCGGCAATCGCTTTCTCCAATACTGTCATATACTGCGATCGCTTGCCACCTAAACAATCAAACGCACCCGCTCGAATCAACGCCTGCAAAGAAGCACGATTGCAAGCGGAGCTATCGACACGGTTGCATAGGTCGTAGATATCTTTGTAAGGACCATTGCGATCCCGTTCATCAGCAATTGCATCAGCAGCTCCGCGACTGCAACCCTTGATCGCCGAAAGACCAAAATGGATCTTCCCATCCGCAACACTAAAATCTCCCCGGGATGAGTTGACACTCGGTTGCTCCACGACAATCCCCATTCGCTGACAATCTTCCAAGTGCTCAACGAGGGAATCTTTCCGTTTGAAATTGCGATTAGGTATATCCCCCGTCAACAGAGCGGCCATAAATTCAACTTTGTAATGCGCCTTCAAATACGCGGTCTGATAAGCGATCAGTGCATACGCGGTGGAGTGACTCTTGTTAAAGCCATACCCAGCAAACTTCAGAATCATATTCCAGAAATCTTCGGCGTCTTTGCGAGCCAAGCCAACCTCAACGGCTCCATTCAGGAACTTCTCCGCATTCGCGGCGATGATTGATTCCTTTTTCTTACTAATCGCTTTAATACAGGTGTACGCTTTTGCCAACTCAATCCCACCGAGTCGATTCAAAATACGCATCACCTGCTCTTGATACACCATGACACCGTGTGTCTCCTCAAGGATCTCTTTGAGGATTGGGTGCAAGTAATTCGCCGGCTTTTTCTTGAGCTTAACTGCGATGTAGTCATCGACCATTCCACCCTCAAGAGGCCCTGGTCGATAAAGCGCGTTGGTGGCGATAATGTCCCGAAAATGATCGGGCTTCATCCTTTGCAACAAGTCTCGAATTCCGCCACTTTCAAGCTGGAAGACCCCTTTTGTCTCCCCACGACGCAATAACTCAAAAGTCTTCTCATCATCCAATGGAAACTTCAACGGATCGACTCGCTCTCCGCGAGTCTTCTCGATCATGTCGACCGCTTTGGAGAGGATGGTCAAGTTCCGCAAGCCCAAGAAGTCCATCTTGAGCAAACCTGCCGCCTCCACATCCCCCATTGACCACTGTGTGATCACGTCGTCCTTGCCCGAACCACGCATCAACGGAACGTACTCCGTCAGCGGCTTGTCCGCAATCACGACCGCCGCAGCATGGGTACCTATGCTTCTAGCCATTCCTTCGATGCGCTGCGCAAAACTAAACAACTCGCTGATCTCAGGAGACTCGGCCGCTTTGCGCAAGTCTTCACTCGCAGCCAACGCGTCCTTGATCGAAATCTTTGGATCGTCGGGAACCATCTCGCTGATTTCAGCAACGCGACTCAAAGCCACGTTGATGGTTCTACCCACATCCTTGATCGCCCCACGCGCCTTGAGCGTTCCAAACGTTCCAATCTGCGCAACGTTGGCTTCCCCATACCGATCTTTCACATACTTGATGATCTCACTGCGCCGTTCCTGACAAAAGTCGATGTCGATATCGGGCGCTTCAATCCGGCTCTCATCGAGAAATCTTTCGAATAGCAAGTCGTACTTGATGGGACAAACGTGAGACAAATACAACGCATAACATACCAATGCTCCCACACCGCTACCCCGCGCAGTTGCCGGAACGTTGATCTCTCTTGCGTATCGAACAAAGTCCCACACAATCAAAAAGTAATTCGAGAAACCCAGCTTCTTGATCACCAACAATTCGCGATCCAATCGCTCTGTGACAACTTGTGCCAATTCTCCGCCTGGGCACATCTCTTCATTGCCTTCGTATCGCTCAAATAGCCCCTTCAGACACAACGCACGCAAGTACTCATCCGAAGTCGGATGCTCTTTTGGAATCTCGAACGACGGGAAGTTCCTACTACCCAAGTCCAAATCGATATCAACAGAATCCGCAATGGATTGAGACCTTGCGACCGCATCTTCAAGCCCCTCGAAGTGCTCATACATCTCCTCCTGGCTGCGCAAATAGAACTGGTCGTTCTCCATTCGCATCCGATTGCGATCCGTACGATACTTGCCCGTTGAAATACACAACAAAACGTCTTGAACTTCCGCATCCTCTCTGTCGACATAGTGCGCATCACTGGTCGCCACCAAAGGCAACCCCATTCGCTGAGCAATGTCCACAGCACCTAACAACTGCTCCCGCTGGATCTGAAGACCATTATTCATGATCTCGATAAAAAACCGGTCTTTGAAGGTTTTCGAAAACCAAGACGCAACCCGTTCAGCATCCTCAATCGCCCCCGCTGTGTCGCTACCGCGAAGGACCGCTCGGGAAAACTCACTCGAAACACATCCGCTCAAGCAAATAATCCCTTCGTTGTACTCCTGCAAAAGCTCCTTATCGATTCGTGGCTTGTAATAAAACCCTTCGAGGCTAGCCCTGGAGGCAAGCCGAATCAAGTTTTTGAATCCTGTTCGATTCTTTGCCAATAACGTAAGGTGGAAAGCTGCTTCTTTCGCGGAAGCAGCATCATGCTCGTATCGACTCCCTGGAGCAACATACGCTTCATATCCTAAAACCGGATTGATCCCAACCTCTTTGGCCTTCTTGTAAAACTCCAGTGCCCCATGAAGGTTTCCGTGATCCGTCAGCGCCAGAGCAGTCATGCCATGGGACTTCGCTCGCCCCAACAACTTTCCAATCGTGCCTGCTCCGTCAAGCAAACTGTAGTGGCTGTGACAGTGCAAATGAACGAATGGTCTTGGAGAACTTTGCACTGGAGAACTTTCAGAAGCTTGATCCATCGCTTCGCTTTCCTTAGCTACGTACAACAACTACGAACACAACTTGCAAAAAAGAAGGCCGCTCACGTTTTACCACGGCGGCCTGCAATACGAACTGCAATTACTCTGTCAGCCACGTAATCAAAAACGTAGGCCTACAACCACTCTGGTGGCTCACCGATTACCAAGCGTCAGCGCAGTAACCAAATCTTCAGCCACGAACCATTATGAGATCTTTGATACGAGTATCTGCAAACCAGAGAATCAGGTAGCTCTAAGACTTCGCTGGATCCGTTGCACCGGTTTCTTTGGATTCAGGACTTGGTGCCGCACCTGCGGCACTGTCACTCTCCGGAGCTTCGGATGCCTCAAAGCCAACTCGAGAAATCGCTTTGAAGGTTGCGTCCAAATCAAGATTCCCCTTGTACTTGACAAACACAATCGGATTGTCGATCGCGTCAGCTTCTTTCTGCGGAGCTAACTCGATGCCAACTACCCCCTTCTGTTTCGCAATCGCTGACTTGACTACCGGGTAACAACCCGTCGGGCAAGTCATCCCGTCAACCTTGAAGGAGATTAACTTGGTTTCGCCCGACTCCTCAGCTTCAGGTGCAGAAGTTACGGCAACCGGGGTCGAAGAACCCGGAATTGGTTGGCTGCACGAGGAATTGCAACCCGTACAAGCCAAACCGAGTAAACCGCTGATACAACCGCACACGCACGATGCTTGGATTAGCGAACGCAACCTAGTCATTGTTTTCAACATCTTGGATTTACTCCCTGCGAATTACTTTGCTTGACGGATTGGTTATGTCTCGATTCCTAAAACCACTTGGCTTTTGAAATCGCATTCAGCAACTAACCGAATATGCGTTACCGGAATTTGAAATCTCCGGTACACAATCTATCACCCAAAAGCGTTCACCCGTGGACGACACGACTCCCGAAAATTTCCGATCCGCGTCTATTCTAGGAACCTGGTAAGACTTTGGGTACCGGTCGCCGAGCGATTTACCAATCAGCTTGGTCGATTCAGCCCCTACGCCTACGAATCGATTGCCGTTTCGGATATAATCTAGACGCCGAGGGGACTTTGCTCCCCAAAAATTCTTTACCTGGGCGGACTGATTTTTCGTCTCGGGCGGAATTTGATCCGATTTCATGGTTCCTAAATCCCTTGGGTTCCCACAATTCGATCACGGTGCGTTACAAACCAGTGCGAAAAAGTAAATCGAGTCGCAACCCTTGATCCCACAATGGGTTACCGAGAAAAGCGACCAATGCGAGTCCCCCCCCTTCCCTCACACCACAGGTAGCTGAATTCATGCGACCAACACGATTCGATCGATCCCTCCTGACAAAAAAGACGTTGATGAAAAGAACATTGCTGATTGCTCTCACCTCGGTGAGCACGCTCTCCGCTGGGACGACGTTTGCCCAAGACGGTAAATACGATGCTACCGCGATCGCTTCCCAAGGGGTCTCCAAGCTGAAAGTCGGAGCAAAAGACTGGCCACAATGGGGCGGCTCACCTGAACGAAACAATGTCCCCGATTCCGGACCGCTTCCTTCGTCCTTCGATGTGAAATCCGGCAAGAACGTAAGGTGGTCGGTGCCTCTGGGTTCCGAAACCTATGGAAATCCTGTTGTTGCGAACGGAAAAGCTTACGTCGGCACCAACAATGGCTCCGGATACATCAAACGATACCCTGCAACCGTTGACCTAGGTGTATTGCTCTGCTTCGATGACAACGATGGCAAGTTCCTCTGGCAACACAGCAGCGAAAAACTCCCAACCGGTCGCGTTCACGATTGGCCTAACCAAGGTATTTGCTGTGCCCCGCTGATCGATGGAGAACGCTTGTGGTACGTCACCAGCCGCGGCGAAGTCGCTTGCTTGGATACGCAAGGATTCCACGATGATGAAAATGACGGGCCTTTTAAAGAAGAGCCAAACGACAACAAAGACGAAGCCGACGTGATCTGGAAGCTCGACATGATGAGCAAACTCGGCGTCTCGCAACACAACATGTGCAGCTGCTCGGTTACCTCTGTCGGAGACCTGCTCTTCGTCAACACTTCCAACGGTGTGGATGACGGCCACATCACCGTCCCCGAAGAGAAAGCACCCAGTTTCATCTGCTTGAACCGCGATACAGGCGAAGTCCTTTGGACTGACAATTCTCCCGGTGCAAACATCCTACACGGTCAATGGTCGTCGCCAGCTTATGGAGTTTTCGGCGATGTTGAGCAAGTCATCTTCGGTGGTGGCGACGGTTGGCTCTACAGCTTCGACGCACGCGGCGAAAATGGACAAGCCAAATTGCTCTGGAAATTCGACTGCAATCCAAAAGATTCTGTCTACAAACTCACCGGAGCAACCCGCAACCACATCATCGCAACGCCGGTTGTTTATGACGGCAATGTTTATGTCGCAGTCGGTGAAGACCCAGAACACGGAGAAGGTGGTGGACACCTATGGTGTATCGATCCGACCAAGCGGGGAGACGTCAGCCCCACCTTGGTCTACAACTCCAAAGATCCAACAGTTGTCATCGCTCCCAAGCGAAAACAAGCAATGGTGGCCGCCGAAGGTGATTTGGAGCGAGACAACCCTAATTCCGCTGCTGTATGGCACTATGTTGGGGCAAATCCAAAAGATTTCGAAGAAACCATGCACCGCACCTGCGGTACCGTTGCGATCAAAAACGATTTGCTCTTCATAGCGGACTTCTCCGGTGTTGTGCACTGCCTCGACTCCAAAACCGGTACCGCTCATTGGACCCACGACATGCTCGCGGCTTCATGGGCTTCGCCACTGATCGCCGACGGCAAGGTTTACATCGGCGATGAAGATGGTGACATCCTGATCTTCGAACTCTCGCCGGAGAAGAAAGAAGTCGCTGAGATCAACATTGGGTCGGCAGTTTACACTACCCCAATCGCAGCCAATGGACGCTTGTATATCGCCAACCGAAACCGCCTCTTCTGCTTCGAAGAAGGCGCGAAGTCGGAAGGTGTAAAGTAAGTTTGACGCTTTGTCTAGCAGTCGTTAAGCACTCAGCGTATTACCTCGCTGGACCCGAAAGGGCTCCAGCGAGATAGAAGTCCCCTCGCTGCGCATGTGCTGAACCATTAGCTCCGCACTCGCTGTTGACCAGTGCAACCCATGGCGAAAATGTCCTGCGGCTAGATACGCATTGGAGTAAGGATACAGTGTTCCCAAATAGGGATACGAGTCGATCGAACCAGGACGTAGTCCAGACCAGTGCATAACCGGATCGTGCTTTCTTAAATCCGGCATCACCTCTTCTGCCCATCCCCGCAATTGCATCAACATCGAATCGGTTGTTCCTCGATCAAAACCGACCTCTTCCTCACAAGAACCAATCACAAGATGACCGTCTTCTCTCGGCACGACGTAACGATGCCCCTCGTTGACCACCGCCGAAAACGGACGATGTTCAAGCCGATACAACAACATTTGCCCTCGAACCGGATACACCTGTGTCTCAATCCCCAACTCTTTCGTCAGAAGACTTGCCCAGGCACCTGATGCGATGCAATAGCGATCCGCCGAGAGGGGCTTTCGCTCCCCTTCATTTCCACCGATTTGAAGGGACTCGATTTCGTTCTCGGAAACCTTAAACCCCAGCACCTCTTGGTTTTCCAATAGTTCAACACCTAGAAGTTCGCAGCCTCGCTTTAACGCCGCCAAATGGCGAGGATTCCGCAACTTTGCGTCACCAGGAACGAAGTAAACATCCGAATCGGAAAAGATCCCGGGCACCAATTTGGAAACCTCGTCGGATCGCACTCGCTCATACGCAATCCCCAATTCTTCCCACCACAAACAATTCGCTCGCAGCGTCGCTCGCTCGGCTGGAGTTCGTCCCAAGTAAACTCCACCCGACGATCGGTGCTCATTGTCGATTCCGGTAAGCTCAAGCAGCCAAGTTGTCCACTCCCGATGCAGTATGTCGGCTCGCTGTCGTAACTGCTCGATTGGATCATCAACCTGCTTCGTTGCACCGGCAGGCAAAATCCCTGCCCCAGCCCAAGACGATTCACGCCCAAAGGCTCCTCGCTCGACCACTCCGACCCTCCAACCACGCCGCGCACCCTCTAGAGCGATCGACAAACCGATCACTCCACCCCCTACCACCAATAAGTCCCTTTGTTCCACAAACACCCTTCCACTACCTAGGAGAAACGTCGCCCCTGAGCATCTAACATTCGTGTGTCAACACTGAGTTCACTCATCGCTTGCAGTGTTCCTATCGACAATTCCTCCCTGAAGAGGCTCTAGTCAACTGGAGCGATTTCACCTGACTTGAGCTTGGCAAGATAAACCTGCAAATTTCGGTAGATCACGTTGCTCAGCAACAAGACCCCCAACAAATTCGGAATCGCCATCGTCAAGATCATCATGTCGCTGAACTCAAGAATGTTGACAGGACTGACAATCGAACCAAGAAACGTAAAGACTAAGAATAAGATCTTATAAACCATCGAAGATCCTTGGCCGAAAAGATGCACGAAACATCTTTCTCCATAGTAAGACCAAGAAACACATGTGGAATAGGCGAACATAAAAATGGCCGCATAAAGCACATACTTGAACCAACTGAACGACGCATTTTGCGTGATCGCTTGTACCGTGATCATTGATCCCTTGTTATCAACTGCTAGTTGCTGAACTTCTGGTAGACGATAGACCCCGGTGACTACGATCATCAACCCAGTCAGCGTGCAGACAACAACCGTATCGATGAAGGGTTCAAGCAAAGCAACAAGCCCTTCACTTACAGGTTCCTCCGTCTTTGCAGCCGAGTGCGCAATCGCAGCCGAACCCGCCCCCGCTTCATTTGAGAAACAAGCTCGCTTGGCTCCAACCACCAACACGCCAAAAAAGCCACCATAGAGAGCAGACGGTTGAAATGCACCGTTAAGTATCTCCATCGCAGCGGTCGGTATCCGCTGATAGTTCACAAAAAGAACCGTCAAGCACATAGCGATGTAAGCCATACACATGAACGGTACGACAAAACCAGCAAAGTTTCCAATCGATTTGATCCCCCCTATAATCACCACCCCAACCGAAACCGCCATCAGTGCACCGTAAATCCACGGAGATGTCTTTAAGAACTCGAATGCAGGCTCGTTCTGGAAAGCATTCAAAGACTGGGCAACCTGATAAGAGTTACCCCCACCGAACGATCCACCAATGCACAGCACGGTAAAAACGATCGCCAATACCTTACCAAGCGGTTCGAGTCCAAGTGCAGCTAAACCGCGTTTGAGATATATCATCGGACCACCGAGAACCATTCCTTTTTCATCCGTCGTTCGATACATAACCGCCAAGGTGCACTCAGCAAATTTGGTTGTCATACCAATCAATCCAAAGAAAATCAGCCAGAACGTAGCTCCCGGCCCCCCTAAACCTATCGCAATCGCAACCCCCGCAATATTCCCAAGCCCCACGGTTCCAGAGAGTGCCGAAGCCAAGGCTTGGAAGTGCGACACGTCTCCACGATCCTCAGGCTTATCGTACCGCCCACGAATCAAATCGATCGAGTGTCGGAACATCCTTATATTGATGAAGCCCATTCTTAACGTTAAAAAGACTCCTCCAAATAAAAGCCAAACTACAACAAAAGGGACTTTCACCCCGAGCCAATTAGGCGTTCCAAAATCGTAGAACAAAACCGCGTCAAGCGGAGCTACGAGTGCTTTTCCGAAGAAGCTATCAACTCCCTGAATCCACGGCGGCAACTGTGCCTCTTCCGCTTTAGATTTTGACGGTAAGGCCTCAGGTAGTGGAATCTGAAACGGTTCTACGGTTAACTGACTAACAGGCCCCACGGCCTTAAACCCGTTGATACCAGCCGACATCAATCCGCTGGTGTGCCCCGGGATTACCTGCGAGATCTCGCTCTCACTCAGACGATTTTCGAAAGTGACACCATCCGAAGACTCACCCTCTGCATCAGCAAAACTGCTGGAGATACAAAGATGCAACGACAACACAATCGTTACAAATCGCACTACAGTACTTGCGATCAACGAGGATGCATCACGAGAAAGTCTCATAGAGAATCTTTGGGGGGGCTTAAGGAAAGAAATCCCCTGGACTCATAGGACAGTACCGGGGAACATCGCTTGGCATACGCAAAAGGCACAAGCCCCAATGATACCCAAGAACTAGAGCCTACGCACAGGTATTGGCGTAGAATTTCAAGGGCAATTCGCCCATAATAAAAGTAGCTTTTGCTTTACCCTCCTTCGATCCGCTATTCGGATATCCCGCCTCCGCTATGAAGCTCGCAACCATAAAATCCAGCCGGGTAGACTCCCCATCAGAGCTTAGCCTTCGCAATCCGAAGAGCTTTGGAAATCGCAAATGCTCGATGAGGCAAGTGACTTTCCTCCTCGCATCCCTTGCCCTCGCCTGCGGTCTCAACGTAACACGAGCACCAATCACCGTCGGGCAACAACCGGACGCTGTAATGCCCGACTCAGACGAGCAAGTGGTAAACTTCGCCACCGATGTTCAACCGATCTTAGCCCGTCGTTGCTTTGCTTGCCACGGCCCAGATCAAGCCGAAGGAGGCTTGCGACTGCACGAGCGTGATTCAGCCATCGCGACCCTCGAGTCCGGTCAAATAGCGATCGCTCCAGGGAAACCAGAAAACAGCGAAATCCTGGAACGGATCCGCAGTGAAGATGAATCCCTGAGAATGCCGCCTGAAGGCAAACCTCTTTCCGAACGAGAACAAAATGTTTTAAGACGCTGGATTGAACAAGGAGCTGAATGGAAAAAGCACTGGGCATTCGAAACGCTTAGTCGCCCCCAAATTCCTACGAATACCAGCGAAGCCTCCAATCATCCCATCGATGCGTTCATCGACCATAAACTTGCAAAGCGAGGACTCAGGCGAGCCCCACAGGCCGACTCTGTCCACTTGTTGCGTCGCCTCTACTTTGACTTGATCGGTTTGCCCCCTACACCCGAGCAAGTAGACCAATTTTTATCCCGAACTGCCAACGGATTCGACAAAGCCTGGGAAGCCGAAATCGATCGTTTGCTTGCATCAGAACATTATGGGGAAAGGTGGGCAAGGCACTGGCTCGATGTCGTTCGCTATGCCGAAACCAACAGCTTCGAACGTGACGGCGCAAAACCTTATGCATGGCGCTACCGCGATTACGTCATTCGATCCTTCAACGCAGACAAGCCCTACAACCAATTCTTGCTAGAACAACTTGCCGGAGATGAACTCCCCAACCCTACCCGTGACTCACTCGTCGCGACCGGCTTCTACAGACTCGGGATTTGGGACGACGAACCGGCCGACCGTGAATTGGCTGTCTACGATGGACTCGATGATATCCTTACAACCGTCGGACAAGGGATCCTCGGACTCACCATCAACTGCAGTCGTTGCCACGATCACAAAATCGACCCCATACCAGCAAAGGACTACTACAGCGCCTTAGCGTTTTTTCGCAACATCTCCTCCAACGGATACGGTCCACAAGTAGAGCGTCCGCTGATCGCAACCGAAGAAGACAAGAAAGCGTTTCGCGATCGAGAAAATCAAATTCGCGAGGAAGCCGACCGAATTCAACGTCGCCTCACGGAAGTCGAATCACTGCTTCGCACTCAATTCAACGAACTGACTCAAACCGAATCAAAATCTTTCGATCTCGATGACTTGGAATACCGGTACTACCGAGACACTTTTGACAAGCTCCCTGATTTCGATCAACTAAAACCAGAAACTATTGCCAAAGTTGATCCACCGCTAATCGATATTGGTGCCTCCACACGCCCAGACTTTTTCGGCTTCGTTTTCACCGCAAGCCTCATCGTCCCCAAGGATGGCGAATACACCTTCATCCTTGACTCCGACGACGGTTCGCGGTTGACCATCGATGGTAAAGAACTGATTGAATACGATGGCATCCACGGCACAGGTCGACCCAAAAGAGCCTCGCTTACTTTAAAACAAGGCCGATACCCATTGCGATTGGATTACTTCCAACGCCAACATGGAAAGGGCTTGAGCTTGCACTGGAACGGCCCAGGATTCCGCAGAAAACGACTTACGGCAGATTCAGGAGAACAAGCCAAAGATCTGCAACAAGCTATCCAAAGTGCGAACGTCGAAGGCCTCGATCCAACTCTTGTCGCAGAATTTAAAGAGCTACGAAAATCTCTCGATGAAGCCAAACGACAAAAACCTTGGGAAGAGTATGGAATGTGCGTTAGCGAAAACGGAACGCAACCACCCGAAACTTTTATACTAACGCGTGGTAGTCCACAAGCTAAAGCGGACAAAGTAGAACCAGCGTTTCTATCCATTTTAGGTGGAACCGCACCATCCATTGAACCCAATCAACAAGCCAACACATCGGGTCGCCGATTGGCGTTCGCAAAGTGGGTAACCGATCCGAACAATCAACTCACCAGCAGAGTCTTTGCCAATCGCGTTTGGCAACATCACTTCGGTAGAGGGATTGTCCGCTCACCCAACAATTTCGGCCAATTAGGTGAAACACCTACTCATCCCGAACTACTCGATTGGCTAGCAACACAACTGATCGATTACGGTTGGCACATCAAACCCCTGCACAAATTGATTCTCACCTCTCAAACCTATCGACAATCCGCTCTGGCAAGTCCCGAAGTACTAGAGCGCGATGCGAACAACGACTTGTTCAGCCGCTTTGATATGCGCCGACTCAGTGCCGAAGAAATCCGCGATTCTATTCTTGCAGTTAACGGCAGCTTGAATCCCAAGCTTTATGGCCCGAGCGTCTACCCGGAACTCTCGCGTGAAGTTCTAGCTAGCCAATCTGTGCCTGGCAAAGGCTGGGAAAAATCACCCACTGAAGAGCAAGCAAGACGAAGTGTATACATCCACATCAAACGCTCTCTATTGGTACCCATGCTCTCGAATTTTGATTTCCCTGAGCCAGATACAAGCTGCGAGGCAAGATTCATCACGACACAACCTGGACAAGCCTTAGGGATGCTCAACGGAGATTTTCTCCATCAGCAATCAGAACTGTTCGCAAAGCGACTGAAGGCTGAAGTTGGTGGTGCTCTCTCCGCACAAATTGAACGCGGATACGAACTTGCTTTCTCTCGCAAACCAACTGCGGAAGAAATCAGCAAATCGAAAGAACTGATCGAAACTCTCAAGACGGAACATAAACTCACGGAAGACCAAGCGTTAGGCTACTTCTGCTTGTTTGTCTACAACCTCAACGAGTTCGTGTACGTTGATTAACCATCTCGCTCAATCACCGATTAAACAACTTATCGCTTAATCCTACACTCACATCTATCACCCAACGGACCTGAAGGACACATCATGCGACCGAACTTTTGCGGCAGAACACGACGTGAGTTCCTATGGCAAACAGGAGCAGGTTTTGGAGGCTTAGCCCTCACTGGCCTACTTTCCCAAGATGGCTTCTTCAAGAATGCACATGGAGCAGAACCAGGGAATGAAAAACGAGTACTGGAGCCTCATTTTCCCGCTAAAGCGAAAAGCGTCATCTTCCTGTTCATGTATGGCGGTCCAAGCCATATCGATACGTTTGACTACAAACCCACCATGAAGGGTCGCGATAATCAGATTGTCGAAGTGAAAACTTTCGGGCGTGGTGGGCACAAAAACCAAGGACGTATTGTCGAACCACGATGGGATTTCAAACAGTATGGCGAATGCGGCAAATGGGTCAGCGATCTATTTCCAAATGTAGCGAAACACGTCGACGATATCGCTTTTATCCACTCGATGACAGCAGATTCTCCAATCCACGGATCTGCAATGCTGATGATGAACTCCGGGCGTGTCCAAAGCGGTCATCCATGCCTAGGTTCATGGGTCAACTACGGTCTCGGTAGTGTCAATGAAAACCTACCCGGGTTTGTCGTCATGCTCGACCCAACCGGCGGGCCGATATCGGGTGCCAAGAACTGGTCGAGCGGATACATGCCCGCAAGCCTTCAAGGAACCATTTTTCGAACCCAAGGTACGCCGATACTCGATCTCAAATCCCGCGAAGGAGTCTCGCGGGAATTGCAGAGAGAACTCCTCGATGCACTCAAAGATCAAAATGAGGTCCACGCAAGATTGCGAGGCGACCGCTCCGATCTGATCTCCAGAATCTCAAGCTATGAACTTGCGTACAAAATGCAAGAAAGTGCACCAGAGGCAGTCGACATCAAGGGCGAAACCGCCGACACGATGGCACTATACGGAGTCGACCAAGATCGTACGCGAGACTTCGGAACGAAATGTCTGCTAGCTCGCCGCCTAGTCGAAAGAGGTGTGCGATTCGTCCAAGTTTATTCGGGGGGCGCTCACAACGACGACAATTGGGATGCACACTCGGACTTGAAAAAGAACCATGACTTCCACGCCGGTAATACAGACAAACCGATTGCGGGATTGCTCGCAGATCTCAAACAACGCGGATTGCTCGATGAAACACTCGTCATATGGGGTGGGGAATTCGGACGACAGCCAACTGCAGAATACGCCGAAGGCACCGGACGGGACCACAACTCCTACGGCTTTACCATGTGGATGGCAGGGGGAGGTATCAAAGGGGGCGTGAGCGTCGGTACCACGGACGAACTAGGTGCTGCCGCCGTCGAGAAACCCTTCCACGTCAAACACCTCCATGCCACGGTCCTAAATCAACTAGGCTTCGATCCTAATCGCCTCTCCTATTTCCATTCGGGACTGGATCAAAAACTCGTTGGTGTCGAACCCATCGAACCCATCCGAGAAATCATCTCCTAGGCAATTGCATCCCAACTTCCAATCCTCGCTCAATTTGCGGATCGTTTCGATTCCCAAACGAGCAATGTACTGAAATACAGTCGCATCGTGAGCTTCACAATACTCAGTCAAACTGCCACCTAAGGTTCTCCTCGTATGCCACCGTCCAATATGCCAATCGCTGTGTTGATCTCGGGAGGTGGCACGACCCTAAAAAACCTGATTGACCGACAACAAGCCGGAAACCTGTCTGTTGATTTTCGGCTCGTGATCAGTTCTCGGAAAGACGCCAAAGGGCTCGCATTCGCTCAGCTGGCCAAGATTCCTACAGATATCATTCGACGTAGGGATTTTCCAAATGGAAACGAACATTCCGATTCCATGTTTGAAGCCATACGAAACTCGGGCGCAAAACTTGTCGTGATGGCCGGATACCTAGAACACCTTCTTATCCCCAGTGATTTTGAGAACCGAGTCATCAACATCCATCCCTCGCTCATCCCCGCATTCTGCGGCCAAGGTATGTACGGCTTGCATGTACATCAAGCCGCAGTGGACTTCGGTGTGAAAATCAGCGGATGTACGGTCCACTTCGTCGACAATCAATACGATCACGGACCAATTCTGTACCAAGCCGCTTGCGATGTGCTCGAAAACGACACCGCAGAAACACTTCAGAAAAGAGTCTTTGCTCTCGAGTGCGAAGCTCTACCTCACGTTCTCAATCAACTCGCCGAGAGCCTTCGGCTCTAGAAATCAGGGCGAGAGAAAGTGGCTGTGAATCAAGATCGGAATGGCCCAAGCCGCGGGGTGTTTGCATCGGCCACGCTCACTTCATTGCACGTTCCAATCAG
>CAZACJ010000078.1:0-23678 GCA_964483385.1 uncultured Pirellula sp. | reverse complement strand
CATCGCAAGCGTCGTTGCGATCGGTCCGAGCGGATCTCGGACGGCGATAAACCATACCATCATCGGCAACATCATCACTAACCATACCGGCATCAATAAACTCTGGGCTTCTTTCAAGTCCCTCACGGAGGAACCGATCATGATGAAGATCGAGCTGAAAAAAAGCACACCTAGAATCTGAAATACCAAGAACCATGGAATCAACGCCATGGGAATCAAATGCTGCATTTCATTGCGTACCAACAAAATGATTCCGCCTCCGGCATAAATTGAGAATACCAGAAGCGAAGCAGCTACATTTCCCAGTAGCTTTCCAGTCAAAAGTTGCGTTGGCGAGATAGCACCGAGTAACACCTCCGAAATTCTCTGCGACTTCTCCTCCATCGCACTCTCCAACATCGGTTGAGCTGCCAAAAAAATTACGAGGAACATCAGCATCATCATCCCAAACGGCGCAAAAAATGTCGCCATGTCAAACCCCTTCTCCTGTGCCTTGAGTCCACCCTCACCCCCCTCGACACCCTCAGCGACCGCTGCTCGCTCATAAGGTGCAGTCGGTAAAAAGGCGACCTGCTGATTCGCTTTCTGGACTTTCTCCGGATCCAACCCCAACAAACGAAATCGTTCTCCACGAACCATGGCGTCAACTATTCCTTGCATCCACTGTCGCGCTTCGGAAAGCGCAGAGTCCTGGCTGACAAAACGTACCGCTTCGGTCTTATCTGGATCAAACAACGACTCCGGAATCTCTACGAATGCATACAGTTTCCCACTGCGAATGGCATCGCTCCACTCTAAACGCATCGCATCATCAAGCGATTGTTTGTCTTGCAATTCAATCCGATATGGATCGACGACCTGGGAAAACGCCCTGCCGGAACTTGTTGTATCATCCGGTGCATTTAGGAGCATCTGGTTCCTCTGTTCGGCCATCGCTACCAATTCTCTTCCAATGCTCCCGGTACCATCGACAACTCGGATGATACGCTCCCTACCACCAGAAATCTTGTTGATCGTCGGCATGATCAACAGTCCGCCAAACATCAGCACCGGCATCATGAACAAGGTCACTAAAAAAGCCCTCGTGCCAACCATCGCCATAAATTCACGTCGAGCAACTACCCATATCTTATTCATACTCAATTCCCCCCTAGAACTTTCTCCGAGGACTCTGTCGTAGGTTTGGCGATCCGGACAAAGATATCGTGCAACCGCGGCTTGGCCGTCTCGAAATGCTCTACGTCCCCCTGCTCCAACATCGCTCTGAGCACATTCGTTCGCGTCTCAAAGGACTTGAGCCTCAACTCCGTATACGTTCCACAGTCAGTCAATGACTCAACACCTGGAAGCCTCGAGCGATCCAGTAACTGATTTCGAGCCATACGGACTCGCAATACTGGCTCACCATACTGAGACTGGATTTCGTCCATGGTCCCATCAAGAACTTTATTCCCTTTGTAGATCATAAAAATCCGATCGCACATCTGCTCCGCTACATCCATGTCATGAGTACTGAGCAATACCGTCGTTCCTTCCGCCCTCAAATCCAAAACAGCCTGTTTCAAAAGGTCCAAATTCACCGGATCAAGTCCACTGAATGGTTCGTCGAGTATCACTAACTCAGGTCGAGAGACAACCGCCGCAATGAACTGAATCTTCTGTGCCATTCCTTTGGATAATTGCTCAAGCTTCTTGCTGGACCAATCCGTTGCTCCTAATCGCTCCAGCCAAAGATCAATATCTTGATCGGGCCGATGGTTCCCCTTCAACTGCGCAAAGAACCGTAATGCTTCTCGAACTCGCATCCGCAGATATAACCCACGTTCCTCAGGCAAATATCCAACTCGATCATCCGCCGTTTCTCTCGCTGTGTGACCGAGCACCTGAACCGTACCAGCATCCGGCTTGAAAATTCGCAAGATCATCCGAATCGTCGTCGTCTTCCCCGACCCGTTGGGGCCGATCACCCCCTGAATACTGCCCTTCGGAATCGTCAAATCCACCCCGTTTACTGCCGTCTGTGTACCGAATTTCTTCGTAACACCCTCTAAAACGACCGCGACATCTCTCGATCCCATGTGGGACTAGCCTCGCTTAAAAAATATGGTTGTTCAGGGAATATTGCGGGCAAAACATATTGGGCTCGAGCCCAGGCCCGAGCAAGAAAGATACCAGTATCCTATGTTCTTACCGTCAATAACTCCTGAAGTGCTTACAATAAATCTCGATCTACACCCATGAAGGTACCAAAAGTCTTATACTCCACCTAGACTTGCTCTGTTTAAAAACTTGCAACCACCCAAAACTTAGCCCTATCGAGCCCCTTCTGTCATGCGACAAATTCCCTGCTATGTAACATTTCTGTTCTTCGCCCTCTGCAACGTGCCCACAAACCCTACCAACGCACAAGACTCCAGCACCACTGTCCCAAAATACGATGGACAATCTGCTGTCATGGCCAAACCTGTCCAAGTCTTCCTGCTTCTCGGGCAGTCCAATATGGTTGGCTTGGGCAAAGTTAGCGGCGGAGAAATCTCTTTAGAACATGCCGTTAAAGAAAAGAAAAAGTACCCTTACCTCATCGACGAATCCAACAACTGGATACAGCGCAAGGACGTACGCTTCGTTCGATATATGTCCGGCAAAGGCCCGCTCAATAACGATTGGTTACAGGTTCAAGGCAAAACCCTCGGCCCGGAACTAGGGATCGGCCACCCACTTGGAAACGCAATCGATGCGCCAGTTTTGCTACTGAAGTGCTGCATCGGAAACCGTGCACTCGGTTGGGACCTTTTGCCTCCCGGTAGCAAACGCCGTGAGTTCGTCTCTCGAGACAAGTCTGGAGCGGAGAAACCACTAGTCTACGCTGGATATGGAGATAAACCCGAGTTCTGGGACATGGATCTCGACAAAGGACTCAACACAGAACCCGCTCCCTGGTTGGACAAATCTGGGAAACCAATCGATTGGTACGCTGGAAAACAATGGGATTCAGATACCGCAGACGCTAAGAAAGCATTGTCCAATTTGGATACGCACTATCCAGGTGCTACGCAATACGAGATTACAGGTTTCTTCTTTTGGCAAGGAGAACGCGATGCAGGAAACGCCGGCCATGCAGCCCACTATGAACAAAATTTGGTGGCGTTCATCCATGCTCTACGCCGCGAATTCAATGCACCTAACGCAAAGTTCGTTTGCGCTACTCTCGGTGAATCAATCAAAGGAACCCCCGGACCTAGCGGCGATGTGCTCAACGCACATCTTGCCGTCGATGGTGCAACCGGCAAGTATCCCGAGTTCAAAGGAAATGTCGCAACCATCTACACCCACCCCATGGCACAAGGTGGCAGCGGAAACGGCCACTACGGTGGCAAAGCCGAAGTCTATATGGATGTCGGCGAAGCCATGGGTAACGCAATGGTAAACCTCCTCCAACGCCCTCCCAACAATTAACCATCGCCGCTACTTCATCGCTGCTACTTTTCCGGTAATCGAATCGCTCCGTTCCAGTCCGGCGGCGCAACTCGGCCATGCTGGGCAATGAAGACTGTCAAGAAATCTTTCACTCGATCCTCCGCTGGAACTTGATGCAGTAGCCTAAAGGACTCGTTCCAGTTCCCGTCCAAAAACCCATCGAGCGCTTTTTCATACAATGCTAAGTGCTGGTCACTCAGGACATTTTCAGGCTCGCTCTCAGGTGGAAGCAATTCACTGACCATCAACGAACTGCTCATGCCAAAGGGGATGACTCTAGCAACTCTTCGTACGCGCGCCACCGTGCGAGGAACTTCTCTGCGAATTTGCTCCGCCGTCGCCTCGTCAATCAAAATCTGCGCATGCAATTGCTTGGTCATGCTTTCCAAGCGAGAAGCTAGGTTGACGACGGGACCAAACACCGTGACTTTCACTTGATCAACCGTTCCAATACGGCCCGCCACCGCGACTCCAGTTGCAATTCCGATCCCCGCACGAAAACCACTTAACGGATGATGCGAAATCGCAGCCGATTGTTCGAATTCACTTCGAATGGCAAGAGCGGCAGAAGCGGCTTGTTGTACCGAATCGGACTGCTCCAAAGGCCAGCCCCAAAAGCCCATTGCCGCATCGCCATGGAAATCCCCCACCACTCCATTGCGATCCAATATATGGTGGGTCATCACTCCTAACGCGTCGCTTACACGACGCAGCAACTCAAGCAATCGATTGCTCGACTCTTCACTTTGCTTCGAAAAACCTCGCAAATCACAAAACAGTACGGATACCCTTGCCTCCTTAGGCGTTAGCACTTGCTCGGGATCTTTCGTCTGCAATGCCTTCCGCACAATCGGGGCAAAAAAAGGACGAAGCGAATCCTGACGTCGTTGCAACAATCGCGTCTGTCGTAATGTACCTACCGTTGAGGCCGTCAACTCCGCAAATTTGATGTCGTCTTGAAGATCATCGGATACCATCATCGTCGCATTGCGTGCCGCCCCCGCATTCATACTTGAAAAATCTCCCGCCACGTATATCGCCCACCCCTGCGTCGCTTCGCTCAAGATCGGAGTACAAAACGCCCAGTCAATATTCTCAGACTGGGTGTACTGCATCGGCGTATGGCGATCCAAACTACGACTCCAAACATGCAATACACTTTCGCTCGATCCAAGCGATTGATGAATCAGTTGAGCGCTCGGTGAAAAAGGCCTTGCTATTAGCCCCCGCGAATCCCAATGCAAAATCCGAATCCCCGCGTCAGAGCTCTCTGGCCATTGACGCGTCCACGGTGTCATATCTATCGGCGGCAACGGTATCGGAGGCTCCGTATCAAACTCACGATGCCTTGATACGATGGCCACAAAAGTTGCTTGCGGAATCCCTTGCATCAACAAGTTCACCACACGCACGTACAACTCCTCGTCCCCCGAACTGCCAGAAATGATTTCCGGAAGTCGGCTCAGAACATCTATCCTACGGTCGGCATCCCGGTACCGAACACTTCGCAATTGCGATGGAGCAAAGGTCTGCTCCGTCATCGCTGGCGGTACCTCCGACTTGGCAACCACACGAATCCGTTGATCGACCAGACTAAAAGTCGTCTGACCGATCACGAAATGATCCCCAACTCCCAACTCAAACTCGTCTTTACGAAGCCCCCGGTGAAAGATCGGATTGCGGGACTCAATCAATCGAGTCACATGCAGCTTGTCTCCCGTCCATTTCAGTTCCGCATGCTGCCGTGAGATGCGATCGTCCCAAGGAACCGACCAAGGCTGCGAAGTTCTACCAAGAATGAACACCGCAACATCGCCAGGCAAGGGCAATGGACGCCGCCAACGATCCGCTGCAGATGGACCTTGAGCTATCAAATCTGGCATAAAAGAACATCGGCTCCGTTGCGATGATTCTCATCCGATCGAAAGTCGATCCGAGAAAGTCTATCCTAGATAGTGTATATTCTAACCTTTGGAGTATGGCACTGCGAAGACGTGTTTCCTCGGTTTTTAATCAGCGCGCATGAATCGTTCCGTTTTGTTTTTGGTTGCAGTCCTCGCCACTTGCAGACTCGCATTCCTCTGCAACCTAGCCAATGGACAAGAAGCCGATTGGTTCGAGTCAAAAATACGCCCCCTACTTGCCCAGAAGTGCTGGGATTGCCACGGGGAAGCCAAACAATGGGGAGGTTTGAGGCTCGATTCCCGTGCAGGCATGCTCCAAGGTGGTGACTCTGGTCCTGCCGCTGTCCCGGACGATCTTGAAAAAAGTGAACTCCTCCGCCGCGTGCTCTCCGAAGACCCCGATGTTCGGATGCCTCCCCCAGAGACTAACCAAACACTCAGCGCAATCGAAGTAGACCTTCTAAAACAATGGCTCAAACTCGGCGCTCAGTGGCCAGAAGCCCCACCGACAAACAAACGGTCGATGGCCCAAGTCGCTCTCGAACATTGGGCTTTCCAACCCCTGCGATTCGACGCAACACAACTCGCTCCTGCCGATGCAGCTTTCTCCGATCAAAATACGTCCCATTGGATCGACTCCTACATCAACCATTCACTGAAAACCGCTGGTCTATCTGCCAATGAACAAACCGACCGACGCACCGAGTTTCGCCGTCTGTCGATGGCCTTAACAGGACTTTATCCATCCGAAGACGAAGTCGAAGCCTACGTCAACGACCCTCGACCGGACGCTTGGGATCAGCGAGTCCAGGCAATCCTCTCCGGAATGCCATTCGCAGAAAAGTGGGCCAGATTGTGGATGGACGTGGCAAGATACTCAGACACAAAAGGATATGTCTACGGTCGGGAAGAGCGTACTTTTGTCTTCTCTCGAGCGTACAGAGATTGGCTCATCAAAGCCTTTGCGGATGACATGCCCTATGACCAATTCGTTCGTATGCAACTGGCCGCCGATCAACTTGTTCCTGACGGCGACCCAGATTTGGCAGCACTCGGATTTCTGACCCTTGGACGACGATTTCTAGCGATTCAATACGATATTATCGATGATCGACTCGACACCGTATTTCGAGGCATCATGGGACTGACGGTTCAATGCGCTCGTTGCCATGATCACAAATATGACCCGATCACGGCAAAGGACTACTACAGCCTCTCCGGGGTATTCCAAAGCTGTATTGATGAACGGGTCGAATTGCCCAGTCGCATGCAGCAGCACACCCCGGAATTTCGACAAGGATTAGCGGAACGCAAAGCTAAACTTCGTGAGGTAACACTCAAACATCGAACGGAAGCCAACGATCGAATTCAGAAACGCTTCGCGGATTACCTCGAAACCCAAGTCGAATTGGAAAAGTATCCAGAAGGTAACTTCAACCAACTCTCGACCAAGGAGGATTTGATCCCTGCTTTGGTACACCGATGGGAGTGGTTTTTGGGACTTCCCGAAATCGCATCGCATCCGATCATTCGCCCCTGGACCGACCTTTCAGCCCTCCCGCGCGAGGATTTCGAGAACCGAGCAAAAGAATGGCTCGCCACGGTCGATAGCAAAAATCTACAAATCGACTCCAGGGTACGCCAAGCTCTTGAACCGCCCCCGAAATCCCATCGCGATCTGGCGGAACGCTACGGGCGACTTGTAGAAGCAATCGATAAAGAATGGAAAGAAGAGGTCGATCGGCGAACCGCAAGCGAAGGCAAGGCACCCGAAAACTCCAACCAACCAATTCTCGAACCTCTGAGAGCATTGCTCCTCGACCGAAACTCAGGTTTTTATATCCCCGACGAACCGATCGACTCCACGGAGTGGTACTGGGACAACGGTACTTGCGTCGAAATCTGGAAAGCTCAACTCGACATTGACCAATGGTTAATACAAGCTCCCGAACCTGTTGCTGAACTGGGAATTCTGCGCGATCGCAATTTAGTCAGCGATGCGAGACTTCTGAAACGAGGGAACGCCAACAAAAAGGGGGAACTCGTACAACGAGGATACCTCGAGCATATTTCGCATACTCTACGAGAACCGGATCCCAAGAATTTTACTAACGGGAGCGGTAGAATCGAATTGGCCGAATTGATCGTATCACCAAATAATCCGCTGACCGCGCGAGTCTGGGTGAATCGGGTTTGGCAACAAGTATTTGGAGCAGGATTGGTTCAAAGCACAAGCGATTTCGGCACTCGTTGCGATCCTCCTTCTCACCCCGAACTGCTTGATCGGCTCGCTTTGGAGTTTATGGAACATGGATGGAGCACGCGTTGGCTCATCCATGAATTGGTTTCTAGCTCAGCTTTTCGACGCTCTTCTTCCGCAAACAACACCGATGCCGTAACTAAGGATCCCGAAAATCGATTGCTTTGGCGCATGAATCGCCGACGATTGAATTGGGAAGAAACGCGCGACCTACTTATCGCATCGAGCGGAACTATGATTGCCAAAGTCGGTGGAAAATCGGTCGATCCACTCGCCGTGAACAACGAGTCCTTGGCTCGACGGAGCTTGTACACCTTTATCGATCGACAGTACCTTCCAATGACTCTGCAGAACTTCGACTTTGCAAATCCCGATATGCATAATCCGAAACGTTCTGAAACGTTGATACCGCAACAAGCGTTGTTCTTGCTCAATCACCCGTTGCCCGCCCAAGCTGCAAAGCTCTTGGTGGAGGATATTCAACGAATCTATCCAGTTAGAAATAACGAAGAAGATGTCAATCGTGTTTTTCAACGAATCTTGCAGCGATCTGCAACCGATATCGAAAAACAGATGGCCATCGAGTTTCTAAATGAATCGGGCAACAATGCGCAAGAAGAAAGCGCGCCGGCAGTGAATACACTCCCTCCGTTGGCTCAACTAGCTCAACTCTTGCTTTTATCCAACGAATCCTTTTACGTGGATTGATCATGCAGAACAAACCAAACTACAGCCGACGTCAGATTCTCGAATCCTCCGGCATGGGATTGGGCATGCTCGGTCTAGGTCTGCTCAACTCAACCGATTCTTCGCGATCATTTGCCCAAGAATCCGCAGTTGTATCCGCGAGCCAACCAAGCAACTCGCTGAGGGCAAGGGAACCTCACTTCGCCCCAAAAGCGAAACGTATGATTCACTTTTTTCTCAATGGCGGCCCCTCGCACGTCGACACCTTCGACCCAAAACCGAAACTCAAAGAGTACGCCGGCAAACCGTTGCCGATGAACTACCTAACAGAACGCCGAACCGGAGGTGCGCTACCCAGCCCCTTCGAGTTCAAAAAATACGGCGAGAGTGGACTGGAAATCAGCGAACTGTTTTCTAAAACCGCTGCCCACGCTGACAACATCGCCGTGATCCGCTCTATGGTAGCTCAAGTTCCAAATCATGAGCCTTCACTGATGCTGATGAACTGCGGGGACTCCGTGCAGTCCCGACCAAGTCTAGGATCGTGGCTCATGTACGGATTAGGGTCTGTAAACGAAAATCTCCCCGGCTTTATCGCTATGTGCCCCGGAGGATACCCAATCAAAGATACCGCTAACTGGCAAAATGGCTTCTTGCCCGGTGCCTATCAAGGCACCTTTATCGATCCCAAACATACAGAACTCGAAAAGCTAATCGAGAATATCCGAAGCCCGCACGCAACCCCAACAGTGCAGCAACGGCAACTCAAACTACTTCGTCGACTCGCCGAACAACACCCCGCTGCAAAAGAAGATCCGAGACTCGAAGCAAGAATACAGTCCTTTGAACTTGCATTTCGAATGCAAACCGAAGCAGCAGATGCTTTTGATATTCAACAAGAGCCACAGCATATTCGCGACCTCTATGGCGATACAGTCCACGGTCGGCAAACCCTCATGGCTCGGCGATTGCTAGAACGCGGCGTCCGGTATGTGCAGTTGTGGCACGGCGCAGGTCAACCGTGGGATCATCACGGTGATATCGAAAAGAACATGCGCACAAACTGCGGTGAAATTGATCAACCAATCGCAGCATTCCTCACCGATCTAAAACGCTTGGGAATGTTGGACGATACGCTCGTACTATGGGGCGGTGAATTCGGACGTACTCCAGTAAGCGAAGGTGGCTCCGGAAGAGATCACAACCATTGGGGGTTCAGCGTCTGGTTAGCAGGCGGAGGCATTCGCGGTGGAACAACCTACGGTGCTACCGACGAATTTGGTTTTCGCGCCGAAGAAAACCCCACAAGCGTGCATGACCTGCACGCAACAATCCTTCACCTGATGGGCTTTGATCACGAAAAATTGACTTACCGCTACGCAGGACGCGACTTCCGGCTAACGGATGTTCACGGCCGTGTCGTGCGAGACATTCTCGCCTGAGCTCCAGACCACTCATCGAGATTCGCTTGTTCGTCAGAACGCAATTGCTCCGCTTGATGCTCCATCCTTACTTCTTCTAGCCTTTCAACTTGCTTCAAGCTTTTTTCACGCTCCAGAAGTTCAAACCTTTGCTCGTTTAACGTCTTACTTAAGACATCGAGCTCTTCGACATAACACTCGTGCATCCGCAACAGCTCATTGCGGTGAGTTTCGTTCTCACGCCACTCATTCAGCTTGATGATACCAGACTGAAGCGCCCGGCGAGCATCACTCCACTGCGAGATTGCCAACGCTAATTGCTCAATTTCACTCTTAAGTATACCGATGGCTCGCTCCGTACCCTGGACCTGCACGACCTGCTGATCGCGTTGCCACCGTCGTACTTTTATCAATTGCTTATGGATATCTCGATTGCTCATCTACTACACCGTCCGATAGCCATCAACCTCGCGGTGCAGAAGATGAGCTAGAGCATGCCAAGCTTCGCTAGATGCGATATGCTCCGTCCTTGACTGGCCTAAAAAAGAGTCGATTGCAGGCTTAAGCCTGATTGCTTGATCAATCTGCCTATTACTGCCGTGGGGATAAGCACCAATTTGAATCAATTCGCGATGCTCGTCATAAATTGCTAACCACTTTCTCAACTCATTCGCCAAAGCAAACTGATCATGAGAAGTTAGATGCTCCTGTAGCCGACTCAAGCTGCGCAATACGTCAATCGCCGGATAATGCCCGTGATTAGCCAAGGATTTCGATAGCGTGATATGCCCATCAACAAAACTTCGAACCGCATCGCTTATCGGTTCATTGTGATCGTCTCCCTCGACTAATACGGTGTAAATGGCAGTGATCGATCCACGCTGTGCGTTTCCCGATCGCTCCACCAATTGCGAAATAGCAGAGAAAACACTTGTAGGGTACCCACGCGTTGTGGGAGCCTCACCTGCCGCTAGCCCAATCTCACGCTGCGCTGTCGCAAACCGCGTCAAAGAATCCATCAGCAATAAAACCGATTTTCCTTGATCTCTCAAAGATTCAGCAATTGCTGTTGCCGACTTCGCTGCCAAAATTCGCTTGGCTGCCGTTTGGTCACTGGTAGCAACAACCGTTGTCGATTTCTTGCGCCCCGCTTCCCCAAGATCGTTCTCTAAAAACTCCCGTACCTCTCGCCCTCGCTCTCCGATCAAACCAATCACTACATGGTCTGCTTGCGTCCCTCTCGCTAGCATCCCCAACAAGGTACTCTTCCCAACTCCTGCAGCTGCGAATACACCGACTCGCTGCCCCTGACCTATGGTCAACAAAGTATCAATACTACGAATCCCTGTCTGCATTGGATTTCGAATCGGTATTCGTGATAGCGGTGCCAAGGCAGGTGCATCGACCGGAACGCGATACCCAGCCGTCCGTAAACGACCACCCTCAAGAGGCAAACCGGTTGCATCCAACACTTGCCCACATCCATCCGACGCTACCCGAATCGTCCGTGCTGATTGCTTCAGCTCTATACGATCCCCAGCACGAACCCCCTCAAGAGGATCAAGAGGAGCAATAATCGTTTGCTGATGATCAAAGCCAATCACCTCACCCTCCAAAGGATCAAGCCCCTGACGATGGATCTGCGTGACTGCTCCGATTGGAAGCGGCAAACCTTGAGCTGTAATCACCCCCCCATGCAACGAACATACTTTGCCAGAAACACAAAACGGCAACAACCGCTGAAGCGGCTGATTCCATTGCGAACTTTGCGGAAGCTTCGGAAAACGACCCGCGATCCGTTGCTTTAGACTCGCTACATCAAATGCGCTATCACCTTGAACTTCAGTATTGGATTGACAAGCGATGTTTCGGTTCATCAGTGATCGTTGAAGTCGTTAAGAGGTTGAATCGCAATCAAGCGGTGAAAAGAACTAAGCCAATTCTTGCTGGAGTCGGTCAAGCTGTGTTTTTAAGGACCGATCAAGCGTGGTTTCAGGCGTCTCCAATACTACAGATCCAACGGAGAAAGTCGGATCCTCGACAACCTGAAACTCCACTCCAGGCGAAAGCCGAGCGATCAATTCGGGTAAAGCATCCGAAAGCTGCATCGCATCGTGTGTGCTGAGTTTGATAACTATGCGTCGTTGCCCCTGAACCAATCGGACCATGTCCTCGATCCAAGTCAACAATATGGTCGGATCACTCTCAATTTGACGGACTAACAACTTCTCAGAAATTTTTATCGCTAACGAAACCGTTTCATGCTGCCAGTTGCGCAACCAATCCTCCGTCGCTAACTCCAACGCTTCGCAGAGCGTATCGACCCGAGTCAAAACCTCCTGCACGCGTTCTTGCGCAATCTGATCCGCCTGCTGACGGGCTAACCGATCAATGATCGCTTGGCCCTCATCAATGGCTTGTTGCTTCGTAGCCTCTCTCAACGCTTCGCATTCACGCTGGCATTGCTCAAGTATCGAACGGGCCTGCTGCCGAACCCCGTCCAACATCGCATTGTCGCTTACACCCGACCCCGACCTAGCACTCACCTCCGGCTTGGTAGCCTCACCGCTACTTTGCAATCCTGTCGCAACAGAATCCCCCCCTGAGTCATCAGATATGCCAACGGTTGATTCCACGGAAACACCTGGCGATACATGGTTCGCAGCAGGAGCAGTTGAGGCGACTGGATTCGCAAGTTTAGCAAATAGCGATTTGGGTTTTAGAATCGATGCCATCTCGCCTAGATACCTTCCTGAAATGAACTACGCGGAAACGCGATTGACTGTATTGCTAGTAGTTGCATCAACCGATTGCAATGCACGAATCGATTGGTTGATTTGCATTGCGATCCCTCGCCACTCCTCTTCGGAAGGCTGCCGGTGACTGGCTAGCTCGCGACGTAGCTTGGGAAGCAACTTCGGTGCAGTTAATTGTTCGATTCGATGTCGCAGTGGCTTGCCAGCACCCGCCAGAAAACTCAACACTACCTTCGGTTCATGCTGGTAAAGAACTCGCAAGAACTCCACATCTTCCAACTGCAACAATTCTTGTAACAGTTCATTACGAGTCAGTTTTCGATCAATTGGAATCACAAATGACCCCGAATCATGTAACCGCTCCTTGGCACTTCCCGTCCCTGACTTCACTCCCCCAAGCGAATTGGTACTGTAACTCGGTTTGACCGCGTTCGATCCCGATCCGGGAACAACCGAATTGGAATCTGAGGGCATACCCAGGGCTGTCCCCTTACTCGAGACCTGCACTGCCCCCTGAATCGCAGCAGCGGATACCATCGGTATCACCGTTGCAGATGCTTCCACCCCCAAGCCTAAATCGGCCGGCAAACGCGAGACAGTATCCCTAGATCCATCCGTGGATCCATGCGAATCGACGCTTGTACTTTGGAACGATTCGGAAACGCTATTCGCTCCATTTACCACCAAAGCCTTCAGCAACTCCCGCACCTTTTCGTCATCGCGTCGCTCGACGGTCTGACGACCGACCTGATCGGCTAAATCCAATCGCCACTGGGAAAGAACAATGGAACACGCCTCTGGATGCGCTGAGTGCAAACTCTGAACAGCATTCATACATGTTCTCGCAAAAGTCGACGGAAGCAATTGTACGATGCGAGTACCGATCTCAAGTGGCAAATGCTTAAGTATCATCGCAGCAACTACTGGACGCAGTGTCGAGAGACTACCCGCTAGCTGTTCCGATGTGTAGCTTTCCAACCAAACAAAATCGTCAACGCTTCGTCCCAACAAATTCTGAACCGAATGATCAAGTCCAGCCACCCCGCCAACCACCCCGCCAGTCACTTCATGAAACTCTACCCGGGAATCCTGAGTCGCACGATCGGCGATACCTTGCCCTACATCAAGCGTAGTGCCTCGCCCAACGGCCACCCGCTTTCCACCCTCTGCCACCACAACAGTCTCCACTTCGATTCGCTCGATCTCCTTGCGAACCTTCGCCTGCAACTCGATGGGAAAATGCGCTATTAGCTGCTCTGCCGAATCCGCGTCCATCTGAGCAATGGCCGCTGCAACTTGTCGGATGCGTTGATGTTCCGATTCTGACATAGTCTGGGTGACGAAATAGTTGCGTTAATTGAAGAGCCACTTGGAAATCCGACATTCCAAGCATCCTGATGGGGTGCATTGCAAGCCCCTCTACCTGATAGCAAAACCTGTGGCTCTAAAGCTAGGTCGAATTCCCAAAGCCCCACACGCCGACATCGCTAGCAAACACGCTTTGGGATTGCCCTACATGGAAAAAACTTGGTACGAATCCGACACAAATTCACGCATACTTCGCATCGCTTCGATCCGTAGGGATTCGCTGGATCCATGAGCTCCACTCACCTAGGTTCCGTAAACTCATCCAACCACGCGGATCCCCCTGCGTCCAAAACGAATCGCAGCGTGTCTAGCTTCCTAAACGCAAATCGACTCATGAATGGTGGCATGTGGATACTATCCATCGTTTCGATTTCGCTGTGCGGATGCCCCAAAAGCCAGCCCTACCTCGTTTCCTCCAACTCGCCAATATTCAAGCCCTTCACACCTGGAAGCCCCGTCGCAGTGGCCCCCCCTCCGGCTGCCACGCCAGTAAGTCCATCCGGAACTCCCCTCGCCACCAACATACCACCCACCGCAGGTCCAGATGGCAGCCTCGCGGCCCTCTCGAAGTCGGTCGCAGGCGAAGGATCAAGCTCCTTAGCAAACGCAGCCCAAATCGCAGAGCTTGAACGCCGAGCTAGAGTACTCGATGAAAATAACCGCCAGTTGTATAACCAACTCGCCCAAGCCCAACAGCAAACACAAACACAGCGTGAACGAGCTGATTTAATGCAACGACAACTCGGAGACCTCTCCGCACAACTCCAACAAGCTCGCTTAGCACTCGCTGCCCCCAATAAAGCTCCTAACTCCAATACCGCAAACTCACTAAACAACTCCCCCCCGGGCTCTTCAGCAAATACTCCCCCGCGCAGCAGCGCAAGATTAACCGCAAACACGAGTAGCGGCACCGGTGGAAAAACCGCAGGATCAGAAACCCAAATCGTCGCAGCGCTCCGTAGCCTCGGTTACCCAGTCGAAACCGATGGAACTGCGTTGCGGCTGCGTGTACCGGCAGACCAACTATTCCAACCGGGCACCACCCAATGGACCAGCAGCGCGGGTGGTTTGTTAGACCGAATTGCAGATGCTCTTCAAACCGGCGGTTCGTCTGCTCGTATCATGATCGAAAGCCATACCGATGCCGTCGCCAAATCAGCCCCCGATTTCTCGCCTGAATTATTAGCGCTGCAAGCCGCAGTTCAAGGTCAAACACCGAACTCGTCAACCTCTGAGACGATGGCGATCGAAGCGGCAAGGCTCACCGAAGCTCAAGCAAAGGCGATTGAATATTACTGGCGTCAGAGAGGTGCATTCGAACCAGGACAATTGACGGCCCGAGCAGCAGGCGCATCGCAGCCGATTATGGAGAACCAAACCCCCGCAGGCCGCGCAACCAATCGTCGCGTAGAATTTACGCTCTACGGCTTGCGGTGATCTTTCATGATCTTCGATAAGCAACTATCCCACCTGTGACAACGCACGCATCAAGGGCGTCCTGCATGAATACTCCGTTGTATGATTTGGTTTCTATCGGCGAAACCATGCTACGCTTTTCTCCCAAGCCCCCCCTAAGACTCGAACAGTCTAGCGAGATGGAAGTTCATCTCGGCGGTAGCGAATCCAATACGCTCGTTGGCCTAGCTCGTCTTGGGCTAAAAACGGCTTGGATCTCTCGGCTTCCTAACCACGCTATGGGGCAACAAGTCGCACGTGGGATTGCAATGCATGGCGTCGATACGCAGCACGTCGTTTGGTCGGATAGAGATCGACTTGGTCTATATTTTTATGAGCCCGGTTCAGGCCCACGTACTGGAGAAGTAATATACGATCGCCGCGATTCTGCATTCGCAAACTTTCAAGCTGCAGAGTTACCAATCGCACCCTTGCAAACGACTCGCTGGTTTCATGCGACCGGTATCTCGCTTGCCCTCGGACCACAATCTCGGGAGATGATGTTCGCAGCGAAGAAGCTCGCAACAACTTCCGGCTCAAAAGTCAGCTTTGACTTTAACTATCGCGCTAAACTCTGGGATATGAACTCCGCAAGAGAACACACCCTTCCTTGGGTGAAAGAATCCGACCTCGTGTTCTTTGCAAAACGAGATGCCACAGCTTGGCTACAATTGCCGACAGACTGCGAAAACCAAAAAGTGGTTCAAACCCTATGCGAACTTAGAAACGGTAAGCCGACCGTCATTACCCTCGGAGTTGCGGGGGCAATCGCCGCTTGTTCTGAAACCTGTGTTCACGTACCGACCATTCGTGTCGAAGACAGTGGCCAGTTAAGCGTGGGGCGACTCGGAGGTGGAGACGCTTTCTCCGCAGGGGTGCTCTATGGCTACCTACAGGATTGGTCGCTCGAAGAAGCACTGCGTTGGGGAAACGCCATGGCTGGAATTAAATACAGCATTCCAGGCGATCTGCCCGTGATCCATCGCAACGAAGTAAGCAAGTACGTTGAGAGACTCACCATGGCCACAACATCAGGATCCTCGCCAAACTCACTCCAAACCGGCGTAAACCGTTAGCGATCAACGAAGCGAATCCCAAGCAGCAACTTGGTCCATCAACCGATCTGCGCTGGTGAACACGGACGCTTGCCAACCGGCTTGGATTGCGCCGTCAATATTCTCTACCCGATCGTCCGTAAAGAAAATATCGCCCGGAGAAACATTTGCTAACGAGGTAGCAACCTGATAAATCTCCGGCTCTGGTTTCATCTTTTGAACTTCATAGGACAACACGATGGGATCAAACCAACCCAAGACTTGAGGATAACGCATCCTAAGAATCCACTCCCAGTGCGCTTCGCAAGTGTTCGACAGCAAGCCCATCGGGATCTGCATTCGTCTGATTTTCTCGAGAACGGGTAAGATGTTCGCATTCGGTACGAAAATATCCGCAGCAGCCTCTTTCAATGCATCGATACAAAGTGGCTTACCAAATTGCTCCTCCAGGATGGCGACGAATTCCCTTGTGGTTCGCTCTCCCCTCTCGTAGCCAATCTGCAGCTGTGAATCAAAAACACATTTCCGAATCACATCGGGCGCTACACCGATGACTTTCGACATCGAACGTGCCGCAATCCCATGGTCAAAAAAAAGCAACACATTTCCCAAATCGAAGTACACAAACTTCGGCCTGCTCGACTTAGCTCCCAAAGTTAGCTCCCAAAGTCTCTTCCTGAACGACTGAACGTAAGACCATTAGATCAATGCACTCGCAAAAGTTGTCTTGAGGGCAGCAAGCCCGCGCTGGGCGTCTTTCCCCTCGATAACGACGTTGACTCGTAACTCGCTCGTATTGGTCATCAACACGTTGATCCCTTCGTCTGCAAGCGCCTTGAACAAGGCAATCGCCACGCTCGTATGACTGCGAAGTCCAATACCACTGACGGATAACTTAGAGATGTTCGCGGCGCTGGTGACCTTACGTACACCGTAGCCTGCTTTTTTGTTGAGAACGTCCAAACAGCGATCCATCTGCTCATTTGGTACGGTGAAACTGATCGATGTCTCACCTTCATGCCCGTCGCAACTTTGTACGATCATATCGACCACGGCACCTGCCGCAGCGATCTCTTTGAAAACTTGCTCAGCTAAACCCGGCGTATCTGGCACACCACTCAATGTGATACGCGCTTGGTGATCGAGCAACGAGATATCCAGAAGAGTCAACTGCTCTAAATTGGTCGAACGCAGTCGTTCAACAACCGCATCAGGACTCTCTTTTTGCATTTGGGATTGCCCGATAAGCCATTCATTTGCATCCGTTGGTTTTTTATCAAGCTCGAACGCGCTGTGGACTGCACGTAGAGCCTGAGTTCCAGCAGAGCGTTGAACAAGGCAACTGATTTTGATTTCGCTCGTGGTGATCATTTGGATGTTAATTCCGGCAGCTGCCAAAGCCGCAAACATTTTCTCCGCGACCCCCGATTGCTCCGCCATCCCTAACCCTACAACGGACACCTTAGCCACCGCATCATCGATCGTTACGCCAGAGGCTTGCACCAATGGCATTGCCTCTTGAATCGCTCGCTGCGCGTCGCGCAATTCATCGCTTGGAACCGTGAACGAAATGTCCGCTCGATTGTCCATCCCAATGTTCTGAACAATCATGTCGACGGTAATCTTGCGGTCCGCAAGCCGCTTAAAGATTTCATAACTCATGCCCGGTGAGTCCAAGACACCTTTAATCGTTAGCCGTGCTTCATCCAACGTCAAAGCCGCACCACAGACGGGAACAGATGGCGATTCAGGAATACTTACAATCATCGAACCAGGAGCATCGGAGAAACTGCTTCGCACTCGAATCGGTACATGAAACTTCTTTGCAAACTCAATCGAACGATTGTGCATGACCCCCGCCCCTAAACTGGCAAGCTCTAGCATCTCGTCATAACTGATAAGCCCCATCTGGCGAGCTTCCGGCAACAACCGAGGATCGGTCGTGTAAACGCCATCGACGTCCGTGTAGATCTCACAAGCATCCGCACCGAGGACTGCAGCAAGCGCAACAGCAGTTGTGTCGCTCCCACCACGGCCCAAGGTAGTAATATTGAAATCGTCGTCGATCCCTTGGAAACCCGCCGCGATGACTATGTTGCCCTCATTGAGCAACCGACGAATCCGATCGGTCGAAATCGTCTTGATGCGAGCCTTGGTATACGAACTGTCCGTTCGAATCCCCATCTGGGCTCCCGTCAACGAGACGGCTTTCTTGTCAAACTTGTGAATCGCCATCGCCATCAAAGCCACGCTGACCTGCTCCCCGGTACTCAAAAGCATGTCCATTTCACGCGCAGGGGGCTCGGCATTCACTTGCCTCGCTAACTCAATCAAATGATCGGTCTGATGCCCCATCGCGCTGACAACCACGACCACTTGGTTACCCTCGTTCTGTGCGCGAATGGCCTTCCTCGCAGCGGACTGAATCTTTTCTGGAGTTGCGACGCTAGTACCACCAAATTTTTGGACGATCAGAGGCATAATGCACACTTGAGGAAGTAAAAAGCCAACCCAGCGACGGGACTTGCTCCATGTAAAACGCTATTTGGCTCGCTGGACAAACACGCTGAAATCTTATCGGTTTCCGCGGTTTTGAGAATGCAAGAATCCGCAAGCAACCCCGAAGTGCCACCCCCTTTGAACCGAAAAAGACGATTCTACTCGCAGGATTGGACAGCTACCCAACAAAAAACCACCTAACGAATGTTGCGGGGCATCCTCGGCGGCTCTGCAAGATAATTGTTTTTGATGGACGAATCCGTTCCTGTAGACCCATTCCAAATTACTTCGCCACCCCCCTGAACCGGAGCTGTCGCATTGGCCAGTCGCAGGAAATCTTCATTCAACCTCGTCTGCCAATAACTAACCTGCTTGGTACTAGCTTGCATTTCAGGAATACGACCAATTGCCATCCTGGCCTGCACAAGATCCGCACACCGCACCTGAGCTTCAACCACCGAAAGCTGCTTCTCCCACGCCTCAGCAGGAAGCCTCTCTGAACACTTCGCCAACAACTCCGACGCTTCACGCGTACGATTCAAATCGGCATAAACTAAACCACGCAAAAGCAAATGATCCGGGGAATCTAAAACAGCTACATGCAAGTCGGCCATGTGATCAAGTGTCGCCAACGCTCTTTCCGGCCGGCCCGTCGTGCGATAAATCTCCGCAATCGCAAACTGCACTTTCGGAAAGTCACTACGGAGAATCAAAGCATGATGATAACACTCCAAAGCACTCGACCAATCGGCTTGCTTTCCATGAACATCTCCTAGCAATGCCCAAGCGTTTGAATGCCCCCGATTCGCAGAGAGAACATCCAGTGCGAGCTGCTTTGCTGACTCTTGATTCCCGATCTCCAAATGCATCTCCCCTAGCTGCACCGCATAGTCTGGATTGCGTCCCGATAGCCTATAGGCTTCGGCCATATGCTCGATCGCCTTGTTCTTGTCACCCTGCTTCCAAAGAGTATTCGCATACCCCCAGTGCGCTCGCTCGTCATAAGGGGATTGGGTTAACGCCTGCGTAAACAACAACTCCGCATCTTGAATGCGATCCCGCTGATAAGCCTCCGTGCCACGCAAAGACAACTGTCTCGCGGATACCAGCGATTGATTGCGTTGCCCGCGATCGAGAATCCGGCATCCAACATGCAAAGGAACACACACGATGAAAACCAAAGCTCCCCTCAAACCGAATCGCAAACGCACCAAATGCGTCTCTTTGAAACGGCTCTCAATGGTCAGGTTGGCTTTCAGTCGAAGCATACAAGCCGCAATCGCTAATCGATCTTTGAATTCCACGGCGAAAACATTCTCGCCATAAATGTACTCCTAGCAAATCAACCCTTCACAATGCAATTGAAAATGGCAAAGAACCATCGATTGCGTCCCCATGCAATGGCGATGCGACTGGAAACGAGAGAACAGGGGGAGTGGGTAAAACAGGTAGCATGGCGCAGGTGGATACTCTCTCCGACCCATCAAATAACACGCAATGATTTCAACCGCTTGCTGTCGATACCAACCACGTGCGCAGCGTGAAGTCCTCCAAGGTGCAAAATGCCAATCAACGATTTCACAATAAAAAACCTCACACCAAGTCCGTTTCTGATCCAGAAACGCCACACACATTTGCTGTGGTGCACGGCAATCCTCTCCGCTTTCCAAGCACCGCTCTTCGCCCAAAACACGGACGAATCCGCGTCTGCGACTACCAAGCCGGTAAAATCAATCGCGCAGTCCTACCGTGAAGGAACCGAAGCCTTTCGCAACGGACAATGGCAGACCGCCAAAGAATCGCTAAACCAAGTCGTAACGCAAGCACCAGAGTCTTTGCTAGCATACGAAGCGTCCTTTTTTGCGGTGCTCGCCACTCTACGAAGTGAGGATGAAAACTGGCTTCAAGAATTCTCGGATTGGCGATGCAAAACCCAGAGCATCGTGTTCGAATTTCGCTCGAAAGAAGAAACACCTCCTAAACAGTCACCTCAGAAAACAATCCAACTTGCTATCGAGCGACTGGAAAAATGGCTTACGGAATCTTACCGCGAAGAGGCCAAAGAAATGATACGCCAAGGGCAGTGGCGATGGGCACTGCATGCCTTGTACAATTCACAACCGACAGCCCGCGATACAGATCGAGCAATGGAAGGCGAAAATGTTTCGGTTCGCGAAGCGGAGCAGTGGATCCTACGCAATCAACTCGAGTGCCAAGTCCACTTGCAAGAATGGGACAGAGCAGAAAACACACTTCGTCTATTGGAAAAAACGATCTCCGCCTATCTTGCCCAACCGGAACCTCCCACTTGGATTCCCCAAGTCCTCCTGCGACGTAGCGAAATTGCGATCGTGCGAGGGGATTGGAAGTTGGCAGAATCAACCGTTTGTGACATTCGTGCGCATTTTCCCGAATGCAACGAGCGTGGATACGTCGATTATGTCTTTGCTCGTTGTTTGGTTTTCAACGCGAGGTTCGACGAGGCACGTGAAGTGTTCGAATCGATTGTCCATCGGCTGCCAACCCCTCCCGCAGAGTTGCTGGCCAAAGCCTGGTGGGCAACTGCGGAATCCTACGTCATGCAACGTAGATTCCACGAAGCCTGTGTTGGTTACGAAAATGTGTTGAGTCTCGATGTCGATTCGCGATGGAAACAAGTTGTCGAAAAGCAACTTGAGGCTTGCCGACAAGCTGCCACTCTCACCGCAGAATCTGCAGGAGTTCAGATATCCAAACCGAGTGTTCCTCCAGTTCAATCGACCCAGCGTCCGACAAGTTCCCTGCGATGATCTCCTCGATTCCGTTCCATCCTGCTCGACAACCTATAGCTTGGGTAGCGTTTAGTTTCGCTCTCTGGCTCTCGTTGCCTGTAGCTTTTGGGCAGAGTCAACGATTTTCTCCCAACGGCTATCCTCAACAAGGATTCGCTCCCGCAGGAGCAGGGTTTGCGAACGGCCAGAATGGCAATGGTATGCCTATTACCAACGGAACCAATGCGGGAATGACAAACGATCCGAGGATCGCTGCCCTTCCCACACCGAATACCTCGGGCTCCAATGTCAATTACACTTCCGGCTCGCAACCGACCCCAAACACCGCCGCAGACACGACCAAAAACTCGAGCAAGAGTCTACTAAGTGTCTTCCATGACGGTGGTTGGATGATGTACCCAATCGCACTCTGTTCATTCGGGTTGATGGTGTTTACCTTCGAACGCTGGGTTGCCTTGAGACGATCTCGCGTTGTGCCACGCCCATTCGTTACACGCGTTTTAGAGCAACTGCAGCAACAATTAATCGATCGGGACGAAGCGATTGAACTGTGTGAAAAAAACGGCAGTCCAATGTCCCGCGTGTTGATGGGTGCACTCAGGAGATATGGAAAACCTGCGGTAGAAATCGAACAAGCCGTCATCGACGCAGGGGAACGAGAATGCAATGCTCTACGCCGAAATATGCGTACCATTCTAGCTATCAGCAATATTTCGCCCCTGCTCGGACTTCTTGGTACCGTCCTTGGCATGATCCAATCTTTTAATGACATTACCAATACCCAAGCCATGGGCCGACCAGAACTCCTCGCTAGTGGTATCAGCCAAGCATTACTGACAACCGCCGCGGGCTTGCTCGTCGCTATTCCTGCATACGCACTATACGTCTTCTTTGTCGGCCGAATCGATAGTTTAATCGTAGAAATGGATACCTTCGCTCAACGACTCGTCGACGCTATTAGTGCTGAAGGACTTCAGGAGAGCGAAGGTGGACGCAGCCGTACTCGCAGTCGCAAAGCCGCTTAATCGTACACATCAGCAATCTCCGGAATGACGAATCGATTGTAGAAGGTTCGAAGATGCCCCTTAAAACCACCCGAGACGAAGAACTGCCCGGCATCAACTTAACAAGTATGATCGATGTTCTATTCCTGCTCATCATTTTCTTTATGGTCGGAACTCGCTTCACCGACGGCGAACACCAAATTTCCGTCAAACTGCCAAAGTCTACTTCTCCCGAAACTCTCCTCGATCGACCATCCGCAAAAATCGTAAATCTATTTGCAGATGGAACTATCGAATTCGACGGCCAAAGACTCAGTACAGATCAACTAACTTCGATCCTCGCTCCGATGGTTCGAAACTACCCAGATCTTCAAATCCGTTTTCGTCCTGATACAGGTGTCGCAGTCGGCCAAGCCAGCATGGTGATGGAAGCGATCAGCAGATCGGGTGTTCAAGATATCCGGTGGGCTACCACTGCAGGTTCACCGGCCAATGCGAGAGTGCGATGACCGAGAACCGATGGGCACTGCTGCTAGGGGGTGGCCTGGCTGTTGTCGCCCTGAGCCTGCTGTTCATGTCTTGGTCCCGCTGGGGACAATCGAAACTCCTTGCCAAATGCGCCGCTGTGGCGATCCTGGCTCACATCTGGCTCATTCTCTATGCATACGGTACGCGACTTCCAAGTGGCTCACCTCATGGTTCTATGCAACCCGGCGAAGCTCCTTACCCAGTCGCGGTCGCACCGACAATCCAATGGGGAGACGGTACCGACGTACAAAACGATTCATTACCAATCGACGCCTCATCTAGTTCCCTCCAAGAATCTCTTGCTCCCTTAAAACTCCCCGCCAGCCAAACGGAACTTGCAGCACTACTGGACAATAACAGAACCCTCCCCCCCGAGCCTCCTGCACAGGAACTGCCTACCCCAGCACCGATGGAACTCGACGAAGAGAGCATTCTCGCTCTAGCAGAAAGCCTGATCTCACCGCCTGCCGCCCCCCCCCCTACCGTCGAAGAA